>JABFRU010000076.1 GCA_013140985.1 Chitinophagaceae bacterium | reverse complement strand
ATACCACATACCAACGGGTAAAACTAACCACTAAATCACAGCTTGCCGGAATGGAAAGAGAGAGCCAGGCAAGTAAAGTAAAAGGTTATATCTATATGGTAAAAGTGAATTAAACCATCACTCCTTATAAAATAAAAAAGCTGTCCACCTGGACAGCTTTTTTATTGCAGGATCATTTAGCCCATAAGTTATCCGGGTACTCCCCTTCTTTGATAAGCTTATTCAAACTCTGCTGAACAAACGGCGCATCTTCTTTATAGGTTACACCAAACCATAACGAGGTAGTGGGAATCACTTCTATTTTTCCCCCTTCTTTAATGAACTGGTCTGCTACAATAGGAATAAAAAATTCTGATTTCAATTCGTTCCCATGTTGCTGTAAAAATTCAGTAAAAAGTTTTTGAGTATATGTGAAGAATGAAACATCAAAACACCAAAAATTCATAGATACTCTTGTGGACGGTGAAAATTCCTTTGGCTCCAGCCCATCTTCACAAACGATCTTTCCATCTCTCTTTGCAATATTGATCCTCTCTGTAATAGCGGCAAGATGACCCTTGTTATCAAGACTACATATACCACGGTTTACTGTTCCATGATCCGATAAAGTCTTTACAAGATCATACCCGACGATCGCATAATTTTCTGATGAGCACCCTGTATGCAAAAATGCAGCAGCATTCTTAAAAGCATTAGATCCATAAAAATCATCCGCATTGATCACGGCAAATGGCTCCTGCACTGCATCTTTTGCACAAAGTACCGCATGAGCTGTGCCCCATGGTTTGGTCCGTTCTGTTGGTTTCTCAAATCCCGCGGTAAATGAATCCAGTTCCTGGAACACATATTCCGTTGCGATCTTTCCTTTTAATTTGGGTTCAAATATATTTTTGAAATTATCAGCAAACTCCTTCCTGATGATGAATGCTACTTTTCCAAAGCCAGAACGGATGGCATCAAAGATCGAATAATCCATGATCGTTTCTCCTGACGGCCCAAATCCTTCTACCTGTTTCATACTTCCGTAGCGGGAAGCCATGCCTGCTGCTAATATTACCAGTGTTGGTTTCATATCTTTTAAAAATGAGAGACGAAATTAAAGTAAAATCAAATAGCCTTATTTAGCTTTTCAAGCGAAGTACATTCTAAATTCGCATCGCATGCAGGATATTCATTTAAATAAGATCGCCGTTGACCCTGTCAACTTACCGATATTTTCAGATAATAATATATCTGCAGATGTGTTGCGACTGGATAAAATACATCCTCTTATATCGGGAAATAAATGGTTCAAGCTTCGTTATTATCTCGATGAAGCAATACAGGAGGGTAAAAAAAGAATACTCACTTCCGGCGGGGCATGGTCTAATCATATCCTTGCTGCTGCAGCAGCCGGGCAATTATATGGATTCAAAACTACCGGCAAGATAAGAGGCGAAGAACCTGCTGAACTATCTCCCATTTTGCAGCAAGCCAAAGCAATGGGTATGGAACTTGTTTTTATGAGCAGGGAAAATTATGGCAGAGAGAGAAGGTTTATAGAGAAAAAGCGGGTTGACCTTGACAGCAGTAAAGATCTTTGTGCGATCCCTGAAGGTGGCTGTGGAATCAAAGGAGCTGAAGGAGCAGCAACTATCCTCGAACATTGTACAAAAGAAAACTATACACATATCTGTTGTGCAGTTGGCACAGGTACGATGACTGCCGGGCTTGCCCGGGGCGCTTCTCTTACAACAACGATCATAGCTGTAAGCGTACTCAAGAATAACCCTGAGATCGAAAAGATAATTCATGCTTTATTACCCGGATCCAGCTATGAAAAAAGGATCCGGCTGTTACATGATTATCATTTCGGCGGTTATGCAAAACACAAACCAGAGCTGTTGGATTTCATGAATGAATTTTACAGGCAAACATCTATACCTTCCGATTTTGTATATACAGGAAAATTATTTTACGCCATCACTGATCTTGCTGCAAAAAAATATTTTCCAACAGGAAGCCGGTTATTACTTATTCACAGCGGCGGGTTACAGGGCAATTCCTCGCTGGACAAGGGAACGTTAATATTTTAGTTTTATTGGATGGCAGCATTATCTTTGTTACCAGCGAAACAAAAACCAGATCCAGCCCCTTTCTATTTATCAGCATGAAAAAACTGGCCCCATTAATTCTTCTTATTTTTCTTTCTGCAAATGCATTGCTGAATGCACAGTCGGCCCCCCTTACAAAGAATGATACGCTACCAAATTTTTCTGTCAAAAATGCTGGCAATAACCGTATAGTAATAGGCTGGGTGAATAATCTGCCTGTTGTAAAACAAATAAGCATTCAGCGTTCTTTTGACAGTCTTCAAAAATTTATAACGATCCTCACCGTTCCTGATCCATCAGCCATTCAAAATGGCTTTATGGATGTAAAAGCTCAGAACGATCATATGTTTTACCGGCTTTTTATTTTAAAAGAAGATGGCAATTATGTTTTCAGTCCTACAAAAAAACCCACAAAGGATTTTATCATTACAAAACCGGCAACAACATATGGTAAGGATACATTTGTTGTGAACAATCAGTTGGTTTATATAAAAACAGATACGATCATCTCTGAAGGGAAACCTGTTATCGTCAAAGCCCAACCTGTTGTTATCGGGCTTGTTCAACGAAATGATTCTGTAGCCGTACCTAATCCTGTTTATAATAAAACAAGAGTAGAAGCTTTTACACCCTCGTTACATGTTTTCACCAATAAAGATGGATATGTAAGAGTGAGCCTTCCGGATGATGAAAAAGCAAAAAAATACTCTATCAAATTCTTTGAAGATAATGGTACATTCCTTTTTGAATTAAAAGACATGAAAGAAAGGGATTTCAAACTGGATAAGACCAATTTCTATCATGCCGGCTGGTTCAGGTTTGAATTGTATGAAGAAGGTAAATTACTGGAAAAGCATAAATTCTATTTAGAGAAGGACTTCTGATACTAATTCAGCATTAAATACTTTTTCAAAATTCTGTTTAATTTCTTCTTTCACTTCCTCCATATCTATACTTCGGCCTAATTCCTTTTGCAGTGATGTCACTTGTTTGTTGTTGATGCCGCAGGGAATGATATGATTGAAATAAGAAAGATCTGTATTTACATTGAATGCAAAACCATGCATGGTGATCCAGCGGCTGCAACGAACACCGATAGCACAAATTTTCCTTTCTCTTCCGGGTACTCCGGGGTCAATCCATACACCCGTTTCGCCAGGGGAACGATCTCCTTTGATTGCATAATCAGCCATCGTCAATATGATCACTTCTTCCAGGTTGCGTAAATATTTACCAATATCTGTTTCAAACTTTTCAAGGTCAAGGATCGGGTAACCTACTACCTGTTCAGGACCATGAAAAGTAATATCGCCTCCCCTGTTGGTATGAAAAAAAGCAATCCCTTTTTTCTTCAGTTCATCATCTGCCAGCAATACATTTTCCTTACTACCACTTTTCCCTAATGTATAAACAGGAGAATGTTCAGTAAAAAGAAGGTAATGGCTTGTTGATGGTCCATTATTTGCTGACTTAAGCTTCACATTTTCCTGCAATAGTTTTTCCTGGTAATCCCATGCAACCTGGTAATCTGTTGATCCAATATCCTTGAATATAATGCGTTGTTTATTCATATAGAATTGCAAATTTACCGACAAAAAGCCATCCTTTATCTTTGCCGGATGCCCGAAAAGATAGATACTAATAATATTGATACCCCCGATAATAGCGATGAGCTGTATGAAAGGTTCAGCATTGTTATTGATAAAGGACAAGAACCGCTGCGTATTGACAAATTCCTTGTCAACCGCATTGAAGGCGCCACCCGCAATAAAGTACAGCAGGCTATTAATATAGGAATGGTAACAGTGAATGGGAAAGAGATCAAACCCAATTATAAAATAAAGCCACAAGACTCCATCATTGTTTTCTCCGATATGAGCCCGGAAGAAACAGATGTGGTGCCGGAGAAGATGGAACTTGCGATTGTGTATGAAGATGACGACCTGATGATCATTAACAAACCGGCAGGCATGGTGGTACACCCGGGCAGTGGTAACTATTCAGGCACTTTATTAAATGGCATTGCTTATTATTTACAGCAACAAAATCCTTCTTTATCCGAAGATGTTTTGCCAAGATTTGGTCTTGTGCATCGCATTGATAAAAACACAAGTGGATTATTGGTATTGGCAAAGACTGATAAAGCTATGCGGCAGCTGGCCAAACAATTCTTTGATCATACTATCCAGCGCAGGTATGTCGCATTAGTTTGGGGCGATATGCAAAATGATGAAGGAACTATTGCAGCACATGTGGGCAGGCATCTGCGTTTTCGAAAATTGTTTGAAGCCTACCCTGAAGGCGATCATGGAAAAGATGCAATTACCCATTATAAAGTGCTGGAAAGATTTGGCTATGTCACCCTGGTTGAGTGTAAGTTGGAAACCGGGCGAACTCACCAGATAAGAGTACACATGAAGTATATCGGACACCCCTTATTCAATGATGATTTTTACGGCGGCGAAAAAATTGTAAAAGGAACTGTGTTTACCAAGTACAAACAATTTGTTGACAATTGTTTTCAGATATGCCAGCGACAGGCTCTTCATGCAAAGACATTGGGTTTTATTCATCCGTCAACAGGTAAAGAAATGTTTTTTGAGGCACCGTTACCTGATGACATAAGGTTGGTAATTGAAAAATGGAGGAATTATATCAACTCAGTCGGTAAAATCAAATAAGGTGGCGGTAAAAAACCCTCTTTCCCTTTTTTTGAAGACCACATCCCAGTTGCCAATATAGCGAAGGATCTTTGGAACCAGGTAATTTTTAAATTTCGTCATTTGCACTTCTACATGTACATCAAAATCGTACACACCGGCATTATAGCTCATATCATAGTTGCGGGCCATCACTTCCATCGTTTTTACATTGAACCATGTGATCATGCTATCGATCACAATTTTATTTCGTTCCCCGCCACGTAGATCATTTTTTACTTTAACAGAGAATATATAACAGGACTGCCCTTCATAATCTCCATAATCAACCAGGAAGTCGTAATACTGAGCTTTATCCGGATCAAAAATGCCGATCTTATCCCCGATAAACGGGATGCCCGGTATTTTTTTACCGGGATTAAAAAACAACATCTTCAGTTGCTGCTTTTTCTTTTCTATTCCGCTTGTTCCTTTCGGATTAAAATCAATTCCTTTTACAATATTGTTTTCATTGCAAATAGTTCCTTTGGTAAAAAACAAACCGGCATATAGTTCCGCCGTATAATAATTATAACTGCTATCGTCTCCATAAAAATTGCCAGTAGTGTTTTGATCCAATACTTCCATAGTTCTGCAACCATTGTTCCGCACCTGTTTTGTTTTACTCTGCAGCGAAGCTTTTATCTTTCCTTTTTTATCTCTTATACGGATATCGTTCCATGCATTATATCCTACTATGTGAAGATTACGAAAAGCCTTGTAAAAAGTAGTATCATTCTTTACCTGTTCAATAAAACGGGTCACATTCAATCCGCTTCGCACCAATACTTCCGAAAGATTGACCATTTTGGAAAGCCGCTGCGCATCCAGCGAATCTTCCTCCTGTGCCGGCAATGTAAAAGGGATGATTAAAAAAAGAAAAGTATTGATGATCTTCCTGTTCATTCTGCAAATTAGAATTTTTACCAAAAGAAAAAGAGAAGGCGATCACCTTCTCTTTCCAACTTTGCAGTTTAATTCATTATCCCTTTGGTTTTGTGCCTGCCGGTTTGGTCGTTGGCTTTGTTGGTGTTTTCAAATTTTTATCGCACACCTCAAGATTACCTTTTGCGCCGGCAAATTCCGGGTGCATGGTAAGTGCGTCCTGGAAGAATTTTTTGGCCCCCGCATAATCTTTTGCATCCATTTTAAGTACTCCCAACAAATTGGAGGCAGCTGCATTTGACCGTACAGCCTGTACACTTCCATCCATAGAAGTAAAAGCAACACCAATATTTTTGCTGCTTGTATCTGCTATTACCATTCTTGCAGTTCTTTCCGCTTCTCCTATACGTTTAAGCTGATACTGGCAAACAGCCAATTTGTAAAGATGATAGGGGCTTTTTGTTACAGGAACCACTTCTTCAAAAAGCCTGGTTGCTTCGCCGGGCTCGCCCAGTTCATCATAACATTCAGCGGCACGGGCTTTGGCGCTTGCATTGCCGGGAACCGCCTCGTACACTTCTTTCGCAAGCAAAAGAGCACTATAATAACTTTTTGTGCTGAAATACAGGATAGATAAAGTGTCTTTGTAAGCCGTATTATTATCAACAGCGATATAGTTCTGCAGAGCATTGATAGCAGCAGCAGCATCATTGTAATTCAATGACTGGCTATAAACTTTCAGGTAATGTTTTTTCATGGCCGCACTGTCCTGCGCCTCTGTTCCATAAAACACAAGCACACATGCCAGCACCGATAGAAATTTTTTCATTATATATGATTTAATTAGCGCATAAAAATAGGAGTTCCTGCTTAGATTCCGAAACCGCTAACTAAAATAATTAACTGCTTATCATAATCAGGAACAAGTCATTTTACATCTTACTTATTGAAATTATTTGGAATAAAAATTAACAAGAGCAAAAAAAGAAGGCCCCCCAGGGCCTTCTCATTCTTGATATGTGATTTAAATCTGCTTGTATTATTCAGTTTTTGTGCTGTCAGGACCTGTTACAACAGGTTTCTTTTCCTGTGAAGCAGGTTTTTTCACTTCTTCAACACTTGTTCCTTTTGTATCAGCTGGTTTTACTTCAGCTTTCTTCTCGGGAGTTACCTGAGGAGCAACACTACCATCAACAGGCAGAACTTTAGGAGTTGTTTTATTAACTTCTGCTTGCTCAAGACTTGTGCCTTTTGTATCTACAGTCTTATTAACAGCAGGAGGAATGATCGCTTGCTGATCGAGACTACCGCCAGTTGTAGGAGGAGCAACTTTATTAGCGTTCACAGGAGCCGCCTGATTCAAAGATGATTCAATATTACCATCATAGCTTACGCCTTTGCTTTCCGGCTGATTGTGAGATTTTGGATCAAGATATTTACCTTTTTGAACAGCTGGTTTATCCTGAACTGCAGTGAAAGGATTCATCTTCATCCTGGCATCATTACGAACGCCTTTTACCTCCCAGCTTACTTTTACATTTGGCACACTGGTAGCAATTTCAAATTGGTTGTTGCTTACCTCTTTGCTGATAATTGCCTGGGCAAAAGAACCGATAACAGTTAACTGGTAACGGAAATCTTTATTGATGGCTTCAAAATAGTCAGGCAGGCTTACTGTAGCTTTGCCAGATGCATCAGTGACAATGTTGCCGCTGTATAAGTTCATTACTTCATTACTTTCTATTGCAGCATGAGCCAGAGTTTTGTTTGCGGGATCTAATGGATGATCCATGGTGAACAACTTGACACCAAGGGCCGTGAAATCGCCATTTACCCAAACCTTACCTGTAGTATTATCAATTCTAATCCTTTCACCGCCGCCGCCCAATTCAAATATCTGGTAGTCATCGGTAGCAGGGTTGTTACGGGTGTTCCACTGGTTTACACCGGCTTTTACAAAACGTAAAGCCGCATCACCAGTATTTCCGTCAATATCCACAACTGAGAAACTTGCAGTTGAAAGTACCCGTAAACCAGTAGAGCCGCCATGCTCTACATCTAATTTATAAGAAGGGGACACAGTAGCGCCAATACCAACGTTACCAGTACCATCCTGGATAACAAAACGGCTGCCGCCACCACCTAATTCAAAAATTTCATAGTAATCATCAGCAGGGCGGTTACGGGTATTCCACTGGTTAACGCCTGCTTTTGCAAAACGAAGAGCCGCATCACCATTGGCAGCATCGATATCCATCAATGAGAAAGTACCGCTTGAGCGGCTGCGGATACCGGTAGCACCAGCATGCAGCACATCTAATTTATAAGTTGGGTTTACTGTTTCACCAACCCCAAGGTTACCTGTACCATCCTGGATAACAACACGGCTGCCGCCACCACCTAATTCAAAAATTTCAAAATAATCATCAGCAGGACGGTTGCGAACATTCCACTGGTTTACGCCTGCTTTTTGAAAGCGTAAAGCAGCATCACCGCTTTGTGCATCTATATCCACTACAGAAAATGAAGCAGAAGAACGGCTGCGGATACCGGTTGAACCACCATGCAATACATCCAATTTATAAGTTGGGTTAGCTGTTTCGCCAATACCTACATTACCAGTACCATCCTGGATAACTACACGGCTTCCACCACCACCGAGTTCAAAGATTTCATAATAATCATCAGCAGGACGGTTGCGGGTATTCCACTGGTTAACGCCAGCTCTTGCAAAACGAAGGGCCGCATCACCACTGGCAGCATCAATATCAACTACAGAGAAAGAACCAGATGAACGGCTGCGGATACCGGTTGAACCACCATGCAATACATCTAATTTATAAGTCGGGTTAGCTGTTTCGCCGATACCTACGTTACCGGTAGCATCCTGGATAACAACACGGCTGCCACCGCCACCTAATTCAAAAATTTCATAATAATCATCACCGGGGCGGTTGCGGGTATTCCACTGGCCAACACCGGCTGATTGGAAACGAAGGGCTGCATCACCTGAAGCAGCGTCAATATCCACTACAGAGAAAGAACCAGATGAACGGCTGCGGATACCTGTTGAACCACCATGCAATACATCTAATTTATAAGTGGGATTAGCAGTTTCTCCGATACCGAAATTACCAGTACCATCCTGGATAACTACACGGCTGCCGCCACCACCGAGTTCAAATATCTCGAGATAATTGTCACCCGGACGATTGCGCAGGTTCCACTGGTTTACGCCGGCATTACCAAAACGAATGGCAGCATCACCACTGGCTGCATTGATATCCAACACAGAAAAACCGGAAGTAGAGTTTATACCTATGCCGGTTGAGCCACCATGAGATACAGTAAAGCGATGAGTAGGAGTGGTTGTACCCAAGCCCATGCTGGTGCCGTCATCAAATAATAAAGAGTTCCCAAGATTAGTTCCAACTGGTGTCCATTTAGGTACAAAATTTATTGTACCACTACCTGTTACCACACCAGCGGCTGCAGGGTCAACCCATGTTGCATTACCTGCTGCATCACTTCTAAGAATTCTGTTCAGCGCTTCGCCAATACCAGTCAATTGTAAACCGCCTACTGTTTGTAAAGCCCTTGGAGCACCATTAGTGCTGGCAATCCGAAGGCCAAAACCAGTACCTGCCACATTAATATCAACTGCATTAGCAGCACTTGCAGCATTGGTAGAGTTAAATAAACCGGCACGGCCCAGACCAGCCTGGTTTGACTGAAGGTTATTAGCTGTGTTTGCAGCATTTGTTTGCTGAAACAGACCAGCACCATTTGTACCGCTGCTAATACCACGGATTGCCCAACTGGCTCCTGTTCCGGCGGTAGTAGCTCTTAAGGCATCTGCGGTGCTTGCTACGTTGGTTACTTCAAATAAACCCGCATTGCCGGTACTGCTGGTACCATATACACCGATACCACTAGTAGAAGAACCAAATACACCAAAACCTGAAGTAGATGCTCCATTTACACCGATACCACTTGGTGTTGTACCATACACACCCCAGCCACTTCCGTTCTGAGAACCGGTAACACCAATACCCAAACCAGTTGTGCTTAAGTTAGTTCCTAATATACCGGTTGAAAATCCACCTGCTGATGTATTGTCAACACGACCATGAACTCCCCATGCATTGCCGGCATTGGATTGTGTAATACCCATTATAGCCCCGCTTATACCTGTACCGCTGTTGGTAATTCTGAATAAGGTTCCTGCATCTGCCTGTGTTTTGCCAAAGGGCAGCACCAGGTCATTAGCCAATGATGAATACAATGAATAAGGAACAGACGCAATCTGCGCCGTACCAATATTAATAAATGATGATCCCCCATTTGGATCTATTTCTACCTGGATGTATTTGGAGCCTACACCCCAGTTTACACCGGCCACTGTTCCTGTTACATTCGTCGCTCCGGCGCTTCCTACCTGTGCATTAAATAATCCAAACGGGTTGGTCGTTACACCTCTTGACTCCTGGTAAACTACCGGGCCCGCAGGCGCTCCATCATGGATCGTTAGCCGTAATGTGATGGATTGATTGATCAGCACATTACCCACACTATTGCGGGCCACACCCTGGTAGTTGAATATACCTGGCGATGGTGACTGGCCTATAGCTGCAACTGCTGCAAGCAGCACTACAGTCAATAAACTTAAAATTTTTTTCATCTCTTTAGTTTTTGTTGTTTATGCCCGCCCGGATGATCCGGTCGGACGGGGTTTGGTTATTTTTCATTCAGTTTGATCACCTTTAGTCCGCTGTGACGGATCACCTGCAGGTTATCTCCAGGCCTGTTAATGTCTGGCTTCAGATCGGCAACTACATAATAGATACCGTTCGGATACCTGGAAATGTCGAACAACTCAACACGGCAACAGCCATCATAATGATAGCTTTTTGTCCAGAGTATCTGGCCTGTTGAATTGATCAACTGAAGACTCATCTGGCCCGGCGTCCGGACAAAAAAGTCAACTTCAAACTTTCCGCTGGTTGGATTAGGAAAAAGTTTGTAATCTCCTTCATCAAACAAAAGAGTAAAGGGAGAATAGCCAAGCTGATCGGTACAAGGCTGTAATACACCCTGAGTAACCAGGACTGAACTGTCAGGCGGGGCAAAGGCCTGGATCAACATCAATTCCCCAAAGCTCCACTCATAACGATGATACGATGCCGCATTATCGTACGTACCTCCTGATGCATTTAAAATTGCCGGAACAACTCCGTTTACAGGATTGAGCGAGGGAACCTGGGATTGACTAAATCCAATCGCCAAAAACACCGCTAAACATGAGAGAGTAATTTTCCTTCTCATAAGCGTTTTTTTAAATGGTTAAAGAAAAAAGATTCAAGGGCAGGAGTAGCGGTCATTACAGGATAACGATTTCTAATTGGAGAGAGATTAATCCTTTGATTGTTTTTCAGAACTCTGCGATAAAGTTAGACAGAAGAATATTACCTGCCAACAATATTTAAACTAATTTTCCATTATTACTAATTGTTTAATTTTTCCGGCTACTTATTGTTGTTATAGTTAGTTAAGCAACCAAAAACTCCCTAATGCTTAGTAAATTTCAATTAGTGTGATAAATACATTTTATCCGAATTCTTTTCTCTCTGCCAAAATGCAATACTAAGCTGAAAAGTAAAACCGGACAATCCCCTCTTTGTGGTATTTTTCAATGAATGATTAAACAGCATGTTTTACCGGTTATTTAAGTAGCAGCAAAAAAACGCAGGTTTATGAACAGAACTGGTTTCTTCCACAACAATTGCTACCCGGGGAAAAGCATTTTGTAATCTACACTTACACGGCCTTTGGATATATCATTCAAACGGCCTTTCATCAGTTTTCTTTTTAATGGAGAAATATGATCAATAAAAAGTTTGCCGTCAATATGATCATACTCATGCAGGATAACCCTGGCTGTTAGCCCGGTAAAAGTTGTTGTATGCTTTTCAAAATTTTCATCTGCATAGGTAAGTGTCACTGATTCCTGCCTGTATATATCCTCCCGTATTTTGGGGATACTGAGACAGCCCTCATTATAGGACCATTCATCTCCATCCATTTCCACAATATGGGCATTGATAAAAACAGATTTCAACCCCGGTTCATCATTGTACCCTGCTTTTTCTTCCTCGTCCATATTATTAAATACCTGGACGGTGTCTATGACAAATAAACGGATGTCTTTATTAACCTGCGGAGCTGCCAGGCCAACACCATTGCTGGCATACATAGTTTCCCACATATCAGCTATGAGTTTTGCAAGATTGGGATAGCCAGGAGTAATATCTGTTGCTACTTTTCTTAAAACCGGGTGTCCGTATGCTACTATAGGAAGTATCAAGTTAATAAGTTTACTTGTTAAACAACGGCAAATTTAACTCTTATCAACTTATTAACCAGTCAACTTGTCAACTAATTGACCGGAGATATTCCTGTAACATGATAGTAGCAGCGATCTCATCTACGAGGGCCTTATTGCGGCGGTCTTTTTTCTTTAATCCCATTTCGAGCATGGAATCTTTGGCCATTTTAGAAGTATATCTTTCATCTACTTTCTTAATTGGCAGTGCAGGAAAATTTTTCTGCAGGTCTTTTATACATTTTTCTACCAACGGGGTGGCATGAGTGTCTGTATCATCCCAATTCTTTGGCTCACCTATTACTATTAATTCAACTTGTTCTTTGGAAAAATAATCTTTCAGGAATGGTATCAGTTGCCTGGATTCAACAGTTGTCAACCCGGTTGCAATGATCTGCAAAGGATCGGTAACGGCAAGACCGGTGCGCTTGAGGCCATAATCTATGCAGATGATGCGGGCCAAATTATTATTGATTATTTGTTATTAATTATTCACAAAGATATCTGCTATCACAAAGATGGCAAAAACCACCGAGGCGATACCGTTCGCAGTCATAAAAGCTATGTTGACTCTTTTAAGATCGGTTGGTTTTACAATTGAATGCTGGTACAGCAGCATTCCAAGAAATACTGCTGAGCCTGCCCAATACAACCATCCAAAATGACCATAATAGCCGGCATACAAAATTGCAGCTGCACTTATTAGATGCAAGAATTCTGAAACCCGCAATGCTTTTCTTTTCCCTAACCATGCTGGGATGGAATAGAGCTGTTGCGATTTATCAAACTCTTCATCCTGCAAAGCATATACAATATCAAACCCGCTGACCCAAAACAGAACAGCCAGTGAAAAGAAAATAGGTAAAAGCGAAAAGCTGCCTGTTACGGCAAGGTACGCTCCAATTGGCGCAAGGCTCAAACCCAATCCAAGGATCAAATGACAAAGCGGGGTAAATCTTTTTGTATAACTATAACCCAATACAACTGCCAATGCCACCGGCGACAGGTAAAAACAAATACGGTTAATAAAAAAACAACAGGCAATAAATAGTATGCAACTGGCAATGGTAAATATCAACGCATTTTTCGGGGTAATGATGCCGGAAGGAATTTCTCTTACGGCCGTTCTTGGATTCTTTGCATCAAATTTCCTGTCGAGATAACGATTGAAAGCCATAGCAGCGCTGCGGGCAAAGACCATGCAGAGAATCATGAAAACAAAAACATACCAATTGTTTTTAAAATACAGGTTTACTCTTTCCGTCATTTCATCCATGAAATCTAATCTGATTTTCCAAATCCCGGGAATCCTTTTTAAACATTTGATTGCAAGAAAAAAACCTATCAGCGCAAATGGCATTGCGAAAATGGTATGAGAGAATTTTATAAGAGAGAGATAACTTTTTATTTTGGTCATAAAATATTCAATAATCAATTTTCAACACTCAATTTACAAGTTCCGAGACCCCTTTAGGGACGGAGCTAATGTTCCGTTCTTCCTTTTACCGCCGGAGCAATTTTACTCCTGATCAATTCCCATAATACCACGCCGGCGGCTGTGGCAATATTCAACGAATGCTTCATCCCCAATTGTGGTATCTCGATACAACCATCGCAACTATCAATGGTTGACTGCTCCACTCCTGTTACTTCATTACCAAAGATCACAGCAATTTTTTCATTTTGCCTGAAACTTGCTGCGTGTAATTTGTAACTGTTCTCTGCTTGTTCCACTGCATACACTTTATATTTCTCAGACTTTAGTTCCTCAATAGCTTCTTTTGCTGTTTTAAAATGCTTCCACAAAACAGTTTCTTCTGCACCCAAAGCGGTCTTTTTTATTTCTTTATGTGGCGGTTTGGCTGAATAGCCAATGATATAAATGGCCTCTATCAAAAAAGCATCACAGGTGCGGAACACAGAACCTACATTATAAGCGCTGCGGATATTTTCCAAAACAACAATAATGGGGAATTTGGCCGATCCTTTGAATTCTTCCACTGATTTACGTCCCAGTTCGGCCATCGAAAGTTTTCGCATGACGCAAATTTAGGTATAAGTTGAAATGCTAACAGGTTGATATGGACTTACCATATCAACCTGTTAACCTATCAACCTGTCAACTTTATTTCAAATTGACGATCTTCTTATCCTTTGGATATTTTACACTGTAACTGAATCTCACTTTCTTGCTCTCTCCCGGTTTCAGGTCTATCTTCCATGTCAGCACCCCGGTTTCCATATTCACTTCCGGTTTTATATCTGATTTTACATCTTCCTCCAGCGCCACTACAATCTCTTTGATATTACTCAGCGGGAACTGGTCTTTCAACAAAAGATTTACATCCATCACTTTATTATTCTTTACTACGATCTCATAAGTAAATACCTGTTTACTTTCCTTACCGGTTGTTTTCAAACTGCTCATTTCTTTTATCAATGAACGCTTCACTGCTACTCTTTTATCTCTGCCCAATGAAAGGTTCAGTGTATCAGATATCGTATTCGGATCAATAGTTGATCTGCCGATATAGGTGTCGTCCATAATAATATTGGCATCGCCGGGAAGAAAATCAAGATTTTGCCAATCGGCTACTTCGGCCAGCAGGTATGCATCTTTATCAATCCTGGGTACGGCATAATTTTTCAACACACAAGCAATTTCCTGGTCTTTGATCGTTACACTGTGCAATTGGCCATCGCTTGCAATATTATAAGGAAGATCAATTTCAAAATTGGTGTTCAACTGGCCTTCATTCAATGTGGTATATTGCGTTAATGTGCTTGGATCAATGGTCTGTGTATTAAATCCAAGTTCCTTACGTTGTCTTTCCACACCCAAAGCTGTTACTACCACTTCTTCGGAAAGCTTATTATCATCCCTGTATGATTGTATCATATTCCTTTGTGCATTGCCTGCCGCCGCCCTTCTTTGCAGATCGGTATAAATGCCGGGCACATATAATTGAAGATACCATGGTGTAAGGACAGGTGCCGCCACTCCAAAAGTGGGTGTGCCGGTACTCAAAGTCAATTTAGTTTCTTTCCAATCAAGACCGGTTGTTTGTGTTAATGATGCTTTATAGACCATCTTCACTTTATTGGTCTTTGAATTCACCCGGATGTCATAGATGGCTGTCCAGCCCGCATTGTTGGTATAATAAGATAACTCAATGGGTATTTCTGCTGACTTCTTGCACATCACCTGCAAAAAGACCTGCCCGTATGGTTTTGTTTTTACAGGTTCTACCTTCATTAGTACGGCAATGCGTTCCCTTATATCTGCGATCTTCTTATTATTGACAGCAATTGCCAGGTTATGACCATAGATATTTAGCTTCGATTTCTCGATCTTATTATTATAATACTCCAATAATTTTAATACCTCATCACTTTTTACTTCTTTATTACCGCTGGCGCTGATGGTGGTTTCGATCAGCAATCCTGTTTTTGTCAATATATCCTGGTCAATGGAAATTAAATTATTGATGCGGCTGATATCTTTTACTATAACTGCGATACTGTCTTCCATTTTTTCTACATCTTTTGTTTTGACAACAGGCGTTGCAGTAGGGTAAAACACACTATATCGCTGCGACATCAGCGCCACATCTTCCGGAACGCTTATCTGCAAACTATTGGGATCAACCGTTGTACCCAAACCGCTGATGACGATCATTTTGGTGGATGCGTCCACTTTTATTTTTGATTGATGAGTGAGTTCGGCGCCGTATCCAAAATAAACAGTTGCTGTTTTGATAGTGGCATCGGCTTTGGCAGTGTCTTGTGCTTTGGGTGAGACGCAAAGGGATAGTATCCCGCATAACAGGAAAATTTTCTTCATGGCTATTTTTGTTTTTTACCTGATGCACCAAAAAGTGGTCTTACACAAGTGCTATCTTATTTTGTTCAATCGTTTAGTTTTTCTTAAGAAATATATCTCATTATTAAGAACCAATATTGCATTGAAACCACTTCCTTATTTTTGCTGCAATGGCCAAGACGAAGACCGACGACACTCCGATGATGCAGCAGCACCGGGCTATCAAACAAAAGTACCCTGATGCTATTCTCTTATTCCGTGTCGGTGATTTTTATGAAACATTCGGACAGGATGCTGTCATTACTTCACAAGTGCTGGGCATTACATTAACAAAAAGAAATAATGGAGCCGCATCTTCTTCCGAACTCGCCGGCTTTCCGCATCATGCACTGGATACCTATTTACATAAACTGGTAAAAGCCGGTCACCGTGTTGCGATCTGTGATCAATTAGAAGATCCGAAACAAGCCAAAGGCATTGTAAAAAGAGGTGTGACTGATATGGTCACACCCGGCACCACGGTGAATGATAAAATTCTCGATCATAACAGTAATAACTTTTTAGCCGCTATCCATTTTGCAGACAATGATCAATATGGATTGGCCTTCCTTGATATTTCTACCGGTGAATTTTTATTGGCCGAAGGCGACAGGGAATATGCAGATAAATTATTACAAAGTTTTAAACCGGCTGAAGTTGTGTTTCAGCGTCACCAGCAAAAAAGATTCAAAGAATATTTTGGCGGCAAAATGTATTCCTACACATTGGATGAATGGATCTTTGATGCGGTGTATGCGGAAGATGTTTTACTGAAACATTTTCAAACTCATTCATTAAAAGGCTTTGGTATCGAAGGACTGGATAAAGGAATAATTGCTGCCGGCGCTATCATTCATTATTTAAAAGATACCGAACATCCCAACCTTCAGCATATCGTTTCATTGCAACGTATTGACCGGGATGATTTCCTATGGATGGATCGTTTTACCATTCGGAATTTGGAATTGGTATATGGCAATTCTGATGGCAATCATACATTGTTGAATGTTCTTGATAACACCGTTTCACCAATGGGCGCAAGATTATTGAAACGCTGGATCGTTTTCCCTTTAAAAGATATCCAGAAGATCACTGAACGATTAGATACGGTGGAGCAATTGATAAAAGAGACCGATCTGAGAACGAAATTATCACAGCATATCAAACAATGCGGCGATATTGAAAGATTAGTTTCTAAAATTCCATTAAAAAAAATTAATCCAAGAGAAGTATTGCAACTGGCGAGAGGATTGAAACAGGTGGAAGCCATTAAACAACTTTGTCTTTCGTCTTCCAATGAATATTTAAAAAGACTGGGCGATGCATTGAATCCCTGTCCTTATATCGCCGATAAGATATTCAAAGAGATCGTTGACAACCCTCCTGCATTAGCCATCAAAGGTGGTATGATGAACAGCGGTGTCAGCAATGAATTGGATGAACTGCGTCAGATATCTTTCAATGGAAAAAATTATTTGACCCGGTTGCAGGCAAAAGAAGCGGAACTCACCGGCATCAGTTCGCTGAAGATCGGTTTTAATAATGTGTTTGGTTATTATCTCGAAGTGACCAATTCACATAAAAGCAAAGTGCCCGGCGAATGGATGCGGAAGCAAACCTTAGCGAATGCCGAACGTTATATCACCCCTGAATTAAAAGACTACGAAGAAAAAATTACCGGCGCCGAAGAAAAGATATTGAAGATAGAACTGGAATTGTTCGAGGCATTATTGAATGAATTGTCAGATTATTTAGCCCCTGTTCAAACCAATGGTAATATCGTTGCCATATTGGATTGCCTTTGTTGCTTTGCTCACAATGCGATCCATCATCACTATAAAAAACCCGAACTGCATACCGGCAGCGAAATGCTTATTAAAGAAGGCCGGCACCCGGTTATAGAAAGAAATCTACCCGTTGGCGAGACCTATATCAGCAATGATTTGGAGTTGAATAAAACGGATCAGCAAATAATAATCCTCACCGGGCCGAATATGAGTGGTAAATCTGCCTTGCTTCGCCAAACGGCTCTTATCACTCTGATGGCACATATGGGAAGTTTTGTGCCGGCCACCGATGCAAAAATTTCCCTGACCGACAAAATATTTACACGGGTTGGCGCATCGGATAATCTCAGCGGCGGCGAATCAACTTTTATGGTAGAGATGAATGAAACGGCCAGCATCATCAATAATATCACCGGCCGGAGTCTGATCTTATTAGATGAAATAGGCAGAGGTACCTCTACGTATGATGGCATCTCCATTGCATGGAGTATTGCCGAACATTTGCATAATTCTCCTCATCAGCCCAAAACACTTTTTGCCACACATTATCATGAATTGAACGAACTGGAAGAAAAATTCCAGCGGGTAAAGAATTATCATATCACCAATAAAGAGGTTGGCAATAAAATTATCTTCTTACGAAAACTGGCAAGAGGCGGAAGCACTCACAGTTTTGGTATCCATGTAGCCAGGATGGCTGGCATGCCCCCCTCGCTGATCGACAGGGCCAACGAGATATTAAAACATTTGGAAAGCATACATGAGAGTCGGGAGTCAGGAGTCGGGAGTTCGGAGTCGGGTCGTGATAAATTAAAAAACCTGATCACTTCAAAAATGCAATTATCCATTTTTGATGCGCATACCGAAACTTTTGAGGAAATAAGAAAACTGCTGAATGATGTTGATATCAACCGCCTCACCCCTGTTGAAGCCTTGTTGAAATTGCAGGAGATCAAGAGCAAACTTAAATGAGCTAGTAGGGAATAGCTAGTAGCGAGTAGGGTTAGCGTGTTATTGTAAACCTCTTACTAACTACTCGCTACTTCCTACTAGCTTATTAACCGCTTTCCCACAAGCTTTTAGCCCCAATTTTAAAAATATTGTCAATCCAAAAAACTTCTTATTTTTACCACAAATACCGAAACATGAAACTGATCAGACTAACTGCTTTGACCTCTATCGTTTTAGCCTTTGCTATTGCTTTCGTTTCCTGCGAAAAAATAGCTGAAGAAAAAAAGACAACTGACTACGAGAAAAAAGGCATTATACTAACCGGTTCAAATGAAAACCCGCAAAACCCCAGTACAGCACTTGGCTCAATGGATGTTACTTATTCGAAAGAAACAAGGATACTGACATGGTCGGTGACCTGGTCAGGATTGACAGGGCCTGTTACCCTGATGCACATACATGGTACTGCTCCCAAAGGATATAATGCATCACCTGTTCAGAATATCATTACCCCTTCTAATGGTATTGCTACACCCAATGCAACTTTATACCCTGCTACAGGGAAGTTCTCCGGTACAATGCTGGTGGATGGTGTGATAGTTAAGGAACTGGACCTGTTGAATGGCATGTACTATATGAATATACATACAGCTGCGTATGGAGGCGGCGAGATCAGGGCCCAGATCGAATTCAAATGAGAAATATAGTTTAAGAGATCATTGACCGTTCCTGTTTATAGGAGCGGTTTTTTTTGGCCTCCCTGCCCTCCGAAGGAGGGTTCTTAAGTCGTTTATTATTTAAAGACTCCTCAATTTATCGGGGTCTGAAAACCCCTCCTTCGGAGGGGCTTGGAGAGGCTTCAAACCAAACCGGTTTGTTGTCGTTCCAGTCGCCATTGTAGTTGATGAATAATTCTTCCCCGGCAGAAATATCTTTCATCGCCCTGATGCTGATACTTGCATTCCCGTAATCCATTTCATACTCACAGTTGCTTTCATAGGAATGATTGTAAACGGGTACATAACCTAAGGCCATGCAGCATTTGTCTTTTTTATCGCCCCATTCAAAAATGTAATCATGCAGCAGGGTTTGGTCGAGCAGTTTCCTTTCTTCCCTACTCATTACAATCACCGGCGACACTTCCACCACCGTCCCGGCTTTTATTTCCTGTGAAGTAAATACGCCACGGCCCATTTTTTCAGTGGCCTCAATAAAGAGAGATAAGAGGATCATAAATGTAAAATAAGAAATAAGGAATAAGAAATGAAAAAGTGGGGAACTCTATTTTACTGCAGAGTCGTTATACTTCCTTAATATTTATTTTTTATTTCTTATTATTTATTCTTCTACTCCTCTTCGTATTTTTGATTCATGTCACTGGAACTGGAACAACCTTCCTTGCTTGAACAGTTTGAAACGCTTATTCAAACGGACAACAAACTACATATCCGTGAATTTCTCGATGACCAGAATATCAGTGATGTAGCTCATTTGATCGAAGAATGCCCCGAGCATGAAGCTAACATCATTGCGAATATGTCCGTGAACCGGGCAGCCAGTGTATTTAAGATACTGGATCTTTCTTTTCAGAAAAGTATCATACATGAATTGCCGCCCAATACTACCGCATCGCTGCTGAATGAATTGCCGGCGGATGACCGTACCGATTTCCTGGAAGAACTACCCAGCAATGTGGTAAGAGAACTGATCAAATTGCTCGACCCTGATGAAAGAAAGATCACTTTATCATTATTAGGTTATCCCGAGAACAGTATCGGCCGTTTGATGACGCCGGATTATGTATATGTCTATCCGCAGAATACCATTGAAGAAGTATTTGCCACCATCCGCAAGTTTGGCAAAGACAGTGAGACCATCAACGTCATATATGTGATCAATGAAAATGGTGAATTATTGGATGATATCCGCATCCGTGATTTTATTTTAAATCCGCCGGATAAAAAGGTTTCCGAAATGATGGACGAACGTTTCATTGCGCTTCATGCTGAAGATGACCAGGAAACGGCTTCTGACATTTTTAAGATGAATAACAGGGTGGCGTTGCCCGTTGTAAGCAAAAGCAATAAACTCCTCGGCATTGTCACCATTGATGATATTCTTTGGGTAGCCGAAGAAGAATTCAGTGAGGATATGCAGAAGATGGGTGGTACTGCCGCACTGGAAGAACCCTATCTCGATGTTCCTATTTTTAAATTGTATAAAAAAAGGATCATCTGGCTCATTATTCTTTTTATTGGAGAAACATTGACGATCGTGGCCATGTCCAATTTTCAAAAGACGCTTGAGCATGTGCTGGTATTATCCACTTTTATACCCCTGATCATTTCCAGCGGAGGCAACAGTGGCTCACAGGCTGCTACTTTGATCATCCAGGCATTGGCATTGGGAGAAATAACAGTAAAAGACTGGTGGCGTATTGCCCGAAGGGAAGTTTTATCCGGAATTTTTATGGGAATCACATTGGGCATTGTTGGCTTCTTCATTATTTACAGCGGACATCAATTCTTTGATCTTTTTGGTGAACATTATATATTGATAGGTTTATCCATCGGGACTGCCATCGTTGGTGTAGTGCTTTGGGGCACCATGATGGGATCTATGCTGCCTTTACTTTTAAAAAAATTGGGAGCAGATCCTGCTGCATCTTCCACCCCCTTCATTGCGACATTGGTTGATGTAACGGGCCTGCTTATTTATTTTGGTACGGCATTCCTGTTACTGAAAGGTGTTCTATTATAATACTGACAAAAAAATCAAATAAGTCATACAGGTCAAATCGGAGATACTATGTAACTCATTTGACCAATTTGACATCTTGACCTTGTGCTTTGCGCCTTGTACCTTGTGCCTTGAAATCTATACCTTTGCACTGCCTGCAAAAAACCGCAGTTAAAAACCAGTAATCTTATGTGTGGAATTGTTGGATACACAGGACCCAGAGAAGCATACCCCATCATTATCAAAGGACTGAAACGGTTAGAATACCGTGGCTATGACAGCACTGGCGTAGCGCTACAGAACGGCGGCCTCAAAGTCTATAAGAAAAAAGGGAAAGTGGCCGAACTGGAAGACAGTATCATTGGTAAAGATCTTCATGCCCATGTTGGTATCGGCCATACCAGATGGGCCACCCATGGCGAACCCAGTGATGTGAATGCCCACCCTCATCGCTCTGCCAGCGGGAAATTAGCCATGATCCATAATGGTATTATTGAGAATTATAATCAGCTCAAACAGGAACTCAGTAATAAAGGTTACACATTTACCAGCGAAACGGATACTGAAGTGTTGCTGAATTTTATTGAAGAAATAAAAAAGAATAATCAATGTGATTTGGAAGAAGCCGTAAGAGTAGCTTTAAAAAGGGTAACAGGTGCTTATGTGATCTTATTGCTGGATGAAGATGACCCGGATACAATCATTGCGGCCCGTAAAGGAAGTCCACTGGTGATCGGCATTGGCAAAGGAGAACATTTTCTTGGCTCCGATGCATCGCCCATGCTGGAATACACCAAAGAAGTAGTGTATGTGAACGATTATGAACTGGCCATCGTAAAACCTGATGAACTTATTCTTAAAAATCTCGGCAACGAAAAGATCACTCCGTATGTTCAGAAACTGGATATTGAACTCGCCGCCATTGAAAAAGGTGGCTACGAACATTTCATGCTGAAAGAGATATTTGAACAACCGCAAACTATTTATGATTGCCTGCGGGGAAGACTGGATGCTACGGAAGGCACTATTACGATGAGCGGTATCCAGCAATATGCCGAAGAGATCATGACCGCTAATCGCATTGTAATGGTAGCTTGCGGTACAAGCTGGCATGCCGGCCTGGTAGCTGAATATATTTTTGAAGAACTCTGCCGTATCAATGTGGAAGTGGAGTATGCTTCTGAATTCCGTTACCGGAATCCCATTATCAATAAAGGCGATGTGATCATTGCTATTTCGCAAAGCGGGGAAACAGCCGATACATTAGTAGCGATCGAAAATGCAAAACAAAAAGGAGCTATCATATTGGGTGTAGTGAATGTGGTGGGATCTTCTATAGCCCGTACCAGTCATGGCGGCGCTTATACACATGCCGGTCCGGAGATAGGCGTTGCATCCACCAAAGCATTTACGGCACAATTGGCTGTATTAACCATGATCGCATTGAAGATCGGTTATATCAAAGGCACCATTCCGGAAGAACGGTACAGGAATTTATTGAATGAGTTGCAACAGATACCCGAGAAAGTAGCCTGGACATTAAAGCACAGTACCCATATCAAAAAACTGGCTGAGAAATATAAAGATGCACATGACTTTTTATATCTCGGCCGTGGATATAATTTCCCTGTTGCATTGGAAGGCGCATTGAAACTGAAAGAGATCTCTTACATACATGCCGAAGGTTATCCTGCTGCCGAAATGAAACATGGTCCTATTGCATTGGTGGATGAGAATCTTCCTGTCGTCTTTGTAGCTACCCGCGACAGCTATCATGAAAAAGTGGTGAGCAATATGCAGGAGATCAAAGCAAGAAAAGGAAAAGTCATTTCTGTGATCAGCGAAGGGGATACCACATCAGAAGTATTATCAGATGATGTGATGGTCGTTCCGGAAGCGGATGAGATCCTGGCACCGATGCTGAGTGTGGTGCCGCTGCAATTATTAGCCTATTATATCGGTGTGGCCAAGGGTTGTGATGTGGACAAGCCGAGGAATTTGGCGAAAAGTGTGACAGTCGAATAAAGTTTAAAAAGTTCAAGACGTTCAAAAAGTTTAAGAGGTTTCAGCAAATCTTTGAACTTATTGAACCTGTTAAACCTCTGAAACCTTTCATGAACCACATCAACAAACAACCCATATCTTCTCTCGGTTACGATTTTATTCCGAAAGAATATATCCCCAAAGGAAAAGATGAATATTACCTGCGCAATATCCAGAACCGCAGCGGCATCAGCTACCGCAAACTCACTGCAGCAGAAATAAAGATACTGGAACGCAACGCCAATCATTCTCCCGAATGGAATAAAGTGCTGGTGTCTGATGCATTCAACCCGCAACTGGTGAAGAATTGTGCATTTTTTGGATTGGTAAGGATCGGTAAGCTTGAATCGTATTTTGCCGAGTTCAATAATCTTCGTTTACCGGTTGGTTTGTATAATAGTACTATCATCAGTTGTGATATCGGCGACAATGTTGTTATTGACAATGTCAACTTCATGAGTCATTATATTGTAGGCAATGAAGTGATGCTGGTCAACATCAATGAACTGGCAACAACGGATCATTCAAAATTTGGTAATGGTGTTTTAAAAAAAGGAGAAAAAGAATCTGTCCGCATCTGGCTGGAAATATGCAATGAGAATGGTGGCCGCAGCATTCTTCCTTTTAATGGCATGCTGACGGCCGATGCATGGCTCTGGTCAAAATACCGTGACGATGAAAAGCTGCTGGAGAAATTCAAAGAATTCACCGATAAAAAATTTGATACCCGCAGAGGTTATTATGGAAAGATCGGCGACAGGACTGTTATCAAAAACTGCAAGATCATTAAAGATGTATGGATCGGCAGCGATGCGTACCTGAAAGGCGCTAATAAAATAAAAAATGTTACGATCAATTCTTCCCCCGAGGCCAAATCACAGATCGGTGAAGGGGTGGAGCTGGTGAATGGCATCATTGGTTTTGGCTGCCGTGTGTTTTATGGAGTGAAAGCTGTTCGTTTTATTTTGGGTTCCAATTCTCAATTGAAATATGGAGCAAGGCTGATCAATTCTTATCTCGGGGAGAATTCAACTATTTCCTGCTGCGAAGTGTTGAACTCACTTATCTTCCCGGCGCATGAGCAGCACCATAACAATTCATTTTTATGTGCGGCAACAGTAATGGGGCAAAGCAATATGGCGGCAGGAGCAACGATCGGTTCCAATCATAATTCAAGGGGCGCTGATGGTGAATTAATAGCCGGCCGTGGATTCTGGCCGGGGCTTTGTGTAAGCCTGAAACACAATTCAAAATTTGCCTCCTTTACTTTAATTGCTAAAAGTGATTTTCCTGCTGAACTGAATATCCCTATCCCCTTTTCATTGGTGAGTAATGAAGTGAGCAGCAACCGGCTTTGTATCATGCCGGCTTACTGGTTCATGTATAACATGTATGCACTGGCAAGGAATGCAGGTAAATATAATAGCCGCGACAGAAGAGTTGCTAAAACACAGATACTCGAATATGATTATTTAGCTCCCGACAGTGTGAATGAAATATTTGATGGTTTGAGGCTGATGAAAGAAGCCACGGCTAAAGCTTATGCCCTTAAAAATAAAAAAGAGATAAAGGAAAAAGATCTTGAAAGAAGCGGCGCTGAATTACTGGACAAAAATACCGGGCTTGACAAATTAGAAATACTCGTAGATGGATTTGAGAACAGTGACCGCAAAGTGCAATTGATAAAAACGCCGGAAGCTTACCGGGTATTTAATGAACTGATCATTTATTACGGTATCAGTGAGTTGATGAATTTCATTGAGAAAAAAAATATCCTGTCATGGCAGCAGTTGCAAAAAGCACTGCCGGGTAAACCGGTCCGGGGTCAATGGAAGAACCTGGGGGGGCAATTGGTCACTGGAACGGCCGTAAGAACTTTGATCAATACTATCCGTTCAGGAAAGATCAACAGCTGGGATGAAGTGCATGCGTTCTATAATCAAAAGAGCTTGCAGTACGAAACAGAAAAATTCCGCCATGCTTTTGCTTCCTTGCTGGAAGTATTGAAACTATCACCGGCAAAATTCACCAGGAAAATATTCATTCAATTATTGCAGCAGGCTGTTGCTACTAAAGAATGGATGACGAAAGCGATCTATGATTCAAGGGCAAAAGATTATAGCAATCCTTTCCGCAAGATGGTATATGAAACAGAAAAGGAAATGGAAAAAGTGACCGGCCCATTAAAAGATAACAGCTTTATAAAGGAACAGGCTGCCGCAGCAAAAGTTTATAAGGAGAAAGCGAATGCTATACTTCAACGATTCAGTTGAAAAGTGAATGGTCAATAGTGAATTGTGAATCGTTCACTATGACCGGACTTGTTTATTGACCATTGACTATTCACCACTCACTACTTCGGCACCCTGCTTTTAAAATAATAATATACTCCGCAGAAACCGGCCTGGTAGGCTGCGGTATGATACAGCGCATCAAACACATAATGTTTAAAAGGCTTTTTCTTCTCCCCTATTTTTATAACCAATGCGGCTGTAATGGCACTGCGCTGAATAAAATTATTCAGATGATACTGATCGGTCAAAAAAACGAGGGCAGACGTTGATAAAGGGAATTTAGCTCCCTTTTCAGGATCATTGTCCTTGTATTTGTTGGTAAAACTTTTTTGTGGCCAGAACCATTGCGGGCTGGCTTTGGGGAATACTGCTGCAAAGCCATGCCAGTTGAACTCCAGGGTTTCATTGAACCCTTTGGCTGCGCCGGATAACAGGATGAGCCCGCCTGTCCATAATTTATTTCCGTTCAGTTTCCATCGCTGCGGCTCTCCGATCTTTATTTCTCCGGCAGTAAAAGTTGTAAGCTTTTTGCTTTTGAAAGAATGACTGAAGGTGGCCTGGTCAAAGCTGGTGTTATCATTCGTATTGTCTGCAGTGACCTGGCAATGCGATGCAGTGATGCAGAATAGCAGGACGGCAGTGAGGGCAAGTTTCATATTGAACAGTTTGGTGGCTTTATGTTTTATTGGCTGTTCAACAGGAGTGGTGGATGGTTAATATCATGTTGAGCTTGCCGAAACATGATCAGCGGTTTTTGAATTACTCTTCGATACTGCGGCAAGCTCAGTACGAACATCCCAGGATCGCATTCCTATAAGATCATCAATCGTTTTCGAATAAAAAAAGGATAATGGGGCTTCAGGGAGGAAGTAGATTTTAGGGTACGGGCATGTGCCCATTGGTAACGGAAGGCCAAATTACTCAGCCGGTTTTAATTATGCAAACAATCCTATGTAAATAATTATTCCTGCTTTCGTAGTTCTACGAATTCTGCCTTTGATGTGATGCTGCCTGCCCCGCCAAATGGCGTGGAAACACCTGAAGCATGAATAAAAGAAGATCGGTCACCCTTCGGGAGCCTCAGACAAAAAAAGCCTCTTCGGTAGAAGAGGCGGCAGTAAGTATTGGTTCTTTCGGTGGTTATTGCTTGATGAATCTTGTTACCGTTTTTGAATATATCGTAGATACCAGCACCTGGTATATGCCGGCGGGTAATTCCGACACATCCATTTCAATAGTATTATTGCCTTCGGCATATTTAGAATGCCATTGTTTTACGAGGCTGCCGGAAATAGAATACACTTTAAAATCAGCGCTGCCCTGCCTGTCTGCACTTAATGTTAGCGTGGCTGCATGATGAACAGGATTAGGTACAACAGATGTGATCAGTACCTGGTCGCTTTCATGGATCAGGGCTACTGTATTAGAATATTTAATGGAACCGCTCAGCCTGTTTACTTTGATGCGATACAGGTTGGTCCCTTTTGCGAGTGAAGGATCGGTGAAATTAAAATCAGTTTGATTAGCCAAAGGATTGATCGTTCCGATAGTTTGATAAATTCCATTGCCAACAGAACGTTGTACTTCAAAACTTGTCACATCGGCACAACTGTTCACCGTCCAGCTGATGATGCCGGTATTGTTTCTTTTTTGTGCCCTTGTGGAGATGATGCAATCAATGGGAAGTACAAAGCCGCCGCTTTTTCCAAGCAAATAAGGTGTTGCACTTGTGCCGATAGTAAGGCCGGCTGCAGTAGAGTTTACCTGGTATGGGTTTGAACCAAATTGCACAAGATTTTGTTGCCCGGGTATTACACTCCATGCGGAGCCGGAGTAGAGAAGTATTTCCATCAGATCAGTAGCATTAACACCTGTTCCGAATTCTCCGACATTATATTGATACGTTACCAGGACACCTGCTGTCGTTGCCGATGCAAAGATGTTCCATGTACGCTGCACAGCATATATGCCATTAATGGGTAATGCTAACGGAGGATTGATACCATCTTCTACCCTTGCAGAATAATCAGCCAGGTTGCCATTATCAATATAAACGGGAGTGAGTGTGGAAGTGCCGATCGGAAATATCCGGCTTCCTCCAATACTATTCATTTTTAAATAACCTGTGCCATTGGTTTGCACATACGCTGTGTTGCTATAACCGCCGATAAAGCCAGAAACTGTCAAATCAAAATTGCCCAGAACAATAAGGCTGGTGCCCGAAAAAGTAATATCGCCGGATATAATTTTATTGGTTGTCATGGTACAAGTAGTATTTGTTACTTGTAATGGCACACCGCTTTGTAAAGTAAGAGTGCCTCCTCCTAATACAGAAGTAGCTCCATTGATTATTACCGCTCCTGAACCTGCTGCGCTGGCGTCGATAGTTCCTGTTCCGATAATACCGTTTACAAATGTTTTTGTTCCAGTATTAATAAAGACCAGGTTCGCATTGGCTTCCAGATGACCATATACAAGTGTTAAACTATTTCCCCCCAGCGAACCCGTAGATTGAGAAAACCTGTACTTAGTATTTTGACCATTGGTGAAATAAACCCGTCCTGTCCATGACGGCGTAAGAATAGTATTCCAATCGTAGATACAGCCAGTGTTGAATGTAACATTGGCGTTACCAAAAGCGAAATCATCGGCATCACCAGGGGTTGAATTATCATCCACACGAACTGTTGAACCGTTTTGAACATCCACTGTGCCAGCGCCACTTGGCTGAGTTCCGTTTAGAACATAAATGGCCCCGTTTTGAATGGTCATATCTGTACCTGTTCCGTTATTTAAGGTAAATGCAGAGCCGTTTGCATGATTCAATGTTGCCCCAAGTTCAATAGTTAATTGGTCGGCTGATGATATACCGTCAATAGTTACTGTATGTGGGGCTCTTATCTGAATAGTGTTTGCATTAAAAGTCGGAGCCAATGTTGCCGTTATCCAGTTTGTATTATCAGGTGATGATTGCCATGTAGTAGGATCTGTCCAGTCACCACTGGTTAATGAACGATAATAATCTGTATGTGATGAAGAACATCCGCCGGTACCCTGTTGCGTAATTGTAAATGCAGCAGAAGTACTTCCTGTAACAGCAGGATTATCACTTATCACCCTGATCCTGTATCCCGTTCCACCCGCTGTTCCTGCCGGAATAGTGATATTGATCGTTCCTGCATTTGAGTTGTCAACCAAAGTACCGATAACGGTTGGTATAGCAAAAGACCCAAGATCGTCTGATAATTGTGCGCTGTATGTATTGCCAGCATTAAAAGTTCCGGTTGATGTAAAAGCAACAGTACCTGTTTCAGTATCTGAACAATCAGTTAAAACAAAAGGTGGAGCTGATACCAGCCCTGTAGTAATGGTATTGGAAGAACCCAAGGTTGCAATCATATTGAAATCATCAACCCCTAAACCGTCGTCAGAACCAGTTGCATTAAGATCATTCCATCGGATAAAAAAAGTAGTGCCGTTGGCAATACTTAAACTAATGATTGACCCCGTAACAGTAGTTTGATTAGCCGTTTGGTTTCCATCCAGGGCACCTGTCGCACCAGAATTTACCGGTGCAGTAAAATCAAGCAGGTCTGCATCTGTCCATGTGCCTGTTGTTAGACTGGTAGCATCTGTGCTATATTGAAAGTCTAATCGGTCAACTCTTCCTGTAGCTCCCAAACGCCATTGCTTTCCTGTATAAGTGATCGCTAATGCAGTAATAGGAGCGCCTGTATTATTTGTTACATAAAATCCAATTGTTGGATTTAAAGAACCTGATTGCAATCCGCCTAAGGTCCTGTTTGATGCGGCTGCTAACCCAAAATTATAAGTATCCCCTGTAGTTGATGTACCAGTACCGGCAGTTATGATAATATTTGCCCCGGTTCCAGATTCAGAGAAATACCAGCCATTCAAAGTACTACTCACAATATTCAAATCGCCTCCAGTTACACCTGTTGAGGTTGCTGTACCTAATCCATCAAAATCCTGATTATACGTTGTAAGGGTTAAATTGAATTGCGCCGATGCGCCAAATGATATCAACCCCATTAAAAGAGAAGCGAGTAAAAACCTTTTCATAGCTACTATTTAGAGTTTGGCAGGGAACGGGATTCGAAAAGGTTTCCAGGGGAAAATGGATAGAGGAGCAAGTTAAGGATTCCGCATTACCG
>JABFRU010000050.1 GCA_013140985.1 Chitinophagaceae bacterium | reverse complement strand
TGTAACAAACTTTTAAAACAAGTATTTGCAGTGGTAAAAAACAACAGCCTGTATCAACCTAATTACTGTTCACCTAAACCCTGAAAAAGTAAAAAATTTATTTGATTTTTTACACAGTTCATGTTATGTGTTCGCCCTTCATCTTGGTAACTTGAATTGAATGTCTGTGTCAACCGTGGCGGAGTGTGTCCCGGAAGCGTAGGAACAAGACAGGCTCTTTTGCAAGGTTGGCTTTTGTGTGTCGGCTTTGTGCGCCTTGCAAATGTGCCTGGCTTGGTGCGTCGGATAATTTTGCTAAGATTTTTGGTAGTTTCAGATTTGTCCGTAAATTTGTCCGTGTCCGCAAAAATGTCCGCAATATGATAAGTGTCAAATTTTACCTAGATAAAGCTGATAAGAACAAGCTTTTCCCTATTCACCTTGTACTTCGTCAGAAAGAAGCACAGGTAAAAGTCGCCACCGGCGAAAAAATAAAGAAGAAGGATTGGGATAATGCGTCCCAATCTGTAAAAGATAGTTGCTATAACCACAAAGGGATAAATAAATTCCTGTCGTTCTTAAAACAGGAAGTTGAGAAACATTTGGAAACAGCCCCACATTCTCAATTAACTGATAAAAAGATAAAAGAGAAAATACTTTCACTTGTAAACAGTCGCAGAGGTAATACAGATGTAAAAATGGTTTGTGAAGACCAGGAATATTACGAGGGTAAACAAAAAATTACATTTTTGGATTTGTTCGCTGGGGCTGGTGGATTTAGTGAAGGCTTCTTGCAAGCGGAGCATGGAAATAAATTATACGATTTCTTGTTAGGAAGCGATATAAATGAAAACTGCGAATTAACTCACCTTGCCAGATACAATTATCAATTAGGGCTTGATGCTGAATTCCTGCGACAAGATATTAGTGAGCCTGATTTTCTTGATAATTTATTGAAACGATTGAAGGGTAAACAAGTTGATGTTGTTTGCGGTGGACCGCCTTGTCAAAGTTTTAGTCTTGCAGGTAAAAGAAAGAAGTTTGATAAGAAAGATGATTTGTTTGCACATTATTTAAAAGTTATACGGCAATTGAGACCGAAATACTTTGTAATGGAAAATGTTAAAGGAATTCTTACAAAAGAGGAAGGAAGAATTCGTGAAATGATTTTGCAGGAAATCAGGTCAATTGTTGATTTAAAAGAGTTTCACCAATTAATTCATTTTGTCGCTCAACTTAAGAAGCATGAAAAAGAACAATCATTTATTCTTGATTGCTATAATTTGAGACTGCAATTTGAAACTGCAAATGAAAAAGAGATTGAAGGCATTAAAGAGCGATACATTCAGAATGTCGAAAATAAGTTTCGGGTTCTTACACCAAAAATTGTTGATTACAAAACAAGCAAAACGGATTCAAGTATTAGTACAATCCGGCACGGATTCAATTTATTGAAAAGAGAGCATGAGCTTGCTTATATCAGGAAGAAGGTGATTAATGAAAAGGCATTTTGTGATTTGGATAATGATTTCTTTTATGAAGATTTCAATAATTTCTTGACCGCAATTGAATCTGAATCAATAGTTGAAAGGGTCAATACAGCTTTTAAAACCCTGAAGCCGGCAAAAGAATTTATTAATGACGTAAATGAAATAGTAAAGGCTTTAGAAATTTATGCTTATTCTTTTGATGAGTGTATGGATGGATTGACCGGATTTGTGAAAAATGCTAAGCTGGAAAGTGAGTTTAATGAGATATTGTCGCACATAAGACTTTATAACATTGATGAACCTTTTGTAGCATTGGCGTCAAATTATGGAGTGCCGCAAAATCGGGAAAGAGTTTTATTCATCGGTTGTCGAAAAGACCAGCAATTAATTAAGCAAGTGCCACCAACAGTTTCAGGAAAAGAAAAGGTTACCATTTTTGAAGCGTTATACGATTTAGATTTTGTGGGTAATGATGAAGAAAAGTTTAATTATGAGAAAGTAGACTTAAAGGCAAAGTATAATGGAACTACTGAAAAGATGGTATCGTTGGTAAAGAAGAGAACGATAGATGGAAAGATTGATGAACGTAAAGGAATGACTTATGCAGAGTGGTCTAAACAAGGTAGGTTAAATGGAAGATTCGCAAATGCCAAGAATCCTTTCTATGTAAAGAATTTTGAAGAGTTAGAGAACCAATTAACGCACATGATTGCCCCTTTACATAATCATAAAACGAGTAAGCAAAACGATGATGTTGTAAAAAGGCTTGATGTAATACTGAATGCAGGGGATTATGACTTGGCAAAGAAAAAATTGAAACAGATAGGACTTGAATCTGAAAAAAGAAACTATAATGTTTTGAAACCAGATGCACAAAGCCCTACAGTAATGACTATTGCTGATGATTACATTCATTACTCTAATCCAAGAGCTTTGACTGTAAGAGAAATGGCAAGGTTGCAATCATTTGATGATTCTTTTGTTTTCCAAGGCAAACGGTCTACTGGTGGAAATAAAAGAAAGATGGAAGTGCCGCAATATACATTAGTAGGAAATGCTGTGCCGCCATTAATGGCAAGGGCAGTAGCTTTGGAAATATTAAAACATATCCAGTAAATTTATTCATGCGACAACTTTCAACCGTTGAAATCAATAAGGTTAAATTATTGACTGAAAATTCTGTAGAACTTACTTTGATTGAACCAACTGAAACAGGTTTAGAAAAATCTATAATGGATGCCACTGGTCCTGTTCGTAATTATTTAAGGGAAAAGAACCTTCATGATTATGATGCCCAAAAACAAGGACCAGAAAATAAAATTCAAATTGCTGCAAACTTAATTACGGGTGAAGGGTTAATTTCTTCCATTGCATCTCTTTATCGTCCTGTTACAAAGAACGGAGACCCACGAATTTGGTTCAAGGGGTTGGCAAATTATGCAGAAGCAAATGATATTCTCGGAATATTTGAATTTGAAAAGGTGTTGTATGTTGTGAACATCACAAAGCTTGGTTTGAAAAAAATGCTCGATGCAAAGCGAACAAATCCCTTACAAGAATTAGTACGGGAAATTAACAAGGTTTCAAATGAAGTTGCTGATGAGTTATTGATAAAACTAAGGAAGATTGCAGCACAGGGATTTGTGCCAGCATTATTAAACGCTGATACTGCTATTGGTAGAACATTGGAGCATCTGCTTGGCATTCCAATGAACTCAGCAAAAACTCCCGACTATAAAGGCATTGAATTGAAATCGGCAAGAGAAAACAAAGGCACAAGAAAAGGTCTATTTGCAAAAACACCTAATTGGGAACTTAGTAAATTTAAAAGCAGGACAGAGATTTTAGATACCTTCGGGTATTGGGAAAAAGGTGTGTTTCGTTTGTACAACACTATAAGGGCGACAGGGAGAAATGCACAAGGTTTGATTTTAAGAACTGACTACGAACAGGATTATTTATTTGAAAACTCTGACAGAAAAGAGATTGGAGATTTCTTAACTTGGGAATTAGAAGTTCTTAAAAATGCCCTCGCTGTAAAACATAAGGAAACATTTTGGATTAAGGCACAATCAAAACATGAGGATGGCAATGAATATTTTTTATTCAAGTCAGCGGAACATACGAAGGGACCTTTATTGAATCAGTTTGGGTTGCTGATTGATATGGGAGCAATTACATTAGATTATCCAATTAAAAGATTAGCTGATGGTTCTGTTGTAGATAAAGGCTGCAACTTCAAGTTAAAACCGAATGCTTTGAATTTATTGTTCCCTCCGAGTAAAGCTTATTCTTTGCTTTCTTGAAGTAAGTGCAAGTTGAATTAAGCTGACAGAATTTACAAATTGGTTTTTGTGCTTTACATATCAAAGCCGCAAAATCCAAAATAGCCCAATTAATTTCTTTAGCTCTTGAATGTCTTACAACTTTATAGGATAGCTTTTGTAAATAAGGGTCATAACGTATATCTGCCATTTTTCTTTTGCCAAAGTATCTTTCAAGAAGTCTTGACATATTAACATCAATGAGTGGCGAAGGTCGATTATGAATAATCAACTCAATTGCATTTGCAATATACTGTCCAATGAAAGGAATACTTTCTAACTCTTCCCTATCATGTGGTAATTTGCCTTTACGTTTCACCATTTCTAATGCAAGGTTTTTAAGTCGCTTTGCCCTTTGTCTATAAAGCCCGATTGGTTTTAGATATAGTTCAATTGCTGCTGTGTCAGCCTGGGCAAGGTTCGTCCAGTTGGGGAAGTCTTTAATGAACTGGGTATAAAACTTTGAAACAGTCTCTGCTTTTGTCCTTTGAAGTAAAGTCTCTGCAATAATTATTTGATACTGTGTCAACCGCTTGTTTCTCCAGGGAAAGTGTCTGCCGTCTGTGTCGTACCAATTGAGAAGTGTCTGCTGAAATTTAGTGATATTTTTTGCTGTAACAGTCGCCATACCCAAAGTTAAGCAATGATGTCTTGCTGATGTTTGAGATGAAGCTCATAAGAATTCAGTCCGCTGGGTGGTGGGTGGGCTTGGTGTTGAGTAATGATATATTGATGATGTGTTGAACTAATGATGATAGATATTCGTCAGTTGGGGTGGGTGGGCTGTGCGTTGGCATTTTTAGCTCTTTGCAAGGTTAGCTTTGTGTCGGGGTTTTGTGTGCCTTGCAATGTGCTAAAAATAGCGTGGGGTCGGGCGGCAAAGTCATGGATGATTGTATATGTGCAGGATGCTGGATAGGGTGACACATAACACTTAAATATACGACACTAATTACCTATTCTCCAAATCTCCAATACTGATAATCATGTCGTTAGAATTCGCCACCTTCATTGCAGTTACGCCAAGCAAACAGTTTATCTTTATTATTCGCCATGTTCATTGCAGATGACTTTCGTATTTCACCAATCTATTTTTCCGCTTCTCCATAAGTCATCGAGAGGGCTAATAATATTTACTAATTGTTCTCTTTTTACATGCAGATATCGTTCTGTTGTCTTTATACTAAAATGGCCCAACAAGTCTTTTATATAGCGGATATCTATTCCTTTTTCAAGCATGTGTGTGGCAAAACTGTGGCGTAAAGAATGAATTCCAACAGCTTTAGAGATCTTTGCTTTTTCTTTAGCTAGTTGAAATATGCGTTGAATTGTTCTGATTGGATAGCCTTCACCGCTATGCTCCGACTCAAAAAGAAAATATTTTGGTTTAGGTTTGTACGTCCTGATATATGCTCTTAACACATCCAGCAATACCGGACTAAGGTTTACATATCTATCCTTTTTACCCTTCGCATTTTCTATCAGCATTTGCATCCGGCTACTGTCAATATCTCTTATTTTCAATGCTGCTATTTCACTTACTCTTAATCCTGCACTGTATGCTGTAAACAGCATCGCTTTATGTTTTAGATTTCCCAGGGCATTAAACAGCCTCGCTACTTCATCCTCACCCAGCACTTTGGGCAGTATCAATTGCTTTTTAGGGCGTGGTATTTCCCAGAAAAATTTTTCTCTCTTCAAAACCTGTTCATAATAGAACTTCAGCGCATTAATCCGGCTATGCAGGGTGTTTTCTTTCAGCTTCATTTCTTCCGAGCAATAGATCATGTATCTTTTCAGATGTTCTGCGGTAAGGTCATCTGCTGGTATATCCTTCAGCATTCCAAGCAAGTGAGACATCTCCTGCAGATAGGTTCTTTTTGTAGAGACACTATAGGCTTTTGATTTTAAGTGCTCTTCCATTTTGGGTAATACATGGCTATTGACCTGTTGAATTCTAACCGTTTTATAGTGGCTGATTTTTTTCGGAATAATAATAGCTGGCTTTTGTTGTATTGCTTTGCCTGCTACTACAGTTACATTAGTAATTTGTTTCTTTTTTTTATCTGCCAGGTATTGATGCAGAACAGTTTGTTCTATCGTTGCTTTGCCTTTCAATGCAAAAACAAGTTTGTTATAATTTTCTTTACTCAATGGCACATACCAGCATTTATTGCTGCGGCTCCATCTTGCTGCGGCTTTTTGGCTGATGGCATTATTAATGGCAGCATTGTTTTCGAAATAAATGCCAATGCATTCCTGTTCCCGGTGCTGCAGCGGCTTTAGTATTATTTTTTGCATTCCTGAAAATAACTGAAGTTTTTTGCAAAAAAAAGACCCTTGCTTTTATGCAAGGGTCACTTATGTTTTTAAAAAAAGAGTGTTATCCCAACTTCTTCTTTAAGTTGTCATTAATCGATTCTAAAAATTCTTCAGTATATAAATAATGCTCGCCATGTTTCACTTTATTACCATGGATACAAACAGCAAGGTCCTTGGTCATCTTTCCTTCTTCCACCGTTTCAATACAAACCGCTTCCAGTGCATTGCAGAAATCAATTAACGGTTGATTGTTGTCTAATTTTCCGCGGAAAGCCAAACCTCTTGTCCATGCAAAAATGCTGGCAATAGGATTGGTTGATGTTGGTTTGCCGGCCTGGTGGTCACGGTAATGTCTTGTCACCGTTCCATGTGCCGCTTCGGCCTCCATTGTTTTTCCATCGGGAGTTACGAGAACAGATGTCATCAATCCCAATGAACCGAAACCCTGTGCCACTGTATCACTCTGCACATCTCCATCATAATTTTTGCAAGCCCACACAAAATTGCCATTCCATTTTAATGCGCTGGCCACCATGTCATCGATCAAACGATGTTCGTAAGTAATGCCTGCAGCATCGAATGCTGTTTTGAATTCATTCTGGTAGATATCTTCAAAAATATCTTTGAAGCGGCCATCATATTTTTTCAGGATCGTATTTTTTGTAGAAAGATAAAGCGGCCATTTTTTACTCAGCGCCATGTTGAAACAAGATCTTGCAAAACCCATGATGCTTTCATCGGTGTTGTACATGCTCATTGCCACACCATCGCCTTTAAAATTAAATACTTCAAAAGTTTGCGGCTCTCCATTTTCAGGAGTGAAGGTCATTGTCAATTTTCCTTTTCCTTTTATCACGGTATCTGTGGCCCTGTACTGATCACCAAAAGCATGACGACCCACAATGATCGGGGCGGTCCAGTTTGTAACTAATCTTGGCACATTACTGATAACGATCGGCTCACGGAAAACAGTTCCGTCCAGGATATTACGGATGGTTCCGTTCGGGCTCTTCCACATTTGTTTCAGGGAAAATTCTTTTACCCTGGCTTCATCGGGAGTGATAGTGGCGCATTTGATGCCTACGCCATATTGCTTAATGGCATTCGCTGCATCAACTGTTACCTGGTCATCGGTCTTGTCACGGTATTCAATACCGAGATCATAGTATTTTATATCCACATCAAGGTAGGGGAGTACTAATTTGTCTTTGATGAATTTCCAGATGATACGGGTCATTTCATCGCCATCGAGTTCTACTACGGGATTAGCAACGTTGATCTTTTGGGCCATATAAGTTTTGATTTACAGTGTACTTAGATTTATTTAAGGGGCAAAACTAAGTTATTCTGCCTGACGATCTTTAGTATCCGTTCGCTGAGTAGTGTATCAGTTTCAATTTTGTTTCCCACAAAGACACCAGGAGCACAAAAAAGGCACATTGATCTTAACCACTTTGTGTCTTTGTGGGCGCCTTTATTTTTCAAAATGAGACACTACCGTTCGCTGAGTAGTGTACCGGTTTCAATTTTGTTTCCCACAAAGACACCAAGAGCACAAAAAAGGCACATTGATCTTAACTACTTTGTGGTTCTGTGTCTTTGTGGGCGCCTTTATTTTTCAAAATGAGACACTACCGTTCGCTGAGTAGTGTACCGGTTTCAATTTTGTTTCCCACAAAGACACCAGGAGCACAAAAAAGGCACATTGATCTTAACCACTTTGTGGTTTTGTGTCTTTGTGGGCGCCTTTATTTTTCAAAATGAGACACTACCGTTCGCTGAGTAGTGTACCGGTTTCAATTTTGTTTCCCACAAAGACACTAAGAGCACAAAAAAGGCACATTGATCTTAACCACTTTGTGTCTTTGTGGGCGCCTTTATTTTTCAAAATGAGACACTACCGTTTGCTGCGAAACTAAAGAAAAATATGGGGCACTTGATTTGAATCAATCGTTTTTGTAGTACCTTTTGATTGTATGAGCAGCATGGAAACAGGAAAGCCTTTTCAAGATTACCTCAACAGGTTCATTGACCTTTCTGATGAGGAGTTCAATAACTACCTGAAACCGGTGATGAAGATCAGGAAATTTGGTAAAAAAGAATTGCTGACCCGTGCCGGCGAAGTAGAGAATTATTTCAATTTTATCATGAAAGGCCTTGTCAGAAAATACTACCTGAAAGGAAAAGAAGAGATCAATACACAAATATCTTTGGAAGGGCACCTTATCCATAGCCAGGAATCTTTTCACAGCCGCACACCATCAGAATATTTTGTAGAAGCCATCGAGCCCAGCACTGTGTTTTCCATTATGTATGATGATCTCGAAAACATTTTCAGGCAATCCAATAAAATGGAACATTTGGGCCGGTTAGTTATTACCCATACAATGGTATTGAAGGACAGGTGGCAGATACAATTAGTAAAGATGACACCGAGAGAAAGGTTCCTGTATTTTGTAACAAGAAATCCTGAACTGTTGCAACGGGTACCGCAAAAATATTTAGCTTCTTATCTTAATATAAAACCGGAAACATTCAGCCGGTTCAAGCATTTGCTGAGAAACCATGCCAGGAAACATGTTGCCTGATCTATCCCAACGCTACATCGAGTACCATCATTACTAAAAATCCCCCGATAAAACCCAATACCGAACGGTCGGTGTATTTATCCCGTTGCGTTTCGGGTATCACTTCTTCTACTACGACAAAGATCATGGCACCGGCTGCAAATGCCAATGCAAAAGGAAGTATGGGTTGCATATAAATAACAGCAACAGCTCCGATAACACCGGCAACAGGTTCTACTATGGCGGAAAGTTGCCCGTACCAAAAACTTCTTCGCCTGCTGACACCATGTCTTCTAAGCGGCATAGCTACTGCAACACCTTCCGGAAAATTTTGTATGCCGATACCGATGGCCAGGGCAATGGCGCCGGATACCGAAGCGTCTTCCATACCGATAGCGGCTGCGCCGAATAATACACCAACTGCCAATCCTTCAGGAATATTGTGTAATGTGATGGCTAATATGAGCAGTGTTGTTTTATGCAATTTTGTTTTTACACCTTCTTTTTCTTCCACACCAAAGTTGATATGCAGGTGTGGGGTAAATTTGTCTAATACAAAAATGAAAAGGGCTCCCAGTAAAAACCCAACTGCAGCAGGCATCCAGCTCAATCCGGGATACATTTTTTCCGACATCTCAATAGCCGGGTTCAACAGTGACCAGAAACTGGCGGCCACCATCACACCTCCCGTAAAACCGAGCATGGGATCTAATACACCACGGCTTAATGTTTTAAAAAAGAAAACCAATGATGCTCCCAATGCCGTTACTGCCCAGGTAAATGTGGTAGCTATTAATGCCGCCCAAACCGGGCCTATCTCGGTAAAAAATTTTTCCAGTGATTCCATGCTATGTTATTTGAACAAATATATTTTCTGCTAACTGTTTGCTGATCGTAAACGCAGGGTGCCGCCCGATGCGGACTTCCATCGAATCATCGAAGTCAAACTTTTTCTTTACTTCCAATTTTGTTCCGATACTGATATTCTTATGCCTGAGCAGGTCCAATATCTCAGTTGATTGATCGCTGACATGACATACAACAGCAGGTTTGTTCGCAGCTAATTCAGTCAGGGGAATTTGTTTGCTTGTTTCTATTTTCCCATTCATATCAGGAATAGGATCGCCATGCGGATCTGTTCTTGGAAAACCAAGGAACTCATCTAATTTATCAATGAGTTTTTTACTGCTCACATGCTCGAGGTGTTCTGCCACTGCATGTACTTCATCCCAGCTGAATTTTAATTTTTCCGCCAAAAAATATTCCCAAAGCCGGTGGCGGCGAATGATCGTCAATGCTACTTTATTGCCCTCACTGCTGAGACGGAAGCCCTGGTAAGGCTGGTAATGAAGTAGTTTTTTAACCTTCAGCTTTTTCATCATATCTGTAACGGAAGCCGGCTTTGTTTTTAGTTCATTGGCCAGTTCATTGGTCGTTACTGTTCCGTCTTCCTGCTGCAAATGAAAGATGGCTTTGATGTAATTCTCTTCGCTGGTCGAATAATTCAGCATGGCTAAAAATATTTTTAGGTAAACCTAAAAAAAGAAAAGCAAATGACCAAATGATGAAAAAGTTTAAGGTTCCGGGTTTAACGTTTCAGGTAGTCGTGTTATTACCGGGTGGCTTTGCTTTATAGGAGACCAACATGAAACTTTAGACTTTAAACCTGAAACAATTATTGCCGGAATCGCTTACATTCGGGTATAATTGTTACCGGCTGTAATAACATGAAAAAATTCTCCTTCTTCATTATTGTATTGGCACTGCTGGCATCCTGTGGGGGTAAAAAGAAGAAACCTTCTATGACCGGGGAGGAAAAAGTGGAGATCAGTGATTTCATTGATTTTTTTCAACCGGTCAGGCTTCCTTTTTATTATGCGGATTCCATGATGAATAAAAAGCAAAAGGATACTTTCCTGATCAGCTATAAAATATTTACACAGTTCGTTCCTGATTCTGTCCTGGGTAAAGTATATGGTAAGAACACAAAGATCAGCATACATGCTTTGGGAAAATTTGTTGTACCCAAAGCCGAAACTTATTTGTTTGTAAAAACAACAACGACTGATAAGAAAGTCATTTTCATTCTTGCTTTTGACAGGGATCAAAAGTATGCAGCAACCCTGCCATCATTACGGCCAGACCAGGTGAGGACAACTTTTCAGTCAGTAACGATGGACAAGAAACTTGGGATTACCAAGATGGTGCAGCGAAAGAATGCGAATGGCACCATCAGTGAGGGTAAGGACGTATATGTTTTCGACCGGAACGTCAATGATTTTACACTGGTTATGACGGATGCGCTGGAAGATAAACCAATGGAACTTATCAATCCCATAGACACATTGCCCCGCAAACATAAATGGTCTGCTGATTATTTAAACGGGAAGAGGAATCTTGTTTCCGTAAGAGATGGAAGAAGAAACGACCGCATCAGTTTCTTTATTCACTTTGAAAAAAATAATGCTGATTGTATTGGTGAGCTGAAGGGTGAAGCAAAGATAACGTCTTCCAATTCGGCTGAATTCAGGGTGGATGGAGATCCCTGTGTACTAACACTTATTTTTTCATCATCATCTGTCCGGCTCAGGGAAGAAGAAGGTTGCGGCAATCATCGGGGCATACAATGTTTGTTTGATGGAAGCTTTTCCAGGAAGAAAGAGACAAAACCAAAGAAATCCACAAAGAAATAAGAAATAAAGAATAAAAAATAAGGAATGAGAAAGTAAAGGATTCTCAACTTCTTTATTCTTTATTTGTCATTCCTTATTTCTTATTTATCTTGCGCCTTCGTGTAAATAAAACACAATATGAGTTTTACCAATTTTTCCGTTCCTTACCCTGTTGATGAACCTTATAAAAAACGGATCGCTTATTTCTCTATGGAGTTTGCTACTCATCAACCGTTAAAAATTTATAGTGGCGGTCTTGGTTTTCTTGCCGGTTCTCATTTGCGCAGTGCATATGAATTAAGACAAAATCTTATTGGTATCGGCATCCTGTGGAAATATGGTTATTATGACCAGGAGAGGAACCAGGACCAGACACTGGATGTGGCCTGGAATGAAAAGCAATACAGTTTTTTAGAAGATACAGGTATTAAATTCCAGATCAATATTCATGAACATCCTGTTTGGGTAAAAGTTTTTTACCTGAATCCTGAAACATTCAAAACAGCACCGCTGTTTTTATTATCAACAGATGTTCCGGAAAATGATTATGTGTCGCAAACGATCAGCCATCGCTTATATGATGCCAATGTAGCGACCAAAGTGGCACAATTTATTTTGTTAGGCGTGGGAGGGGCTAAGTTGGTTGACCTGCTTGGCTTCGATCCTGAGTTGTATCATCTTAATGAAGCTCATGCAGTGTCATCTGTTTTTTATTTATACAATAAGTACAATAATGATATTGATGAGGTAAGAAAGAAATTAGTCTTTACTACGCATACTCCCGAAGAAGCCGGCAATGAGAAGCATGATATTTATCTTTGCCATAAGATGAGTTATTTCTGCGGCCTTTCGGTGGATGATGTAAAAAAGTTGACAGGTAATTCTTCAGATCAGTTCAATCATTCGTTGACAGCTTTGCGTTTTGCAAGGCTTGCCAATGGTGTTTCGCAGTTGCATGGACATGTATCGAGGGCATTATGGGGTAAACATGAAAATATTTGTCCCATCATTTCTATTACCAACGCACAGAACTGGAAATATTGGGCAGATAAGCAATTGTATAAATTCTTAGAGGCGGGAGATGATTATGGCATTGACGATCGCAAAAAATATTTGAAGAAAAGGGCATTTGAAATAGTGGCTGATCAAACAGGAAAAATTTTCAGCCCTGATATTTTTACCATTGTTTGGGCAAGAAGATTTGCCGGGTATAAAAGAGCAGGACTGCTGACAACAGATGAGGAACGTTTTGACAAGTTGATGAATAATAGCAAGTATCCTGTGCAAATTATCTGGGCGGGCAAACCTTACCCGGTTGATCATCCTGCCATCAGTGAATTCAATCAACTGGTGCATTTAAGTAAGCAATATAAAAATATGGCTGTAGTGGCCGGCTATGAATTGAGTTTGTCGAAAAGAATGAAACAGGCATCCGATGCGTGGCTGAACAACCCAAGGGTGCCGAGAGAGGCATCAGGCACAAGCGGTATGACGGCTGCCATGAACGGCGCTGTAAATTTTTCTACCGATGATGGATGGATACCTGAATTCATCAACCATGGGCATAATGGTTTTGTAGTGCCAAAAGCTGATTATGCAAATATGGTAGTGCATGAGCAGGATGAGTACGATCTCGGAAAATTGTATGAGATCCTTGAAAAAGAGATATTACCGCTCTATTATGAGAATTATGATACCTGGCGGCAGGTGATGAAGAATGGAATGCGGGACGTTCGCTTCCAGTTCGATAGTAACAGGATGGCGCATGAGTACTACCAGCTTCTATACAATCCCTGATCATATAATTTGATTTTGCTAACTTTAGTTAAGCGAAACACATATTATGAAAAAAGTATTTTTTAGTATTGTTGGTTTTATATTTTCACTTGTTATCAACGCACAGGTGATTGGTAGCAGCAGTGCTGGAGGCGCTTATACAGGTAGTGTAATTTCTGTGCAGTCTTTTTTCCGGGAAGGAATAACCCCTAAGCTTCATACGGATGTTTTGGGTTCTCCTTTTTTGTTTGAGAATTTTTTACTGGCAAAGGTGAAGCTTGCAGATAAAAGAGTGTTTGACAGCATTTATGTGAAACTTAATGCGTACGATAATAAAGTTCATTTCCTGAATGAGCTGAATGAAGAATTACAGATAGGAACCGCCGTAGATGAAGTAATGATTACAGACCAGTATAATCCATCCTGGACAGGGGCTATTTTCAGATCCGGCTATACAAACGGTGGTACTTTCTTTTACCGTGTATTACAAGACGGGTCAAAAATGCAATTGCTGAAAAAAGTAATGCTGATGATATGGGAAGTGAGATCGCTGGGAGATCAGAACAAAAGAAATTTTCAGTATGAAGACCAGCTTTGCATTGCTGTGGACGGTACTGTATATTTTGAAAATAAAAAATGCGGCGCTGTAGTCGCAGCACTGAAAGAAAGCGACCAGGAGAAGGCCAGGCAATTTGTGACAGATAATAATCTCAGGTGTAATAAGGAAGAGGATATGAAGAAACTGACAGATTATTGCAATGCTCTCTGATGTCGTCCTTAGTTGAATTGATGGATCAGCTCTTCATAGGAAACCGAAGAACGGTATGCGGCTAATTTCCGTATCACCCCTTCCACTAAAGCATCGGGACAAGAAGCCCCGCTTGTCAACAAGATTTTTAACGGTTGTTTTGCAGGGAGCCAGTTGTTTGTCAGCATTTCTTCTTTCGTATGGAAATTAAAATGCAATATTTCTGTTGCTGATGTTATTTTTTCTTCACTATTAATAAAATAGGTGGGGAGTTTTTCTTCACACAATTCAACCAAATGCGATGTATTGGATGAATTATATCCGCCAACCACAATGGCGAGATCTGCTTTTGTTTCCAGCATTCCGCTGACAGCCGTTTGGTTGTCGTTGGTGGCATAACACAAAGTATCCCTTGTATCAGCAAATCGTTCTTCCGGGTCAGCAGGGTTGAATCTTCCGATCATCACTTCTTTTAAATGATCAGCAATGGCCTGTGTATCGCTGGCCAGCATGGTGGTCTGATTTACCACACCGATCCTTTGCAGGTCTTTCTCAACATTAAAATTTTTGGAGTACTGGTCTTTGAATTCAGTATAAAAATCTATGGGAGGTTTTTCTCCTTTGATATATTTTGCTAATTCAATTGCCTCATTCATATCTTTTACAACAACAGAAGCAGCATTGGAGGCTGCATGAGAAAAAGTGGCTCTTGTTTCTTCATGCTTTGGTTTGCCGTGAATCACTACAGTATAATTTTTCTTGGCAATTGCTTCGCTTCGGTTCCAGACTTTTTCAACAAAAGGGCAGGTAGTATTGTACTTCTCTGTTTGTAAACCAATATCTTTTAATTTCTTTTCTATCTCGAGTGTTGTTCCAAACGCCGGGATGATGACCACATCATCTTTTTTTAATTCATCAAAGGAGATCAGTTGCCGGCCATACGTATCCTGCATGAATTGCACTCCATGTGATTGCAGGTCTGCATTCACCTGCGGGTTATGGATCATTTCACTAAGCAGATAAATTCTTTTACCCGGATTTTCTTCCACTGTTTTAAAAGCGATCTCGATGGCATTTTCTACACCATAGCAAAACCCAAAATGCCTTGCAAGATAAATCTGAAGCGGACCAAGATCGAGAAGAGTAGGAGTAAAATCCTTCTTCATCTTATCTTCTTCCTTTCTTCTTTTCTTAATGGCTGAAATAAGAGGACTGCGGTAAATGATGGGGACTTCAAATTGCTTCACTATGCAAATTTAGTCCGAAAGTTGGGAAGATGGGAAGTACGTAGGACTATAACTATTATTTGTTCTTCTTTCCGTCTTCCGGACTTTCCGACTTCCGGACTTTGTTCCTATTTTCACAATATGGTTAAACTGCTGCTACCGGCTATATCTTTTTTATTGCTTGCATCCTGCAAGAATGATCCCAAACAAAAACCAATGGACAAAAACTCTCCTTTCAAAACCCCTGAATGGGTGCATACCACCAATATCTATGAAGTGAATGTTCGTCAATACACCGTTCCGGGAACATTTACCGCATTTGCTCAACATTTGCAACGATTGAAAGACATGGGAGTAAAAACGCTTTGGTTCATGCCTGTTACACCCATCGCACAAAAAAATAGAAAAGGTTCGCTGGGTAGTTATTATGCATGTTCTGATTATGTGTCCATCAATCCTGAGTTTGGTTCGCTGGAAGATTTTAAAGAATTGGTAAAGCAATCGCATGAAATGGGAATGAAAGTTATCATTGATTGGGTAGCCAATCATACCGGGTGGGATCATACCTGGACAAAAGAACATCCTGGTTATTATTTAAAAGACAGCACCACCAATGATTTCAAAATTGCCAGCGGGATGGATGATATCATTGAATTGGATTTTTCTAACCCGGCTTTGCGAAAAGCGATGATCGGTGCCATGAAATTTTGGGTAGAAGAATGTGATATTGATGGGTTCCGTTGCGACCTTGCTTTTTGGGTGGAGTTGGATTTTTGGAAGGAAGCCAGAAGAGAATTAGATGATATAAAACCTTTATTCTGGCTGGGTGAATTTGATGAATTGGAAAAACCCGAATACGGCGAAGCTTTTGATGCCAGTTATACATGGACATGGATGCACAGATCAAAAGATTTTTACCAGCAAAAACAATCTGTTGATTCATTATTGGTCGTTCTGAAAAAATATGACGATCTCGGTGACAGCACCATGCGGGCATGGTTCACCACTAATCATGACGAGAACAGTTGGAATGGCACTGAGTATGAAAAGTATGGTGATATGGCAAAATCGTTGGCCGTATTCAGCGCAACATGGAATGGTGTTCCATTGCTTTATTCCGGACAGGAGTTGCCGGTAAAGAAGCGGATAAGATTTTTTGATAAAGACACTATTGCCTGGACAGAAACAAAAGAACTGGAAGGTTTTTATAAAGTGTTGCTGAATTTAAAAGCAAATAACCCGGCGCTTCGGGGTGGTGACCCATCCGTTCAAACTTTTCGTATAAAAACCAGCGAGCCGAAAAATGTATTTGCCTACTTGCGGAAAAGCGGCAGCAGGGAAGTGCTGGTAATTCTAAACTTGTCTTCTGAAAATGACCTTCACTTTGATATTATTGACACTACGGTGTCCGGCACTTTCAAAAATGTTTTTTCAGGCGCAGCCAATGATTTTACCAGGGAGAAAAGTTTTGAAATGCAGGCCTGGGAGTTTTTAGTATATGAAAAATGAACTATTGATCAGATCAATTAAAATTGAAAGGCCGTTTCTGAGTGAAACGGCCTGGTCATTAAATCAGTATAATCTGCGGTTATTATTCTTCTTCATCGAGATTTAAAGGATACCTGTAAATACCTACATAACCGGGATACATACCTTCCAGCTGAATATTTTCATCACGAAGGCTTCTGACGGCCTGGGCCAGCTCTTCAACACTTGTTATATCCATTCCATTTATAGTAGTGATGATAAAACCATCCTGCATTTTTGTTTTGCTGAACGGGCCACCGCTTTTTATTTTTTTCACCAGCACACCACCTTCTATTTCGTATTTACCAGCTTTTTCTTTGCTTATTGTTTCCAACTCAGCGCCTAATTTATCACCAATAGTAGTAGCAGTAGCCAGTTGGTCGTAAGTGCCGGTTTTATTTGTCAATACAGCTGCCACTGTTTTCTCATTTCCGTTTCTTTTATAAGTTATATTGATTTTATCTCCTGCATTGTAAGAAGAAACCGTCGCCTGTAATTCTGTCCATGAGCTGATAGGGGCATCATTTACTTTAGTAATGACATCACCTTTTTGCAAACCTATTGCAGCAGCAGCTCCGTCCTTTGCAACAGAGCCAATATACGCACCATCACCTGCATCGAATTTTTCTTCATCCGCCTTCACACCGAGATAAGGTCTTTTCACATCACCAAACTTGATGAGATCGTTCACAATTTTCTTTACCAGGTTAACCGGTATAGCAAATGAATAACCTGCATAAGTTCCAGTTGGAGCATAGATAGCGGAGTTGATGCCGATCAGTTGTCCATCTGTAGTTATTAAAGCGCCACCACTGTTGCCCTGGTTTACGGCAGCATCAGTTTGAATAAATGACTCGATCGGTGTCTGGCTTTGGCGGCCGTTAATACCGATAGAACGTCCTTTAGCACTTACAATACCTGCGGTAACTGTTGTTTCCAGGGAAAGAGGATAACCAATTGCCAGCACCCATTGACCAAGCTTTACATTATCCGAGTTGCCATACAATAAAAAGGGAAAGCCTTTTCCATCAATTTTTAATACAGCCAGGTCACTGCTTGCATCTTTACCGATCAATTTTGCTTTATACGTTTTTTTATTGCTCATTGTAACAGTGATCTCATCTGCTACACCGGCACCGCCATCTGTGATCACATGGTTGTTGGTGATGATATAACCGTCCTCGCTGATGATCACACCACTGCCGGACCCTCTTTGTTCAGGCTGGTATTGCTGCCCAAAAGGTTGATTGAAGAACTGTTCAAACAGATCTTCATAAGAATTATTGCGATTGCGGCTGAGATTATTACTTATCTTTTTTGCGGGGACCTTTGTTTTGATATGCACCACAGCCGGCACAGCTGTGCTGGAAGCTTTGGTAAAATCTACCGGCTCACCTCCGACATCGGCGGCGTTGTCAAAGAAACCTGCATAATTGACCGGAAGATTTTTGTCAGTTGCCTGTACAAATGTTTCATTCTTCTTGCCGGTTATTTTACCATAGATCCATACACTGCCGATAGCTGATACAGCACTGATCGCAACTACCAGCAAAACCTGTTTTAGTTTCATAGTGTTATTTTATTTTAAATGGGTTTAATGAATGAATTAGCGTCACTTGAAATCAAATTATATGCCTTTGCTTTACAAAGTAACAAACTGTCAGTCTTGTTGTTCCTATCAATGATTTAGTTTAACAAATCTTTACTAAGACCTTCGTACTTTGCCATGCCTGTAAAATTAATACGTTTTCCAGGGAAAAGAAGCACCATTTGTAAAATATGACAATCAGGAGTTCTGCTTATAAATCCGAGAGAAACTGCAGGGTATCTATCCCATCTGCATACTCATTTATGGCCGGGTTTTGCGACCGGCCAAAGGGGAGATAGCCATGACCAACAATGCACTGGATGTCCGTGCCGGGTTTCAGCTTTTTGGCAACCGCATTTTTGTCAGTATAAAACTCATAATTCAGTTGGCTGATGGGTGAAAAAATGGATGGGTCTTCTATTAACAGGACGCACCCGTTGGTCATATAATATTTTTTATTAAGAAGGTGCAATGCAAGGTTATAATCATAATTGTTTTTGTACTTATGATGATCGGCGAGGTAAGAATATTTCCTGAAAGCTCCGAGCATCGGAACAAAATCATATTCTGCCGGCACAAATATACTGGTCACATTGCGGCAGCCCAATCCAAAGTATAAAAAAACATCGTCAGCTAATTTCTCTAACTCTTCTTTTGTTTCATTGCCTGAAATAATTGCTACTGATGTCCTGTTGCGGCGAATAATGTTAGGAAATTTTCCAAAATATTGATCAAAATAACGGGCTGAATTATTACTGCCGGTGGCAATGTAAGCATCACAGCCTTTCAGCATTTCTGAGAATTGGATAAGGCGTTGAACTTCTTTATCCCATTCTGCCATTTTCTCAACCAAATGTTTTATCAGTACCTGGTCTTTGGAAGATGCTTTAATAAGTATTTTATGTCCACTGATAAATACACAAAGAAGATCATGAAAACCTACGAGCGGGATATTGCCCGCCATGACAACCCCAACTGTAACAGGTTTGTCGTTTGTAGTTTTTAGTTTATAACTGGCGGCCCAGTTTTCCAGTATATCCTTTTGTAAAAAGCAGGTAGTAATACTTTCAACAGCTTTATTGATAAATTCGGGAATGAACCAACCGTTTTCATAGCCGGCTTTTTCTTTGGCTTCCTGCCATGAGCCTTCACCTGATTGTATATACTGTCCCAGCCGAACCAATAAGTCAATACGATGTTGTAAATTCATTCCCGGTGGATTATATTTGTGCAAACCTTGTAAATTTTTCCCGGCGCAATTTAACGAAGTAAGCGCAGGGAAAAATTTAGGTAAGGTTCACAGGGACAATAAATAAATTATTTTGCATCCTGTAAATCTAAGTTTCAACCCATTAATATTATTTAATTATGGCTATCAAGATCACCGAAGAATGTATCAACTGCGGCGCTTGTGAACCTGAATGCCCCAACAATGCCATTTATGAAGGTGGAGTAGAATGGGCTATTGCCGATGGCAACACGGTAAGAGGTCCTTATACCCTGATGGACGGATCAGTGGTGGATTCAGAACAAAAAAATGCGCCGGTAAGTAACGATTTCTACTATATCACACCTAATAAATGCACCGAGTGCCAGGGTTTTCATGAAGAACCTCAATGCGCTGCTGTTTGTCCTGTAGATTGTTGTGTGCCCGACGAAATGTATAAGGAAACAGTAGATGAATTACTGGCTAAAAAAGACAGGCTGCATATTTAACAATCGGCTTTCCTGTGCATAAGTTTTGGGAGTAAAAGTTTGCTTCCTTTTTGAAAGTTTCTAACTTACAGTCATATCTCAATAGATAAGCAGTATAATAGCTGCCTAAGGAGTGGCGGGTGATATTTCCCGTCGTAAAAAGGTGAAGGAGAAACGGCCTTCACCTTTCTTATGTCTGACCGTCCCGGTCTGACATAAGAAAGACCGAAAGATAGCCTCCAACCGTATGAGTTTTCTTTCGGACCTTCTGACTTCCTGTCTTTCCGGGCTCTCTTTCATAATATTTAGCATTTAAGATTTCGGGCACTAGATTTTTTCAGCAATCTTTGTGCTGCAAAACCACACTATATACCTACGATGAAGAAAAACATAGCCCTCGTAACAGGAGGTTTTTCAGGCGAGGCAGTCATATCCTATAAAAGTGCCGCTACTATTGATAATAACCTCGACCGGGAACTTTTCAACATTTATAAAATTGATATTAACCCTAAAGGATGGTTTTATGAATTAGCCGACGGGAGAAAAGTTGAAATAGATAAGAACGATTTCACCTTACAAATAGATAATCTCAAAATTAAGTTTGATGCAGTTTTTATCGGCATGCATGGCACACCCGGCGAAGATGGCAAGCTCCAGGGATATTTTGATACCTTAAAGATCCCTTATACTGGCTGCAATGCTGCTACCTCGGCATTAACTTTCAATAAAAGATATGCAGTAGCTGTTGCTGCGATGGCAGGAATACCAGTTTCCAGGTCGGTATTATTGATAAAAAATAATTTTACCAGCCCTGATGAAGTGGTTAGTAATTTAAAATTTCCAGTTTTTGTAAAACCCAATAATGGCGGCTCCAGCATCGGCATGTCGAAAGTGAATAAAGCATCTGATGAAATAGGAGTGGCCATTGAAAAGGCTTTTAAAGAAGACGACCAGGTGCTGGTCGAAGAAATGATCGTTGGCAGGGAATTTACTGCCGGTGTTTTTAGATCAAAAGGCAATATAATTGTATTGCCTTTGACAGAGGTTAAAGCAGATGCCAGCCAGTCTTTTTTCGATTTTGAAGCAAAGTACCAGGGTAAGTCATCTGAAGTAACACCTGCACAGGTTGAAGAAGTAATTGCAGATAAGATAAGAGAGACTGCGAAGAAAATCTATGAAATATTCAATTGCCGTGGTGTAGTGCGAATTGATTTTATATATAATGAAGAAGCAGGCAAACCTTATATGCTGGAGATAAATACCATCCCGGGGCAGAGTGAGGCCAGCATTGTACCTCAGCAAGTGAAAGTGATGGGATGGAGCCTGAAAGAGTTTTATACTAAATTAATAGAAGAATGTTTTTGACAGACCGGATGATTTTTATTTAAACAAGAAAAAATTCATGTTCAAATTCATCACACATCGTCCTTTATGGGTTAATATCCTGGCTGGTATTGTATTGGCATTTGCTATCTTTTTTCTTTTTCTTTCATCTCTTAAATGCCTTACCGGGCATGGCAGATCAGCTGCTGTTCCTTCTGTAGCAGGAAAAACGTATGAAGAAGCAAGACAGATATTGAAAAAAGCAGGCTTTAGTGTTGATATACAGGATTCTATTTATGTTGACACTATGCGGCCCAGGACGGTGATCAAACAAATACCCGATGCAGATGAAATAGTAAAAAGAAACCGCACTGTTTACCTTGTTGTTAGCAGGGCAGTGCCACCCATTGTTGAAATGCCTAACCTTGTTGGTTATAGTTTTCGTAATGCACAAATGGTATTGATAAATATGGGGCTGAAGATCGGGGATACTACATTCAAACCCGATTTTGCCCGGGAATCTGTATTGGAACAAATATATAATGGCAGCGCTATCAAACCCGGGGCACAGATCAGGAAAGGAAGTGTTATTTCATTAGTACTTGGAGATGGAATAGGGAAAAGAGAATTTGCTGTGCCGACCATCACCGGTATGCAATTCTGCGAAGTAAGAGAACTGCTGGAGCAATATGGCGTAGTGATCGGCGCCATTGTAATGGATGCCAATGTAAGTGATACCTGCAGCGCCTGGATATTTAAACAAAATCCGGAGCGGTATGATGATGAGAAAAAAATAAATCATATCCGCAGCGGCCAGACAATGGACCTCTGGCTGCAGCTTGATAAACCAGCCAGAAGAGATAGTGCAGATATTCCGAAACCATTAGAATAATTGTTTATGCAAAATATTTCTGTTGAAGAATTAAAAATGCGCATGGATGCCGGTGAAAAGATCAATTTAATTGATGTGCGGGAGCCGCATGAATATGCCGAATTCAATATTGGCGGCACATTGATACCGCTCGGTAGGATACAGACCATGCAGATAGATGAAATAGAAGACCTGAAAGATGAAGAGGTCATCGTTCATTGCCGCAGTGGACAAAGAAGCATGATGGCCTGTATGTTCCTCGATACATTAGGATTTAAGGATACAAAGAATCTTGCCGGCGGTATGCTGGCATGGCAGGAAATGACGGCAAGTCAGAAGTAAGAAGTCAGAACCTCACATTCACTCCGATCATCACATTCGTTCCTGCCATCGGGAAATAATAATTGTTCACTGACAATTCGCCGTTGTAGATATAATTATAAGTGTATCCATTGGGCTCATATTTTTTATTTAGAATATTATTGACCTGCCCGATAATGTCGCTCTGTTTTGGAAGTTTTCTTTTAATAGAATAAATAATTCTGATATCCGCTACGTAAAAAGCATTTAACGTTCTGCCATTATCCTGTGTATTGTCCAGGTATTGCTTGCCCACATATTTGTTCAATAAACTCAACTCTGCATTTTTCACTGGTAAAAAATTCAGCGTGGCGCCGCCAACAATATTCGGGGAAAAAGCAATATCGCTGGAGGAATAGTTATTGACCTTTTGCCCGCCGTTGTCATAGTCATCAATATACTCGGCAAAATCCTTCACCTTGTTTTTGCTGATGGTAAGATTTCCTGAAGCATTGAACCATTTTTTAAAACGATAACCACCCTGCATTTCAATCCCTGCCCGGTAACTTTCCAGCATATTTGTTCTTGTATAAGCGCCAACATCATTGATCTTGCCTGTCAATACCAACTGATCTTTATAATTCATGTAATATAATGTAGCCCCCCAGTTATAATTATTTTTTGTTTGTTCTATGCCGAGTTCTGTATTATATAATCTTTCCGGTTTGGGTTGTTGTGCAGTGCCGGCTTCAAAATCATCCCGGTTAGGTTCTTTATTGGCGATACCGAATGATGCATATCCTTTCCAGCCATTCTTTGCATAACTGATCCCGGCTTTGGGATTGAAAAAATCAAACTCATTGTTGATGATCAATGACGGGTTATTCCTGAAACCATTGATATCATAGTTGATATGCCTGTATTGCAGATCGTAGAAGAAGAACCAATGTTGTTTGAATTGCCATTGATGTTTAAAATAAATATTGAGATCTGTTTTCAAAGCGCCAAGATCATACCATTTGCCATTTGGTTGTGTCCCTGCAAAACCATTGGCGGCCCAAATTAGTTTTCCATAATGCAAACCCCTGTATTTTGTGAAACCACCGCCAAGCGTTGCCTGGTTCTTTTTATTCTTGAATTGCAGCGAAGAGACCGATCCATAAAAATCATTGTTCAACCAAAGCTGGCGAACCATGTCGGAAGCCGGGCCCGGTACCGGGTCGGGCAAATTATAATCTGCATATAACTGGCCGGCTTTGTATTGTTCATAATATCCTTCACCGGTTGTCAGGAATACTGCAGTATTGAATGATAGTTTGTCACCGATAAGCTGGTCAAAAAATAATTGATAATGTGTTTGTGTATAATTATCCGTCTCATTATTATAAGGTTCCCCCGGTTTTTCTGTTCCCGCATAATTGATAGTTCTCATACCTGAACGCAGATCAGCCTCGCTGATACCATACCAGGCCTGGTATGTTTTTTCTTTACCGGTAAATACATTCAACCGCAAAGAATTTTTTTTGCCGAAATATGCAGGAGAAAAATACAGTGAACTCATCCGGCTGCCGGCCCTGTCAATAAAACCCTGGCTGCCGGTTGCTGATACTCTCACATCAACTGTAAAATGACAGCCCACTAAACCGGTGCCGCCTTTCAGTGTAGTTTTATAACTATTGAATGAGCCATAACCAGTATTCAATTCAGCATAGGCATCTTTGTTAAGTTCATTACTGCTGAAATTGATACTGGCTCCAAATGCACCGGCTCCATTGGAAGATGTGCCAACACCCCGTTGTACCTGTATGCTTCCTGCGGATGAAGTAAAATCGGGTAGGTCAACAAAAAATGTTCCCTGGCTTTCTGCATCATTATAAGGGATACCATTCAGTGTTACATTGATCCTTGTTGCATCAGTGCCGCGGATGCGGATGCCGGTATAACCAAATCCATTGCCGGCATCAGAGTTCACCACTACAGAAGGTGTTTGATTCAGGATAAAAGGAATATCCTGTCCCAAATTGGTCTTTGCAATTTCTTTTTTTGAGAGATTGGTCTTTGTAAAAGGTGCATTATCTCCTGCACGGACAGCCCTTACCTCAACAGGGGTCATTACATAAAAACTGTCTTTGGCTGTTGAATCGCTTTGGGCATACAGGTTGTTGCATCCAACAACTGAAATAAATAAAATGGCAATCCTCTTCATTTTTCTTTTTTTAAAAGGTTAAACCACGACCCGGTGAAAAATGATCGAGTTTAAAAACACTAATCATTTTAATCAGCGAAATCAATGGTCGAAAATGAGAGGGAAATGCTATTGAGAAAGGTGTGCTTCAATAAACTCAGCATGACACATGTTCCGCTGTGGCGGAACCTCCCTTCGCAGGCATTACCCTGACCAGGTTTTACGGGTATGATCTCAGATCAGACACTGAACTTGGCGAAGTGCACTTCGTCAGGCTCAGGGCTAAACACCCCGGAAACGCTGTAACAAAAGCCTTTAAGTCAAAGGCTAAGAACTTTGTCCCGCAACAAAGCGGGATCTGCAGCAAATATAAGCTGAAATAAGTGATGAATAGGTGTAACTTTTCTACCGTATTCTTCGTATCACAGCAAACCACATAGTTTATGAAGAAAATAGTCAGCTTTTTTTTATTGATCGGCTTTGTCTTTGCCGCGTCAGCACAAAAAATTGTAAACGATGCTAATGCTGAAAAAAGATCTGTTAGCGGTTATACTGGAATAGAGGTAGCCACCGGTATTAAATTATACCTGTCAGAAGGTACGACAGAAGAAGTAGCTGTCAGCGCTTCTAAAACAGAATTCAGGGATAAAATTATGACTAAAGTAGAAAACGGTATTCTGAAAATTCATTATGAAAGTAAAATGGGTTCGATCAATAAGAAAGAAGGGAACAAAGAACTAAAAGCATACGTATCTTATAAAACACTCGACAAACTGACTGTGACCACAGGCGCAGAAGTTGAGATCGATGGCATATTAAAAGCATCATCGCTTGATATAACAGCTAATACAGGTGCAATTGTAAAAGGAGAAGTGAATATCACAGACCTGGAAGTAGAGCAGAACACGGGTTCAAAAATAACACTTACCGGCAGCGCAGAGGACTTCAGCATTGAGGGAGATACCGGCAGCAAGTTCTATGGCGAAGATATGAGCACTACTTCATGCGATATCAAAGTAAGTACCGGGGCACGGGTATGGATAACTGCAAAAAAAGAATTACAGGTAAAGGCCAATACCGGCGGAGCTGTAAAATATAAAGGAGATGCATCAGTCCGTGAAATAAAGACCAGTACCGGTGGTTCTGTTCAGAAAATAAAAGCCAAATAATCTATTCAACCAATAATCATGAAAAAAATAGTCAGCCTTTTTTTATTATTTTCTTTTTCAATAGCAGCTATATCTCAAAAAGTAAATGATCCCAATGCAGAAGTAAGAGAAGCAAAGAATTTTCATGGCATCAGTGTCTCCAGTGCATTTGATGTTTACATAAGCCAGAGTACTGAAGAAGCAGTGGCTGTCAGCGCTAAAGAAACAAAGTACAGGGATAACATCATTGTAGAAGTAAAAGACGGTATCCTTTATATCAAGTATGATAATAAAGGATTGAAATGGACAAAAGGTAATAAAGACCTTAAAGCTTATATATCTTTTAAGGATATTGATAAGCTAAGCATCAGCGGTGCCTGCGATGTGTTCATTACCGGCACATTGAAAGCGGATGCTTTATCCATCAAACAATCCGGCGCCAGCGATCTGAAAGGGATCATTGATGCCAAAAAACTGACGGTTGATCTGAGTGGCGCTTCCGATGTAACATTGACAGGGACCACTTCACAACTGGATATAGAAGCAAGCGGGGCCAGCACTTTCAAAGGATTTGATCTTGTAACTGATATCTGCAATGCGAAAGCATCGGGTGCCAGCGATATAAAAATTACGGTCAATAAAGAATTATCAGCTCATGCCAGCGGTGCAAGTGATGTGCGGTATAAAGGCAACGGAGTGATCACTGATATCAAGACCAGCGGCGCCAGCAGTATTTCAAAGAGTGGTTCATAGAGCATAAGGGTATAATTATGAAAACGTCTGCAATTGCAGACGTTTTTTCTTTGGTACATAGCCCTCATTCCGTTAGTTTTGCACCGCGAAGTAGAGCAGCGGTAGCTCGACGGGCTCATAACCCGTAGGTCGGGAGTTCGATCCTCCCCTTCGCAACTAAAGCTATGCGGGACTTGTAGTCCCGCATTTTTATTTTATCGCCTTGGGCGATGTGTTAATATAAAAGATCAATTTCCATCAATCCTTTTTTCCCTTCATAATTAGAGGCACTGCTATAGCAATAGTGCGACACTTCAGTAACCAATCCGGCCCTTACAGGGTTTTCATGAATATAATTCAGTTTAGTCCGGAGAAATGAATCGCTGTGGATCTCTTCAGGATGATTATTGCCTGTCCATACTTTATAATTTTCGTTTGCATTGGTTCGGTTGGCAAAGAACCTGAACATGTACAAAAGCCATTCCCGCCTGCTTTCTGGTTCCGTTTCAACAGATGATGAGATCGCTTTGCTTGTGTACGTTTTAAAGTCCCGGATAATATCACTTAAGTTGGCATTAGTGGCTGTCCAGATGGTATGAATGTGATTTGACATGATCACATAACCACCGATCAGCAAGCCTTTATTTTTTCTGCAAAACCGGAAACTTTCGATTATTATATCCTTATATCGTTGACGGCTGAAAATATCAATCCATCCCATAATAGTGAAGGTGAGGAAATGAGTAGCAGATTGATCCCTGATCTTATACCCATCGGCGAATTCATAGCTCATAGATAAAGGTTTGAATGAAATTAAATGATAATGTTGCTGAAAGCAACAGAATAAAACCTGCGAAACTGCAAGTTTCGCAGAGCCGCTCTGGAACCGATAACGTACATTTGCACTCTTTTCATGAAATCAGGTTTCGTCAACATATTTGGTAAGCCTAATGCCGGCAAAAGCACATTGTTTAATGCGCTGATGGGAGAGAAGCTGGCCATTGTGTCCTCCAAAGTGCAGACAACAAGGCATCGCATCAAAGGGATAATGACAGAGAAAGATTATCAAATTATTTTTTCCGACACTCCCGGCATCATTGATCCAAAGTATAAGCTGCATGAAAAAATGATGGAAGCAGTGAAGAATGCCCTGGAAGATGCAGATGTGGCCTTATTGCTGGTAGATGTAAAAGATAATTGGAAAGAAACGGATGAGATCTTTACAGCATTGAAATTAAGGGTGCCGGCCATTGTTGCACTGAATAAGATCGACCTGGTAAGTGAAGCAGCCATCAAAGAAGCCGTTGATTTTTTTACTGCCCGGCCTTATTGTAAGAAAGTGATCACCATTTCGGCTTTGTCCGGTATCAATAAAAAGAAACTGATCAATGGCCTGCTCGAATTATTGCCCGAGGGCCAGCCGTTTTATGATGGCGATGATATCAGCGATCTGAATACCCGTTTCTTTGTAAGTGAACTGATACGGGAAAAGATCTATGAAATGTCAAGAGATGAGATACCTTATCACACTGCTGTGCTGGTAAGAGAATACAAAGAGAAAGAAACGCTGGTAAAAATTGTGGCCGATATTATTGTGCAGCGGGAAACACAAAAAGTAATATTGATCGGTGAAAAAGGGAGCATGATAAAAAAACTGGGCACTGCGGCACGGGCTGATATAGAAAAATTCATCGGGCAAAAGGTTTTTCTTGAACTCTTTGTAAAAGTAAAACCAAAGTGGAGAGAGAACGAGATGCAATTGAAGGAATACGGATATTAGAGAAAAACTAATAACTAAAAGATAAAAGTGAGGCGTGTTAAGGGGTCAGCTCTTCACTTCTGGAAAATTCTAATGAGTATCAAGGAGTGAAACTGGAATTTGAACGATCCCAACTATTAGTTATTATCTTTTAGTTTTTATCTGAATAAAAAAATATGTCATTCACACTCGCTATAGTCGGTCGTCCTAACGTCGGAAAAAGTACATTGTTCAATCGCCTGCTCGAACAACGCAAAGCCATTGTGGATGATGTAAGCGGTGTTACCCGTGACCGCCAGTATGGTGTGGCCGACTGGAACGGAAAAACATTTAATGTGATAGACACCGGCGGTTTTGTGCCCGGTGGTGAAGGAGCATTTGAACTGGAGATCGCCAAACAAGTATTGATAGCGGTTGAAGAAGCGAATGCTATCGTTTTTATGGTTGATGCGGCTACCGGCATTACCAGCCTTGATGATACCATGGCTGCTGTGCTGCGCAAAAGCACCAAACCTGTTTTTCTCACTGTCAATAAAGTGGATAATCCTGAGCGCCAGCTCGAGGCCAATGAATTTTACAGCCTCGGTTTTGACCAGGTCTTCTTCATTGCTGCAGCAAGTGGTAGTGGCACCGGCGAATTATTGGATGCTGTCGCCGCACTGATCACTGAAGACGCATCAGAAGAAACAAAAGAGATGGATGCCCTGCCCAAATTTGCCATCATCGGGCAGCCCAATGTGGGCAAATCATCATTGCTGAATGCATTGGTGGGACAGGAGCGGACCATTGTAAGCGATATTGCAGGCACCACAAGAGATACTATCCATACGCATTACAATCTTTTTCAGAAAGAATTTGTATTGATAGATACAGCAGGCATCCGCCGGAAGAACAAGGTGGAAGAAGATCTTGAATTCTATTCCGTTATCCGGGCCATTAAAGCTATGGATGAGGCCGATGTATGTTTACTGCTGATAGATGCAGAGAAGGGTATCACGGCGCAGGACATGAATATCTTCAGCCTTGCCGTAAGAAAAGGAAAAGGGATCGTTGTATTGGTGAACAAGTGGGATATCATGCCCAAAGAAACCAATACGGCTAAGGAATATGAAACAAAGCTGAAACACAAATTCGCCCCGTTCACTGATGTACCGGTTCTGTTTATTTCTGCCAAAGAAAAAACAAGGATATTCAAAGCCATTGAAATTGGATTGCAGGTTTACGAAAACCGTTCACAGAAAGTATCCACTTCAAAGCTCAATGATGTTTTACTGAAAGCCATCCAGGGCTATAAGCCGCCGGTGGTGCGGGGGCATCCCATCAAAATAAAATTCATCACCCAGTTGCCAACCGTGGTGCCATCCTTTGCTTTCTTCTGCAACTTCCCCGACGATATCAAACAGCCTTATAAGAACTACCTGGAAAACCAGCTCCGGGAGCATTTTGATCTTACCGGGGTGCCGGTTCGTATCTTTTTCAGGAAGAAATAGGCAAGCCCTTGATTCTCACCTGTTCTTTTTACTTAGAGGATCAAAAAAACTTTCGGTAATATTTGATAATCTGGCATATCCGGCTACCTTTGCCGCCATAAATTTTAAAACCCCAAAAAAAAGTACAATGAAAAAGTTTTTTGCAATTGCAATTCTCGCTACAGTTTTTGTTGCTTGTAACAACAGCGGTAAAGGAAAAGAAGGTGGAGACACAACAAAACCAGCTGACACAGTAGTAACTCCTCCGGCTGAT
>JABFRU010000071.1 GCA_013140985.1 Chitinophagaceae bacterium | reverse complement strand
CAAAATACCTGTGCATTCATAAAAATAAGCGATTATTCAAAGTCGTCGTATAAAAGATATTTTTTTCGAATGATCTTGTATTCGCTCAATTTAGGCTGCCAGCTTGCTCTTATCTCTTCTTCCGTTTTTCCGGCTTTTATTTGCTGCCAGAGATCATTATTGCCGGCCAATTTGTTAATGAAGGATTGTTCCATATTACCTGACTTAGGAACAAGCCAGAAGCTGTCTTTCTGAGGAAATAACTTATAGGCATCCATCAGCCACTTAAGCTGGATCCGGCCATTTGTTTTTGCCAACACTTCTTCGGGTGTACCACTAAGATCCCAGCCATAACAAACCTGCCCATATAGTTTGGAATTTTTTGCTCCTTCATTCGGGTTCGGTGTAAATGAAATCATATCCTTTGGATAAGAAGGATGGCCAAATACCTGGAACTGTTTGTTGGTTCCCCTTCCTTCGCTCAATACCGTTCCTTCAAAAAAACAAGTAGAAGGATAAAGATATATTGATTGAATGTTTGGAAGATTAGGAGAGGGCTTTACGGGTAAAACATACTTGCTTTTATGCGTATAATTTTTACACTTGATCACCTGGAAGTGAAACGGAGTATCTCTTGTTGGCTCTGTAGTGATATTGTAAGCATTGATGGCATTGGCTTTTTCACTTACTAATTTTTCTCCCAATAAAAACATTGCATATTCTCCCATTGTCAACCCATACACAATTGGAATAGGTTGTTTGCCTACACCACTTTTATATTTCAGATCTAATACAGGGCCATCCACATAAAATCCATTTGGATTGGGCCTGTCTAATAATAATAAGGGTTTATGATTTTCTAACGCCGTTTCCAAAAACTCCTGCATGGAGTTTATATAAGTATAAAAACGGGTACCTACATCCTGCAGGTCAAAAATGAGAAGGTCAACAGTTTTCAAATCTTCCGCTGAAGGAACTCTTTTAGCACCATAGAGAGAAATTACTTTGATCCCTGTTTTCTGATCAATATAATCGCCTACTTTTTCTCCTGCATCAGCTGTTCCTCTAAAACCATGTTCGGGTCCGAATATTAATTTGATATCAACGCCGAGTTTCATTAATGTATCAACCAAATGCGTGTTGCCTACTACTGAAGTTTGATTGGCAAATATTCCTATTTTCTTTCCTTTTAATAAGGGTAAGTAAACAGGGATACGATCAGCGCCGGTTATTATCCTGTCATTATCGGCACCATTTGTAGTAAAACTTTGCTGAGCAGTGCACTGCACACTTAAAGCGATCGTCAATACCAGGAGAGGAAATTTCATATAAGCGATTTTAAACTGGTTTCAAAGTACATAAAATATCAACTCAGACAGTACTAAATATTTAAAGGGTTGCATTGATGAAATTGGCCTACCTTGCAAGCCATTTTTAAATCAAAAAAACATAGTATGGAGCAGGTAAAAAACGGGGATAAAATAAAAGTGCATTATCATGGCAAACTCACTTCCGGCGAAACATTTGATTCTTCAGCAGGCCGGGAGCCATTGGAGTTTGAGGTAGGCAGCGGCATGGTGATAAAAGGGTTTGATGATGGAGTAACGGGTATGAGTGTCGGTGAAAAAAAGACGATCAATATTCCTTATAATGAAGCATACGGTCCCCGCAACCCTGAAATGGTGATCGAAATGCCGAAAGAACGTTTCCCGGCTGATATGGAATTGGAAACAGGAATGCCATTGATGATGAGTGACGGACAGGGACAGCAATTCCAGGTAACGATAGTAGAAATAAAAGATGTTGTTGTGATGCTGGATGCTAATCATCCGTTAGCGGGGCAGGACCTTATATTCGACCTGGAGTTAGTAGAGATTGTGGGAGGGAAGCCATTGATCATTATGCCGTAACTCTAATAGACAATATACAATTAACAATAAGCAAGGGTTCACTATTGAAGTGAGCCCTTTGCTATTTTGAGACTTTGTTAATTGTCTGCTGCCAATTGCCCTTTGCCTATTGAGTTGTATATTCGATGCCCCAAATAGAAATATATGTTTTCTGATTATAAGTTCACCGCCGCAGACAGGTTTTTGAGATATGTTCAAATAGATACGCAAAGCGATCCGCAATCAAATACTTTTCCTTCTACAGAAAAACAGAAAGACTTAGGTAAGGTGCTTGCCCATGAATTGCAACAAATGGGAATTGCCGATGCGCATATGGATGAGTTTGGTTATGTATATGCCACTATTCCATCCAATACTAATAAAAAAGTACCTGTCGTTTGTTTTTGTGCGCATATGGATACAGCACCGGATTGCAGCGGCACAAACGTGAAGCCAATTGTTCATAAAAAGTATAAAGGACAGGATATCGTATTGCCGGATGATATATCACAAGTATTGCGGATGAGTGAGTACCCGTATCTGCAAAAGCAGATAGGGAATGATATTATTACTGCTTCGGGATTAACATTGTTGGGATCGGATGATAAAGCCGGCGTGGCAGAGATCATGGATCTTGCTAATTTTTTAATGAGCAATGAACATGTAAAACACGGGGAAATAAAAATACTATTTACACCAGATGAGGAAGTAGGAAAGGGAACAGTCAAAGTTGACCTGGAAAAACTCGGTGCTGATTTTGGATATACATTGGATGGCGGCGATACCGGTTCATTAGAGGATGAAACTTTTAGTGCTGATGGAGTGCAGGTGATTATTCATGGAGTAATTGCGCATCCGGGGTATGCAAAAGATAAGATGATCAATGCAATGAAAATTGCAGGAGAGATTTTAGCCGCATTGCCAAAAGATCGATTATCACCTGAATCTACGGACGGAAGAAGAGGTTTTATTCACCCGGTAAGAGTGGAAGGCATTGCTGAAAAATGTACCATAGATTTTATTATCCGGGATTTTGAAACAGATGGTTTGCAGAAAAAAGAAGATTATTTAAGGACGCAGATCGAAGAAAGAATGAGAACTTATCCCAAAGCTTCTTTTGAATTTCATGTGATAGAACAATACCGCAATATGAAAGAGATACTGGATGTCAATCCTCATGTGGTGGACTATGCCAAAGAAGCCATGGCAAGAGCGGGTCTTACTATAAAAATAGAAAGTATCCGGGGCGGTACAGATGGCAGTCGTCTTTCCTTTATGGGATTGCCTTGTCCGAATCTTTTTGCCGGTGAGCAGGCTATTCATTCCAAACTGGAGTTTATCAGTGTGCAGGATATGAATAAAGCGGTGGAAACGATGATTCACCTGGTGCAGGTTTGGGAGGAAAAAAGTTAAACAGCGAGTAGGGAATAGCTAGTGATAAGTGGGAAAGGGTTCACTAACTACCCGCCACTGCCCATATAAAATATCTTAACTTACATTTCTAAAACTAACATTATGGACATCGGAAATTGGTTTGCACAGTATTGGTGGATATTGGTAATTGTCTTTATCTTTTTCAGCGGGCTGTTTACTATCAGCCAGGGGTATGTCGGTGTAATAACCCGGTTGGGCAGATATACCCGGATGGCAAGGCCCGGATTGAATTTTAAGATCCCGATCATTGAATCAGTGGCCCGCAAAGTGTCCATTCAGAATCGTTCCGTAGAATTGGAATTCCAGGCTGTAACGGCTGACCAGGCAAATGTATATTTCAAAAGTATGCTGCTGTATTCTGTGCAAAATGCGGAGGAAGAAACGATCAAAAAAGTAGCTTTTAAATTTTTTGCTGACAAGGACCTGATGCAGGCATTGATAAGGACCATTGAAGGTAATATCCGTTCTTTTGTTGCCACCAAAAAACAGGCAGAAATATTAGGTCTTCGTAAAGAGATCGTAGAATATGTGAAAACAGAGATAGATCATCAATTGGAAACATGGGGTTATCATTTGCAGGATCTGCAGATCAATGATATTACTTTCGACAAATTGATCCTCGACTCCATGAGCAGGGTAGTAGCTTCAAATAACCTGAAAGCTGCGGCAGAAAATGAGGGACAAGCTTTGCTTATTACTAAAACAAAAGCTGCCGAGGCTGAAGGTAATGCGATAAAAATATCCGCTGAGGCAGAAAAAGAAGCAGCGAGACTCCGCGGACAGGGTGTTGCTCTCTTCCGCCAGGAAGTAGCAAAAGGTATGACGGAAGCCGCCGAACAAATGAAACAAGCTAATCTTGATACCAATGTTATCCTTTTCAGTATGTGGACTGAGGCCATCAAGAATTTTGCAGAATATGGAAAAGGCAATGTCATTTTCCTTGATGGCAGCCCGGATGGAATGGAATTAACGATGAAACAGATCCAGGCACTGATGGTGAAACAAGCCGGCACAAAAAGCTAAAAATTTATTGCTTTAGATATTGAAATGGTTTAAGAGGTTCAACAAAACTTCTTAAACCATTTTAACTTTTGGAACCTTTGAAACCTTTTTCCGTTAAATAACTCTAAAACTTACCTCCTTCAAACAACGTGGCATTATTTTTCTCGTTCAGGGAAACAGATTATTGACAAGTGTTGATAATACAAATAACTGAATCAGTGTTCAACACCTACTTTTACACCTAAAGAAGAAAATCTATGTTTGACTTTTTACAGATCGCAGACACTGCACAACAAATTGTAAAATTCGCTGCCGGCGACACTAATCATGACGGGAACCTGAGCTTTTTTGAGTTGCTAAAAATGGGAGGATGGATAATGATCCCTCTTGCGGCCATGCTATTGTTTGCTGTATATGTTTTTGCAGAACGTACCATGGCCATCCGCAATGCAGCTAAGATCGATGACAACTTCATGAACATTATCCGTGACAATATCGTAAGCGGTAATGTAGCAGCAGCCAGGAGTTTTGCCAAGAATAACAGCAGCCCGGTGGCCCGTATCATTGATAAAGGAATTCAGCGTATCGGCAAGCCCATTGATAGTATTGAAAAAAGCATGGATAATGTGGGACAACTGGAAATGTATAAAATGGAAAGGAACCTGGGTGTATTATCGGTTATTTCAAAAGCAGCGCCGATATTCGGTTTCGTAGGAACACTGGTAGGGTTGATGCAATTGTTCTCGAAGATCAATAATTCAAATGAGTTTGAAGTAGGAACGATTGCCGGTGGTATCTATACCAAGCTGATCACTTCTATTACAGGTCTTGTGATTGGTTTGTGTGCTTACCTGGCGTACAACTATCTAAAAACACAGATCGATAAAACAGCTAATAGAATGGAAGCAGCTGAAGCGGATTTCCTTGATATTTTACAGGAACCAACCCGTTAAGCTAAACATTCTTTAAACAAGCCATTTTATCATCAAAGCATTACAAATGGGTTTCAGAAAAAAACATAAAGAAGAATCAGAAGTATTCACCGACTCGTTGAATGATATTCTTTTTATCCTGCTGATGTTCTTTTTGATCGTTGCCACACTGGCTAATCCTAATATTATCCCGGTACAGAACCCTAAGGCAGATAAAGAGGGAAAGGCAAGACAAAATATCATGGTGAGCATAGACAAGCAACAACAATTTTATCTTGGTGGAAAAAAAGTTCCCAGTGCAGAATTTGATTCATTGCTAACAAAGACAATACTCCGGTACAAGGAAGAAAAAAGAGATACACCTACTGTGATCATCAATGCCGATACAGCGGCTCTTTACGGAGAAGTTTTCAGGGTGATGAGAGTAGCTAAACTGGTCAGGTATGCCAAAGTGTTTGCCCAGGTGGATGATTAAGTGATTAACGAGTGGCTTTGATCATCCGGTCTTTTTGCTGCATATCTTTTTTCAGTTCAATAGAATAACCGTGAGATGCAAATAATAGCGAAACTTGTCCGCCAAGATCTTCATGTATCTCGCAATAAATAGTTCCTCCTTTGTGAAGGTGTTCTTTGCCAAATTCAACAATGGCTTTGTAAAAGACCAGTGGATCATTGTCGGGAACAAATAATGCAGTATGCGGCTCGTAATTCAATACATTTTGCTGCATAGTTTCTTTATCCTTTTGGGGCACATAGGGTGGATTACTGACGATAATATCTACCTGCGGTAATTGTTTTCTTTGTTGTTCATCCAGGAAATCCAGCCCGACAAAATCAACCAATGCGCCATTATCATCAGCATTCTTTCGGGCAATGGTCAAAGCAAGATCACTTATATCACAAGCCCAGACCTCGGCTTTTCGTATCCTTCTTTTCAATGAAACAGGGATGCAGCCGCAGCCGGTGCCAATGTCCAGTATCTTTAATTCGTCAATAGGGAATTTTAAATTCGTAATGATCCATTCTACCAGTTCCTCTGTTTCGGGTCTAGGTATCAGCACATTTTTGTCAACATAGAATTTCAACCCGCAAAACCAGGCTTCATTCAGCACATATTGCACCGGCTCATGCTGCAATAACCTTGCTGTGTATTGCACTACCTGTTTTTCTTCTTCGGGTGTGATCGTTTCATTCTTATATATCATCCGTTCGGCTTTTTTAGAGCCGGTGATATGTTCCAGCATCCAATCGGTGATCTGTGAGGTTTCACTTTCGGAATAAATGCTGCGAAGTTTGTTCAGGAGATAATAAGTTGCTTCCTGCATCTTCATTCGGCAAATTTAATTGTTTTAGTTTTGGCCAGCATGATGCCTGATCATTATAATACAATTGGAAATTATCCTGTGGCTGACTATAAAGACAAAGGCAGCAAATTCATTGCTTATGCTTTTCGGATTACTGATGCAAACGAGTTCAAAGAAAAGCTGGCAATGGTAAAGAAAGAACATCCCAAAGCCAGCCATCACTGTTTTGCATACAGGCTCGGATTGGATGGAAATAATTTCAGGGTGAGTGATGATGGTGAGCCTTCCGGTTCAGCAGGACGACCCATACTTGGGCAAATTGACAGCAAGCAGCTGACCGATGTTTTAATAATTGTTGTCCGTTATTTCGGCGGAACATTACTGGGGGTGCCGGGCCTGATCAATGCGTACAGATCGGTCGCAGCACAGGCATTGGAGTCTGCTTCGATCATACAAAAGCCTGTTCTTATCAATTATCGCCTGCAGTTTGATTATACATTGATGAACGGAGTGATGAAACTGGTTAAGCAATTTGATTGTGTGATACTAAAACAGGAACTTCAATTGTTTTGTTTACTGGAAATTGCTGTACCGAAGAAGCAGGTCGCAGACTTGTTGAATAAGCTGAATAGCCGGGGAGAAATAGTGGCTGAATTGATCTAATCCACTATTTTGGCAACGGATAGTGAAATATAATCATCATAGGGCTTGCCGTTGGTAATGGCGGGTTTCCAGGCTTTGGTATTGGCAAATCCTTTCCTGATCAGCCTTTTTATTTCTTCTGAAAGATCGGCCTGGTCGAACACAATGTCACTCAGTTTTTCATCTGCCGTAATAAAGCATTTTACTTTCAGCTTGTTCTCTGTTTTGTTCAATGTTTTTATTTCATCTTTTGTCAGGGCTGCTGAAAAATCCTTTACCAGCTGGTCGAAACCTTTATCATAATGAGGCCCGATAAAGACCCTGTCAAATATCTTATTGGTAGTGGAAGTGTAGGCGATCATATTCACTTTATTCCTGCAAAAAGTACAGGCAGAAAAATCAACAAAAGGAATGATCATTCCTTTTTGGTAAGGGATGATCCTGTATTTGCTTAATTCTATTCCTTCCATCTTAAAAATGCTATCCTTTGTTTGCATATTGTCATAGATCCATTCGTCACCGGTGAGGTCATTCCTTAATACCACGGAATCAAGTTGCTTCAGGTATTTTTTTGACACGGTGTTGAAAACAACAAAGCTGACATCGAATTTTTTAGTTTCCTGTGCAAAGGAAATGCAGGAAGCGCCACATAATAATAAACAGGCGAGGGTTCGTACGAAATAATTTGAACTTGGTTTCATGATGTGCAGGATATTATGATTTATCGTCAACAAGATAGAAAAATATAATCGGAAATTTTCCCAACAGGATTACAAAACTTCCCATTCCTCGATCCCGCCTTTTACGATCCTAAAGAGGGGATGGACCTCATACATTTTTTCTGCCTTCACCTCTTTATACTTTTTTGCATCTCTCAATCTTAGTTTTTTCAGCAAATGGGTTGTCTCATAGTCAATTTGCCCTTGTGTAACGGTGATCTTTACAGGTTTGTTGCGTTGGCGAAATTTTGTTCTGTCAAAATTATATTCCCTGCTTAAGGCTTCATCATAGACAGCAGATAAGTATTGATCGATCGCAGCGCAAGGATACTTGAGTTTTTTGAACCGGTTAAGTTGGGGGTGATTTTTATAGCCCTTTGTTTTTCCTTCTAAAACATGTTTGGCCAGCAATGTTTCCCGCCACAGGGCTACCAATCCTTTTGCATCCAGGTATTTTGGGTGGAGCGACCAGATCCTCATACTCGTTCCTTTTACTGAAATCTTTTGCTAACTACAAAATCTTTGCTTCCTGCAGTGTACACATAAAAACCTTCGCCGCTTTTTACTCCCAGTTTGCCTGCTGTCACCATATTTATCAATAAAGGGCAAGGTGCATATTTGGGATTGCCAAAACCATCATGTAATACTCTTAATATCGCAAGACAGACATCCAGGCCAATGAAGTCGGCAAGTTGTAAAGGACCCATAGGATGGGCCATACCCAGTTTCATCACCGTATCAATTTCTTCCACACCAGCCACACCTTCATATAAACTACAGATCGCTTCATTGATCATCGGCATCAATATGCGGTTAGCAATAAAACCGGGATAATCATTCACCACGCAGGGTACTTTACCCAGTTTTTTGCTTAGGTCAACGATAGTATCAGTTACTTCTTTATCTGTTGCATAGCCATTGATTATCTCCACCAGCTTCATTACCGGTACAGGATTCATAAAATGCATACCGATCACTTTATTGGCCCTGTTGGTAACCGCTGCGATCTTTGTTATCGAGATAGATGAAGTATTAGTAGCCAATATCGCTGATTTAGGAGTATAGTTATCCAACTCCTCAAAAATTTTCAATTTCAATTCTATATTTTCTGTAGCAGCTTCCACTACCAATTCAGCATTTTTCACTCCTTCGATCAGGTTGGATTGTATGCTGATATTGGCCAGTGTTTCATCTTTCAGTTCTTTACGAATGATCTCTTTGGCCACCATGCGGTCGAGGTTCTTACCAATAGTAACCAATGCCCTGTCTAATTGCGACAGCGATACATCAACGATCGTTACTTTAAATCCATGCTGTGCAAATACATGGGCAATGCCATTACCCATAGTGCCGGCGCCAATGACGGAGATAACACCCCCTGAAAGATTCATAAAGTTGAAATTTTCCTATTCCCCTAAAGGGGAGTATAGAAGAACTCCTTTGGGGGAAAGCGTTAATAATAATTATCCGGGACAAATGTAAGCAGATTGAAATTGCTGAGCAATGTACAGGAAGTACAAGAGTGCGACGCAAGTGACGATGATAGTAGTAATGAGGCTTGCTAAATAATAAAAACCAGCAGCTTTAATAAAAGTTTTGATTGAAGATGAGAATATATGCTCTAAGTCTCCCCTTTAGGGGGGCAGGGGGTTTTAATTCTTATTCTTAAAATCTCCCCGCTTCCAGGCTTGTATGAATTCGGCCCACGCAGCAGGATTGAAGATATTTTGCGGAGGATTTTGCCCACGGTACACTGCCTGGTTGGCAATTTTTCTGAATTGCATGGTGGTAGCTTCGCCGCCATCGGCGGGAGTTGTTTGCATCAATACTTTTCGCTTGGCAGCGCTGGTATTTTTGCGGGCAATCTCTATATCATCATCCGGTACTTTGATATTGGCGAAATCCCTTGCAAATTGTTCTGGTGTAGGACGAGGCCTGATAATTGTAGCTGGCAAATAAACGGTATCAATGATCATCAATTGTACAACGCTGTATTGATTGCCTTCAAGATTTCGGGGAATAGTGATCATTTTTGGTTTGTAGGTAACATGGGTAAACTCTACCTGGTCACCTTTCAGGACAACTATAGAAAAAACACCCTGGGCATTTGTAATGGTACCCCGGTTTTGTCCTTTTACAACGACGCTTACAGCAGGAACGCCTACCAGGCTATCGGCCGTCATTACAATACCATATAATTGAACTACAGAATCACGGGAAGTTTCAAACTGTGCTTTGGCAGATTGAGTAAAAAAGAAAAGCAATATGGCTGTATAAAGTAAAATTTTCTTCACTGCGCCAAAAATAAAGACAAGTTGCTGATTTCGTAAAACAAATTGCACTGTGTATTGATTAACTTTGCCCATTGGGCAGCTTTTTAACAATTGGATAGCAATTATGAAGCCAGCTAACAGCTAACAGCTTACAGCTATTAGCTAATAGCTATAAGATTATGACACAAGAAAAAATAGTAGAAGCATTAAGCAATGTGCAGGAACCTGATCTTGGGAAAGATCTTGTTACACTGAATATGGTAAAGGATATCGAGATCGATGGTAATTATGTTTCCTTTACTGTTGTACTCACCACTCCGGCCTGCCCGATGAAGGATATGATCAAAAATGCCTGTGTGAATGCGATCAAGTTATTGGTGAATAAAGAGGCGGTAGTGAATGTGAAATTCACAGCTAATACAACAACAAAGAGAACAGATACCGGGGCTATTCTTCCAAAAGTAAAGAACATCATTGCTGTTGTAAGTGGTAAAGGTGGAGTGGGTAAATCAACAGTGGCAGCTAATCTTGCATTGGCATTATCGCAGGGCGGGGCAAAAGTTGGATTGATGGATGCAGACATTTATGGACCCAGTGTGCCTATCATGTTTGGTGTAAGAGGAGAGAGGCCAATGATGATCGATGTGGGTAATGAAAAACCAATGATCGCACCGCTTGAACGTTATGGAATTAAATTGATCAGTATTGGCCTATTGGTTGACGAAAAAAGTGCTGTGGTATGGAGAGGGCCGATGGCAAGCAGTGCGATCCGTCAATTTGTTACTGACGTTTATTGGGATGAATTGGATTACCTGGTAGTGGATATGCCACCGGGTACCGGTGATATTCATTTAACATTGATGCAAACAGTTCCCGTAACAGGAGCTGTGATCGTTACTACACCACAGGATGTAGCATTGGCCGATGCGAAGAAAGGAATTGCGATGTTTGGGCAGGCGCAATTAAATGTACCGGTGATAGGATTGGTGGAGAACATGAGTTATTTCATCCCGGCCGAATTACCCAATAATAAATACTACATTTTTGGAAAGGATGGTGGTAAAAGACTGGCTGATGAATATGATATCCCTTTCCTTGGTCAAATACCATTGGTGCAAAGCATCCGGGAAGGAGGTGATAGCGGTGTTCCTGTGATGATGGGTGATGATGCTATTACTAAAAAAGCATTTGAAGGATTTGCAGCTGTTGTGGTAAGAAGTATTGCAATGAGAAATGCGAATATGAGTGCGGAGAAAATTTCTGAAACAGTATAATTATAGATTTTAGGGTTTTGATTTTGGATTTTTGATTGAGCTGTGATTGCGAGTTTCATAATCTAAAACCTAAAATCCAAAATCAAAAATTAAAGTATGTACGATCTGCCGCATCACAAGGAAAAGGATCAGGATGAGATAATCCAGTTCATGAAAGATCACCCCTTTGTTTTTCTCACAGGATCGGGTGCTGATAGTAAGCCTGTGGTTACACAGATCCCTGTTTTTATAGATGAGAAAGACGGAAAATATTTTTTGACAGGTCATATTATGCGAAATACAGATCATCATAAAGCATTTGAACAAAATAAAAATGTGCTGGCTGTATTTACTGGCCCGCATACCTATGTAAGCGCCACCTGGTACACAAAGCCGGTGGGCAGCACCTGGAATTACATGAGTGTGCATGCACATGGAACCATACGGATCGGGGATAAAGATGAGCTGGTAGCTATTCTGAAACGTCTTACCCTTCATTATGAGAATGGTAATACTGCATCTTCAACTGTATTTGATAATTTGCCAACGGAATACACTGAAAGAATGATGAAAGCAATTGTGCCATTTGAAATTGAGGTTAATGAACTGCAACATGTGTTTAAACTTAGCCAGGACCGGGATGAGAAAAGTTATGATAATATTATTCAGCAATTGAAACAAAAGGATAGCGATGCAAAATGGATCGCCGCAATAATGGAGAAAAGAAAACCAAAAGTGTTTCCTTCATGAAGAATTATCTTTTAGTAAGCCTGCTGGTATTTATTTTTTCATGTTCAAATCCAAAGAAGATGCAAAATGCTTCACCAGGCAATGCAACGGAAGCATATGTACAGGGAGAATTTGATAAACAAGGTCACCGTGGTTGCCGTGGCCTGATGCCGGAGAATACAGTGCCAGCTATGTTACATGCAATCGGTCTTGGTGTTACTACACTTGAAATGGATGTTGTCATCACAAAAGATAAAAAAGTTATTCTTTCACATGAGCCATGGTTTGGAGAAGAGATCACGACCAGGCCTGATGGGAGTTATATGGGCCCGAGAGAGGAAAGGAAGTTCAATATCTACTGGATGACCTACGAGGAGACCAAAGCCTTTGATGTGGGAATGAAACCACATCCCCGCTTTCCGCAGCAACAAAAGATGAAAGCGACAAAGCCTTTGCTGGCTGATGTGATAGACAGTGTGAAAAAGGACATGATGACAAGAAGAAGACCTTTCCCATTTTATAATATCGAAACAAAAACCAATCCGGGGGGAGATGGTGTCTTTCATCCAAAGCCGGAAGAATTTGTTGAATTATTGATGGCAGTGATAAAGGAAAAGCAAATTGAAGATTTTGTTATCATCCAATCTTTTGATTTCAGAACGCTGAAATATTTACACGAAAAATATCCAGTCATTAAAACGGCTGTGTTGGTGGAGGCAACGGATAAGAGAAGTGCAGATGATATTAGTAAAGAGTTAGGATTTAAGCCAACCATCTACAGCCCTGCTTATCAATTGGTGAATGTTGATCTTATCAAAAAATACCATGACCAGAACATTAAAGTGATCCCCTGGACGGTTAACGACAAAGCGAAGATCGAAGAATTAAAAAAGATGGGAGTGGATGGTATCATCACTGATTATCCCGACCTGTTCAATTGATCTTTACCTGCGAATATATAAGGTAGATGAGTAGGTGCCCAGGGGAACAGTATTGCTTGCCTGGTTGTTTACTTTAACAGTCGGTACAGTATTCCGGCACATCCTGGAACTTTTGGTACCACATTTTTCTTCGTTTGCGATCTCAGTGAAATCGGTTAACCTGTATAACCTGTTAGCGCCCGGAAGGAAAAACTCATAATCAAGGTCACTTATGATCCCCGGAGAAGCATAGCGTATGGAAATACCTAAAGTATCATGAGAAGGATAGTATCCTGAATTTGCCGGGGTTATCATAACAGTATCTCCAAGTACTGAAAAGCCAGAACCCTTGCTAAATCTTCTCATTATTATGGTATCCGTTTCCGAAGCATTAAACCCAATAAAGCCTATATCAATAGCACCTGACCTGCAGGGACATTTTTTGTTGCAACTTGTCCTGGCAAATAAAGTAACGATGCAGAAACAGATGGACAAAAGTGATATTCTTGATAACATATTGTAACATTTATTTGGATCAGTGTTCAGAAAGAAATTTTTCATTAAGGTTTAGCCAGTCCAATGCATTCCTGTATAATAATTTTCTTGTTGTTTTTTTGCCGAGATCCATTTTCTCGATCAGCTTGCCGGGCTTGTGCTCTCCCAATGGAAAAGGATAATCACTGCCCATGCAGATATTGTCTTCCCCAACAAAATCGATCAAATGACTCAATGCTTTTTTATCATGTACTAAACTGTCTATCCAGAATTTGCCGATATAATTGGCGGGATTAACAGGATTATCAACAGCAACAAGATCAGGTCTTACTTTAAAACCATGTTCGATCCTTCCGAATGTAAAAGGGAAGGAGCCGCCGCCATGTGCAAAGGCAACTCTCAGGTTGGGAAATTGTTCAAACACTCCTCCGAATATCATTGAACAAATAGCTCTTGTTGTTTCTGCCGGCATACCTACCAGCCAGGGCAGCCAGTATTTTTCCATTTGTGTTTCGCCCATCATTTCCCAGGGATGAACAAAGATGGCGCAACCTAATTCCTGTGCCGCTTCATAAAAAGGAAAGAACTCTTTATCATTTAAATTTTTTCCGCTGATATTACTGCCGATCTCCAATCCGGGCATCTTCAATTCTTTTACACAGCGTTCCATTTCCTTAATGGCCAATCTGACATCCTGCATCGGTACTGTTCCCAAACCAATAAAATGATGCGGTTCTTTGGAAACTGTTTCGGCAATATGATCATTGAGGAAACGGGAGGTTTGAAATCCATCTAACGGCTTGGCCCAGTAATTAAATAAAACAGGAATGGTTGAAAGCACCTGCATGTTCACACCGGTTTCTTCCATGTCCTTGCGGCGAAGATCTTCCTTAAAACAATTCGGTTCAACAATACGGAAAACTTTATCGCCTTTCATCATGCAGGCATCACATTCCCGGTGTTCGAGATGAATGAATTCTCCGTAGCCAAACTTTTCTGTCCAGTTCGGCATTTTCTCGGGCATTATATGTGTATGGGTATCTATTTTCAAGTTTGATGTTTGTGGGTTTGATGTTCGAGGTTTGAAGTTTGAGGTTGGGTAGACTCGGCTACCTTGTATCTTTGGCCCTTGTACGTAGTTTTTTGCAAATATGAAATAAAGGCCATGATCTTGTTTCCCAACTTTATATTATTTGTATATAACAAATCAAATCTATCCTGATCAATATGTTTTCGGTTAAGGCAACGGTACAGTTGCGAACGGAATTCGCCATTTGACCCTTTTGCAATTACTAACATGTTCTTAAACTCGCTATTTCCTGACCTCTCAAAGCCTTCCGCAATACAATCCATGACAGATCCGGAAGATGCATCCATTTGATTGCGTAGCTCAAAATTTTTAGCAAGAGGAGTTTCTTCTACCATCTTATCAAATTTATTTACTTGTTGCAATGCTAATTGCCATATTTCCAGGTCTTCAAACCTTGTAATTGTAGCCATAAAAATGAATTTTCGATAATAGGATAACCTCAAACCTCAAACATCAAACCTCAAACCTCAAACATCAAACCTCAAACTTTCCGTACTGGTGGCTCCATCACAGCTCCGCATTTATCACATGTCCTGTGCATCATATCTTCCCAGAAACGGTTCATCACCGGTGGTAATTGTTTTACGATATCATCTACATGCAATGTTTCTTCATATAATTTATTGCCGCATTTTTCGCAGAACCAGATAAAGCCATCGTCTTCCGATTCTCTTTTCTTTTCGATCACCAAACCTACCGTACCCGGGCCTCTTTGCGGGGAGTGTGGTGTTTTCGGGGGCAATAAAAACATTTCACCTTCTTTGATGGGAATGTCTTTGAACTCACCATTGTCGATGATCTTAACAACAATATCGCCTTCTATTTGATAATAGAGTTCTTCCGTTTCATTAAAATGATAATCCTTTCTTGCATTGGGGCCACCCACTACCATGACGATAAAATTCTCGGCGTCTTTATAGACACATTGATTGCCGACAGGAGGTTTGAGTAAGTTACGGTTCTCGTCGATCCATTTTTTTAAGTTGAAAGGTGCGATGACAGCCATACAGCAGTTTTTAAATGAAGTAATAAGGTCGAAAAATTACAACAATTTTCTATAGGTTTGACACTATGAATCTCTCTCTGGAAGGCAAAAATGCGGTCATTTGCGGCAGTACACAAGGAATAGGGTTGGCCATAGCTGAGGAACTGGCTTTGCTGGGAGCTAATTGCACCTTGATTGCCCGTAATGAGGAATCGTTAAGTACAGCAGTCCACAGTTTGGATATCGCATTGCGCCAGCAGCATAATTATTTAGTAGCTGATTTCAGCAAACCTGATCAGGTGAAAGCAGTGATCGAAAAACATGTTGCATCAAACCCGGTTCATATATTGATCAATAATAGTGGTGGCCCGGCTGCCGGCCCTGTTATTGAAGCTACAGAAGAAGCGTTTCTCAATACATTCAACCAGCATCTCATCTGCAATCATATTCTGGCAAAAGCAGTTGTTCCTTCCATGAAAAAAGAAGGATATGGAAGGATCATCAATGTAATTTCTACTTCGGTAAAAATTCCATTGAGGAATTTGGGTGTATCGAATACCATTCGTGGCGCTGTGGCCAGTTGGGCAAAAAGCATGGCGAATGAATTAGGGCAATTCAATATCACTGTAAATAATGTATTGCCCGGTTTCACATCAACACAGCGTTTATCATCATTGATAGAGAATATTGCCAAAAGAGGAAATACCGTTGTTGATATTGTAGAAAAAAATATGATGGAAGAAGTGCCGATGAAACGCTTTGGCGATGCATCTGAGATTGCTGCTATGGCTGCATTTTTGGCATCACCGGCGGCTTCTTATGTAAATGGAACAAGTATTCCGGTAGATGGGGGAAGAACCGGTAGTATTTGAAGTTTGAGGTTTGAGGTTCGAAGTTAAACGACCTCCATAACCTCAAACATCGAACATCAAACTTCAAACATGAATTTGGATATTCCATATCACTTAGAAAATTATATCGGCGGCAATCTCATTGCACCATTAAGCGGAAAATTCATTGATAATATCAATCCTGCTACGGCTGAAGTGTACGGACAAATTCCTGATTCCAATGAAAAGGATGTGGAGGCTGCTGTTCATGCCGCACAAAAAGCATTTTCATCATGGAGTGTTTCACCTGTTGAGCAAAGATTTAAAATACTTAACCGCATTGCAGAATTAATAGATGCCAACTTAGAAATACTCGCATTGGCTGAAACAAATGACAATGGCAAACCTCTTTGGTTGAGCAAGCAGGTTGATATACCGAGAGCATCTGCCAACTTTCGTTTTTTTGCGACAGGCATTATGCATTTTGCAACTGAGAGTCATAACATGGAAGACAAGGCAGTTAACTATACGCTTCGCCAGCCGATAGGCATCGTTGGGTGCATCTCCCCGTGGAATCTCCCTTTATATTTATTTACCTGGAAAATTGCTCCGGCATTGGCCGCTGGTAATTGTGTATTGGCAAAACCAAGTGAAGTAACACCTGTTACTGCATTCTTGCTTTCTAAGATATGTAAAGAAGCCGGTCTGCCGGATGGTGTGCTGAACATTATTCATGGTACTGGCCCGGGTGCAGGCGAAGCAATCGTTTCTCATCCCGAAGTGAAAGCCATTTCTTTTACCGGCAGTACAAGGGCCGGCGAAAGAATTGCAGGTATTGCGGCGCCAAAATTTAAAAAACTTTCTTTAGAACTGGGAGGAAAAAATCCCAATATCATTTTTGCGGATGTAGCAAATTCGGATGTGTCCTGGAAGAAAATGTTATTTAATACGATCCGTTCATCGTTTGCCAACCAGGGCGAAATATGTTTATGCGGCAGCAGGATCCTGGTCGAAGAAACGATCTATGAGAAATTCAAAGCAGATTTTTTGCAATGGATCGGAAAAGGATTGAAAGTAGGAGACCCGTTGGAGGAAGAATCGAAACAAGGAGCAATTGTAAGTAAGCAGCATTTTAATAAGATCATGCAGTGTATTGATATTGCAAAAGAAGAAGGAGGAAAAATTTTATGTGGCGGCAATGCAGTTAAAGTAGAAGGGAGATGCACCAATGGGTATTTTATTCAACCGACAGTGATTGAAGGCCTAGGACCAAATTGCCAGACCAACCAGGAAGAGATATTCGGACCTGTTGTTACCTTACAATCATTCAAAACAGAAGAAGAAGCTTTACAACTGGCGAATGCTACGCAGTATGGATTAGCTGCAAGTATCTGGACAAATGATATTTCAAAAGCAAATCGGGTAGCAGCAAAAGTGGAAAGCGGAATTGTATGGGTGAATTGCTGGTTGCTCCGTGATCTTCGAACTCCTTTCGGTGGTATGAAGAACAGTGGTGTTGGAAGAGAAGGCGGTTGGGAAGCATTGAAATTTTTTACAGAGGCGAAGAATGTATGTATAGAATTATAAATTTTGGGAACGATAAATAAATATACTCCTGAAGAAATTCTGGCGATATTCCAGGCAAATTATTTGCAACAACAGCAATTTGATCCTGAAATAGATCCGGGTGAAAGCCTTGAGCTTGAAACTACCATTGAGGAATGGATAAATATTTGTGACTTAAGTGAACCCTATGAGTTATCGGATTATTTTAATTATTTCTTTGACTTGGATTTTTCAATGGAAACATGGTTGTACGTAATGCAACCTAAAAACAAAAAGACTCTTGGAGAGCTTTGCAATTTTATTTCGGAAGAAGCATTTAAGCCGGTAATTGTACCAATTAAAGTGTTTGGGTCCGATTGCCGGAATGCAGCAACTTTTAAACATTTGATCAGCCAGTTTAGCAAAAAAGGAATAGATGCCAAAATTCAACCATCATCCTCGGTTGAATCTTTTGCAAAAAAACATCTCGGTATTTTGATAGAAGAAGTAAACAAACTAAATCCCGAGACACTACCACCGGTAAAATACAGGGAAAATGCCTGGCAGAATTTAGGAGGTTATTGTTTGTTGTTTTGTGTACTGACAGCCATAGCCTCTATTTGGATTTCGAACCTTGGATTGATAATTGGAGGATTATTTGGAACGGGTATCTTATTCTATTGGATTGGATCGAGATTTGAGCCAAAACAGATGTCGTTTGACGGACTGGTCACATTTAAAGACCTTGTATTAAAAATCAACAATGCCTGACATTATCCATACTGATAAAGCATCAACACCACTCGGTGCTTACCCGCATGCAAGAAAAGTAGGTAATCTTCTTTTTCTTTCTGGCATCGGCCCCAGAAATCCCAAAGACAATTCTATCCCGGGCCTTGAACTGGACAAAGACGGAAATATTCTGAAGTATGATATAGAAGCCGAATGTCACTCGGTTTTTGCGAATATAAAGGCAGTATTGGAGGCCAGCGGCAGCAGTTGGGATAAGATCATTGATGTAACAGTATTCCTTACTAATATGAAAAAAGATTTTCCAGTTTATAATAAAATATATGCAGCGTATTTTACTTCGGTGCAGGCTTGCCGCACAACCGTTGAAGTAAAAAGTATGCCGACGCCGATCGCTATTGAATTGAAAGTAATTGCAACGATAGAACCATGATGAGCATGATTGTAAAGATTTTGAGGAAAGCCCCGTGCGCCAACGCTGAAGCTAAGGCGCAAGCGTTAGGGGCGAAATATTAGTAGCTCCGGGGATTTATCCCGGAGAAAAAGAAATAAAATAATCTTTCTGAGCTCCGTAGGAGCGACATATTGGTAGAAAGATTATATAATTGAGTTTCCAGAACCCCGTAGGGGTTCAATATAGATGATCAATGATATGCAGTACAAGAGTGCGACGCAAGGGACGATGATAGTAGCACTGCAGCTGGGAAAATAAAAAATATAGCAAGGAGATTGCTTCGCCCCGCAAAATTCCTTCAATAACAAAAACCTTTGGGGCTCGCAAATAAAATGAATTATCAGAATACATCAGAGTTTGCAAAATCGCTTGATGAAAAAGACCCGCTGAAACATTTCCGGGACATGTTCTATATCCCGATCATGTTTGGAAAGGAATGTATCTATCTTACCGGCAACTCTCTTGGCTTGCAAACAAAACGTACACAGGATTATGTGGTAGATGAGCTGGAGGATTGGGCCAGTCTTGGAGTTGAAGGTCATTTTCATGCAAGAAATCCATGGCTGCCTTACCATGAAATATTTCCGAAGCAATTATCGAATATCGTTGGCTGCAAGGAAAATGAAGTGGTAGTAATGAATTCACTCACTGTCAACCTTCATTTACTGATGGTGAGTTTTTATCGCCCGACCAAACAGCGGTATAAAATTATTTGTGAAGCCAAAGCATTTCCTTCCGACCAGTATGCATTTGAAACGCAGGCGAAGTATCACGGATTTGATCCAAAAGATGCTGTGATTGAAGTTTCACCAGGAGAAGGCGAGCATACATTACGAACAGAAGACATTATTTCTACTATAAAAAAACATGGTGATAGTGTTGCCCTTGTTCTTTTTGGCGGTGTTAATTACTATACAGGCCAGCTATTCGATATAAAAACTATTACTGAAGCGGCTCATGCTGTGGGTGCCTATGCTGGTTTTGATCTGGCACATGCTGTTGGTAATGTTGAATTGCATATGCATGATTGGAATGTTGATTTTGCCTGCTGGTGTTCTTATAAATACCTGAATAGTGGCCCGGGCGGAGTGGCAGGAGTTTATATTCATGAAAAATTGGCTTCGGACACAAGCATCCCAAGATTTGCCGGCTGGTGGGGATATACTAAAGAAACAAGATTTAAAATGGGCAAAGGCTTTGAAGCGATCCCAACGGCAGAAGGGTGGCAATTAAGTAATGCACCGGTATTATCAATGGCAGCACATAAAGCATCACTGGAGGTGTTTGAGGAAGCTGGTATGGATAAGCTTCATGCAAAAAGAAAATTGTTATCAGGGTATTTGCATTTTGTATTAAATGATATCAACAGCAGGCAACAGGAAAAACTCATAGAGATCATTACTCCCTCCAAAGAGAATGAAAGGGGATGCCAGGTCTCGATGCTGATGCTGAAAAACGGGAAAGAGATATTTACCGAGTTGACAACAAGAGGAGTGATCGCCGATTGGCGGGAGCCGAATGTGATAAGAGTGGCACCGGTTCCCCTCTATAATTCATTCGAAGATGTATGGCGTTTCGGTCATATCATCAAAACAACACTCAATAAGATACAAAGCAGTCAGTCATGAAGAAAGATATAACTATCATCGGGGCGGGTCTTGTTGGTTCGTTACTTTCCATTTATTTATCCAAAAGAGGATATAAAGTAAAGTTGTATGAACGCCGGGGCGATATGCGGAAAGAAAAAATGATCGCTGGCCGTTCGATCAATTTGGCATTAAGTGACAGGGGCCTTCTTGCATTGGAGAAAGTTGGTTTGGCCGACGAGATAAAGAAGATTGCTATTCCAATGCATGGCCGCCACATACATAATATAGATGGCACTACAGCCTTCCAGCCTTATGGAAAGCAAGGGCAGTATATCAATTCGGTTTCAAGAGGCACATTGAACATGAAGCTGATGGACCTTGCTGAAGAGAATGGCGTTTCAATTTATTTCAATGAACGATTGACGACAATTGATTGGACAAAAGATGTGATCGAATTTGATAGCCCGAACAAAAAAGAGTTGCCATCTTCGAAAACTGATCTCATCTTCGGAGCGGATGGCGCTTTTTCTGCTGCAAGACTGCAGCACCAGTTGCAGCATGATAAATTCGATTACCAGCAGCATTATATTGATTGTGGTTATAAAGAATTGACCATTCCACCGGATGCTGATGGCGAATTTGCCATGGAAGTAAACGCACTGCATATCTGGCCGAGAAAAGATTATATGCTGATCGCTTTACCTAATTTGGATAAAACATTTACCTGTACTTTGTTTTTCCCATTTGAAGGCGAAGCCTCTTTTTCTAAATTGAACACCGAAGAAAAAGTAAAAGAGTTCTTTCAGAAAACCTTTCCGGATGCGGTACCCCTGATGCCTGATTATGTAAAAGAGTTTTTCAGTAATCCAACTTCTTCATTGGTTACAGTAAAATGTTATCCCTGGATAAGAGAAGATAAGTTTGCGCTGATCGGAGATGCGGCTCATGCCATCGTTCCTTTTTTCGGGCAGGGGATGAATGCAGGCTTTGAAGATTGCCGGATACTGGATGAACTGATCGAAAAGAATGGAGAGGATTGGAAAAGGACTTTACAGGAATATCAATCGCTCCGCAAACCCGATGCAGATGCCATTGCCGACATGGCAGTGAATAATTTCACAGAGATGCGGGAAAGAACAGCCGATCCTAAATTTTTGTTGCAAAAAAAGATAGAAGCAACGCTGCATGAAAAATATCCCGATAAATGGATACCGGCTTATAGCCAGGTCACATTCAGTCCGCAGATCCGGTACAGCGATGCGCTAAAAAGAGGGCAGAAGCAGGAAGCCATTATGCAGGACGTAATGCAGCGGCCTGATATTGAAACAACATGGCAAACAGGTGAGATCGAGAAATGGATCATTTCGAAAGTATAAAGACATGAGCAGCTAATTGTAAACTGCCAGTTAACTTATCAACTAGTAAACTAATTAACTTCGCTGCATGACCCGCCAGCAACTTGTTGAACAGATATATAAAAAGAAAAGCTATCTCTGCGTTGGGTTGGATACCGACATCAGCAAGATCCCCAGACATCTTTTATCAGAACCCGACCCGGTTTTTACTTTTAACAAAGCCATCATTGATGCTACCAAAGATCTTTGTGTAAGCTATAAGATCAATACAGCTTTCTATGAAGCATTGGGAGTAAAAGGCTGGGAAGCCATGGAAAGAACAGTTCGCTATCTCGGCGAGGAGCATTTTAAAATTGCCGATGCAAAAAGGGGCGATATTGGAAACACTTCCGATCTGTATGCCAAAGCTTTTTTTGAAACAATGCCCTTTGATGCGATCACCGTTGCACCTTATATGGGAGAAGATTCAGTGAGACCTTTTTTACAACATAAAAATAAATGGGCTATCGTTTTGGGATTAACATCGAATAAAGGGGCCAATGATTTTGAATTGAAACAGATGATCGTCCGCCAAACTACTGAAACAACCAGAGAAGAAATTAAAGATAGCAATGAAGATGCCGGTTACAGGATTGATGAAGTAACAATAGACACGAACTATGTTAGTTTTTTATATGAACAGGTTTTATCTACTGCTTCAAAATGGGGAACAACAGGCAATTTGATGTTTGTCATAGGAGCCACACAGGCGAATGAATTTACCAATATAAGAAAGCTAACTCCCGATCATTTCTACCTCGTTCCCGGTGTGGGCGCACAGGGAGGAAGCCTGAAAGAGATCTCAGAAAAAGCAATGATCAAAGACTGCGGCATCCTGGTGAATGTCAGCAGGGCTATCATTTATGCATCAGGCAAAAATGATTTTGCTGAGAAAGCAAGAGAAGCTGCTAAAGCATACCAGCAGGAGATGAATAGCTATCTGAAATAAAAAGATGGCTCCTTCCGGAACCATCCTTTCTTACTCACGGCTATACTAAAACTAAATATGTGTCGTCTTGCTTTTTGATTTATTCTTGTGTTTATCCTTATCATCATGCTTATCCGTCATATCCACCTGCAGGTTATGTCCCGCAATGATCTCACCAAAGCTTGAATTGATCCTTACTTTAGCTGCACCACTACCAGATGTTCCTTTATAATTCCTGCTGAACCTTGGACCGTAGCCTTTTTCATCACCGCCTTGCTCTTTGATCGCAAAATCTGTTTTGTTTGAGAAACCTCCGTGTGAAGTTTGAACATCCCAGCTTGCAGAAAAACTCTTATCCATGTCAAGATAGACAGAAGAGTAAGAATTATTGATGACAAGATTTTTAATGCTGTTATCAACAACAAGTTTTACAGTAGAAAATTCAAGATCCGATCTTACATCGCCGCTTAGTTTGTTCACTGTTCCGCTGGAAAATTTAATATTCAGATCGCCGCCGTTGATCTCCGCAATAGTGGCTTCTCCAAATTCAACTGTAACACTCTTTGCATTGCTGATCTTGCCGGCAGTCAATGAACCGAATTGACTTTCTATTTCAGCTTCGCCACGATAATCAGGAATGATCATTTCACCGAACTGGTTCTCTGCATTCAGCGCATTACCGGAAGGAAGATAAACGAGATAGTTGATCTCCATTCCTTCGTTATGATGTTCCCTTTTGCCCTCCTTATTATGTTTGTCTTTGTCATCGTCCCAATCTTTATCATTATCGGCAAATTTTGTTTTAAAATAAACCGTGTTTCCGTCCTTACCGTCAGCAATGGATATTTTGTCTATGATCTCCTGTGCTCTTTTCTCATCATCGGATTTGCCGGTGATGCTGACATCCACTTTGATCTCATTCTTCTCCCATGTCACCAGTTTCATTTCACCGAACTGGTTGTTGAGCCTGATCTTATCGCTGCTGCTGAGGCTGTACGATTTTGAATGTGTCTTTGTTTTTTTAAACCGGGGTTCTGTTCTTTCTTTTTTGTCCTGTGCAAAACCCATGCTCAGGGTCAGCAGACCCGCAAGCAGGAAGGCGGTGTTAAATAGTACTTTTTTCATGTGTTATACTTTTTTGTTTTATTTCTTTAATGATCAATAATTGCCTGTTCAGTAAGTCGCTCTGCAGTTGCAAATTCCGGATCATGGCTTCCAGAAGCATTTCCCGGTTAGGATTTTTGGCCAGGTTTATTTTTAATGACTGGTAAGAACTGTCCAGTTGCCCGATATCCCCAATGAATTGTTGATACAATTGCGGGTATTCTTTTTCCAGTTGCTTTAGCTCACTTTGTTTTAAACCGATCAGCTCTTTGAAATGATATATCTGTTTTGCATACGCCGGACCGGCGATCTCATTTATTTCCCGTTCATAGGCGACTGGCTGATCATTTGTTGCCCCGCTTTTTTTATTTTTTCCTAAAAAGAAATAAAATGATGCAGATACAAGAAGGATACCGGCTACCATAGCGGCCCAGCGGAACTGCCGCCAGACTGATTTTTTTTTATAAAAAGTTTCAGGCAGTTGTTCCTGTATTTTATTAAACACATGAGAACCCGGCTCTTCGCTGTTAAAAGCGGCGTTATTCTCATGAATGAATTGTTTAAGGTTCATTATACTCCTCCTTTTTGCAGTGTGTGTAGTAATTTTTGTTTGGCACGGTGGTATTGGGTGCGTACTGTTGACCCGGTGATGTTCAATATTTCGCCGATCTCTTCATAGTCATACCCCTCAAATAATGACAAGCTTAATACGGTACGATAGCCGTCCGGCAATATTCCCATTGCTTTTTTGATCTCCTCCACTTTTAATTGAAGATTCTCTTCATCAATGATTTCTTCTGTTATGTCATTCGGTATTTCATCAATATGGATAACCTGTAATTTTTTTCTTCGAAGCAGGTCAATGGATTTATTGATAACGATTCTTTTTATCCATGCCCCGAAAGTGGATGAGTAGTCAAAGCGATCCAGTTTGAAAGCTGCTACAAAAGATTCCTGCAACACATCTTCGGCGTCAGCAACATTGTTTACAATTCGCAGACTGGTATTGAACATGGCTTTGGCATATTGCTTATACAGTCTTTCATAGCTGAGAGCATCGCCTTGCTTGCAGCGGGCTACCAGTTCGTCATAATAAACAGATGCGGTAAGTTCCAATCAATCGGTTTTACAAATTAAGTACGCAGGTTAATGAACTTTGTTGCACCAGGAGTCAGTCGCAGTGAAATTTGGTATGTTTTGATGGATGACTGGTTGGAATAATAGACAAATGGCTCTTTTTCCATTATCCGTTACCTTTGCGCAGCAAATCATAAATCTTAAATCGTAAACCATAAATCATAATGGCTGCCCGTACAGACCTTTTTCAAAGCCCCGATTATTTTAATGTTGATGAACTACTGACCGAAGAACAAAAACATATCCGTGAAGCTGTTCGTAATTATGTGAAGAAAGAAATATCTCCTATTATAGAGGATTATGCACAGAAAGCAGAATTCCCGGAGCAGATCGTAAAGCAATTAGGCGATCTCGGATGTTTTGGTCCAACTGTTCCTGCTCAATATGGCGGGGGCGGTCTTGATTATATTTCTTATGGTTTAATGATGCAGGAACTCGAAAGAGGGGATAGCGGTGTTCGTTCTACTGCATCGGTGCAGGGTTCATTGGTGATGTTCCCCATTTACCAATATGGAAGTGAGGAGCAGCGGAAAAAATTCTTACCAAAACTGGCAAGCGGCGAATGGCTCGGTTGCTTTGGTTTAACTGAACCCAATCATGGAAGCGATCCCAGCAGCATGCTTACCAATTTCAAAGATGCAGGTGATCATGTAATATTGAATGGAGCAAAAATGTGGATCAGCAATGCACCTTTTTCTCAAGTAGCCGTTGTGTGGGCAAAAGATGAGACAGGTGAAATAAAAGGATTGATCGTTGAAAGAGGTATGAAAGGGTTTTCAACTCCCACCACACATGGCAAATGGAGCTTAAGAGCATCTGCAACCGGCGAATTAGTTTTTGATAATGTGAAAGTGCCGAAAGAAAATATCTTTCCCAATGTAAAAGGATTGAAAGGTCCTTTGGGATGTTTGACAAAAGCAAGATATGGTATTGCATGGGGCGCTATCGGAGCAGCTATGGATTGTTATGATACAGCGCTTCGTTATTCAAAAGAAAGAGAACAATTCGGCAAACCTATCGGCGGGTTTCAATTGCAACAAAAGAAATTAGCGGAAATGGTGACCGAGATCACTAAAGCACAATTACTCAACTGGCGTTTAGGCGTATTGATGAATGAAGGCAGGGCAACACCGCAACAGGTAAGTATGGCCAAACGTAATGCCTGCGAAGTAGCTACCAATATCTGCCGTGATGCAAGACAAATGCTTGGCGGGATGGGCATCACCGGCGAATATCCTGTTATGCGCCATATGATGAATCTGGAAAGTGTTATCACCTATGAAGGCACACATGATATTCATTTATTGATAACGGGAATGGATGTGACGGGATTTAATGCTTTTAAGTAACCCCCTGTCCCCCTAAAGGGGAGACTTAGGTTGGAAAGTTCTTATTTTATTGGATCTTCCTCATTAATGAAGATTCAGTATCTCCCCTTTAGGGGCAAAAGAAATTTTAAACTTTAAAACTATCACTGGGGGTATGAGAATTTTCCTCATCGGTTTCATGGGCTCCGGCAAAACACACTGGGGCCGCTTATTGAGTCAAAAACTCAGCCTTCCTTTTTTTGACCTTGATGAACAGGTGACAACACATGCCGGCAAGCCAATTGTTGAAATATTTGATACGGAAGGAGAAGAGCATTTCAGGTTGATGGAGAAAGAAGTGTTGCACATAATTACCGAAAGTCATGAGAGTTTCATCATGGCATGCGGTGGCGGTTCACCATGTTATTTCAATAATATAGACTACATGAACAATAGCGGGACGACAGTGTGGATCAATACTTCGCTGGATGTTTTATTCGAACGCCTGGTGAAAGAAAAACAAATAAGACCGCTTATCAAAGAACTTTCTGATGAACAACTCAGGAATTTCATAGGGAAAAAATTTGCTGACAGGAGAATATACTATGAACAGGCTGATGTGATAGTAGATGAGGAGCCGGTTGAGGTCGATAAACTAGTTGAAAAAATATTTCATGCTTAGAGGCGAATAATGAATGGTCAATAGAGTTTGCAAAGCCCGGCGTCAGTATTCACCATTCACTATTGACCATTGACAAAAACTCATATGAACAGAATTTTTCTTATAGTTGCATCACTCTTTGGCGCAATGGCTGTTGCTCTCGGTGCCTTCGGGGCACATGGTTTGGAGAAAATAACAACAGACGGGAAGATCCTTCATGGTTTTCAGACCGCAACGGAGTACCAAATGTATCATGCCCTTGCTTTGCTGGCTGTGGCTATTCTTTATGAAAGATTTCCAGGCAGTGCAATGAAGTGGGCAGGCTATTCTTTTATCACGGGGGTTATTTTATTTTCCGGTTCATTATACCTGCTTACTTTTTTAAAAATTCAGGAGAGCAGTGCGGTAAGATTTGCAGGACCAATAACTCCGATAGGTGGAGTTTGTTTTATTGCAGGTTGGCTATTGCTTTTAATAGCCGTGATAAAAAAGAGGAATTAAACCGGGAGTTCAAGTGTCGTCACAGCCCCGTCTTTTCTTTCAATTTTAAAGGAGCCGCCGATACTTTCCATTCTGTGGGCAATGTTCTTCAGCCCGTTCCCGAATTGACGCAGTTGCAGCATATCTATTCCTTTGCCATTATCAGTGATCGTAATGACCAGCACATGATTCAGATGAAAGTCAATGGTAATGACCGATGCTTCTGAATGCTTCCATGCATTATTCAGCGTTTCTTTCACACATAAAAAGATATTCCTCCTTTTATCACCACTGATCTCAAGCGGCGGAATGTTCTCAGGCATATTGACCTTGCACAGGATCGGTGTGTTCTCAAAATATTCTAATGCGTAAGAACGGATATAAGAAACAAGATTGTCCAATGTATCATTGCCGCTGTTCATACTCCAGATGATGGCATTCATTTTATTCAGCACATCATTGGCGGAGTGGGATATTTTTTCGATCTCAACAGGGGTGTTCTCTTTCATTTTATTGCGGGCAATCTCACTCATCAGTCTTATGGCCGTCATTCCTGAACCTAATTCATCATGCATATCAGCGGAGATACGCTGCCGTTCTTCCTGCTGTGCTTTATAAACTGCCAGTTCTTTTTCATATTCCTGCATCTGGTTCTGTGTCTTCAGCATTTCCCTCTCTCTTGTTTGCATGATGATAATCCTCCTGTTCTTATAATTCAGGCCGGCAAGGAAAAATACCAGTTCAAAGAATAATCCTGCTTCATAGTAAAAAAGAGATGAATTAAATATGCCGGGCAATTGCTGGAACATATTTTCCATCATTACGGCCAGTAAAGAAATAACAGAAAAGATGAGCATGAACAAATTACCCCAGAACAGAAACCTCAGCAGTTTATCTTTCCATCTTTTAGCACTGTAAACAAGGAAGATGACGATCATTACCAGCAATAGCATTTTGCTGGTATTTTCAACAAGGTATTCCAGTGCAAAATTGGAACTGAAATAATGTAACCATGTATAGAATAACAATGAAATGGTCAGCATCCCGATACCCACTTTGTATAATGTATGCAGGAAAGGATGTTTATTCCTTGTGTCAAGAAAACGTTGCATGAATATCATGTAGAAAATGATGCCAATACCCTGCAATATGAAATCAAAATAACTTTCGAAGAAAAAGCTGGCGGCATTGATGCGAAAATCGAAGACAGCTTTTGTAAGCAACATGCACCCGATAAAAAATGCATAACCCGAGTAATACAAAAAATCCCGGTTGGCGCCCTGGAAGAAATTAGCAATGGAAAAAAGGATCATCATCAGCAACAACCCGCAAAAAACATAGGTCAAAAGATTATCCTGGTTATGTGTGCTTTTGATCTCAGCAATGAACGAGTCAAGGTATTGAGGATGGATCAGTCTTGGACGTATGGTAACGATATATGTTTTTACCAAACTGAGTTCTGCAAAGATCGTTGCCGAATCATGTGATTGTAATGTGATCAACCAGTAACCGATGCTATCCGTAATGGATGGATGAATATCCGGTATCTTTCTTAACGAATTATTTTCCTCTTTATATAAAACGGCATTCTCAAAATAAATCCCCGGTAAAAAATAAAGTGATACCGCCGTATCAGCTGTATTAGAAATGTTGAACTTCAGTACTGCTTTTTTGGTAACGAGGTCAGGAGGGATAGTTCCTTTATGCTTTATACCGGGAGTAAAATTTAGTTTTTGAAATACAGAAGGGAGGTCTTCTTTTTTATTTATATAAGCAGAGCTTACATATGCGCCCATATATTTTACCAAACCAATACGACTGATGTCAGTATAACTGCCCGATAGACTATCCTGTGCTGTACTGGTTACAGGGAATAAAAAGAAAACAGCGATGAAGCAATAAAAGATTTTGATTTTTTTCATCAGCAGTATTGGGCAGTTTTTCAAATGTAATACATCAGCGTTGTATTTAATAGTGATCGAACTACCACTTTTAGGTAAAATTGTCAACCGGCAATAGACAATAGGCAATAGAGTCTTGTTGCTTAAAGGGAACTTTGGGTAGTGTATCAGTTTCAATTTAGTTTCCCACAAAGCCACTAAGAACACAAAAGAGACTCATTCATCTTAATCATTTTGTGGTTTTTGTGTCTTTGTGGGATGCCCTTGTTTTTCAAAATGAGACACTACTGAACTTTGTTTATTGACCATTGCCAATTGCGTATTGTCTTATCTTTGCGGCCATGGCTACCCCTGCGAAAAAGAAAGGAAAGAAGAATCCTGAGAAAAAAACCAATAAATCCGATACAAAAGCCTTCCGCCCGGAGAAAGAAGAAAAGATCAACCTGAAAATGATCGCAAGGGACGAAAGGACATGGAAGATCGTTGGCGCTTTTTTTCTGCTGATCGCTTTATTCCTTTTCATTTCATTTGTTTCTTATTTATTTACCTGGAAAGGCGACCAGGATATTGCCCAGCAAGGACTATCCGGGCTTTGGGGCAGTACTGAACCAGCTGAGAATTTATTAGGACGGCTTGGCGCATTGATCTCTTATTTTTTTATTTATAAGGCATTCGGCCTTGCCTCTTTTCTCATCTGTACTTTCTTTTTTGTAGTAGGCGTCAATCTTTTGTTTCGTCAGAAAGTATTTTCAATATGGCGGAACCTGAAATATGTTACGGGAGGTCTTCTTGTATTATCTGTGTCACTTGCTTTCCTTTTTGGCAACAGCGATTTTGCATTTGGCGGCGCTGTAGGGGAT
>JABFRU010000001.1 GCA_013140985.1 Chitinophagaceae bacterium | reverse complement strand
CCCTGTTTCTTTTTCCATCTCTGCCAGTGCATCTACATTCCATGGATTCAGTACAACTGGTTTTTCGCAGATCACATCAGCGCCGATGCGCAAACCAAACCGTACATGTGCATCATGCAGGTAATTAGGACTGCACACACTCACATAATCGATCGCCTGGCCGCTGCGCCGGAGTTTTTCGCAATACCTGTCAAACCGTTCAAACTCTGTAAAAAAATTGGCGCCGGGAAAATAGCTATCCAGTATTCCTACTGAATCGTTCTTATCCAAAGCCGCTAATAAATTACCGCCATTATCTTTAATGGCTTTCATGTGCTTCGGCGCAACATAACCTGCAGCTCCGATCAGTACAAAGTTTTTCAAGTAAAAGTTAGATTAAGATTGAGATTAAGGTTAAGCAGCGCTTAATCCTTTGATGATTTTATTTAATGCTTCGACAATTTTTTTACAATCGTTTTGAATCGACTCTATACCATCATTTGTAAAATATCCGGCTTTTATCCCACTTAACAAATGGCTTCTGACCTCGTATGCACTGCTTCTTGCGTAATACTAAAAATTGATCTTATCTTTTGCATGTCCTCTTCCAAAAGCTTCTGCAATATTTCCGGTAATACTCATAGCGGCAGAACGCAATTGCGAGCACAAAGCGTAATCTTCTCTTTTAGGTAAGCCCTCTGTTATTCTATAAACTTCTTCAACAACCTTTTCAGCCATTTGCCAAACCGGCATTTCTGTAAAGTCATTATAAGCCATGTCTAAACCTAAATCTTAATCTCAACCTTTTTTACAATTCCATTTTTCAATTGATACTCCTCCTTGCTTTCCGGGCAAACAGCTTTCCCATTCTTATCAAAATCCAAGTTATGCCCATGCTCACTTACCCAGCCTGTTTGCTTTGCCGGGTTACCCATTACCAATGCATAAGGAAGAACCGGTTTTGTTACAACGGCACCTGCCCCCACCAATGCATATTCACCGATCTCATTGCCGCAAATGATCGTTGCATTAGCGCCAATGGTAGCTCCTTTTTTTACAAGGCTCGTTTTATATTCATTCTTCCTGCTGACAGCGCTGCGTGGATTGATAACATTGGTAAAGACCATTGAAGGCCCGAGAAAGACATCATCTTCACAGGTCACTCCTTCATACACAGAAACATTATTCTGTACTTTTACATTATTCCCCAATTTCACATTAGAAGCAATAAAAACATTCTGCCCGATGGTGCATGAATCACCGATCACAGCGCCTTGCATGATATGACTGTAATGCCAGACCCTGGTGTTATCACCGATCTGGCAACCTTCATCTATCGTGGCTGTTGGATGTGAGAAATAGCTCATGCATTTATTTTGTGTCGGCTGGAATCAGCATTTGGGATACGGATGTTCCGATATAAGGCGGAATACCTTCTACATATAATTTACCGGTCATCAATTTGATGCGCCAAAGCCCTGCTTCATTTTTTTGAACATCGATCTGTGCTTCTTCTGCTTTATCTTTTCCAAATGTCAATTGCCTGCCTGTTGGTGTAATAAGTTCCAGGTTCGCCGATTTAATGACATTGAATTTTTTTGTCCCTTCCGGCACATACAGGAATGCATAAAAGAATGCAGTCGTATTTGCTTGCCTGTGCGGCCGCATCACCAGGCTAAAGTTAACAGAAGGACTTGTGGTGAAGCGGAATATTTTCACCGGGTCCTCGATGATCATGCTGTAATACCCTGCCTCCAGTTTTGCCAGGCTTATCCTCTCTTTTATTTTTGTAGCGGTGTATTCGTAATAGATCAGCGGGGTCTGCGACAATACATTTCCATCTGCTTCGTAACGATACAATGATATTTTGATCGGTTTCTTTTGTGTTACATCACCGATATAATCGCCGGTAAAATCAATATAACTGTTTGCTCCTTTGCTTTTCACTTCGATCACCCATTCATTGGTGAGCCAAAAAGCATTGTCTCCTGTGGCGCTGTCAGCGACCAGGTTACTGAAACGTTTTATGTTGGGAACGGTAATAAACTTTTGTGTAAGTGTATTCTCTTTGACAGGTTCCGTTACTTTTATTTTTCTCCTGTCTTCTGCGATCAGCCTGTCGATCTCTTCAGTTGTAACAGGACTAGTATTATATTTCCATTTTGGATTTTCAACCAAACCCATATCCCTGAACCCTGATGGATTTCCAAGCACGGTAACGGCCGGGAAACCCGACACTGATCCATCATCTAATTTGCGATAACCATAACTAAGTAAAGCCAGCAAATTGGCTTCCGACTTGTTCGCCTCATACTCAGAATAGAGATAAAGCCAATGCAGGTAGGATCTTATTTGAAAAAGTCTTTTCTTAAAAGCAGTTGATTGTTCCAGCTTCGCTGCTGCTGTTGTACGATCGATCCATTTGGCAAGATCAGTAGGACGGATACTGGAAAAAGAATAATTCTCCCAATCCTGCCATAATTTTTTCATTTCTTCTGCTGCATTGCCAAAACAAAGTTTGAAAAATTCTTTTTTCACTGATTCTGCATCAGTTTTAATGTCCCACATCGTTTTAGCAGCGAGATAATAACCCAACCCTTTGCTCATCCATCCTATTGATGATTCCGCTTCATAGGCCCTTACTCCTTTATCATGATATTTTTTGATACTCTTTATA
>JABFRU010000053.1 GCA_013140985.1 Chitinophagaceae bacterium | reverse complement strand
GGCAATATGAGCATCGGCTCTCTCTTCGCCCAGTAAATTTTTAACAAAAACGATATACGCATAACCACGGCAAAAATCCACCATTGGCCAGGTGCCGAACAGGCCGGGACTTGCCAATGCGGTGCCTGTCGTGACAAGAACCTCAGGAGGGTTTCTATGGCTGACCACCACCGTGTCCGTCTTTTTTTCTATTACCCAGGACCCCAATGCATAGGTATAACCTTCGGCGGATTTGGGAGCAGATTTAATTTGCTCTGTTGTATTCTGCTGTACCAGCATTTGATTGACCGAACTTTCACTGAGTATTTGCTTGCCATTGTGTTTTCCTTTATTCAGCAGCATCACCAGGAATTTCATATAATCATCTGCCGTTGATCTTGCCCCGCCGGATGGATTAGGCACTCCGCCATTTGCATCGGTAAAAGTTGTCTTCGTCATTCCCAATGGTGTAAATAATTTTTGCTTGATGATCACATCAAATTTTTTCTTGCTGATCACTTCAATAATTCTTCCCGCAATATTCAGCCCGATATTACCGTACCAAAAATCCGTTCCGGCATTGGCCCTTATCTTTTTCGCCGCAAAAGCATTTACTTCTTCTTCCAGCGATGAGTATTTTCTTCTCTCCAATATTCGCTTTAAAAATTTGTCATCATCTTCAATACCTGTCATATGGCTGAGGCAATGACGGACAGTGATATAATTTTTGAAATATTTCTCAAACTCCGGGATATATTTCACCACTTTATCATCCAGTGATAATTTTCCTTCATCTGCAAATTGCATTACCAATGCAGCCGTCAACCATTTACTGCAACTGGCAATAGGAGCCTGTGTCTTTGAATTGAAATCTCCCATTTCTTTTTTATAGACCAGTGAGTCCTTCCATAACAAACAAACCAGATTATTGCCCAATAATTTTTGTTTGGCATCCAACTCTTCATCAAGCTCAGTCCAGTTGTATTGACCAAAGCAGGGCTGTAATAATAGCAGGAAAAGCCCAACGAGACTGCTTTTCAGGCAGATAGAACTAACTTTGTATGACATTGTTACGGTGATTTTTGGCTTGGATTATGATTTGATTGAATAGTCCGTAAGTCCGGAAGTCGGAAAGACCGAAAGAATGACCCTAACAGAATGAATGTTCTTACGGACTTGCTGTCATTCCGACTTTCGGACCATAAATAAAAATACTATATATAACTATGAACCTGGGAAACTTTACCATAAAAGCCGCCGAAGCCTTTCAATCGGCACAACAAATTGCCTTCAATGCAAAGAGTCCGAACATTGAGACGGAGCATATACTGAAGGCGTTGCTTGAGCAGCAGGACTCACCTGTTGACTATTTATTAAAGAAAAATAATGTTACGCTGAACCTGGTGGATACAAAGCTGGATGAGTTGATGGATAAACTGCCCATAACATCGGGTGATGCCGCACAACAGATCAGCCGGGAGGCCAATAATGTTGTGTTGAGAGCAGGTGCAGCGTTGAAACAATTCAATGATGAATTTGTAACGCCTGAACATTTATTGATGGCGATCGTTCAGGGAAATGATGCACCGGCCAAATTGCTGAAGAATGCAGGCCTGACCGAGAAAGGATTGGTCACTGCTATCAAAGAACTGCGAAAAGGTGAAACGGTCACTTCACAAACACAAACGCAGGAATTCAATGCGCTGAATAAATATGCAAAGAATTTGAATGAGCTGGCAAGACAGGGCAAACTCGATCCTGTGATCGGCAGGGATGAAGAGATCAGGCGAACATTACATATACTTTCAAGAAGGACAAAGAACAACCCGATACTCGTTGGTGAACCCGGTGTTGGTAAAACCGCCATTGCCGAAGGCATTGCACACCGTATCGTAAATGGTGATGTGCCGGAAAACCTGAAATCAAAAATTATTTATGCGCTGGATATGGGATTGCTGATCGCCGGTGCAAAATATAAAGGAGAATTTGAAGAACGGTTGAAAGCGGTGGTAAAAGAAGTAAGCGGCAGTGATGGAGAAATAATTTTATTCATTGATGAGATACATACTCTTGTTGGCGCCGGTGGCGGTGAAGGTGCGATGGATGCGGCGAATATTTTGAAACCTGCCCTCGCCAAAGGCGATCTTCGGGCAGTGGGTGCAACCACACTCAATGAATACCAGAAATTTTTTGAAAAAGATAAGGCATTGGAACGCCGTTTCCAGAAAGTGCTGATAGATGAACCATCGGTGGAAGATGCTATTTCAATTCTGCGTGGATTGAAGGACCGATATGAAACGCATCACCATGTAAGAATAAAAGATGAAGCGATCATTGCGGCGGTAGAATTATCCAGCCGTTATATCACCGATCGTTTTTTACCGGATAAAGCCATTGACCTTATTGATGAAAGCGCTGCGAAGCTTCGCCTGGAAATGAATTCCATGCCGGAAGAACTGGATACACTGGAAAGACAAATACGGCAGCTCGAAATTGAAAGAGAAGCCATCAAAAGAGAGAATGATGAAGCCAAGCTAAAAGAATTGAATACAGAGATCGCCAATCTTTCTGTGGAGAGAGATACTTATAAGGCAAAGTGGCGGGAAGAAAAAGAATTGGTGGAAAAAATACAGAATGCAAAAGCGGAGATCGATAACCTGAAACAAAAAGCAGAACAACTCGAAAGAGAAGGCGATTATGGAAAAGTAGCTGAAATAAGGTATGGTAAAATAAAGGATCAAGAAACACTTATCAACTCCTTAACTACTCAACTTCTCAACTCTACTGAGAAGCGTCTTCTTAAAGAGGAAGTGGACGCAGAAGATATTGCTGAAAGTGTTGCCAAAGCAACGGGCATACCTGTCACGAAGATGTTGCAAAGCGATAAAGAAAAATTATTGAAGCTCGAAGAGCATTTGCATGAAAGGGTAGTAGGACAGGAGGAAGCGATAACAGCAGTAGCAGATGCCATAAGAAGAAGCCGTGCCGGCCTGCAGGACCCGAAGAAACCGATCGGTTCATTTATTTTTCTCGGGACAACCGGTGTAGGGAAAACAGAACTCGCCAAAGCGTTGGCTGAATATTTATTCGATGATGAAAGTATGATGACGAGAATAGATATGAGTGAGTACCAGGAAAAACATACGGTATCAAGACTGGTGGGTGCCCCTCCCGGCTATGTTGGCTATGACGAAGGCGGGCAATTGACAGAATCGGTGCGGAGAAAACCATACAGCGTTGTATTGCTCGATGAAATTGAGAAAGCACATCCTGATGTCTGGAATGTATTGTTGCAGGTATTGGATGACGGACGATTGACGGACAACAAAGGCCGGGTGGTGAATTTCAAGAATACCATCATCATCATGACGAGCAATATCGGGAGTCATATTATACAGGAAGCATTTGATGGTGTGAATGAAAAGAATGTGGATGAAGCAACAGGCAAAGCGAAGGTAGAAGTGATGAACCTGTTGCGGCAAACGATACGCCCCGAATTTCTGAACAGGGTCGATGAGATCATCATGTTCCGCCCGCTGATGATGACAGAGATCAAAGGCATTGTGAAGATACAGTTGAATGCACTGAAACGGTTGGTGATGCAAAGTGGCATACAATTACAGTTCAGTGATTATGCACTGGAGTTTTTAGCCGAGCAGGGTTTCGATCCGCAGTTTGGTGCAAGACCACTCAAGCGTTTAATACAAAAGGAGATTGTGAACCAGCTATCGAAAAGGATATTGGCTGGTGATATTGATAAGTCTCATCCGGTGCTGGTGGATGTGTTTGATAACACAGTTGTTTTTAGAAATGAAACGCCACAGTTGGAGAAAAGCGGGAAGAAGAAATAAGCCAGTCCCGTCAGCGGTTGCAAACCCTGACGGCGACGATGGAATAAAAGAGAGCCTCAACGGAAGTTGGGGCTTTCCTTATTTTATCATTGTGATTGTAATGTCTTTTCCGGACTTGGCCTCAAGATAACGAAGTATTCTATATCTAGAAGAAGGATGCAATTTCTAGTAGTGTCTCATTTTGAAAAATAAAGGCATCCCACAAAGACACAAAAACCACAAAGTGGTTAAGATCAATATGCCTTTTTTGTGTTCTTAGTGTCTTTGTGGGAAACAAAATTGAAACTGATACACTACCCAATTTCTCTTTTAATATTGGGATTTTTTCTTCCCCGCCGGGTGTTCATTCTACTTCATAGGCGATGTCTCTGCCAGCAGTCTTTATAAATAAAATAAATTAGCGGCGGGACCCGCCGTCCTTAAAACAAGGTACTCTCCTTTCGCTTTGTTGCTTTGCCTGAGTTTTTAATACCGGTGCAGATCCTTATTATGACCGCAATTTTCGCAGGTATCTGCATTGCCCATATAGGCCCTGCAGTTGCAGCCGCTTACGGAGCATTCGCCATAGCCCATTGTAATGGAGTGGGTGTGGTCTGTTATGATCTTTTCAGGTTGTTTTGAATGTTTGTGCAGTTTAGTTTTCTCTTTTACCGGTAACAGTTCGGTACTCATTTCTTCTGTGTACATAACATAGATTTTAGATATTAAATCTAACCTAAAAAACTGAAAACTCATTATCTCTCATTTATTTTTTATAGCATCCAATGGCAATCCTGTTTTCTCTTTTACCGGTATTTAAAAAAAAATCGTAGTCGTTGTGTCTTCCCGTGTAAGCGGAACAAGTTGTGTGCGGACAGGCAGTGCAGGAAAAGCCAGCGGCGACAACGTTGGTGAGGTTACTAAGGCCTTACTGTTTTTTTGCTATGGCTGCTCTTTCTTCGGCTTCTGCTGCTTCTTTTCTTGCAATTGCAGCCTTCTCTTCGGCTTGCGCCAGCGCTATAGCATCAGCTGTGTTTATAGTAAACAGGTCCTGTACTTTTTCTATTTGATCTGCATTTTCTCTTTGTGTTTGAATATGAATGATCATTAGAAATACAGAGATCGCAAAAAAACCAATTGTAGCAGCCAGTATATTTTTGTCATAATGTTTGAATAGCAAATATGCCAGGTCTGTAATACTGGATATAAGGAAAGCGGCGCAAAGGTTCCAGCGCATAATCCCTAAGATTACCTGCCGCTCAATAAAATGTATATAAGCATCCTTGTTTGCTTTGAACAGCTCCCATTTTCCTTTGACTGTTGCTTCTTCCGTTGCATCCTGTGTATCAGCAAACCTTGATGCAAAAACTTTTTTGTAAAGCCATTTATCAAATTTTGGTATTTCAACAAATGCTGAGAAAATACCAAGACAAATATGCCCAAGGATGTATGATAATATTATTACAATCCAAAAAGGATACTCGATCTTAAGTATCTCTTCGGTAAACCTTTCTGAATAGTAAGTAGAATCTAAAATGTAAAAATTCAATAGAATGACTAAGCCGGCAAGCATATATGCTTGTATATCCCTTGCAAGGTGGGAAAATATCCTGGATACCCCTTCAACGATCTTATCCATGCTGGTTTAATGAATGGTTCCTTATAAATATACAAATATTTAGAAGCAATGACCAATTTCTTAATTTTATCCAAACAAGTCTTGTATGAAAAAGTTTACCATTCTTTCGATCGCCATCTTAATTATGGTTTCTGCACAGGCGCAAAACTGCCCCGGCATATCTGTCGAACCTTCTTCTTATGAAATACCGGCAGGAGATACATTGACGATCGTTGCCGTTACAAAAAACACACCGGCTTCTGTAACGTATAACTGGACCATCAGCAACGGAACAATTATTTCGGGACAAGGCACAGCGATGATCAAAGTAAATACTGCAGGACTTCCGGAAGGAGCATTCATAACAGCAACGTTGGAGTTGGGAGGAATACCGAAATCATGTACCAATACCGCTTCCGCTTCATCCGAAGTGATACCTGCTGCACAACTGGTCACATCAGGAAGATTTACCGAAGGACAGGAATTGAAAAATGCGGTTCAGCAATTCATTGCTGCTACAGCATTTAAAGACCCGGAGAATGCAGGTCTTTGTTTTATTTATTTATACCCGGGTGCGAAAACAACAGAGGCATCCATGAAAATATTCAGGCAGGCCATCATCAGCGCATTTGAATACAATAAGATACTTCCTCATCAGTATTCGATCGCAGAGGGCGGATCGAAAAAACTCAATCACTATGAAATGTATTTGGTAAGTGAGAGAGGGGGAACTCCGAAGCCTTCCAACTGATAAATGAATTCCCTTTATTTTCAGCCGCTTCGGGGCAGAGAGCTTTACGATTTTAATCAAGCAACAGGATGATTAAAGTCAGTGTTCAATTTTAATAAATGAAGGTTCTTTACTGCACAATAAAAATTATAAAGAATGAATACTTTATTTGTTCCTACCGATTTTTCACCCAATGCAGAAAAGGCGCTCAATTATGCCATACAACTTGCCAAAAAAACCAAAGGGGAGATCATTCTATATCATGCTGTATCCCTGGATGAATTAGAACTTACCATACGGCAAATAGAGATAAAAATGCTGGACCTGGCCAGGAAGGTATTTGAATCGGATGGTGTGCGGATAACTTCAAGGATAGATGAGGAAGGACTAACTATTTCCGGGATGGCTGCTGCAATTATAGAAACGGGGGCAACCCTGGTTGTAATGGGTACTTTGGGTAATTCAGCATTTAAAGAAAAAGTATTCGGCAGCAATACGGCTGCATTGCTCGGGAAAACGGATGTTCCCATGCTGGTGATACCCTTGCTGGCTCAGTGGAAACTACCCGAAACCATATTGGTTACAATAAATAAGTTTGACGGGGACACAGCAGTACTTGAGCCGGTATTTAAGCTGGCTGGTGTATATGGTGCAACTGTACAAGTGGCCACATTCACAGACACGGATGATGATTATGTAGAGGATTTTGAGGAAGATGAAATAAAAATTACTGCATACAGGGATTTAGTAAGGAAGAAATACCCGGGAACAGAAATACAGGCAGTCCACCTGGCCAGCCCGCACCTGAGGGCGAGCCTGAAAAACTGGATTGGCAATAACAATATTGATATGCTGGTGATGCTTACGCATAAAAGAAATGTGATAGAAAGTATTTTTAATCCCAGTGTAACAAAAAAAATGACCTATCATACAGATATCCCTCTGCTATGCATACCCGTTAAGTAGTTACTTCTTTACGATAGGGCAGGTTTATTTTAAAGCATAGCTGCTGTAGAAATTGAATCAGTCTTTTCGATTTCTTTTTGTTTTTCTGTGAATACTTCCACAGCTTTTATATGTGCTTCCGTTTCTGCTTTTGTCATTGTTAGTAAACTCCCATGCCCTTCAAAATGATAATGCATGGCAATAAACCTTTTTATATGACCTCTTGTTTGCACCGGGAGAAAATTTTGCAGTTTCCAGTAATCACGGCTGCCTGATCTTTTTATTGCTTTGTCTATCCAGGCGGGACCGGAATTATAAGCAGCTATTACAAGTATCCAGTCGCCATACTGGGCATACAGATCGTTCAGTAATTTTGCAGCAGCCACAGTGCTTTTATAATAGTCAAGACGTTCATCTTTCTTGCCTGAAATCTTAAGGCCATATTGTTTTGCTGCTGCAGGCATAAGTGCCCATGGGCCAATGGCGCCTGATGCAGAGGATGCATTGCGTTGCAACCCGGATTCAATAAAAGCAAGATACCGTAGTTCGGCAGGCATATCGTTTTGTGCAAGCGCCGAATCAATAATGGTAAAATACGATTGCACTTTTTTAGCAGCTTTATCGATAAACAATCCATTCTTTTTATTGTATGCTGTTACAAATGCGACTGCATTTGTATTGATCTGTATCCTGGGTGCATTTGTCAGTTCAGTTGATGCAGTAAAAGGGATACAGGTGCACAAACCCGTGGAATCAAATTGATGCACTGTTTTATTCCCGGGGCGAACAATTCTTTTGCCTGCAGAGATGCTGCCCGAGGCTACTGCCACAAGAATAAAACTGCCCATGATAAAGCAGGCCAATAATAATTTTTTTTTCAACATCGGTTGATCTTTAAGTATAACAATGCCGACCCGAAGGGTTTGGATTTAATAAAGTGAAAAAGATCACAGGATCATTGGAGGTGGTCAAGCAATTGTTCCGGGGTACGGTTGGGTACAGGTTTTTCAATTAAACGGAACACAGTAGGTGGTTCGGTGTTAAAGAACGCCGCAAAGGTAAAGAGCCTTATCACTGCCTCCCAGCTTTTTTTGTTATAGTTTTCAACTGACACGTTAATAGCATGAGTATCATTGATGAATTTTTACGAAAATGCAAAAACGTCAGTGTATTATTACCATTTGTCGTAGATATACCCCCATCGGGACTCAAAAACTGGTGATCGTTTAGTTTGCCATTTGTAGTAATGCAGATCGTAATTATTTTATTTCGATCTTCTCTTGTTCAATAATCATCATAGCTTTTTCACATAAGCGATACATTTTATTATTGGCCGGAAAAAAACGTAAGGCTGCAACGATAAATATCCCACCATAGATGAGATAATTGGAGTTTAATGCGCCGGAGAAAAAACCTGCTCCTGATATAATTCCGAGAAGAATACTAATAAAACTGGCGATCATGATCTTCTTCGCTTTTTTGTAAGCATTGTTTATGACCACGGCTAATTCTGAAATCCCCTTTGTGGCTATTTCAGGTTCTACACCAACTTGTATAAGCCATTCGATGATCTCAGTATTTTTCTTTCCTTCAGCCTTTTGCTGAAACACACCCTTCCAGAGGAGATCATTAATAAGGATAGATTCTCTCTCCAGGTTATTCCTGATCTTGTTTTTGGATTCTTCTTCTCTTAATTGTTCTGCTTCAGCTAATACAAGGGGGTCAAGTTTGCGTTTTGAATATTCCCTTTTAAGAAGAATGAAAGCTTCATAAGTTATACTTGTTCCGTCCTGTTTCACTAACCGGATAAGTTTTTCGTCGGGCATATCCGCATATGTTTCTTTTATGAGTTCAGGATCTATCATTGGATATATAAATATAATAAATAGAAGTTTTTATAGGCATGAACCTTTGATGCCGTATGGGACTGATTTACCTCCTGTCCCGAACTAAAGTCCTTCACCAGCCAGAAATAGCCTACCTTCACTGGGCACAAACAAATACGTTAAACAAAAATAAACAACGAATGGGCGATTCATGGAATAAAAAGGAAAGAGAAAAGAAAAAGCAACAAGAGAAGAAAGAAAAAGAAGCGAGAAAAAAAGAGAGAAAAGAAAATGCTGCCAGTGGAAATGATAGTATGATCGCTTATGTGGATGAAAACGGTAACATCTCGGATACCCCACCAGACCCCCGCAAAAGAAAAGAAATAAAGCTGGAAGATATTGAGATTGGTGTGCCTGAATATGTGCCGCCAACAGAAGAAGAATTAACGCATACCGGTAAAGTCACTTTTTTCAATCATGAAAAAGGTTTTGGATTCATAAAGGATCAGCAGACACAGCAAAGCGTTTTTGTACATATCAATAATCTCTCAGAACCGGTCAACGAAAATGATAAAGTAAGTTTTGAGATAGGACATGGCCCTAAAGGACCGATGGCCGTCAATGTAAAAAAGCAATCCTGAATTTTGCTCCGCTAGTTATCAGGATGTCTTCTATTTTTCTTCTGAAATGCGGGTAAAAGACATGCCGTTGAAGATACGGCTCAGGTTTTGATCATGGGTTTTATTCCACTCTTCAATATTCTTGCTGCTAACGACCCTCCACAAATTCTTTGATCTGAGTTCTACAAAATCTGCCAGTTGTATAAAAACACCGGAAACAGGTTGACGGTCTTTAAAATGGATACTCACTGCAGTTTTCCTGCTCGCCACAAATTTTTCTATTTGTTCATTGGTCATATTAGAGGAATTAAGTGTAATGCTTGAGAAGAATGCAGGTGTAAAGGAACCGGGTGGAAAAAAATTCTCTTACAAAAACAAGGAACTCAATTGCGGCGAAGGTAAGCTTTATCAGGCAGGGGAAGGCTATTAATTTTCTCCGCTATAAATATTCAATTTGTACTAATTTTAGTTGCTCAAATTAACAGTATGAAAAAAATAGCCATTGCAATAACTGCCTTTTTTATTTATTCTGCTGTACAAGCACAAAATTGCCCGGTAATAACTGTGACTCCTCCTTTGGAAGGAGTAGTGGCCGGTAATGAACTTGTATTTACAGCTGCAATAAAAGGCACTTCTGCCCGGGTTACTTATAACTGGACGATCAGTGCCGGAACGATCCTGTCAGGACAAGGTACTTCAGTGATCAAAGTGGCGACAAAGGATCTTTCGGGTATGTCTGTAACGGCTACTGTTGCTATTGGCGGTCTTTCCGGTAATTGCAGCTCATCTTCTTCTGCAACAACAGATGTGGTAGCGGCTCCGGAAAAAATAATTGCTGCTAATTATACTACACCGCAAGATTTGGTAGCAGTGGTACAAAAGCTGATTACAGAGATCAAATTAAATGATCATACTATCCCTCAGACAGCGTTCATTTACCTGTACAGCACTACGGATGCCCAGTTAAAAACAATGAAGAATACGATCATCAATACATTTGAGAAAAACAATATCTCTGCTCTTCAATATATCATTGCCGATGGAGGAAAAAAGAAGACAGCTTCTTTTGAAATGTATAACCTGCTGCCGGGAATGCAGGAACCAAAGCCGTCCAAATGATCCTGGCGATATATTGCTGTCTTTATTTTAGATTATAGTAATCATATTTCAACAGCAATTTGGCACCGGCTTCCACTTCTACTTCCCAATAGATCTCGGTAATAGCGGCACCGGCTTTTCCTTTACGGCTTTTGCCGGCATTATCAGCCGTGGAAAATACACCGTTCACATTTTTAGCCACACGGATCTTTATTTTTTTATCCTTGAAATTGGTAATGGTAATATTGCCGGAGGTAGTTATTTTTTCATAATAAGTGGAAGTTGTTTTTTTGACACTGCTTTTTTCCCGGCTGCTTTCTTCTTCTTCATTTTTTATTTGCACATCCACAGCTTTGGAAAGCTGCATATCGCAATTCCCTTTTACAGGAGTATATGTCAACTGTGCCTGTGCCAGCGGCTGTCCCATTTGATCTATCACCAATGCCGGCCCGGTAGTGAAAGGAGCTGTTGTATTGTTTGCTATTAAATAACTATGATAAGCCTGGATAGAATTTTCTCCATCCGCTGAAGGACTGCCAATGGGCAGGTCAGCTGTGTAAATTTCAGAATAAGTGACGGTGCTGTTCATTACCGGTACAATAATCCTCGAATTTTTCTCCAGATCAATATTGCCGAGCTGGTAATAAAAAAGATCTTCCAATTTTTGTCCTTCTTTTTGGTTGTCTTTTTCATCGCCATCATTCCATTCATAGTTATCGGTCAACCCCGATGTGCTGATAGCTTGAGAATAGTTATAAGAAGCAAGTGATCCATTGGCCATGAAACCATTGTTATCGTAGCCGTTCCCTAACAAGCTTTCACTCAAATAATCAATGCAAACCGGGTCGAGGATTTTAGCATAAAACATTTCAGGACTGCCAATGATGATATCGACCGGCATGTTACGGTATTCTTCTGCCCCGGTAGCAATGGTTGCTTTCAGTTCAAGTTTTGCTTCCTTATCATTGATTATAGTGAATAAATAAGAAGGAAACCATTGCACACCTCTTTCCAGGCTGATAGTGGAAGCCATCGTTTTGTTTGCTTCCTTATTCAATTTTACTTTGGCAACAGCGATGATGCTGTCAGCAGGTGTTTTATCATTGATAGTGCCGTTTAATTCAAACCACTCAAAGGAATCGGATTTTACCAGAATGGTCTTCCCGGTAGCAGTTAGCACTCTCATTGTATTAGTAGGGTAATCAAAATCAACAAGCTTGCCGGTCAATTTCCGAAGTTCCGGATTAGCAGCATTACTAAACACTGTTATATTTTGTCCAATATTGGTCTGTAGTAATTCAGTTAACTCTTTTACGGTATGTGTTACTTTGAATGTATCTGTTTTTACAACAATGGAATGAAGCGAGGCTTCTTTTCCCACTGCCACCCACCAGGTTCCCATCAACACTTTCTCCGGAGCTTTTATATAAAAACTTTTATCGGCAACATTTACGTTTCCTTCTCTTTTTATAAAGAAAGTGCCATTCTTAAAAATGCCGATCCTTGCCGGTTGCAGGGGTTGCACTTCTTTTTGCGCAACGGCAGAGCAAAAAACTAAAGCAAATGCACTGAGCAGGGTTATCTTTCTCATGAGTTGATTTTGTGTGGCTAAAGATAATGAAAGGCACCCTGCCTTTTTTCAGCAAAAACTTTAGAATAACATAGATTTAAGTTTTTCTATTCCTTGTCCGGTGTAATAGTATAAGAGAACTGCTGAGCGAGTGGCACATTTCATCATCATCGAAGAGAAATTCATCGACAAATCTTCCGTATCCTTCGGCTGGCTGCAGAATTCAAAAAAAATGCCCCTGCAATCAGCAGGAGCATTTCCAGGTAATATGTATGATCTTATTGTTTATTCATTTTTCTTGTTTCCACACCTTCTGCAGTTTGAATTTTTACAACATATGTTCCGCCCGGCAATGGCCGGGTGATTGAAACTTTATTACCAAGGATAGTGTTGGTCCGGAATACTTCTCTTCCATTCATATCATAGATGGTGACTCCTTTTACTTCGGCTGCTGAATAAACGAGTAAATGATCATTGAATGGGTTGGGCCCGACAGTTAAAGGCGTTGTTTTCTCAACAGCTATTCTTGCAACAGAACTATATTGATAACTGCCATCAGCATCTATTATTTTCAACCGGTAGTATAAATATCCTGCTGGCCTCGGTACCTGTTGAGAAATAAGATCAGGAAAACCATATTGGTTTTGAGGCAGATTTTTAGCCGTTACGGTTCCTATCATTGAATAAGCAACGGCATCATTGCTTCTTTCAATAATATATTTCGATAGGTTCATTTCATTTTCCGTATTCCACTTAAGTAGTATATCGGCATTATTCTTATAAGCTGTAAAACTGGTGAGTGATACGGGCAGCGCCACATTGGCCGGGCCGTTTATTTCAAAATCATCAACAGCCACACCAGCAGCTGTGGTGTTCACATCCGTTTTGAAGATCAGCCTGAATGTAACATTTGGATTTCCGGCTAGAAATGAAACGTCCCTTGTCCGTTGTGTATAAGAGCCGGAAGAATTGCCGTTAAAAAATGCTTCATTGACAGGGAAAACTGCAGTTCCGCCTGTATTGGCAAAATTATACCAGCCTGCTGCAGTAGTAGTTCCCAATGGTAACCAGGAAGTGCCTTTATTGGTACTGTACTCTACTCTATAACCATCAAAACCTGTTTCAGTAATGTATTTCGACCAGAAGGATAATGTATAAGTACCAGCGATGCTGAAATTATAATTTGGTGTCAACAACCTTGTCTCGCCATTGTCTGTATAATTACCGACAAGTCCTGTCACCCATGCATTGCTTCCTGCATGTGTCCCGTTTTTACCGGCAACTGCAGAATTTCCCCTTTCCCAGGTGGTGCCGGCAATATGGTCAACACCAAAATCATTTGTATTAGTTTCAAATCCACCGCCATTGGCAATAAGATAAGGCGTTCCTTTATTGGGAAGGATATGAATGAACTGGGTTTTGGTGAGTGATGAAGCGCCACTGTTGATTGTTAATGTCACATCATATTTTCCGGGAGCAGAATAGGCATGAGTTGGATTTTCAGCAGTTGAAGTTGCAGCATCGCCAAAATTCCAAAGCCAGGATGTGCCTTTATAGGAGGAGCTTGTAAAATTTATTGAGTTGCCTATATAGGTTGTTTTTTTATCTGCATCAAACAAAGCAGTAGGGGTGGTAAAAATATCCGAATAAAATAAGCCCCTGCCATGAGTGGCGGCGATCACTAATTTATCTGAAGTACGCACCTGCAACATATCAACTCTTACATTAGCAAGACCTGAATTACTGGCTCCCCAGTTAGTAGCGCCTCCATTTAAATCATCGGTACTCCACACCCCTAATTCGGTAGCAATAATTACCTGGTCGCTGTTACCTGGATTGAATAAGGCCCAGCGTACCGGCATGTCAGGTAAATTACCTTCCACACTTGTCCAGCTTGTTCCGCCATTTGTACTTTCCCAAATACTGTTTACTCCGTAATTCGAATACATCGCCAGCAGGTGATTGTCATTGCCTGTTTCTACTTCTATACAACTCAGGTAACTGGAAGGTAATCCTGTACTGATATTTGTTACGGTTGGCGCCCCCGTATGAGCATTATCTACCCTGAATACATCACCGTTATCAACTCCAAAAAATACACGGTTGGCTGTATTGGGCGAAACTTTTATTGCTGTTACCTGCCCGCCAAAACCAGCTACTGCAACTGTTGTAAAAGTGCCACCGGTTTGGGGATTATCCCACCTTAGATATTCGTTACTGTTTCTGCAGGCATACATTCTATTATTTACATCATCATAATCTGTCGGATTGATGAATTGCCCTCCACCGGTTGAAAAGTTTGTCCATGTGCTGCCACCATCATTGGAACGATAATAGTCATTATATACATAAGATGTCCATTGGTACTGCGGCTGGTCCTGGTCAATATGGCAAAAAGCTCCATCGCCGCCGGTTACCTGGATAGTATTCTGAACAGTGCCCGAAGTGAACTGGTGGGAACCATTATCCTGTGCGCCGGCCAAAAAATAACTATTGAGAGCTGTTGGATGCATTGCACATGCATAGAACTGTGCAGTAACATAATTAGTTCCTTTATCTGTAATCGTTGGATTGGCAACATTGGCATCGGTGGTGCGGTAAACACCTCCATCATTGGTAAAATAGGCCTCGGTAGAACTGCCGGATTTAAATAAAATATAATGCTGGTCGGCGTGTACATATTGCTCGCTAAATCCGCCATACCAATGGCTGATCTGTGACCATGTGCCGGCGCCATCTGTAGAGACAAAAATATCAATGCCTCCAACAAAAAGACGATCCCGGTTATTAGGATCAACAGCAATAGAAAGGTCATACCATGCCTGGCTCCGGGAAAAATCGGTAGCAGGAATTCCAGGATCAGCATCAGCAGGTTCTGTTCTGGCCGTCCAGGCAGTACCACCATTAACGGTTCTTAAAATGCCGGCAACAACACTGCCATTCTCACAAAGAGCATATACATAATTACCATCAGAAGGTGCACAGGCAAGTTCAACACGGTCCACTGTAATAGGTAATGTTTGTGCAGCACCAAAAGTTACTCCCGCATTTGTAGATTTATGAACAGAGCCGGAAAGAGAAGAATAGATATCTCCATTGGCAGCTATTTCCACATCATATGAAAAATTGCTGGCGGCGCCTGTAATACCAAGCCCTGTGCCCAATACTTTGGTCCAGGTACTACCACCATCCGCTGAACGCTGCAATCCTCCTGATTGTGTAGTGACAAAAACAATACCTGTACTATTAACAGTCACTTTCTGACAAAACCGAAAAGTAGCGTTATTAGTTGAAGCAAGTTGTGCCCAGGTATTTCCTCCATCTATACTTTTCCATACTCCCAAACCACGGATCGCATCCAAGTTGAAATAACCTTCTCCCGTACCGAAATACATTACCAGGGGATTTGACGGGTCCTGCGCAATGGAGGTGACAGCAAGATTGCCCATCAGGTCGTTAACAGGAATCCATGAGGGACTTGCTGCAGAAATATTTGTTGTCTTCCATAATCCACCACCAACACTTCCAGCGAAAATTGTATTGCCGGTTCCATCATTTGCGTCTATTAATAATGTTCTTGAACGGCCGCCCTGGTTTTTAGGCCCTAATGAATTCCACTCTACGCCTGTCAATGCGGCTTCTGTACGCATTAACTGATCCTTGTATTGTTTTGCAACAAGCAATCTTTCGACGGGAACATATCCAAGCGCAGGGTCTTTCATCATTTTAATATCCCGTTGCAATGCTTCCCTGGCACCTGTTTTTTCTTTGTTGCCAGGTTGTTTTTTTAACTGGCAAGCTGCTAATAAGATCATACAGGTAAGGATGGGGACTAAGATTTTCATAAAGAAGTTTTGCTAAAAATAAAAATTATTCCGACAGGGTATCCTATAATCAATACACAGCGTGGGGATATTTACACGGAATCTTTTTAATGAAGTATTTCCCACCGGGGTTTTTCCCTACCGGGAGCCTAACACCCTCAGCTCAATATTTTCTACGGTGTTTTCATCATCATGGCCTTCTTTTGCGAGTTCTAATAGCGCTTTAGCTAATACATCGCTCCAGATAATCTTATGCGGCGCCAATTTTTCTACTAATGGGAACAACGGATAAACTAACTTATAGGCGAAGGGGGCTCTTTTATTTTTTCTTCTTGGTCTTACTGCATCCGGTCTTGCAATGATAATATCGGTCAAACCTGATTGTAATAAAGCATTTTCTGCTTTTCCTTTCAAACGCTTAAATAATGTCCTGCTTTTTTCAGTCCTGTCGGCGCCATCGCCACTTACAAATACAAAACGGATAGAAGGCTTTGCCTGTTTGCAATAATCAATGCAGGCTTTGGTGTAATCATAAGTGATCACTTCATATTGTTGTTTGCTTACCTGGGTTTGTGAAATGCCCAAACACCAGATCAGTGCATCGGTCCTTTCAAAATATTCTTTGCAGGCAGCGTAATCAGAAAAATCTTTATGAATAACAGTGGTGATCTTCGGATGCCGGAGCTCAGATTTATTTCGCACTAACAATATAATTTCATCAATAACTCTGTCTGCGATAGCAGCCCTTACCACTTCGCTGCCGATAAGACCTGTGGCGCCTGTAATAATGATCTTCATTTTCTAAAGTTAGGTATCATAAATATGTGTAATAAAGCCAGAATGGCTACAGGTTTTCGTAGCCAGGCTTTGGGATGTTCTATAAATAGAGGTAAGATCGAAAAAAAGCCCGGCAGTCATCCTTTTTTTTGCTAAATCCCTGACTATCAAATTGGGACTTTCGTGTTAGGAAATTAATGTCAAGTGGATTTGGCTGGGTATAAAAATATATTATCTTCAGCCGGTTCGCTAATGTGACGGATTGGCATAATTGCCTTTCGGTCAACCAACTGGCGGGGAATTTGTTAAACAAGGTGGGATCTAAGCCCGGATAAATAAAAAGGAGAACTAACAATGGCATTAAAGAAAGAAGAAGTAATCATTATTGGACCTAAGGAAATGTTTGTGGGTAAAAAAGATGCCCCCATCACATTAATGGAATTTGGTGAGTATGAAAGCGAGGACTGTGCTAAAGCTAATGAAGTAGTAAAGCAATTGCTGGAAGAATTTGATGGAAAGATAAGATTCCAGTTTCGTCACTTCCCGCTCACACTGATCCACCAGCGTAGCCTGAAGGCCAGTGAGTCAGCAGTAGCTGCCGGCCAGGAAGGAAAGTTCTGGGAAATGCATAATATCCTTTTCCAGAATCGCCGCACATTGGGTACTACCAGCCTTAAGCTTCATTCAAAAGAAGCTGGCGTAAAGAGTAAAAAATTCTTAGACGAACTGGTTAACGGTGTGTATGGCTGGCAGGTGCAGGACGACATCAAAGAAGGAATAGGAAGAGGTGTGAAAGAGTTACCTGCTTTTTTCATTAATGATGTGTTTGTGACCGGCAAACCTACTTATGCTAACCTGAGTACGGCTATCAAAAATGCATTGAGGAAAGTAAAGAAAAAGCCAGCTTCAAAACAAAGAGCCTGATATTATTTGTTTCGATAAAACAGAAAAGCCCCTTTTACGGGGCTTTTTGTATTCATAGAGAATAATGTTATTACCAGCGGCTGTTGCTGTTAGAATAAGAAGGCTTTCTGGCCGGTCTTTCTTCTTTTGGTCTTGCAACGTTCACTTTGATAGAACGTCCGTCAACAGTAGCGCCGTCGAGTTCAGCAATTGCTTTTTGAGCAGCTGCATCATCACTCATTTCCACAAAACCGAAACCTTTGCTGCGGTTAGTGTATTTGTCCATAATAACTTTAGCAGATGTAACTTCTCCGTACTCTGCAAAATAACTTCTTAAGTCTTCGTCAGTTACTGCGAAGCTTAAATTTGAAACATAAATGTTCATGTAAAAAAATTAACTTTTAAAAATACTTGAGAATAACGCAAGGGTAAAGAAGACTAACTATTAGCAGAAAATGCGTAGCAGAAAAAATCGTTCACTTACAAAATGCTCTATCGCTCAAATTAACGGGGCAAATATAGGCTTAATGAACGAGGAATCGTTTTTTATTTTTAAATTCAGCATGAAGTAATCATTAAATATATTTTTACGTAGTACAAATTGCAATGCCGGTTAATGACTACGATATAATTGTGATTGGAGTCGGTTCAATGGGATCAGCAACTTGCTATGAGCTGGCTGCAAGAGGTTATAAAGTATTGGGACTTGAACAATTCATTATCCCTCATGAACAGGGGTCTCATACGGGACAAAGCCGCATTATCCGCAAAGCATATTTCGAACATCCGGATTATGTGCCGTTGCTGCAAAGAGCTTATACCAACTGGAAGAAATTGGAAGAATTAACCGGCGAACAGGTATATTATCAAACGGGTATTGTTTATCACGGATCATCTGAACACCCGGTAATAAAAGGAGTGAAAGAGGCAGCAAAAATTCATTGTTTACAAATTGAAGATGCTGTAAAAAAATATTCTCAATTCAATCTCCCTTCAAACTTTGAAAGTATCTGCGAACCCCGCGCAGGTTTTTTACGGCCGGAAAAAGTTGTTACACTTTATAAAGATGAAGCAATAAAAAAGGGAGCAATCATTCATGCAAATGAAGCAGTATTGGAATGGAAGAAAGAGAATGGACAGATCACTGTTGTAAGCAATATGAATACTTATTATGCAAAGAAACTTATCATTACCGCCGGAGCATGGGCGGAAAGAATAATAACCGGGTTAAACGTTTCTTTGAAAGTAACAAGGCAACTGGTCGTTTGGGTAAAACCAAAAAAGGAAAATGTTTTTTTCCCTGGAAACTTTCCCTGCTGGCTGATCGCTGATGATAAAAGAGAAGGAGCTTTGTATGGATTTCCTTTTTTATCAAAAGAAAAATTCGGTGAGCCGGCAGGAATGAAGTTTGCCTGGCACCATGCTGCTGAAGAAACCGACCCTGATCATGTGAACAGGGATATTTCTGAAAAAGAAATAGATGAACTGGTAAATTGGGTGGCTGAATATATCCCTGCTGTTGGCAATGCGGAATTTTCAGCAGCAAAAACCTGTTTATATACAAATACAACAGATGAAAATTTTATCATTGACCATTTGCCCGGTTATGATAAAGATGTGACCATTGCCTGTGGCTTCAGCGGGCATGGTTTTAAATTTGTTTCTGTGGTAGGAGAGATATTGGCTGATCTTGCAATAAATGGGAAAACAAAACAGCCGCTTGAGTTCCTGAGTTTAAAAAGATTTGATTAGTTATTAGGCACTTCAGTTTGAATTGAATTATTGTTCTCCTCTTTTTTCCGGATACCAAAATTGTAACGGAGATTGATGCCGAAACGCCTTGTGTCGCCCTGCCGGTAGCCGCTGGCATTCACCGAACCTTGTTTGATGGTAAAATCATTCTTATTAGTGTAGAAAATATCATTCATGCTCAATGTAACAGTGAGTTTGTCTTTAAAGAATTTTCTGTTGATGCTGCTGCTTAATTGGCCAAAAGAAGAAAGCTCATAAAATTGTTGCTGGCCTTTGAACCGTATAAAACCATTCATCGTAAAGTTTGATCTCTTGTCAAGTTTCAATGAATGGTAAGTGAACAAGGTCCAGGTTCCTTTTTTGAACGACAATGGTTTATTCTCATACAATCCCCGGTAGAAATTATGATTGTACTGTGCGCCGAACACAAAGAAATATTTACCACCGGGTGGCAATGCGCCAAGCCCTCTTAAATACCATTCTTTGTTCTTGCCTACATTATCAAAGGTTCGCAAGGCCTGGCTCTGGCTGGTATCCGATTGGTAAACGACGTTAGTGAAAATATCTTTTGTATCATTGATACCAACAGCTAATAAAGGAGTTTCATCTACGCTGATATTGAATTCATAATTATTGGTGAACTGCGGACGTAATGAAGGATTACCTGCTTCTGTGAGAAACTGGTCCACATAACGGCGGAAAGGATTCAATTGTGTATAGGAAGGTCTTGAAATAGTGCGGCGGTAAACGAGGTAGCCCCTTAGTTCAAAGCCTGCAATTTTCATTAATGCTTTACTTAAATAGACATAAGGAAAAAGATCGGTTCGTTGAATACTAAAAGAAGTATCACCCGGAACAAGTTGTTGCCCTTTCATATTGGTGTTCTCCAGCCTTGTACCGAATTTGAGAATAAAATTATCTCCAAATGTTTTTGATCCCTGCAGGTACAACGAATTGACATTGGTATTGGAACGGAATGTATTGGTACGTCCCGGATCCTTTGTACGAACACCGCTTGTTTCATTGAAATAAGCGGTGTAATTGCGAAAAGAATTTATCGTTACCTGTACGCCGGATTCAAAAGTGAATTTGTCCTTCATTTTTAATTTAAGATCCGAACGGCCGGTAAAATAATCCCGGTCATTATCAATAGTACCATCGCCGCGGCCTTCAGGAAAAGCAGGAAAGAAATAACTTGTTTGAAAGACCTGGTCGGCCCGCCCGATAGAGTGTGTGAAATAAAAGTCATTGGTCCATTCAGATCCTGTGCTGTCGATCTTATACTTTGTTTCGAAACCACTGCCAATGGATAATGTATATCCATCATTGTTCACATTATTGAGACTATAGGAAAGTTGCTGTGCTGTACTGATCTTATTTATGCCATTTGTGTTATGAGAACGGTTATCATATTTATTATAACTGATGTCGCCGTCATAGGTAAATTCCCACTTCTTGCTGAGTTGCCAGGTAGTACTATAAGAAGCATATATGTTCTTACTCATATACCGGGTGTATGCATCCTGCTGCAATACAGAGTCGGGAGCAAAGAAACGATCAGTTTTGATCCGCTCATAATTGTTGCGATTACCAACGCTGATATTAATGTTCGATGATCTTTTGCCATCGTTATTATTCAGGTTGAACCCGAGGAACTGGTTGCCGTAGGTTCCCTGTTGCATACCGCCTGTTATACTTCCTGTCATCCCCAACTTTACCCCTTTTTTCAATACAACATTCACTACGCCGCCGCTGCCTGATGCATCATATTTTGCGGAAGGTGTTCTTACGATCTCGATCTTAGCAATAGCATTGGGAGGAAGGTTTTTCAGTAATGTCGCCATATCCTCCGGGCTCATTTTCATATCCCGCCCATTGATCTGCACTGCAGCAGGCGTAAGACTGCTGATATAAATATTTCCATCCTGGTCAACGAACAAACCGGGAATTTTTTCTATGATCTCATATCCATTAGTGGAAGTGGCAGCTATCGGTTCGGGATCAACAATTGTTTTATCATCTTCCTGCCGCATCAATGGTTTTTTGGAAGTAACGACTACTCCCTGCATTGACTTGGGTAATGGTTCTGTTGTAAAACTGAAAACAGTTTGTCCGCCGGAAACAATGATACCTTTTTCTATCGGCTGATAATTGACGGAAGTGATACTTACCGCATACTGCCCGTTCTTTTTAAGTTGAAAGACAGCTTTGCCACTGCTGTCTGCTACTTTCTTAAATACCTGATTACTGTCGGCATGGTTAGTAACTATGACAGTAGCGAATGTGACCGGCTCTTTCTTGTGATTGATCACTTTGATAGTAACAGGAATATCCTGTGCTTTTGAAACGGAAGCGATCAAAAATAAAGTAATACCAAAAAAGAATTTAGGTAAGGGCAGTAGTTGTTTTTTCATGGTTGGCTATACTATAAAATAGGATGGACAAAAATAGCCAAATATCATCCCGGGCAAAGCATCATTCCGATGAACGGCGGATTTTCAGATATGTTTAACCTTTGCAGCATCGTGTAATAACTATAAATTTATTTCATGAAACCGGTGAAGTTTACCGCCACGCTGCACAAATTTGAAACAAAAGGGGAAAAGACCGGCTGGACCTACTTTGAAGTGCCGGCTGACATTGCGCAAAAAATAAAGCCGGGAAATAAAAAAGAGTTCAAAGTAAAAGGCAAGCTGGATAATTATGTCATCAGCAGGGTATCATTGATGCCGATGGGCGGCGGCCCTTTTATCATGCCGGTGAATGCAGCCATGCGTAAAGCGATCGGCAAGCGGCATGGTGCGATGATAAAAGTGCAATTAGAAGCAGACGACAGCGCTTTTGTTTTTAATAAAGACTTTATGGAGTGCCTGGATTTTGAACCGGATGCAAAAAAGCATTTTAAATCATTGACCGGCGCCCACCAACGTTATTTCAGCAAATGGATAGACAGCGCCAAAACAGAACCGACCAAAACAAAACGAATTGCGATGGCGGTGAATGCACTCTCCAAGAAATGGGGATACCCGGAGATGCTGAGGGCTGCGGCGGGAAAATTTATTTAAACGGATTCGAATACTTCACATCCGTTATCATACTTACATCAGTCAATGTTCTCATAAATGCTACCAATGCTGCTTTTTCCTGCACAGTAAGATTGGCCAGTCTTGGTTGTCCATTGGGTAATCTTAATTGGGGAGAAAGATTAGGGTGATTTTTTACACCGGTGCTGTAATGTTCTACTACCTGCTCGAGTGTAGTAAAACGGCCATCATGCATAAATGGAGCGGTAAGTTCTATATTTCTTAATGAACCAACTTTAAATGTAGCATCCAATGCAGTATTATTTGCTACAGCGCCAAAGCCACGGTCAATAGTTGTCAGATCCAAACCATTATTTTTTTCCTGTGGCGCTGTAAATGTTTCTGAACCATGACAGGCAGCGCAGGCATTCTGGGGGTTAAGAAAAATTGCTTTACCCATGTTCTCCTCGGCAGTGAAATTGGGGAAAACTGCATTGGGTGGTGGCGCAGGTGCAGCCGGGAAAGTGGAACGTCCCGCATCATACTTTGACTGATAAGAAACAATGGAACGAACAAATTGCGATAAGGCTTTTGAGATGCGGTCGCTGGTAATATTGTTATCGCCAAATGCTTTTTCAAAAAGCACCGGGTAATAAGCCAACCCTTTGAGTTTGGTTTCCAGTTGAGGTAATGTCATTCCCATTTCTACGAGGTCCTGTATCGGCATCAGTACCTGGTCTTCCAAAGTGGCGGCCCGCTGATCCCAGAAAAAGCGGCCATTCGGATAATATTTTGCATTGGTAAGCGGCATGGAATTTCTTCCTGTCAAACCTCCATTGAAGCCAACACTTTTTGCCAATGGATCCGAAAATGCATTGGCTTGTTTGTGACATGAAGCGCATGAAATCGTATTATTAATGGAAAGGTTTTTATCATAAAACAAAACCCGGCCCAGTGTAGCGCCATTGTCGGTGATGGGGTTATTGGCGGGTGTGTTTATTTGCCCCTGTATTGGCGGCGAATTCAAATATGCCGGTAATGCAGGATTGGCATAATTAAAAGGAGTGGATGGAAGATTCAGCACTGCAGCAACAGGATCGGTAGGGGTAGTAGCGCCGGTATCATCCGAACTTTTGTTACAGGCTATGAAAACGGTGATGGCAGACAGGGCAATACTTGCAAATAATTTGGGTTTGGTGGCGGGCATGTCGGGGGCTTTTTAGTACCGGCTTCTGACCGGCCAATAAATTAAAGGTTTAAGATACTACGAAATTTTTCATATCAGCAAATCAGACCAGGAACTTTGACGCTTAACCATTTAAAACCTTTCGCCAACCTATAAATTGTTTTATTTGCAGTATGATAGCTTCTATAAATGACTTCAAAAATCCTTTTTTCATCGGCATTGCCGGAGTTGGTATGAGTGCTATTGCCCAGTATTTAAAGGGTGTTGGCAAAAATGTTTCAGGCAGCGACCGGTTCTTTGTGGAAGGGGAATACAATGAAACAAAAGAAAAATTAGAAGCCGAGGGGATCAAATGTTTTGTGCAAAACGGGGAGGGGATCACACCAGCAACAGACCTTATCGTAGTATCAACAGCCATAGAAGATACAGTAGCAGAAGTTCAAAAGGCGAAACAACTAAATATTCCCATCATCAAACGTTCTGAATTATTGGCGATGATAGCTGTCAGTAAAAGAACGATTGCTGTGGCAGGGACAAGCGGTAAGAGCACCACCAGCGCCATGTTGTTTGATATGTTGGAACATGCCGGTTTTGACCCGAGCATTATCAGCGGTGCAGGTTTGGTAAGCTTCATTAGAAAAGGAAAGATCGGGAATGCAAAAGTGGGAAAAGGTGATTGGTTAGTTATTGAAGCTGATGAAAGTGATGGGTCCATTGTTCAATATAAACCAGAACTTGGTTTATTGCTGAATATAGATAAGGATCACCAGGAAATAGATGAATTGATGAAACTGTTCGGCATTTTTAAAAATAACAGCAAAATGTTTTCGGTGAACCAGGCCCATCCATTGGCCAAACAGTTTTCTCAGCATGAACAGCAGGATTTTTCTACTGACCCCGATTCCTTTGCCGGTTATATGACAACAGATTTCAGACAGCAAGGATTAACCATCAGTTTCAAAATTTCAGGGGTTGATTTCAAGCTGAATATTCTTGGCAAGCATAATATGGAAAATGCACTTGCAGCAATAACGGTAGCTCATGGAATAGGTGTCAGCCTTGACAATTGTGCGGCAGCATTAAGGAAATATGAGGGCATCTATCGCCGCCACCAGGCATATGGCAACAATAACGGTGTATGGCTGATTGATGATTATGCTCATAACCCCGTCAAATGTGCGGCGGCCATAAAAGCATGCCAGCCGGTAGCTCCGAAAATAATTGCGTGGTTTCAACCTCATGGATATAAACCTACGAAATTTTTACGGGATGATTTTGTTAATGAAATTGCTGGAGCCTTACGTCCTGAAGATGAGATATGGATGAGTGAGATATTTTATGCGGGTGGAACAGCGGTAAAAGATATTTCGGCCAACGATCTTATCAATGATCTGAAAGCGCTGGGTAAAAAAGCTTTTTTTGTTGAGAAGAGAAATGATTTCTTAAAAAAAGTTCGTCCGCATTTTACGAATAATTGCGTATTGCTGCTGATGGGAGCAAGGGACCCATCGCTGGAACAATTTGCAAAAAGTGTTTGGGAGCAGTTGTAAGAATATCAAACAGGTGAACAAGGAATATAGAATATTGAAGGGCTGCAACTTCGGCATCCGGTGTTCTATTGCTTGCCTGTTCTTTTGTTCATTAAGAAGCGTATTCAACAACATTCTCTTTTGCTACCGGCAAGAACATGTACCAGCATAAGGCCATTAATAACCCGGGATGAGAAGCTGAAGAAAGACTTTTATCTTTTTTGAAATTTATTGCTGCACTACCTTCTTTGCTGCTGAGGCCGCAGGTAACAAAAGGTTTTTCTTTTGATCCTTTGTAAAGTATCAATTCTGCTAATGGGTTATTATGAATGTCATAGTAGAAGCGTTCATCATTTACATCAATGAAATTCTCTTTGTTCTCCTGGCCTAATTCGCCGATCTTGATTCCGTATTCATTACGGAGTGTGACCTTGTTGCGGAGAAAGCCTTCATTGCGTATTTGAAAGACCCTCTTTTCATTATCGCATTCCACCCTTGCTGTATGAGAAAAAGGATTGATAACAAGTGTCAGGATCTTTTTATCATTTTTGAATAAATGATATACTTCCTTTTTAGTATCGGTTGAAGCGATCTCCCATCTCATAATAAAACCATTTAGTGGAGGGAAAAAATACAAAGGTTTTGGGGGGTAACAATCGGATAACTTAAAATTAATATTAACTTCATATTGAAATCATTTTCGGTGAATAAGCTGTGCGAAAGAGGAGGTTTATCCACATTTTTTAAGTAATCTTAGGCTATGGATGCGAGGGATAAAAAATTTTTGGAGCGGGCCATTGAACTTTCCAGGCAAGGCATGCAGGGCGGGAGTGGCGGACCTTTTGGTTGTGTAATCGTAATGGGCGATGAAATAGTAGGAGAGGGATGTAATGAGGTCACTTCTTCCAATGACCCGACAGCTCATGCAGAAGTAGTTGCTATCAGGATGGCCTGCAAAAAATTAGGAACCTATCAATTGAACGACTGCGAAATATTTACCAGTTGCGAACCATGCCCCATGTGCCTTGGTGCTATTTATTGGGCAAGGCCAAAAAGAGTGGTGTATGCCAATACAAAAGAAGATGCAGCGGAAATCGAATTTGATGATGATTTTATTTATACCGAGATCAATACACCGATGACCGATAGAAAGATCCCTTTTATCCATCAGCCACACCCTGCTGCTAAAAAAGTTTTTGAAGACTGGAAGAACTGGGAAGGCAAAATAAAATACTGATCAGTTGCCGTTCATCTTCCGGATGACCATATAGCAAAGTACGATCAGTAAAATAAGAATAAGTATAGAAATAAATAACCAGGGCTGATCTTTGATCTTCATTTTTTCCCGGCGCTTCTTTTTCTTTTCTGTTTTTTTCTTCAGGTCCCTGTTCAGCATTTCAACCATGTACTGTATCTGCTGCTTGTCTTTTATTTCCTGCAAACCTTCCATTGCATCATCATCGAATTCGTTTTGCATGAGTTTTTTTTCTACCTCATGCTTTTTTTCTTCCGATAGTTTTCCCTGCAGGTATAACAGCAGTGTTTCCTGGTCAACTTCGGTTGATAAATTCGATAATATGTCTTTATAATTCTCTGACATTTTATTTTCTGTGCATTTCCCCCTGCAATTTTTTTTCAATAAGTATTTTCAAGTTCCTTTTTCCGTTCTGGATATAACTTTTTACCTGTAACATGCTGTATCCTGTTTCATCACTCACTTGCTGATAACTTTTCTTTTGCAGGTAAAACAAAGTTACACATTGGCGTTGCTCATCATTGAGTTCTTTTAATGCATCACCCATCAGTTCCAGTGTATGATCGCTTTGCAATAATGTCTGCCGGTCTGTTTCTTCTTCCGGTTGTGCTGCAAGCCGATCATTGACCTCCGTTGTGATCTTTCCCTGTTTTTCTCTCAATCGCATCAGGCAATGATTCTTTGCCACCATATACAACCATGATTTGAAGTATTCCACTTTGTATTTATGAAGCTCCTGGATCACTTTTAAAAAGACCTGCTGCACACTATCTTTCGCTTCTTCTTCATTTTTCAAATATTTCATGCAAACACCCAGCAACAACAATGTATAGCGCTGCAATAAAATGCCCAGCCATTCATTGTCATGATCGCTATAGAACTTTTCTAAGAGTTCCTGGTCGGTCAATTGGGTGTGGGTATCCTTCTTCACAAACGAAAAATAGCTATTTGTTGGCAGTATGATGCAAGTTCATTCAAAATCAATAAAAAATTGTCTCCTGTTTCAGGTTTGTGGTTTAAGGTTATCGTGCAATGGCCAATTTCACTTTACAAAGCCTGTTAGCAGAAACCAGAAACCTGAAACCAGAAACCTGAAACCAGAAACTTCAGTAGATTCGATCAAAATAAATTGAATGGAATATGCTATTGTCAGTGTTCCTGCCGCACCGGTAAGAAGAAAACCTTTGCACCGCAAAGAAATGGTGAACCAATTGCTGTTTGGCGAAACCGTTAAAGTATTAAAAACAAGAGACCCTTTGTGGGTAAAGGTCCGCAGCCTGCATGATAATTATGAAGGCTGGATGACCAATACATTGCTGGCAGAAATCGATGAAGCAACAGCTAATACCATGAGTGTTTATGCTGCTGCCGGATTGTTGAATGAAATCACAATGAGTGATAAGAAAATGAATATCCCTGCGGGTTCTTCATTACCTTTTTTTGAAAACAGCAAAGGTAAATTGGGTAATGATGAATATGAATTTAAAGGAAATTATTGCAAGCCGTACGAACAACAACCTTCTGAGGAATTGGTAAAACAACTGGCATTGCCCTGGCTGAATGCACCCTATTTATGGGGAGGCCGGACACCATTGGGTGTTGATTGCAGTGGTTTTGTTCAAGTCATTTTCAAATTAATGGGCATTGACCTTCCACGGGATGCATGGCAGCAGGCACAGGAAGGGAAAACAGTGAAGAAATTCAAAGATGCTTTACCCGGCGATCTTGCTTTTTTTGATAACAAGGAAGATATAGTTCATGTTGGCATTCTATTGGGGAATGACCAGATAATTCATTCTTCAGGAAAAGTGAAGATCGATACGATCAGCAAAAGGGGATTGATCGATGCAGCGACAGGTAAAAAAATATTGTCACTGCAATTGATCAGGAGGATCTGGTGATCCTTCTCACCATTAAAACCATTGTCATGAGAAATTTTCTTCTAACTGTTATTCTTTTCATTACCGGCTTCAATGCGACCGGCCAGGATAATGATAAGAAGGACTTTACTCCTTATATCGCTGTATGGGCCGGCGGATGTGTTGACAACCCTTTTCAATTTGCCGTGGGGATACAGAAACCCATCCAATCAAATTGGTCAATTGCATATGATGTTCATTACTGGAAAACAGGATATGAATGTTATTGTGATGATATGTATTCAACAGGAGATTTCCGTTCCATTACACCATCGGTTAAGGTCATTTATAGTACCGGCAAAAAAGAAGGCAGGGGTTTGATGGCAGGCATTGGACTGGGATATATGTTTGCAAAGGATCGGGGTACAGAACAAACTTATGAGTATGATGAGTTGGCAAAAACGTATGCATATGGCATAAGCAGGGATGCTAAGTGGGATTTCAACAGCATTGCTCCTTCTTTTAGTGTGGGTGTTGGACTCAGGGTTTTTAAACTGCCTGTTTCACTCAATACGATCTATTATTTTGCAAAAACCACCGAGGGATGGCTGCCGGTTGCAGGCGGTGCGGGATTTAAAATTGGTTTCCGGAAATTGCAATGACCAGTTAGAAAATGCTTTTCACCCACTTAACGATCGCTTCATCCCAATGCAGCATTTTAAAAGCAGTGTAGAAAAGAATAACGGCAAATATTTTTTTCATCAATTCCTGGTCAATAGAGACAGCTAACTTACTTCCAAAATATGCACCGACAATAAAACCGGCACATAAAAGCCCGACTATCTTCAGATCAATAGGCGTTCCTTCTTTCTGGCAGTAATAGTAATAAGAAAGAGATGCCAGTATGACGACAGGCAAGGTGAGTACAGCCAGCGATGTGCCCTGCGCCTGGTGTTGGGTATAGTTCATAAAAAATACAAGGGCCGGTACCATGATGATGCCGCCGCCTACACCTACCAGTCCGCTCAGCATACCCGCAGCAAGACCTATCAATACTGCTGTAATGATCAGTTGAGTTGCCATATTGTTTTTTTGAATGGTATTCACCGATTATTTTTTAAAGACTTCTTTATAAAGTGTAATGGCATCTGCGATCACACGGCAAGCAGTTTTTTTATCCTGGAAATTATCAATGGCGACTTTTTTATTCTCCAGTACTTTGTATTGTTCAAAGAAATTTTTCAGTTCGAGTAAAAAATGAGTCGGAAGATCTTCCACTTTGCTGATATGATTGACGGAAGGGTCTTTGGCCGCTACCGCAATGATCTTGTCATCCTGTTGCCCCTGGTCTATCATTTGCATATTACCGATCACATTGGCTTCTACGAGGCAGAGTGATTGAATAGATTGGGAACATAACACTAATATATCCAGCGGATCGCCATCATGCCCCAGTGTTTGTGGGATAAAACCATAGTTGATGGGATATTGAAAAGAAGAATAGATGACCCTGTCCAATCGCAACAAACCTGTTGCTTTATCTACTTCATATTTTGAACGGGAGCCTTGCGGAATTTCGATCAGGCCATTTACAACTTCCGGAGCTTTTTCTCCGTAATGAGCGCCGTGCCATGGATGATTGACAGTTAACATGTGATTGAATTTATCTTGTAATCAGCATGCCTAACCAGGTGGCAAGCAATCCTACTATAACACTGGCAGCTATATAGCTGAGAAATAAAAACAGTCGCTGTTCTCTTAGTAATCCCATCCCTTCCAATGTAAAAGCAGAGAACGTTGTAAAGCCACCACAAAGAGCGAACATTAAAAATAGTTTCCAGCTTTCATTATCATTGAAAGATCTGAAACTTAAACCCCAGAACAACCCGATCGCAAAACACCCTATCACGTTTACACCAAAAGTGCCCCATGGAAAATGATGAGGATACAAAGCATACATCCATCGCTGAAAAAGATAGCGGGCAATACTGCCAATGCCGCCGCCCAATCCTACCAGCAATACGTTTTTGATCATTATAAACTGTCTTTAAGTACAGGCATTAGGGGTAAAGTGTCTTTATCATGTTCAAAAAGGTATTTGAAATCTACCAGCCATTGGCCATCTTTCTTCAACACTTTTAATGTGTCATGATCATTTTTGAATGAATTGGAAAAAATAACAATGGTCACTGAATCTTTTACAGGATTGGAGATATCATGGATATGGATGGATGCTTTGCGATAACTATATTTGGTTTCCTCATCGTTCTTCATGTAGCTGCGTTCCGCTACATCCATCCAGTTCACATTCGCTGAATCGGAGAGCATGTATGTCCTTGCCTTATCAAAATCTCCTTCCAATGCTGCTTGTATGAAATCTCTTGCAGCATCAATATCATTTTCCGGTTTGACAACTTTGTCTTTGGTCTTACAGGCTGTAAACGAAAAAAGCAGGAACAAAAAGAACAAACGGTATCTTTTCATTCCTGCAAAGTAATAAATCTTTGACCAGTGAGCTTATTCGGGCTTCTCTTTCTTTACGATCGGAGGTGTTTTATGCTCCTGCGGATTTTCTCTTTCATGCTCTTTGGTGTAAGCTCGGAGTATTTGCTTCACCAGGCGGTGACGCACTACATCTTCCTCATCCAATTCTATATGAGCAATGCCATCAATATTTTTTAGTATCCGTACGGCTGTTGATAAACCACTGCGTTGATTTCTTGGCAGGTCAACCTGTGTCAGGTCACCGGTGATGATTGCTTTGGCATTGGCGCCGATCCTTGTCAGGAACATTTTTATCTGCAGGTCGGTAGCATTTTGTGCTTCATCCAAAATAATGAAAGCATTATCCAATGTACGACCCCTCATATAAGCCAGCGGTGCGATCTCGATCGTTCTTGTTGTCATATAATACCCAAGCTTATCAGCCGGTATCATATCATCCAATGCATCATATAAAGGACGCAGGTAAGGATCGATCTTTTCTTTCAGATCACCGGGTAAAAAACCAAGACTTTCGCCGGCTTCCACAGCAGGACGGGTGAGGATGATCTTCTTTACCTGTTTATTTTTTAATGCTCTCACTGCTAACGCAACAGCGGTATAGGTTTTACCGGTACCGGCAGGGCCAATAGCAAAGACGATATCATTCTTTTCTGCATCGATCGCCATCTTTTTCTGATTGGCGGTTCTTGCTCTTACCGATTTACCATTGGGGCCAAACACCAATACTTCATTGGGGTTTCTTTCGGTAAAATGATCAACAGTTTCAGCATCATCGCCGCCAAGCACCTGCTCAAAATAATTCTCACTCATGTGGCCATTCCTTTCCAGGTAGGCAACAATTAGTTCGATCTTCTCCCTTGCCGTGGAGATCTGCTCAGGTGCGCCGCTTAATTTAAGCTGAGTGCCACGGGAGAGAATTTTTAACAGGGGGAATTTCTTTTTGAGGATGTCCAGCTTGCCATTGTTTACTCCGAAAAACTCAATAGGGTTTACGGTTTCGAGGTTGATAATTGTGTCTGTCAAATCTCTTCAATTTAATTGGTTCTATCCTTCGTACGGTAGAGAGGGATCGAACCGTATTCATTATGCCGGCTCAGGGTGGTACCGGTTTATGCTGCGTCTCCTGACCATTTTCAGAAGCTCACCCTTCATTTTCAATATTACTTAGCAATATTGTTTTCACCTAAAGTTACTTATTCACAGTTGTGAATACAATATCTGAGAAAGAAATTTTAGTTAATGATCTGCTCAAAGAATAGAAATGATCTTTTGAAAGATCAGTTGTTTAAATTGTCAAGTTTACCAAGAAGATTTTCATCAGGCCTGCCGGCAAAAGGAGGATAATCCCGGTATAGCCATGACAGGTATAAATTAACTCTTGCACCCCATCGCATTGTTCCTGCATTGAAGCGATGCCAATTCTCCGGATATTTTCCTGTGAACAGAACGGCAAAAAAAGCAAGGAACGATAACACGAAAGTTCCAATACACCTGAACCATAAAACAAAACCATGAGGTATGATCACATAAAAGAATCCGAGCAAAGCCCTAAGCGATAATTGCCCTCTGCTGATCTGCCAGAATGGTAGATCAAAACTTGTTTTGTCATCTGTTGCATTCATTCCAAATGCAGGATAACCATCACATAAATTCGAGATACGGGCATTTACCCTGAGTCCCCAGCGTTGCATCTTAATCACCCATTCATAATACCATTTGGGAGTAACACCTGTAAAAAGGACAATGAAAAAAGTAGCAATGGTCATGAACCAGAGAGCTATCCCAAGAAATAATAGTAACAATCCATGCGGAAGCCCCATATAGAGCCATCCGAAAAATGTGCGCAGTAATAATTCACCTCTTGAATATTCTTGCTGGTATTGAACTTCGTAAGTAAGCATATAGTTTGGTTTTGGTAACTAAATATAATGCAATTGCCGGTTATCAGGGAAGTTTGATTTTGAGAACAGGCAGGGAAGTTCTATTTAAAATTTCGTCTTATCTCTTTTGCAATACCAGTTGGGGTCGCATAAACTGATCTCGCAGCCGGCATAATAATAGTTGTCTTCATCCAGTTCGCCGACAGGTAATCCATAAACGATCGGGACCACTTTATTTTTTTTATGACATTTTGGACAGGTCGGATCATTTTTTTTGTCATCGTATTTGCAAGGAACATAAAGGTCTGCTTCAAGAAGGATCACTGTATCTTTTTTAAAAGTAATAACTGGATATGTTTTTGCCAGGTAACCCACTGCCGTTATTATTATAGAGTAATCTCCTTCCTTCAAACTGTCTATCCGAAACCAGCCTTTATCATCAGCATTTGTTGTTTTACTTCCCCATCCTGAAAGACCTTTTTGCGCCTGGTGATTTATGGTAATAGCTGCAAAAGGCACAGGCTCTGCTTTCCTGCTGTCAATTATTTTTCCGAACAAAGAGGCGGTTTGTGCAACGATGATATTCGAAACGAATAAAATAAGTATAGTTGTAAATATTTTCATCAGCGATAAATGTGAGATGTAATGTCAAACCTGTTTACACAAAAATATTTCGGGAAAAATCACCACCTCGCCACGATCTTAAAATTGATCAGCCTCGGCGTTAAACGATTCGGTAATAAATAAACCGTGTTGGAAAAATCTTTGATGAATAAATACGAGATCGTATTAGCCCTGTCAATGATGTTGAATACTTCGAGGGTCGCCCAGATAGTAGAAAAATTGCGGAAAGGAGAGTGGCTGCGGCGTTTACTTCTGTCATCATCCATCAGCAATGCACTGAAGCCAATATCGCAACGGATATATGGTTCTATCACGGCTGCATTGCGATAGCGGACTGCATTGGGAATATTATACGGCATATTGCTCCCGTACAATAAATTGAGGTAAGCTTTGAAATTTTTATTGGTCGGTAAATAATCTTCAAAATACATTCCGAAAGTTATCCGGCGGTCAGTGGGGCGGCGCAACCAGCCCACATCAAATTTCACACTGTCCACCGGCACCTGGTCTGGAGTTTGCGCTGTAATAAATTCTCCGGCGGCATTTTTATAGCGATAATAAAAATCATTGCTGATGTCCTCATTTGTTTTCATAAAACCGAGACTGATCCAGCTTTCTGCATCGGGAACGAGTTCACCATGCAAACGCATTTCAATACCGGCAGCATAAGCTTTGGCTATGTTCTCGCCAAAATAACGGATGCGGACATTGTCAATATCATAAGGCACCACATCAGTCATGCTTTTATAATAGGCTTCTGCTGTCCATCGCATCGGTCTGCCACCAATGCCAATGAAGTTGTAATCAAACCCGGCAACAGCCTGCCAGCTTTTTTGTGCTTTGAGATTAATATTTACAGAGCCGTCATATCTTCTAAGTTCCCGGTAAAATGGTGGTTGTGCATACATACCTGCCGCTGCTCTGAAAACAATATCTTTTTTCCATTTAGGTTTCCAACTGGCGCCAATGCGGGGAGAAATTAAAAATTCTTTGTTGAGTGAATTATAGTTGAAACGAACACCGGCGGTGATCGTAGTGGAATGAGTGGAATCATTTCCCAATAAAATATTATCCTGTATATAACCGGAAAATTTATTGATGCCGAGATCGGCAGTTGATTTGATCACCTTACTTAATTGCAGCATGTTGGGCTGATAAGGCAATGCATAACCGGCCGAATCCTGGAATTCCCATTCATTTAATTTGTCAGTGATGGTTGACTTATCATAATTCAATCCCCATTGAAAAGCATGTTTGCCGGCATCATAATTTCCTTTGTGTGCCACACTCCAGTTCTCTATATCTAATTTATTGCGGGCAAAATTGTGAAAGATGCCTGCTCCCAACGGGTTAATGATCAAACCATAAGTTGGATTTCGTTTATCAAAATCCCTTTCGCCAAATAAATAAGCCCCGGCTATATCAATATTCTCTTCTTCATTATTTTCAAATCTCGAGAGCATCCATTTCAGCTTTACGTTTTTACCTGGCTGATTGATGATCGCCAAACCAAACATGCTGGTCTGGTATTCATCTTTTTCCCGGCCTTCAAATTCTATGTCCACGCCGATCGTGGCGCTGAAGAATGGAGAGAAAACAGAAGTGGTCAGTTGGCTGAACTGAGGTACAAGATTGAATTTTGTCCTGGAAATATTCCCCAATAATTCTGCCGACCATTTATTATTGAATTGATAACCGAGCAATGCCTGGAAATCGGCGGACGAAGGAACATAATTGCCTTTTGTATCCTGGCTGCTTAATAAATTCCTGTTGCTACGGTTACGAATGCCGAGCAGGTAAGTGAATTTTGAATTCTTACTTATGTTTTCTATTTCTAATCCTTGTTCAAGAATGCTTGCATACGCCGAGCCACCGAATCTTTTTGGCTTCTTATATTGAATGTCGAGCACACTGCTCATCTTATCGCCATATTTTGCCTGGAAACCGCCGTTGTAGAAATTAATACTGCGAACCATTTCAGGATTGATAAAACTTAATCCTTCCTGTTGTCCGCTTCTGACGAGATAAGGGCGAAAGATCTCAAAGTCGTTTACATAGATCAGGTTCTCATCATAGCTGCCGCCACGAACGGAATATTGAGAGGTCAATTCATTATTGGAGCCAACAAATATTTTTATCAAACTTTCAACACCTGTCACAGCTGATGGAAGATTGAGAACGGTTTTGGGATTAGGTCGTATCAGCCCCGCTTCTCTTCTGTCTCTTTGATCAGTAACAACCACAGGATCCAAAGTTTTTTCACCTTTCTCTAACCTGACAGTGATGCTCTCTTCTTCATTTTCGCTGAGCAGGAAATTTTTCTGTTCGGTATTTCTGCCGGAATAACTGAATACGATGGCAAAGGCTTTGTCTGCTGCGACTTTTATCCGGAAATAGCCGGAATCATTTGTAATAATTCCTTTTGACTGACCTAAAATAACAACGGAAACATTTGAAAGAGGATTTTCATTTTCGTCAACCACTTTGCCGGAAACGTAGGCGAATTTCTTTTGGGCAAAAAGAAAAACAGGAAGAAGAAGGAATAAGAAAAGCAGTTTCAGCTGGCGGTTCATTCGGTAGCAGCGGATTTGTTAACAATATTACTCAATAAAATCCGCATTGTAGCAGGTCATTTATTAATCCTGCCCAGCTTTAGATAAACAGGGAAAACGACTTTCTTTATTTCATCGTCCGGCCACAATTCTTTTATCTTTTCTTCAATAATTGGAAGGGGAGATTGGCCGTTTACTTTTATATACTTCTGTACAGCGCTCCAGGTGGAAATATAACCCAGCATATCTTCCCGCTTCCAATGCAGGATGGTCTCAAATTCTTTTACCGGTAATAGTTCATAATCAAAATCAACGGTTGCATATTTCTCTTCAACATATTTTCTTTCATAATCCCAGTAAGGGCCGGTAATATTTTTATAGAAATCCCGGACAGCCTCATCTACTTTTTCAATATCCGTTCTGTCGTACATCCATACAGCGATCACAGCACCCCGTTTACAAACTCTTGTCATTTCTTTTTTGAATGCATCCCATTTGAGCCAATGATAGGCTTGCGCAACTGTTACGAGATCGAATGTATTATCAGCGAATGGAGTTGACTCGGCAGGACAAACGATATATTCAATGTTTTCTTTGTGAACCGCTTTATCAATTTGTGAAGCGCTGATATCTGTAGCAACCACTTTTTTGAAATGGTCAGCCAAAACAACAGCTGCTTGTCCATTGCCGGTAGCGCAATCCCAGGCTGTATCTTTTTTATTGACAAAAGAAAGAATATGATCGTAAAGTTCTTGCGGGTAGTCAGGGCGGTATCTGGCATAAAGAGCAGATTGTGTGCTGAACAGATCTTTTGCCATTTTATTTTGTTTGATGCTGTCCGAAACATTTTGTTTCGGAAATTTATTTTGTCGCCCCAGGCGACAGAATAGAACTGCGAAACTAAAAGTTTCGCAGAACGGTCATAACTTTTTTAATTGTGCTATCGTCGCTTTTGGGTCTGCAGATTTGAAAACCGTATTACCAGCCACCAGCACATCAGCGCCGGCAGCAATGATCGAAGGAGCATTTTCCAATGTTACCCCGCCATCAATCTCAATATGCACTTTCAAATTTTTTTCTTCGATCATCTTTCGGAGCTGCTTTATTTTTTCAATGGTATGCGGGATGAATTTTTGTCCGCCAAAACCGGGATTCACACTCATCATACAAACAAGATCGATATCGGCCAGCACATCACTTAATGCTGAAACAGGGGTATGCGGATTGATAGCAATCCCGGCTTTCATACCCAACGACTTTATTTGCTGAATATTTCTATGGAGATGAGGACATGCTTCAATATGCACCGAAAGATTATCAGCCCCGGCATTTTTAAATTGTTCTGCAAATTTTCCCGGTTCTTCGATCATCAGGTGCACATCACAAATTTTGTTTGTCGCTTTTCTGAAAAACTCGACGATCATCGGGCCAAAACTGATATTGGGAACAAAACGGCCATCCATTACATCCAGATGATACCAGTCGGCCTCACTTTCATTCAGCATTTTACAGTCAGCTTGCAGATCAAGGAAATTAGCAGAGAGAAGCGAGGGAGCGATGATGGGCATATTGAAATCTATTAGGTTGCAAGTTACTCAGGACAATTATTAATTAATAATTATTAATTAATAATTTTCTGAAGAGCTTCCTGTGCATCTGTAAAATCCGGATCCAGCCCCAATGCTCTCTGGTAATTCAGCTTTGCTTCATCTTTATCACCCATTGCTTCCTGGCAGCGGCCCATCCAATACCATGCGTCAGGAAATTTTGGAGAAATGGTATTGGCCAGCACAGCTGTTTTCAATGCCTCGGAATATTTTTTCTGTTCGTATAACACAGACGCTTTTTCTATATATGCGTTCAGGTATTGATAATTGCGCTGAATGGCCAGGTCAAACATAGCGATCGCTTTTGCCTTATCATTGATATTGGAATAATAAATGCCTTTATAATAATAAGGTTCTGCATGAAGGTTTATTGAATCAACCCGGATCAGCGAATCACAAAGAGCAACAACTTTTACATTTTTATTTTCTGCATATTTAAAGGCCAGCGAATAATTGAGATCAACATCGAAAGGAGTAATGGTGTAAGCTTTTTCCAATAAGGATATGGCGGCGGCAGGGTCATCACTTTTATCAAGGAGGTCAGCTTTCATTTTTAAAACATCTACCTGTTCAGGATTTTTCTCCAGTATCTCATCACAAATTTTCAGAGCATCATGAATAAGGCCTTTCGCATCGTATGAACGGGCCAGTGATAATTGCAATAAAAAACTACCCGGCAATTCTTTCAAGGCATCCTCTAAAAAAGCTATTGCTGAATCTGGTTTTTTATCTGTCAATATTGTACTTACTCCAAAAGCATAGCGTTCATCTTTTTTCAATGACCAGGCTTTGCGGAAATCTGCCAGCGCAGGTTCAGGAAAATTATTTTTGTTCAGTAATACTGCCCTTCGGAACCAAAGCTCATCTTTTTGAGGATCTTTATTAATGCTGTCGGTTAGTGGAGAAAAAGGTTGTTTTTCCAGGATCTCATCATAAGGGGAGAGCTTATTATTATCATTACAACTACTGAGCAAGATCATGCTCATAGCAATGGTCATACCTATTTTTGCCAACTTATTCATCACCCAAAACTAAATGATTTTATAAACGGAGACATGACAATGGCCTGACAAAGCTCTTTTTTAACGAAAATATCTTTGCCGGCGCCGGATAAACGAATAACCATGAAAAATTTTTTGTTGCTTTCCCTTGTTGTAATGATGATCGTGGGTTTCAGTTCTTTTGAAACGACCTGTTCACTTCCAAAGGCGGGCATTGCCAATCAATCAACTGATACCATTCATTATCCCGAAGAGACGCATATTAAAAATGTTCAACAACTCACATTTGGCGGTGATAATGCGGAAGCTTATTTCAGTTTTGATGGTAAGTGGATCATCTTTCAGCGCACCAATACGAAGGAAGGGTTGATGTGTGACCAGATGTTTATTGGCAAAGTTCCCAAAAAAGGTCAGCCATTCAGCTATAAAATGGTAAGTACCGGTAAGGGAAGAACAACCTGCGGTGCATTTACCAAAGATGGCAAGCATATTATTTATGCTTCTACTCATTTAGGCGCTGATACATGTCCGCCGGTCCCGGACAGAAAAAAATATGGCAACCGCTATATCTGGCCATTGTATGACAGCTATGATATTTTTATGGCCGACTTCAATGGAAACATCGTAAAACAATTGACCCATTCAAAAGGATATGATGCTGAAGCAACGATAAGCCCCGATGGGAAAGTAATGTTATACACAAGCGATAAGGATGGTGACATTGATCTTTATACAATGAATCTCGAAACTGGGGAGGAAAAAAGAGTAACGAATGCTTTGGGTTATGATGGCGGTGCATGGTTCAGTCCCGATGGTACAAAGATCATCTGGCGGGCATCAAGACCGAAAACAGAAGCAGAGATAAAAGAATACAAAGACCTTTTGGCAGAAAACCTGGTGGCGCCAACTAATATGGAAGTTTTTATTGCGAATGCAGATGGCAGTAATGTAAAACAGGTTACACAGTTTGGCCAGGCTAACTGGGCGCCTGCTTATTTTCCTGACAGCAAAAGAATAATTTTTGCGAGCAATCATGCCAGCAAAAGAGGATTTCCTTTTAACCTTTATTCGATCAATGAAGATGGAAGCGATCTCCAAAAATTGACAAATGAAAAGATCTTCGACGCTTTTCCCATGTTTTCTCCTAATGGAAGGAGGATAATTTTCTGCAGCAACCGTAATAATGGCGGCACAAGGGATACCAATATTTTTCTCGCCGATTGGGAAGAGTAAGTTTAAGAAGTTTCAAAGGGCAGAAGGCGGCAAATAAGTTTTGAAGTTGCAGCTATGCTGTTGTAGTTTTGAACTTCAAAACCACTGCTATGTACAACGGCATGCTTCATCTTCATAGTGTTCTCCGCTGGATAATATTGATCCTCCTGCTTGTTTGTTTGTATAAAAGTTTTGTTGATAAGGCAAAACCTTTCACTTCTTCTCACCGGAAGGCAGGAATGATACTGATGATCTGTGCCGACATCATGTTATTGTTGGGATTTTATCAGTGGTTTGCCGGAGACTGGGGACTAAAAAGTATTCAGAACAATGGCCTTAGTGTTGTGATGAAAAATTCAGGGCTCCGGTTCTTTGCTATCGAACATCTTATTTTAATGCTGGTAGCGATCATCCTTATTCATATAGGCTATTCTTTTGCGAAGAAGAACGTTCCGGATGTCACTAAGCATAAAAGAACATTATTGTTTTACGGACTTTCGCTGCTGATTATCTTGATAGCAGTACCATGGCCATTCAGGGATGTCGGCGCCGGAAGGACATGGTTCCCCGGGATGTAATCTTTACTTCTTGTTTTCCCTGTAAAAAATTTTGCTGACGATCTTCCAGCCGTCTTTTGTTTTCAGCAGGCTCATAATATCATGAAAATAAAAAGTTGGGTATTCAATGGTAAGTTTTGCCACAGCGGCATTGCCATATACTTCCACGCTTTCTATTTTGGTTTTACGGTCAGCTTTTTTGCCTGAGTTTGGCATTCTTGCCATAAAGTCTTTCAGGGAGACAACTACAACGGTATCATTTCTCATATACTGCATCTGGCCGCCGGGACTAAAGGCTTTTGAGAACAAAACACTATCACCATTGGTGCCGCCATCCATATAATAATTGCAAACAGTTTTTACCGCTTCAATTTCCTGTTCTTGTGTTTGTGCATTTATTGAATTGAATAAACTGCAGGAAATGCCAAGAAGAAATAGTTTTAGTTTCATGTGTAAATGATTTTTATTGTTTTTTGGCCACCTAGAATTCCCCATAAAATTTTCATTGCTATTTGCAATAAGTTAGCTCGAAAATTTTATGACTCATTTCATAAAAGTGTTTTTTGAAAGATAAAGAGTTGCCCGACAGCCACTTTGTTATTTTGTATGAGCGGCTATTATAATGGGTCAGCGTTTGCTTAGTTCGATCACTTCGCAATCTTTAATATTCTTTCCATCAATTGTAAAACGGATAATGGTTCTTACTTTTTGCCAGCCTTGTTTACCGGCAGCGCCGGGATTTATGTGCAGGCAATCAATGGCAGGATCATAGATCACTTTTAAAATATGAGAATGGCCCGCAATGAACAACTGTGGTTTATGGAGCAGTAATTCTTTTCTTGTTTCAGGATTATATTTTGGTGGATAGCCGCCGATATGGCGCAGCATCACTTTTACTTCTTCACAATCAAAAACAAGTTGTTCGGGAAATTCAGAACGGATATTTTGTTCATCAATATTTCCACACACAGCTTTCAACAGTTTGAACTCTTTCAACTTATCAGCTACTCCATTCCCAAAATCGCCAATATGCCATATTTCATCGCAATTGATGAAATGCTCAAAGACCTTTTCATCAAGATAGCCATGAGTGTCAGAAATAAGTCCTATGCGTGTCACGGAAGATTTGTAAGTTTGATAAGCAATCTAAAATCAAAAATCTGAAATCAAAAATCAGATTATGCCCTTCCACAGGAACTTCACATATTATATAGACAAGAGGAAATGGAAATACTATTTCCTGATGGTCTCATTGGAATTGGTCCGAAAGCTTAATGAGTCCCAAAGTCAGTAAGCCGGAAAGACGGTAAGACATTTCTGGCTTCTGGACAATTCTTCCGGACTTCCCGTCTTTCGGTCATTTTTTAATTTTCAACTAATAACTATGGCACATTATTATAAACTCGGGACTATTCCCCATAAACGTCATACACAATTCCGCAAACCAAATGGTGATCTGTATGCCGAACAATTATTCTCTACCGAGGGGTTCAGCGATGATTATTCACTGCTCTATCATTGTTACCCGCCAACGCAAATAATAAAAACAGAACCGCAGGTAGATGTAAGCCCGCAGATTGCTGAAGAAAAAATGCTGAAACATCGTTGCTTCGAAGGCTTTCATGTAAAACCCGGCGGTGAATTTTTGCAAAGCCGGGTGCCGGTATTGGTGAACAACGATTGTCATATTGTGCTGGCTGCGCCGACAAGCGGAACAAAAGATTACTATTATAAAAACACCGATGCCGACGAAATGATCTTTGTTCATGAGGGAAGCGGCACAGTGCATACACAGTATGGCGAATTGCCATTCGGCTATGGTGACTATATCGTACTGCCAAGAGGAACGATCTATCAAATTGAATTTAAGGATGAGAATAATCGATTGTTCATTGTAGAATCATTTACTCCTTTACGTTTTCCAAAAAGGTATATGAGCCGCTTCGGTCAGTTGATGGAACATTCGCCTTATTGTGAAAGGGATATCCGTCCCCCGCAGGACCTGAAAACATTTGATGAGAAAGGCGATTACCTGATCAAAGCAAAAAAGAAAGGAATGTTGTATGGCCTGCATTACGGCACGCATCCTTTTGATGTGATAGGATGGGATGGATGTTGCTACCCCTATATTTTTTCCATTCATGATTTTGAGCCGATAACCGGCCGTGTGCATATGCCACCTCCCATTCACCAGACATTTGAAACAAGTACATTTGTTGTTTGCTCATTTGTGCCCAGGCTGTATGATTACCATCCTAATGCTATTCCCGCCCCGTATAATCACAGCAATATTGACAGCGATGAAGTGTTGTACTATGTGGACGGTGATTTTATGAGCCGCAAGAATGTAACAAGAGGTATGATCACCTTGCATCCTGCCGGTATTCCGCATGGCCCGCATCCGGGAGCAGTGCAAAAAAGTATTGGCGCTAAAGAAACAAAGGAGCTGGCAGTAATGGTTGATACTTTCCGGCCGCTGATGTTGACCAAACAGGCACTCGATATCGAGAATAAAGATTATGTGATGAGCTGGGCGGAATAAGAAGAACTCATTTCACAGTTTACAAAACCTTTTTTATATTCGGCATACTAAAAACGAATGCAATGCTCAAAATCGGAAATCTTAAACAAGGAGATATTATTTCAGTGAATGACGAAGGAATAATAAGAGAAGGCACTGTGGTAAGCATCAGTCATGAAGAAAACCAGGCACTCGTAGATAATGGAGTACAGGAGTTCTGGTACAGTCCTGAGGAAATGACAGCTGTTCCCCTGGATGAAGCCCAACTGATGAACCTTGGTTTTTCCAGGGAAGACATGGACGGAGCTGTTAAATACAAGAAGGATTCCTTCCGGTTAATAACACCTAAAAAAGGCGATTTTTCCAATATTGAAATGTGGTGGAGAGAGGACAGGCGCCATTTCAGCTTCCCGCTGGGGGTACATGAGTTGCAGAACCTTCACTACGATATGACCAAAATACACCTGCACAAAGCCTGAAAAGCATAGAATTAGCCGGTTTATTGAGATTCCCGGGGCATTTTCCCCACAAAGCCTAAAAAGAGGGGGCGATTTGTTCTTTTTTCAGGCTGATACTCCTACCTTTGCGTTCCCAAAAAATATATGTCGAAACAACCCCTCATCAAACAGGATGGGACAATTATAGAGGCCCTTTCAAACGCCATGTTCCGGGTAAAACTGGAAAACGGGCATGAGATACTGGCCACTATATCAGGGAAGATGAGAATGAACTATATCCGGATATTGCCGGGTGATAAAGTAGGGGTTGAATTATCGCCATATGATTTGACAAGAGGAAGAATCAATTTCAGGTATAAGTAAGCTGTTAGCTGATAGCCTTTAGCTGTTAGCCCAGAAAGAAAATAAAGTTTGGAAACTGCTAACAGCTAATAGCTGATAGCTAAAAGCTAAGAAAAATGAAAGTAAGAGCATCTATTAAAAAAAGAAGTGCAGATTGTAAGATCGTACGCCGCAAGGGCAAGTTGTATATCATCAACAAAAAGAATCCCCGGTTCAAGCAGCGCCAGGGCTGATCAATCTGAAATTTAAAACTCAAAATTTAAAATCGAAATATGGCTCGTATTGCCGGTGTTGACTTACCAAAAAATAAAAGAGGAGAAATAGGTCTTACCTATATCTATGGTATTGGCCCCTCAACTGCTAAATATATTCTGGACAAGAATAATATTGATCGCAACAAGAAAGTACATGAGTGGAATGACGATGAGCTGAATGCTATTCGTAATGTGATAACTGAAGAGTTGAAAGTTGAAGGTCAGCTGCGTTCAGAAGTGCAAATGAGCATTAAAAGGTTGCTGGATATCGCCTGTTATCGTGGCCTCCGTCACAGGAAAGGATTACCGGTAAGGGGTCAGCGTACAAGAACAAACAGCCGTACAAGAAAAGGGAAGAGAAAAACAGTTGCAGGTAAAAAGAAGGCAGCGAAAAAGTAATTAGTCGGGAGTCTGGAGTCAATAGTCCAGTATCCCTTCAAATAAAGACTTACAAAACCTTGAATCAATTTCGGATCGCTTCGTAAGTCAGCAGGAGGATTGATTCATCCCGAATGAAACTTCGGGAAATTATTAAAAACGAAAAAGACTACCTCGGTACAACGATTATGGCAAAAGCAACACAAGCACAGCAGCCGGTAAGCGCCAAAGCTGCAGCAAAGAAAAGAGTGGTGAAAGTGGATCCTTATGGTGATGCACACATTTCAGCAACATTCAACAATCTTATCATCAGCCTGACCAATAAAAATGGCCAGGTCATTTCATGGAGCAGCGCCGGTAAAATGGGTTTTAAAGGTTCCAAGAAAAACACTCCTTATGCAGCGCAGCTCGCAGCTGGTGATGCAGCAAAGACGGCATTTGATGCTGGTTTGAAAAGAGTGGATGTATATGTAAAAGGTCCTGGTGCCGGTCGTGAAAGTGCGATCCGTTCTATTTCTCAATCCGGTATCGAGGTAGTAATGATCAAGGATGTAACTCCATTACCGCACAATGGTTGCCGTCCGCCGAAGAAAAGAAGAGTTTAATACCTCCATCCCCTGAAGGGGAGTAAGGTAATTTATATAGTTATAATTGCTTTGAAAGGATCAAAGCAGTTCATTTTAAAAAAGGGTGCCTGATTGATTTTTTAATGCTTTTACTGATCAAAGCACCGTTACTAAAAAGCATAAATGAATAAAAACTATGGCAAGGTACAATGGTCCAAAGACCAAGATCTCCCGCATTTTTGGTGAGCCTATTTTAGGCAATGGTAAATGGCTGAACAAAAACAGCAATCCTCCCGGACAACATGGTGAGAAGCGTAAGCGTAAAACTTTAGGTGAATACGCTTTGCAGCTTCGTGAAAAACAAAAAGCGAAATACACTTATGGCATCCTGGAAAAACAATTCCGTAAAACATTCGAAGAAGCAGCCCGCCGCAGGGGCGTAACAGGTGAGAACCTTATCAAGCTTTGTGAAGCCCGTCTTGACAATACGGTTTTCCGTATGGGTATTGCTCCCAGCCGTCCTGCTGCCCGTCAATTGGTAAGCCACAAGCATATCGAAGTGAATGGTACTGTAGTGAATGTTCCTTCTTTCCAACTGAAAGCAGGTGATGTCATTACTATTAAGGAAGGAAGCAAAGGAAGGACTTCAATCACAAGTGTGGTTCGCCCTAAGAATCCAAAGTTCAACTGGCTTGACTGGAATGAAACAGAAATGAAAGGTACTTTCATCACATATCCTGAAAGGGAAAGTGTTCCTGAGAATATCAAGGAGCAGCTTATCGTGGAATTGTACTCTAAATAAGAGTGAATGGTGAATAGTCAATAGTGAATATTCAGCCATTAGAAGGAATCTAAAATCGTAAATCTAAATTCTAAAATAATAATATGGCCATTTTAAATTTCCAGAAACCCGATAAGATCATTCTGCAAAAAGCAACTGATTTTGAAGCTCAGTTTGAGTTTCGTCCACTGGAACCCGGATATGGTGTAACCATTGGTAATGCACTTCGCCGTGTATTATTGAATTCATTGGAAGGTTATGCAATTGCCGGTGTGAAAATTGAAGGCGTGGAGCATGAATTTGCTACCATGAAAGGTATCAGCGAAGATGTGGTAGAAATATTGTTGAACCTGAAACAGGTCCGTTTTAAAAAGATCGTTGATCATGAAGTGGCGAATGAAAAGATCATGTTATCTATTAAGAACAGAACTGAATTCACAGCCGGGATGATCGGCGAAGGGACTCATTCCTTCCAGATCATGAATCCTGACCTGATGATCTGCACACTGGATTCTTCTGCCCGCATGGATATTGAACTAACTATCGGCAAAGGCCGTGGTTATGTTCCTGCTGAAGACAACAAACCAAAAGATGCACCATTGGGTTATATTCCTATTGATGCGATCTATACTCCTATTAAGAATGTGAAATATCACATTGAGAATACCCGTGTGGAGCAAAGAACGGACTTCGAAAAACTGATCATGGAGGTTTCTACAGATGGTACCATCCATCCGGAAGAAGCTGTAAAGCAGGCATCAAGAATTTTGATCCAGCACCTGATGATCATTACCGACGAGAATATCACATTTGATAATAAAGAAGAGAAGAAAGAAGACCTGGTGGATGAACAAACTTTACAATTGCGTAAAGTGCTGAAGACACCATTGGAAGACCTCGATCTTTCTGTAAGAGCCTTCAATTGCTTAAAAGCTGCGAAGATCAATTCACTGAGCGAGTTGGTGCAGTATGAACAGGAAGACCTGATGAAGTTCCGCAACTTCGGTCAGAAATCACTGGCTGAAATTGAGCAGGTGCTGACTGAAAGAGGTCTGCATTTCGGAATGGATCTTCAGAAATTAGGTGTTGATCTGAGCGAACTCTAATATGCAAATGTGCGAATGTGAAAGTGTGAAAATTATTTAAACAAGTTCTTTTAATAAGTAGGCTACAATTCCTGACACGGTGTAGTCGAATTTTGTAAACCAAATATGAATGTAAGGAGTGTGATTCATTTTCTCATTTCCACATTTCCATATTTTCAAATTAAAACGTCATGCGTCACGGAGACAAAGTAAAAAACCTAAGCCGCACCAAAGCACACAGAGATGCTTTGCTGAGCAACCTGGCTTGTCAATTGATCGAACACAAAAGGATCGTAACTACATTGGCTAAAGCAAAAGCTTTAAGAGTATATGTAGAACCATTGATCACAAAAGGAAAGACAAATACCACACACCAGCGTCGTGTTGTATTCAGTTATTTACAGGACAAAACAGCCATCGTTGAATTGTTTGGAGCAGTTGCAGAAAAAGTAGCTGGTCGTCCCGGTGGTTATACCCGCATCATTAAATTAGGTGCCCGCCCCGGTGATAATGCTGAAAAAGCAATGATCGAACTGGTTGATTTCAATGAGATCTATGGCAAGGGTAAAGGCGAAACAAAAACTGCGACAAAGAAAACCCGCCGTGCCGGTGGAACAAAGAAAAAAGCAGAAACTGCGGATAAAACAGAAGAAACAACAGAAACGAAAGCAGCTGAGTGATCAGCAGAATAAGTTACCTGACAATAAAACCCCGTTATTAAAACGGGGTTTTTGATTTAGATCATGTATAAAGAAAAAAAAGGCTGATATCCCCTGATTCAGTTTCTTTGCACCACTTTTTCAATAATCATCTGCCAACCTGTACCCCCGATCCCGCATCTCTAAAAACATAATAATGAAATCAATGAGCCGTGTCTTACTAATTGCTATTTGCACTATACTGGTTTGTGTAAATAGCTATGCACAAAATATCAATTCAGAGAGTATAGAGATCCAACTGCTGCAACAGCCAAAAACGATCCTTCCTGAACAATCCCGGAATTATAAAATAACAGTAACGTCTCCCTATAACCTTACCAAAGAGGATATTACCAGGCAGGCAAAAGCCGATCATCAAAAAGCATTGGACAATTATGATAAAATAGTGGCGGAAAGTGAAAAAGAGTACCAGAAAAAATTAAAAGAACATGCCGAAGAAGAAAAAAAAGCAAAAGAGAAATATGATATTGAAATAGCGGAATTTAAAAAAAGAACGCTGCTGGAACGCCTCGCAATGACGGAGCAGGGTAAGGACCCAAAACTTACCATTCCTGCAAAACCTGAATACTATAAACCTTCTCCGCCTGTTTACATGGAACCGAATTTGAATGACTATATCATTGTAGATAATGGAGTGCTGGCATCACAGGTGGTGATTACAGGTTTGCAAAGAGGAGGCAATTACCTCGATGTAAATATTGATATCAAAGCAGCCAATTTCCAGGATAATGCCGGCCAGACCTATGTCAACCAACCTGTAAGGATCATTGTAAAGGCGGAGGCTGTTGAAAAAAGCAATGCATCTTTTTTTAATGACTTTGAATTCGTTTCTTCATCCCCCACCAATAATATCAACCGGCCACTGGAAGAGAAAAAGTATTTAAGCAAGGTGATGTCATTTATCAATAAATATCTGAATGAAATGTATGGCTACCAGCCGGTGAAGAGAACTGTGAAGATACTTAGTGTAAAAAACAAAGGCAGTTATGATGACCTTGAGAAAGCCAATATTTATGTTACCACTAATTTGAAAAAACTACAGGCAGATCCAGATCCTGACGTTAATACGATCGCTTTTACCAATATGCAGAAAGGAATAGACATCTGGCTGCAAACATTACAAAAGATTGAATACAAGAATTCAAAAGCAGACTTTAACAGCAAGATCGCCAAATTCATTTTTTTCAACCTGATGCGCATCAACCTGGCGTTGGATAAAAAGACCGAAGCAGAAAAATATTTGAACCAGTTGCAGGAAAATCTCGTTGACATTAGCCTGAATAATGAAGAAGAAAGGGAGTTGAACGAACTGGAAAAATTGATCTACAAAAAAAATAAATGATGAGACAAAAATTATTGCTATTATCTGGCTTATTGATTGGCGTGGTATCTTTTGCACAACCAAAATATGAGTGGGGTGAAAAATTTTCTTATAATTACCCTGAAGAAACCAATCCTCAACTGGTGTTGGTTGATAATTATAATACATACCTTCTTTCCATCACCAATGAGCATGGAATGCTGCCAAGCCACAAAGTCACCATCCGGAAGTTTGATCAAAAGAACCAACTGACCGGAACTTTTGCGCAGGAGTTAAAAATTAGACATTGGTACGCTGTATAATTATCTTGGCTGGAAGGAACTCAACGATCACCAGGTGGCTGTGTATGCCGAAAGCTATTCCAACAAAGAGAAGAAGAAAGATATTTATCAATATATTTTTGATAAAGCAGATGGCAAGTTCACCACTACATTGGTCGTTTCTTACCCGATCCCATCGGCGATGAAGTCAGGTACAACAGTGCTCAAAGTTTCCGAGAATGGCCGTTACATCAGTTTCATCAATCAAAGAGATGGTAAGGATGATATTACAGATGAAGTAGTGATGATGGATGGAACAACTTCAACGGTACTTTGGAAAAAAGAAGTACCGCTCGGGGATAAGATGTATAACAGGGCATTTACCGTTACCAATTCAGGCAAAGCAGTCATATTAAAGTCTCCAAAGGGTTTGAAGTTGTCCAATTATCTCGTTGTGGTATCACAGGAAAGCCAGGAAGAAAAACAATTTGAAGAAGCGGTAATGCTGCATGATCCCAAAGCCATTTCCATCGGGCAGGCTGATTACCTTGTTGATTTTAATTATGCAGCAAAAGGACTCAGGAGCGGTGACTATGAAAGCCTGATGTTGTATGATCTCGGCAACGGCAAGATTCTTAAGAATAATAAGATCAAAGAATTCAATTCTGTAAAAGATATCAGTAACATAAAGTTTACAAATATTTTTTTGCAGAACAACGAGATACACCTTTTCACAGAAGCCAAAGTGAAAGCAGGCACCCGCCAAACAAAGCTCAACCCAATGAGCAGCTTTACTACGGAAGAACCTATTTACAAGTTTGGGGCATCTTATTTAATAGTAATGAATTTTGAAGGCGAAGTAAAAGGTATCAAAGCCTTACATATTGATTACAACGCCATGGCTGATTTTTATCGTTCATTCGGACTGGTGAATATCAATGGCAAATATCATATCAATGCCGGTGGTATTTATGAGTTATATGAACAGCGGATTGACAGCATACAAAAGGTAAGACCATTTTCCAACTCCAATGAAGCGTCGAAAGATCCCAATAGAAATGAATCTCCTCATTATGTAACTCAGGTGATGGCATATGTAAGGGATGCAAAAAAACTGGTCTTATGCCGTATGTATCCGGATAATAAGATGTCGCTGGTGAGTATTATTGGTTTTCCGAAGGAGAATTAAGCCGGTGGGGTATTGTGTGAATAAAGAAGGAAAACTCATTCCTCCCGGCTCATTGCTTATCCTTACATTTGCCCAATTTGTTTTTAAAAGAACAAAGGGTAATTAATGCCTAATTCTTCTATCCCCGCTGTTTTATTGTTGGCTGATGGTACTGTTGCCCATGGACAGGCTTTCGGCGCAAATGGCACTACCACCGGTGAAATTTGTTTCAATACCGGCATGACAGGTTACCAGGAAGTGTTTACCGACCCAAGTTATTTTGGACAGATATTGATCATGAACAGCGCCCATATCGGTAACTATGGTGTAAAACCGGAAGATGTTGAATCAAGTGGTGTAAAGATCAACGGATTGATAGGAAGGAATCTTGAAGACCAATATTCAAGAAAACTGGCGAAAGGTTCATTGGATGAATATTTAAAAGCCAATAAGATCGTTTCGATAGAAGGAGTAGATACTAGAGCATTGGTGGCGCATATCCGCACCAAAGGCGCTATGAATTGTATCATCTCTTCAGAGACAACAGATATTGAAACATTGAAAAAGAAACTGGCTGAAGTTCCCAATATGGATGGCCTGGAACTGGCGTCAAAAGTCAGTACAACTTCTACTTATGAATTGGGCGACAAGAATGCTGATATACGGATTGCAGTGATGGATTATGGAGTGAAGAGAAATATTTTGAATTGCATGGTGGAAAGAGGGGCTTATGTAAAAGTATTCCCAGCCAAAACAAAATTGGAGGAAGTAAAACAATTTCAGCCGCATGGTTATTTTATTTCCAACGGTCCCGGCGATCCGGCTCCTATGGACTATGCGATCAGCACATTGAAACAAATATTAAAAGAAGAAAAACCGGTCTTTGGAATTTGTTTAGGTCATCAATTGCTGGCTTTGGCGAATGATATTCCTACTTTTAAAATGCATCATGGGCATAGGGGACTAAATCATCCTGTAAAAAACTTAGTGACCGGCAGATCTGAGATCACTACGCAAAATCATGGCTTTGGTGTTGACCCGGAAGCGGTGAAAAAAGCAAAACATATTGAAGTGACGCATGTCAATCTCAATGATCAGTCAATAGAAGGCATAAGGGTGAAAGGCAAACCTGCTTTCTCTGTACAATATCACCCGGAAGCTACTCCCGGCCCGCATGATTCAAGGTATTTGTTTGATGAGTTTATCTCGTTAATTAAATCGAATTCTAATTAGTGTTATGAAGATCGCCATCATCAACGGCCCCAACCTCAATCTTCTTGGTAAAAGAGAAACTGATATTTATGGCAACATGTCATTCGACCAGTTCCTTGATTCACTCAAAAAAAAATATTCAAGTGTTGAGCTCAGCTATTTTCAAAGTAATGTTGAAGGAGAGCTGATCAATGAAATACAGCGGGTCGGTTTTGATCATGATGGTATCATCTTAAATCCAGGCGGATACACACATACTTCAGTAGCGATAGGCGATACAGTAGCTGCTATTAAAACACCGGTGGTCGAAGTACATATTTCCAATGTGCATGCAAGAGAAGATTTCAGGAAACATTCTTTTGTCAGCAGTAAAGCGGCTGGTTGTATCATTGGCCTTGGATTAAAGGGTTATGAACTGGCTTTGGAATGGTTTATTCGCAGATAAGCTGACCCTGGTCAGTCATTGAAATAAGATATATCATTCATTTTCTTTATCCTCCCTGATATTTTTGCTGCTTATGAAAATACCTGTTGTATATAAATCGGCGCAGGAGGCAATTTCAATTGTGCGGCCCGGAAACAGGGTTTATGTGCATGGCAGTGCACAAACTCCTGCTTTACTGTTGAAAGCACTGGCAGATCAGCACAAAAGTCTAACTAATGTAGAACTTGTTTTTATTTCTGTATATGGAGATATACATGTAGATAAACCTGAGTATGCGGGTATTTTTAATATAAATTCCATGTTCGTTTCGGCCAGCATCAGGAAAGATGTAAATGAAGGAAGGGCAGATTATATCCCGGTTTTTCTAAGCGAAATACCAGAGCTTTTCAAGCAAAATATCCTGCCTCTTGATGTTGCTATGGTACAGGTATCGCCCCCGGATGCTCACGGCTATTGTTCACTGGGAGTATCGGTTGATATTGCCCGTTCTGCCGTAAATAATGCCGGACATATTATTGCCCAGGTAAATCCGAATGTTCCCCGCACACACGGCGATGGACTGATACATAGCAGCCGCTTTGACAGCATGGTGTATTGTGAAGATCCTTTATACGAGGTAAGGTTTGGAGATAAGATAACAGCAGCAGAAAAAAAGATCGGTGAATATGCGGCGGGATTGATCGATGACAGAAGCACTTTGCAAATGGGTATCGGTTCCATACCCGATGCTGTTTTGAATTGTTTGCACGGGCATAAAGACCTTGGGGTGCATACGGAAATGTGTTCTGATGGTATCATTGATCTTATTGAAAAGGATATTATTAATAATAAATACAAACAGATACATCCCAACAAAACGGTGACCGGCTTCGCTTTGGGAACCAGGCGTCTTTATGATTATGTAAATGATAATCCTGCTTTCCAATTTCTCGATATTAACTATGTTAATGATCCTCACATCATTCGCCGAAACCATAAAATGGTGGCCATCAACAGTGCGATTGAAATTGATATAACCGGTCAGGTTTGTGCAGATTCGATCGGTACATACCAATATTCGGGGGTAGGTGGCCAGATGGACTTTATGCGGGGGGCCGCTTTAAGCGAGGGAGGTAAACCGATCATAGCATTACCAAGCCGTACCCTTAAAGGTGACCCAAGGATCGTACCTATGCTGAAACCCGGAGCCGGTGTAACAACAACAAGAGCCCATGCTCATTATGTGGTAACAGAATACGGTGTCGCCTATCTTTTTGGCAAAAACCTGCGCCAACGGGCAAAAGAACTTATCAATATTGCGCATCCCGGTGACAGGGAAATGCTGGAACGCTTATGTTTTGAGCGGTTTCATATTTTTTGACATCCCTCTTTTGAGGGAGAACGAAATCTCCGCCAGGAGAATTATCTTTATCCCTTACCGGTTAAAAACTAATTGTATGAAAAAGATCTATTGTATCGTAGCTATTCTTATCGCTTTTAAATCATCAGCCCAGCAATTAACACCTGTACAGATCGCTGAACGCAACAAGCCGGGTACGGTAATGATACTGGCAACTTATAAAGGAACCGTTACCGCTGTCAAGCCTGAGATCGACCAGCCGGCAGTCGAAGCGCTGATCCTTGAAGTAAAACAGCAACTCGAGAATGAAGGAAAATTCACCTCGGATCTTTTCTGGAATGTATATATAAAAAGTTTCTGTGCAAATGTGGACAAGTATATGAGGAAAGGCACCGAAACAGTAAGCAAGGATTTGAATACAACCATGGTAGGTTCAGGATTTATCGTTACACCCGATGGTTATGTTATCACCAATGCACATGTGGTGGATGAGAATGACGAAGAAACAAGAAAAAGTTTTGCCCAACAGGCTTTCCAGGAAATACTGGACAATGATTTAAATGGAATGGAAGAAACGATGGGGCGCAAACTGACCGAGGATGAGGCCAATGCATTGCTGGATGCTAACAGCTGGTATTTTTCCCAGACCATGGAAGTGAGCCGCATTACAAAAGAATTTGCTGTGGTGATCGGCATTACAGGTAAAGGTGGAAAAATAGAACCCATGAATGTTCCGGCGAAATTAGTAACGATGGGAGCTGCTATACCGGGAAAAGATGTTGCCATTTTACGTATCACAGAAAAACATACCTACCCAACCATCCGTATTGGTGATGATAAAGACCTGAGAGTAGGAGACCAGTTATATGTATTGGGCTACCCTGCTGTAGCAACTTTTCATCCATTGATCTCTGAAGAATCTATGTCCGAAGCCTCACTGACAAGAGGATTGGTAAGTGCCAAAAAGAATATGAAAGGCGGCTGGGAGGTTTTGCAAACAGATGCTTCTATTACACATGGCAATAGCGGTGGGCCGGTAATGAATGAAAGGGGAGAAGTTGTGGGTCTTGCAACATTTGGTAGTATTGATGCACAACGGGGACAGGAAGTGCAGGGTATGAATTTCGTTGTACCGGCTACCATTGTCAATGAATTTATTCGCAAAGCTGATATAGAACCTGATATGAGTGATATATCACTGGCTTTTGAAAGTGCGATGGATCTTTTTGATAAAGACCGCTATAAAAAAGCATTGGAGAAATTCAAAGAAGTAAAAGATATGAATCCCTCTTTTCCTTTTATTGATAAATATATTTCCGATTCGGAACGTAATATTGAAAAAGGGCTGGATAAAGAACCCAAAGGCATTGACCCGATGTATTTTTATATTGGTGGGGGAGCTGTTGTATTGATAATTATTGTGGTCCTGTTGATGAGAAGAAGGAAGAAAGCCTAATAAATTGATGTGAGAGCCGTGACGGGTGTTTCTCTTTCACCCGCCATTTGTTGTAAGTTTTCTAATGTATTCTTGAGTAAAAAATATGTTCTTAATTCGGGTGGTCGGTGGAGAAAAACACCGACCACGGCGTGTTACCCCTTTGAGAACACCTGCCAAGGCGGAAATAGTCTTTTTTGAGTTCAATTCTTCGTACTTTAATAAAGTCGTTGTAAATTCAGTGTAAATTAAACCACCCACTGTTTATGAGGCAAGCCATTTTTTTGAGCTTAGCATTTGCATTTTTTATAAAAAGCTCAGGTCAGAATTATTCTCTGGGTGCAACTTATGATTCAATACAAGAAAGAATTCCCAAAGTGTCTGAAAGTTTTTCTCTTGGGTTTTCAGGTGGAATTCCAGATTCATTTAGTTTAAAACAATTTTGTCCAACTCCTGGTCACCAAGGACAGATAGGTTCTTGTACCGGGTGGGCAGTGGGATACGGTGCCCAAACTATCCTGTGGGCAAGAACTAATAAAATTACTGATAAGAATAAAATAACAGCATCAGCATTTTCAGGACTTTATATTTATAAGAGTCTCTTGGAGAATACTGATAAATGTGAAAGAACGGATGCATGCGGTGGATGTGGTATCAACATTTTCAAAGCATTTGATTTTTTAAAAGCAAATGGAAATATACCTAATAGGACTTTGACAGACGCTGAGGTTTGTAAATCTGCTGTGCCTATTTTACTGCCGGTTAATACATCGTTGTCAAAAATTAACGATTTTGCAGAGTTGTTTACAGAAGCTGAAGTTTACAATGAAGAATACGGTAAAGACCCAGATAAGGTGTATAAAGTTATTACTAAAATTGCAGAAGGAATTCCTGTTGTTATCGATATCCGTATTCCAAAATCAACCAATAAAGATGTTTCTTTCTGGGATGGAGAAGATTTTGATAATGATTTTTGGACGCCAGTTGATAGTTTAAAACCAGTATTGAAGAATGGGCATGCAATGGTTGTAGTTGGTTATAATATACGGCAGAAATATTTTGAAGTGCTGAACAGTTGGGGAGACTGGCCAGAGGCAAAGGGAAACGGGTTTGTGAAAATAAGATTCAAAGATTTCAAGAAATACGTCGCTTCGGCGGGTATTATGTATCTTGAAAGTCATACCGCTCCTTCATTATTACGAATGCGGCTTCAGATAGAGGATTATGACAGATTGAATAATGGTAAAGTCGAATTCAATAATATTTTACCAATCGATATTACTTCGGGAGTTATCTCAACCAATGTTTACAAAGAAGATATTTTTAAGATTAAACTAAGCAATTTACCTGAAGGATATTATGTAAAGATGGGGAGTATAGGATCTAGTTATGAAATTAATTTTCCCGATCAATTAGAGTCAGGTTTTACTTTTACAGATAGTTCAAACTTTACATTTCCTGCTCATAGTGTCATAAAAGCACTCGAAAACGAATTTTATACAGTTATCACACTTACAAAATCTGCTGACTTTGATTTAAATAAAGTTCTTGATCAAATATCATCAGATAAGTCCAATATTGCAGTTAATGAAAAAATTAAAATATATTCAGGTATAAGGAACGAAGGGTCGTTATTAAAGGTAAGCTCTGATAGTATTGATTTCAAATTTGAAAATGGGAAAGATATTTTCCTGATCATTAAAATTAAAACAAGACTATGAAAAATTCACTTCCTTTATTTGTTTTTGCCATATTTTTTTTTAACTCAGCTAATTCTCAGTGTAACGAACCAGATAATTTATGCAATTTGACCTCAGGTTATCGCATGAGTTCTACATTGACGGAAGTTCAACTGGCCAAAATCTACAAGGCTCTTAACCTTATTGGTTATAATATCCAAATTATTAGTTGTGATCTTGCGGAAGGCACCCCTGCTGAAGCATTTGAAGGAAATTGCAATAACAGATACTTATTTATTGATGAAAACCAGTATAAAGATATTAATGAAAAGTATCATAGCCATTTTTTTATAATAGCACATGAGTTTGCGCATATTTATCTTCGCCACTTTTTCATAAGAAATCCCACTTTAGCTCAAAGAAGAGCTCATGAATTAAAAGCAGATTCAATGGCTGCATCACTTGTTAAGGCAAATGGGGGAGGGATAAATGATTGTTATGTAGCTGTAGAATCGATGAAATTCAACCCTGCAAATGAAACGGAGGAGCTATTCCCGCATCCTTCTTTAGACAATAGAAAACTAGCAATCAGTAAGGGCTTCGAACCCAATCCAAAGCCGATAGAAGCATTTAAGGCAACGCCCTATAAAGATTATATGATTAAGTTGGGTAATTATTCTTTCCTTGAATATGAGGGCACTTTAAGAGGACAGGATATTGAAGATTACTTTTCTAAATATAATTCTTCAAATAATCTGTTTCCTATTTCTATATTCAAGTATAAAGACAAATTTTACTCCGTCTGGAAGAAAATCAACAATGTTAGTGATTATGACTTTTTCTTTGGATATAAATCATTTCCTTCGGATAAAATCCAGAAAGATATGGACAATGGGTATAATATAGAATTTATGGAAAAGATTGATGATAGATGGTTTGTTATCCTGCTAAAACATCAGAACTCTTTTAGCCAGAGAACTCTATATTTCAAAAAAGATGATTTCTTAGATAGTCTTGAGGCTTTTTTGAATAGATCTACTAGGGATTATTCTGTTCAAAATATTGTTGATGATGGAGATAGTTATCATGTATTATTAACTGTGCTTACTGATAACGACGAACCGGCATTTGGTTTTTTTAATGATGCTGATAATTTTAATAAGTGGTATCGAGAAAACAGGGAAAATAGTAACTACCTTTATTGCTGGAAATATGTGGACGGACATTTTTTTGCTTTTATTATGAATCATTCGGATGTTGATACCTGGTCAATACGGAGCTTCGACGGAACTGATATGAGTGAAATCATAGAGAAAATCCAAGATGGGTTTATAATAGATAATATTACTGTAGATGTAAAAAAGGTTAGAGTAACACTAAGAAAAGATAAAAAATAGAAAATCATTGACTTGTTTGTAGCAGTGTGTACGCAAGATTGTAATACTTGTTATCAATTAAAAAATACGCTTTTAATAGTAAATTAAACAAAGAATTATTGTTTGATTCCTTAATATTCTGATCAATAAAATGAGTGAGGCAAGCAGGGGTTTTGTTTTTATCAATTATTACTACAACGGGTTTGACTAAATCAGTCTGAATATCCAAACCCAGATCTTTATCAAAAAAAATGCAAAAAGGCTCTGAAGTATTTATAGCTTGGGTAAGAGATAAAAGATTTACCCGTTGTGTTTGATGGATAATAGTATCCAAAATGGATTCACTATTTTGGGTAATGACTAGTTTAATAAAAGGTTGCTCACACTCTTTCAGTAGTATCATGAGTTCTTCATCTTTTGAGTAATAGAATGTGTCGCTTTCAAAGTATAAAAGAGTATTACTTAATTCGGTATTTTCTGTCACCCCACCAATATCAGACAAACCCCTGCGATTACTTGTGTTAATAAGATGTTTTTTAACTAGGTGAGCATATTTTTGAAAAACTTTTGTTTTTTGCCCATTAATTAAATCATCTATTTGCTGTACGGAAAATTCACCTGGCATTTCAATTTTGTATGTATTATTTCTTTCATCTGAAATTATAACCCAGGATTTAGCTGCTATGAATAACTTATCACCAGTATATATTTTTTGGCTGATGTTTCCTTTTTGTAAAACAATCGAATTAAATTTTTTGACTTGAATGTTTCCAGAGATATAATCTAATGAATAGGTATGTTGCCCCCTAACAACGCCTGCTAGCAGACAAAGAATAATGAACATTAGTAATCGATATTTCAATTTTTTTCTGTTTTAGCTTTTATGAGTGGATTAAAATAGCTTTTTTCAACAGCATGAATAAGACTGAGCATTTCAGCGCTGATAATAATGTTGGTTAAAAGAAATCCAGTATTGAATTTAAATCTAAGGTTTTCGTAAATCAATATGCTGATTAAAACTACAATAATTGAAAAAATAATTTGCAAAATTTTAATGATGATATGATGCCAAGTACGATAGTAGTGTTCAATTCTTAGGAAAAGCGTTACTACCAAATAGGTGATAATCAAGACTGTAATAAGATTAAAAAGATTCGATGACTTTTTTATATACTTTCCATCTAAAATCATGGACAAAATATTTGCCTGAATAATTAGTCCTGATGCGTCAGGATATGATTTACCAAAAATTATCGAATTCATCGGCGTATAAAACCTGTCTTCTAACGTTGAATTTTTAGAATTTGGTGTTGTATTGATCTTGCCAACAAGTACAACCTTATCATATAATTCTTTCTCAAAACTCCTTTGTGAATGCAGGATCGAATCGCCTTCTAAAATGATAAAATTATTTTCATTACCTGAATAATTGATAAGCATTCCTTTCTTATGACACTTGATCATTTTATTATAAGAAATAGGATCAATTTTTTTTACAATGCTAAGTGCAAAAGAGTGTAGGGTGTCTTTTTTATGATAAATGTATGACTTGAACTCTCTTACAACTGAAAGAGAATCTTTCAAATTGTAAAAATTCGTATATCCTTCAGCTTTAATTTTAAAGAAAGAATTGGAGTTTTTAACCATCATCTTTTTTTGATCTTCTATAAGTGTGGCGAAGACCAAATTGTCATTTTTACTGATTACGTCTGCCAGTAGAGTATCAGCAAGATTGCCTACTAAGTTTTTGAAAATTATATCAATCCCGATAACCCTTACTTGGTATTCTTCCAGTTTAGAGAGTAATCTTGCAAGATCATATCTTTTTAAATCTCCTGAGTTTATTAAGACGATATTTTTATTTTCAATGGTATGAATTGAATTTGTTGATTTCGACGAACGACTATACACAATGTCAGTTAAGTCAACATCATCAAGCCCTGTATCAATAATTGTTAAGGCTTTGATATTTATATGAATAAGAAAAGTAAATAGCCAAGTAAAAAGTGAAATAATAAGTGAATATATAATCGTCTTTTTATTTAATAACAATAATCTGGTTGTTATCTTTTTCATCTTTCCTATAATTAGTGATTATATCACAATTTCACATCTTAATCATCATCATCATTAGTCAGTTTCACTTCTTTTGGCTTTGGTTTCTTCTTCAGCCAATCCGGATCTTTTTTCAATCCCTGTATATCTGTTAGCTTGCTCAGGTATAAACTACGGCCATGCGTACCAAGTATAATTTCATTCTCTCTTTGTTGTATGGCAATATCATGCACCGGAACTGACTTAGGCATACCCCCATTCCATAGCATGAAACTAATGCCCTGGTTAAAGCTTACATATAAGCCGCCATCGCTGCCTACATAAAGGATGCTGTCATTTTTCGGATCTTCTCTTACCACATTCAATGGCTCAAATGGAAGGTCTTGTCCCAATTGTTTCCATGTGGCACCATAATCATCACTCATGAACAAATAAGGCTTAAAATGATCATAGCGGTATCCGTTCAATGTAGCATATACTCTTCCTTCTTTGTGCTGGGAGGCAATGACACGGCTTACCCAAAGCCCATCAGGTATTGTATTTACTGTTGATGCTTGTTTTCCCTTTGCTTTTGCAGGAGCAGCAGCAGGTATCATCACATTTATTTTTGTCCATGTATATCCACCATCTTTTGTAACATGGATATTCCCATCATCAGTACCTGCATATAATAACCCAAAACGTAGTGATGATTCACTTAATGTGGTCATTGTACCATAAGGTACATTGCCGGGAGGTCTTCCGTTGGTCATATCTGACGTTAAGCCGATCAGTGTGTCACCTTTTGTAAAAGAACGATACAACCTGTTGGCGCCGATATAAAAAATATCCTGGTTATGCCGGCTAAGCAGGATCGGTGTTTGCCAGTTGAAACGAAGTGGTTTTTCGCCCAGCTCATGTGTAGGACGAACAGAACGACGATCTGCTCTTGTCCTTCGGTTCATTCTTGAATAGACACCGAATTGCGAACCGGCATAGGTAGTTGTATTATCCCTTGTATCCACCTGCACCTGCATGCCATCACCGCCTACCAATGATTTGTAAGGATAATCACCGTTGCTCTGCCATCTCGGGCTGGCTGCATAATTTGAGGGTCCGTACCAGACATTATTATCCTGCAAACCACCGTAAACATTATAGGGCCTGTCATCATCTGTTGTTACAGTATAAAACTGGCCCACCGGTGGTGTATTGGCGAAGAACCAATTGTCGCCATTATCATAAGTAATATTGCAGCCGCCATCGTTGCCATTGATGATGTGTGAGTCTTTTTTCGGATTGATCCACACAGCATGGTGATCGGCATGCACATTAGGTTTATTGATGTTCTTAAAAGTCTTTCCTCCGTCTGTTGACATTTGCAATTGAATGCCTGATATGATCACTTTTTTATCATCCACCGGCGATACATATATCTTACCGAAATAATAGCCAAACGTACTGTAGATGTTGATCAGTTTTGTATTTGTTTTTTTCCATGTCATTCCTCCATCATCGCTGCGATATACTTCAGCGCCTGTCGGTGTGCCCTGGAAACCATCATCGCCGGTATCGAGGTAATCCCAGACAGCAGTAGGTTTTACTTTATCAGTCGCCACCATTTCTTTTACAGAAGCAGCGTTGTATTTTCTTGGAAAAAAACTTTTTCGTAAAAAAGTATCTAACTTTTTATTATCCAATTGTGCAAATTGTTCTTTGGTCAGATCTTTAAAATCATCTTTTTTGTACAGCGTATCCACTTTTTTTGTGGTATCAGGTCTTGTATTGTAATTATCGACTATTGCATAAACGATGTTTGGGTTTTTGGGATAAACAGCAACACCGATACGTCCTATTTTGTCACCCGTCATAAAACCCGAACCTGCTGCAGAGATTATTTTCCAGGTTTCTCCGCCATCATTACTTTTATAGATACCACTCGTCTTTCCGCTTTCTTCAAACCGCCATGCCCTGCGGGTGCGATACCACATGGCAGCATATAGTTCCTGCGGATTGGCCGGATTGATATCAATATCTGCTCCGCCGGTATTATCATCAACGTATAAAGTTTGTTTCCATGTTTTGCCACCATCTGTTGTTTTGAAGATGCCCCTGTCTTTATTGGCAGAATATAAATGACCCAATGCTGCTACCCATGCTGTGTTGGGATCAGCAGGATGCAATTGTATCTTTCCAATATGATGCGATTCAGGCAGGCCAAGATATTCCCAGTATTTTCCGTTGTTAGTGGTTTTATAAATTCCAACACCGGCATAAGAAGAACGGCTGCTGTTCACTTCGCCGGTGCCTACCCAAATAGTCCTGTTCTTCCAGTTCACTGCAATATCACCAATGAACAACATATCCAAACTATCCATAATGGGGGTAAAAGACTGGCCATTGTTGGTGGTATGCCATAAACCTCCGGTGGCATAGGCAACATAAAACTCTGTGGGGTCTTCGGGGTTTACATCAAGATCAACTACACGGCCGCTCATAATGGCCGGACCGATATTTTTGAACTTAATATCATTGACAATAGAAAGCGCCCCGAGTTTTCTTCGCTGGTCAAGTCCCTGCATCCTTTCGCCTGCAGAAGTGGGACTTACCTGGGCAAAGCTTGTTAAAGTACTGATGACGATAATTGCAAGGCAAATAAATTCCTTTAATTTTGGAGACATAAACGTTCAGTTTTGGCGTTATTGAGGAGTATAAACTTACTAAACTATGCGGGTTATCATCCTTTTTTTTCTTCTGATTTCCATCAATGGGTATAGCCAGTGGAAAAGCTATAAGATCGGTATTCGTGGCGATACGCTGAACCGGGTGGATATGAAAGGACTGAAGCAAGGACCATGGGTTATCCAGGTGCCCGGTCTTCGTGGTGAAAGGGGTTATGAAGAAGAAGGATATTTTGTGGATGACAATAAAGAAGGTAACTGGAAAAGATTTTCTCTCGAAGGAATAAAGATCGCTGAAGAGAATTATCACTGGGGAAAACTGCACGGCAAACAACAATACTTTACATACAATGGCGGCCTGATGCGGGAGGAAAGCTGGAGAGCCATGGACCCGGCCATTGCTTTTGATACAGTGGCTGTGTATGATCTGAAAGATCCTACCAAAATAAAAGAATATGCAGTGGTTAAAAATGACGGTCATGCAGTAAAACATGGCAGGTGGGCCTATTATGACCCGGTAGAAGGAATAGAAACAGGAACTGAAAACTATTGGCTGGGAAAGATCCGCACTGAAGATGATGAGATGATCGGTGATGAGGATATTAAACCGCTTTCTATTGTCAATAAATCCAAATCAGATACGGCCGGTACAAAAGCCAAGCCACAGGTAGTGCTCGACTACGAAAAGAAAAATTCCGGCAAGAAAAAAGTAAAGACAAGGGATGGACAGACGGGTTATTGAAAACCCCAGCTATTATTGAACGGGGTTCATTTTATCAAAATAATTCCGAAAGAAAAGCAAATGATATTGAATGGAATTCCTCCAATAAGCCCAGTCATGCTTGCCGGGACGTTCTGTATAATCATGCGGTATTTTTAATTTTAGCATCTTCTCATGTAATTTATGATTGGCTTCATAATAGAAATCCTCTGTGCCGCAATCAAAGGTGATAGCCAGTGAATCTTTTGGATAGTTCTCTATCACCGTTGACACAATATATTTTTTCCAGTTACCGGCAAATTGAATGGTGTCACCGATACGTTTCATAATATCATATTTGTTACGGGAATAATTAAGGTCCACACCTCCGCTCATACTGCCGCAGGCACCAAATATATCTGCATGACGAAAGGCAAGGAATAATCCGCCATGACCTCCCATGCTCAATCCTGTAATAGCTCTTCCTTTCCGGTCTTTGATAGTCGGATAATGAGCATCAATATATTCAGGTACTTCTTTGCTGATATAGGTTTCATATTTCATGGTGCTGTCAATGGGGCTATCAAAGTACCAACTGCTGACGCCACCATCCGGACAAACGATCATCAATTTGTATTCATCTGCATACCTGATGAGATCGGGCACACGGATGATCCAATTACTATACCAGCCGCCATAACCATGCAGGACATATACAACAGGTAGCCTGACCGGGGGATTCCCAAACCCTATCATTAATGGTTTTATTACTACACATTTGAATTCTTTGTTCATTGCCTTGCTGTAAATACTGACCGTATCAACGGTGGCAGCGCTAACATTAAAAGCGAGGAAAATTAAGACAGGTATGAATAATCGTTTACACATGTGATAAAGATAAAAACTAAAAGATAATAGATAAAAGCTCGTTCTGTCACGATAATTTTCATCTATTATCTTTTACCTGTTAGTTAAAAGCCTTTCTTCTCCTGTGCCCTTTGCATTGGATTGCCGGCTTGTCCGCCTGCACCTCTGCCGCCACCTTGTCTTGCTTTGAAGATGGAGAACTTGGAGGGTTCCGGCATTGTATTCCAGCTATTATTAGTCGTATTAATGTCCGCTGTTTCTCTCATTGGATCTAATTTAACGGAAGCCACTTCTTTGTCTTTAATAAATGTTTTCACCACTTTGTTCTCATTCTGCCTCCATACCTGGGCAGGTATCCTTTCCACTTCAGTCGTACCATCTTTATAGGTCCATTCAATAATGATGGGCATTACAAGGCCGCCTTTATTGCTGAAAGTAAGTTCATACATATTCTTATCAGCATATTTTGCTTTTTCATCAGCAGTCAATCCTTCAGCCGGTCTTGCAGGAATAGTTGCAGCCAGTTTGGTCGTATCATATGGTTCTATATTCCTTGCATATTTCCAATAGAAATCACGCATAGAAGTATCCTTATCTGTTTGAAAAACAATTTTGGGATCTGTCCTGTTGCGGATCTTGGATATGTCATCAAATGTTGGAACGTTTGGTTTGTCTGCACTTCTTAATACAGTTGACTCTTTTGTTTCAGTTGTCATTGCATCCAGGTCTGGTTTTGCATGCTTTACTGAATCCAATGATATATCACATACTTCAGTACTGTAGAACCATCCTCTCCAGAACCAATCAAGGTCTTCACCGCTGGCATCTTCCAGTGTGCGGAAAAGATCAGCAGGTTCCGGATGTTTGAAAGCCCATCTCTTCGCATATTGTTTAAATGCATAATCAAAAAGATCTCTTCCCATAATAGTTTCACGGAGAATATTTAAGCCAGTAGCTGGTTTTGAATACGCATTAGGGCCAAACTGGATGATGTTCTCACTGTTTGTCATGATCGGCTCCAGTTGGTCTTTTGGCAATTTCATATAATCCGTAATGAAAGCTGCAGGGCCACGACGGCTGGGAAATTTATTATCCCATAATTCTTCAGTGAGATATTCTACGAATGTATTTAATCCTTCATCCATCCAACTCCACTGACGTTCGTCGCTGTTGATGATCATCGGGAAAAAGTTATGGCCTACTTCATGAATTACAACTCCCAGCATTCCATTCTTTGTTCCTTCGCTGTAAGTGCCATCTTTTTCTGTTCTGCCGAAATTGAAACAGATCATCGGGTATTCCATGCCATTGGATGCTTCGATACTTTGTGCTACAGGATATGGATAGGGGATAGTGAATTTTGAATAAGTTTGAATAGTATGTTCAACTGCTTTGCTTGAGAATTTGCGGTACAAACCATAAGCTTCTTTAGCATAACCACTCATGCACATAATTTTCTTTCCTTCGATCTTTGTTGCCAAAGCATCCCAGATGAATTTTCTTGAAGAACCCCAGGCAAAATCCCTTACATTATCTGCTTTGAATATCCATGTTTTCTTAGCAGCGCTTTTTTGTTTTTCGGCAGCTTTGGCTTCATCCAGTGTAACGATCTCTATAGGTTCGGATGATGTTTGCGCTTTGTTCCAACGGGCCATTTGTGCTGGTGTAAGAACAGTTGCATAATTCTGGCATTCGCCGGTACTCATGATCACATGGTCAGCAGGAACGGTCATCTGCACTTTAAAGTTTCCAAATGTCAATGCAAATTCCCCGCGGCCGGTGAACTGGTGATTCTGCCATCCCTGGAAATCGCTATAGACACAAAGACGGGGATACCATTGTGTCATGGTGAAAAGATGATTGCCATCTTCTGGAAAAAATTCATAACCACCACGGCCACCACGACCGCCGGCACCCCGGTCAACAATTTTATAATTCCAGTCGAGTTTAAAAACAAAACGCTGGCCGGGTTTTAATTGTGCCGGCAATTCTATCCGCATCATTGTTTTATTGATTGTATAATTCAGCGCTTTTCCTGTTGCATCAGTCAATTTCAGAATTTTAAAGCCATATCCATTGTCAGTTTTATTTTCATCAACTCTATCCAATTGTTGCGGACTTGTCTGCCGGTTCATCGGGTTGCTTGTCTGGTAATTGGCATTATTTACACTGCTGTGTTGGTTCTCGTCCAATTGCAGCCATAAATAATCAAGCACATCAGGAGAATTATTAAAATAAGTAACTGTCTCACTGCCATTCAGCTTCAGGTTCTTTTCATCTAACTCACATTTAATATCATAATCACAACGCTGCTGCCAATATTTGGGTCCGGGTGCGCCGCTGGCAGTGCGGTATTCATTCGGAGTAGGGAAGATGCCGCCCATCTGCTCAAATTTGTTACCATGATTGCTGCCGGGGTTGTTTTGTGTGTTCTGTGCAAAGACCATTACAGAAGAAAGAACTGTAATGAATAAGAAAATAAAACGTTTCATTTTTCCTTGTTTTAGTGTTTGATCAAAAAACCGGTGGAGACTGTCAAATCTAAGGTAAATGCGGTAAAATAAAAGCCGCCCTTTTACGGACGGCGTGACCTCACCCCCAACAGTTATTGTGTTCCGGGAATAGCAGCTAAACAATCGCCCCCTCTCCTGAAGGAGAGGGGGCGATTGAAAAGACCGATCGTTATAAAAGGAAATATTTATGGGGTGAGGTCAGAACCCTTTCTTTTCCTGTGCTTTTTGCATAGGATTGATGCCTCCGCCCGGCGGTACATTTTGTTTTTGTTTGAACACTTTGAATTTGCTTGGCGGTTTGATATCGCCATAAGTGTTATTGCTTTCGTCAACATCAGCCGTCTCCCTGTAAGGATCCAGTTTTATTGATGCCACTTCTTTATCCTTCATAAATGTTTTGATCACTTTCTGTTCATTCTTTCTCCATACCTGCGCCGGTATTCTTTCGATCTCTTTTGTCCCGTCTTTATATGTCCATTCAATAATGATCGGCATTACCAGTCCGCCCTTATTGCTGAATGTGATCTCATACATATTCTTATTTCCATATTTTTCTCTTCCCGCCTGGTCCAATGCTTCTGTTTGTGCCCTCACCAGCACCGGATATTTTGTAGAATCCCATTTTTCCATTTCCCTGTCATATTTCCAGTAAAAGTCACGGAGTGAAGTGTCCTTGTCTGTTTCAAATACAATATCCTTGTCTTCTTTGTTGCGTAGTTTTGAAATATCCAGGTCTTCCCGTGGATTCACTTGTGGTTTTGCAAGTGCCTGCATGATCGTTGTATCATTTACCTGTGCGGGTACAGCATTCACATCTGCCACAGCATGTTTTACTGTGTCAATCTTTATATCACAAGCATCAGTGCCATAGAACCATCCTCTCCAGAACCAGTCGAGGTCTTCGCCTGTTGCATCTTCAATTGTTCTGAAGAAATCCGCAGGGGTTGGGGATTTAAAAGCCCAGCGTCTTGAATATTCCCTGAAGGCATTATCAAATGCTTCACGGCCAACAATGGTTTCCCTTAAAATATTCAAACCGGTTGCCACTTTAGAATAAGCGTTTGCTCCAAAATTGTTGATGTTCTCAGAATTCGTCATAATGGGCTCCAACTGGTCTTTCGGCAATTTCATATAATTGGTGATCGTCCATGCCGGGCCGCCATTAGAAGGGAATTTGTTATCCCATAATTCCTGTGAGAGATATTGTAAATAAGAATTCAATCCTTCATCCATCCATGTCCATTGTCTTTCATCGCTGTTAACGATCATCGGGAAAAATGTATGACCAACTTCATGAATGATAACAAAAATGGCAGCATTCTTTGCTCCTTCTGAATATGTTCCATCGGGGAATGCCCTGCCAGGATTGAACGAGATCATCGGGTATTCCATTCCCTGGTTTCCTTCCACACTGATAGCAACGGGATATGGATAAGGAATAGAGAATTTGGAATAAGTCCTTAATGTATGTGCAACAGCTTTTGTAGAATACTTGCTGTAAATAGGATAAGCTTCTTTGGCATAGTAGCTCATCGCCATAGCTTTCTTTCCTTCTATTATTGCGGGCATAGCATCCCATACAAAACGGCGGGAAGATGTCCAGGCAAAGTCACGGACATTATCAGCTTTGTATATCCATGTTTTCTTTGCAGTACTTTTTGTTTTAGATGCTTTCAGCGCTTCATCGAGTGTAACAATTTGCAAAGGCTCTTTAGCTGTTTGTGCTTTTTGCCATCTCGCCATTTGTGTGGCAGATAATGTTTGTGCATAATTCTGGCATTCGCCTGTACCGCCTACGATATGATCAGCAGGAACTGTCATCTGCACTTTAAAATTTCCAAAGCATAAAGTGAATTCGCCTGTGCCGGTAAACTGGTGATTCTGCCATCCCTGGTCATCACTGTATTTGCAAAGACGGGGATACCATTGTGTGATCGTATAATTATTATTATTGTCTTCAGGAAAATTCTCATAACCGCCCCTGGCGCCTCCAAAACGGATGAAATCGCCACGATTGGCCAGTTTATAATTCCAGTCCAATTTGAAAGTGTATTTCTGCCCGGGTTTTAATGGAGTTGGCAGATCAACTTTCATCATCGTTTTGTTGATGGTGTATTTAAGTGACTTACCAGCTACGTCAGTCAGTTTTGTGATATTGAAACCATATCCGTTATCTGTTCTTCTTTCCTCAAAACGGTCCAGCACTTTATCGGTGTATTGTGTGCCAAGAGTATTCTGGCTTTGGTAATTGGCATTGTTGGTAGTGCTATGTTGGTTCTCATCCAGCTGCAGCCACAAATAAGTCAATGTTTCAGATGAATTATTGAAATAAGTAACCGTTTCACTTCCGGTCAGTTTATTATTGGCTTCATCCAATTCACACTTAATATCATAGTCCACTCTTTGTTGCCAATATTTTGGTCCGGGTGCCCCACTGGCCGTACGCTGTTCATTGGGCGTAGGCAGGATAGTGCCCAACTGCTCAAACTTGTTAGCATGATTGGAGCTGGCATTGTTTTGAATTTGTGCCTTGATGCTTGTACTTATTAAAAGCACCATGACATACAGTAACAGATTTTTTTTCATGACGATTACTTTTGTTTTATGTTGGAATACGATCGAGAACCATTTTTAATGAAAGAGCAAATACACCGGCGGATAAGAATAGCACCCAATCACGGCGATTGACCCTGAATATATTTACAATGAGCTGTGTCAATAAAAGTATCCCCAGCACCACCACTACCTGTCCTGCTTCCAACCCCACATTGAAACCAAACAAACTCCAGCCGATGCTCTGGTCGCTGCCTTCAATAGCGAAGCGGATATAATTGGCAAAGCCAAGCCCATGTATCAATCCAAAGAACAGGGCCAGAAAATAATTGATACGGATGGTTTTTGGTGTGAATTTTTTCTGGAACAGGTTAGAAAGAGCTGTAATGACAATGGTAAGCGGTATCAGGAATTCAACAAGCTCGCTGTTGATAGAAATAACATTATACACACTTAAAGCAAGAGTCATAGAGTGACCGATAGTAAAAGCTGTAACCAATATCAACACCTGCTTCCAGTCTTTCAGCATATAAATAGCTGCCAGGGCAGCAATAAATAACTGGTGATCCAGCGCATCTTTACCGATGATATGCTTCCAGCCCGGTCCAAAATAAAATCCAAAATCCTGCATCTTATCAATAGTTATTACCGTCCTTACGCCTGTCCAGTCTTTTAACGAATCTGTGGTTAAAGGCATCAAAATAATCCAGACTTTTGTAATTCAAAGCAAATAATTGTGTCAATGGCGGCATCTCTCAATAAATGGTTCTTTTTCCCGGCGTTTTCCCTTTTTTTAATGATTGGAGGGAAAAAAGGATTACAGGAGGCGAAATTACCTCATTCCAAAGAGCCTCATCCTTTTCATGTAAGTGTTGTAGAGATCGAGCATAATGCCACCGATAAAACCTTAGAGATAAGTTGCAAGATATTTACTGATGATTTTGAAACGATCCTGGCGAAGAATTATAATACAAAAGTAGATCTCACTAACCCTCCGAATAAAGCAGCAATGGATACGCTGGTAAAAAAATATATTGCCAGTCATTTATCGCTTAAAGTAGGTGGCAAAGCCGTTACCTTTAATTATATCGGCTATGAAGTGGATAAGGAAGCATCCTGGGGTTATATCGAAGTAGAAAATATAAGTTCAGTCAGTAAACTGGATGTAACCAATAATATCCTTTACGACAAGTTTGACGACCAGATGAACATCATGCATGTAAAAGTGGGTGACAACAGGAAAAGTACCAAGCTTAATTACCCCGATAAAGAAACGAGTTTTAGTTTCTAATCACTGGTCTCAATTTCCTCAACAGGTTTTTCAGGCGATCTTATTGGAAAAATAAAAATAGCGGCTACAAGTATTGCTCCATACGTATACCTCATATTTTCACCAAAAATATCTTCAGGAATTTTGACTACCTCAAAAGTGAGCCAGGTCATTATAAAACCGGCCGCAGCAAGCATCAGTTTTTTTGTTAGGTATTGAAGTTGCTGATTGTTGATAATAAAAGTAAATACCAGAAATAAAATAAAAGCAGGTAAAGAAAACATGGTAGCCCACAATACTGCCATGAGATAAAATTCGCCATTAAGCAATGTAATATCTATTACACCTATAAGGATCGGAGCAATAAATATTACAACAGCCCAAACTTTCAAACTAAAAGCAGCAGCAGTTCCCATCGTTTTAATTTAACTCACCCAAGCTAACTTCAAACATCAAACCAGAAACCTCAAACTTTATTCCTCCATTTCTTCTTTGAGCTCCTGGCTTATTTTCACCAGCACTTTATCAATGCGATGGCCATCCATATCAATGATCTCTATCTTAAAACCTTTCCAGGATAATGTTTCTCCCGTTTTTGGGATATGTTCCAGTTCATGGAGGATAAACCCGGCCAATGTATCAAAATCATGTTCCCCTTCATTCATCCATTCTGCTTTTTCAAAATAGGTGAGGAAGTCATAGAAAGGAATTTGCCCGTCTATCAGATAAGAACCATCCTCTCTTTTTTGAATTTCATAATTGGAAAAATCAGGCTGTGGCATTTCCCCAACTATTGCTTCGAGTATATCATTCAAAGTGATCAGGCCTAAAATAGTTCCATATTCATCTACAATAAAACAGGAATGCTGCCTTGTCTGTTTGAATTTTTCCAGTACCTGGTAAGCTGAATTATTTTCAGGAACGAATAATGCCGGCTTCATCAGGTCTTTGAACAAAGTGCTGTCCGGGCTTATATACAGGTCCTTGATCGAAACAATTCCTTTCAGGTTATCAATATCGCCATCGCAGATAGGATAGTTTGAATGCGGTTCCCGGTATATTTTTTCTTTGATCTTATCTTCATTGTCATCAAGGTTGAACCAGATAATATCACTGCGGTGCGTCATCAGCGAAGTGATATTGCGGTCGCCCAGGTGAAAGACCCTTTCAATGATATGCTGTTCTGCTTCATCAATGGTGCCGGCTTCCGTTCCCTCGCCAATAAGTGTTTTAATTTCTTCTTCCGTCACCGCATCATCTTTTGAACGTTTGATATTGAATATGCGGAAAAAAAGGTTACTTGATTTGTTCAATAGCCACATAAAGGGGTGAGTAAGCCTTGCAAAAAAATTCATAGGCCCTGCCACCCACTTGGCAATACGTTCAGCCCGCAATAAACCAATTCGTTTTGGTATCAACTCACCAAAAACAATGGAAAGAAACGTAACGATGATAACAATGATCGTTGTGGCAACCGTATCAGAATATTCTTTAAGAAAATCGATCTTCCTGATATAAGGTTCGAGATAACGGGAAAAACGTTCGCCGGAATACACACCGGTAAGGATAGCGATCAGTGTGATACCTATTTGCGCAGCCGACAAAAATTTTTCAGGATTGTTTGAAAGATCGAGTGCTCTTTTAGCTCTTTCATCGCCTTTTTCTGCCTGGCTTTCCAGCCTTGATTTCCTTGCCGAAACCAGTGCTATTTCTGAGATGACAAATAAACCATTGATAAAGATCAGCGCCAGCAGTATAAATATCTCCATGTAACCCAAAAATTGATTAATCGAAGATAACAAATTGGATGCATCCGTTTCTTTATGTTTTCCCCTGTTCATTGGGGATTAACCGATATTTTTGCTGACTGATGATCAAACAAAACATATCCCGGTTCATTCACTCAAGACTGCTGCGGTTTCTTTGGCTTGCAGGCCTGTTCTACCTCGTATTACTCACTTTATTCAGGGTAGTATTTCATATCATATTTACCCCGGCAGGGGAACAAAATTTGTTTACATCATTTTTATTGGGTTTCAGGTATGATGCAAGGATAGTCGGTGTTTTTTTACTGATCATTTTGCTGCTGGGTACGATCCGTTTTTTTAAACCTTTTACCAATACTGTTTCAAGACGGATACTTTTTACTTTCTGCCATGTCTTTAATTTTCTTCTTCTCTTTTTTTATACGGTTGATTTTGCACATTTCGCTTACCTGCGGCAGCGATTGAATGCAAGTGTACTGAGTTATATGGATGATGCCGGCATTTCTATGAGCATGGTGTGGGAAAGTTACCCTGTGATAAAAATTTTTCTCGGCTGGATCATCCTGTTCACTGGTTTGCTCTTTGCTGTTCGTTTTTTATACCGGCTTAGCGGAAAAAATTTAACGCCAACTGTAAAAAGAAAAACGATCATCATTAATTATGTGATCAGTTTTTTTGCTTTCGCTTTTATTATTTGGGGAAGGATCGGTCAGTACCCG
>JABFRU010000063.1 GCA_013140985.1 Chitinophagaceae bacterium | reverse complement strand
GGTTTTCAAGGGGCAAAAAGGTAGATTTGCAAGCCCTGAAAACAGGCAGTTTGTAAGCTGTTTCAGCGATCAAAAAATCATATAAAGAAGAAGGAAAAAAGAAGCATGGAAGAGAATTCAGCGCCACTGCAAACCAATGACAGCAACAGGATAATTCCCGTCAACATTGAGGAACAAATGAAGACCGCTTACATTGATTATTCAATGTCGGTGATCGTAGGCAGGGCATTGCCAGATGTAAGAGATGGATTGAAACCGGTTCATCGCCGCATTTTATTTGCGATGAATGAACTGGGAATACATTACAACAAGCCTTTTAAAAAATCTGCCCGTATAGTGGGAGAGGTGCTGGGTAAATATCACCCGCATGGTGATACAGCCGTGTATGATGCTATGGTGCGGATGGCGCAGGAATGGAATATGCGATATACCCTGATAGATCACCAGGGAAATTTTGGTAACCAGGATGGCGATGGTCCCGCAGCGATGCGATATACAGAAGCAAGGCTGCAAAGATTAGCTGAACATATGCTGGATGATCTGAATAAAGAGACGGTTGACTTCCAGCCAAACTTTGATGATTCTGAAAGAGAACCAACAATACTTCCAACAAGGATCCCGCAACTATTGATAAACGGATCAAGTGGTATTGCTGTTGGTATGGCCACTAACATGATGCCGCATAATTTAACAGAGGTTATCGATGGTTGCATTGCTTTTATTGACAAAAGAGATATAACGATAGAGGAGCTGATGCAATATGTAAAAGCGCCGGATTTTCCCACAGGCGGTATCATCTATGGCATGGAAGGAGTGAAAGCCGCCATGCATTTTGGAAGAGGCAAAGTAGTAGTGAGGGGTAAATTGACCGTAGAAACAAAAGCAAACGGCAAAGACCAGATCATCATCACCGAAGTTCCTTACCAGGTAAACAGGGATGCATTGACCAACCGCATCGGAGAACTGGTGAATGAAAAAGTGATCGAAGGCATCGCACATGTCAATAATGAATCGAACAATAAAGAAGGAACAAGGGTAGTAGTGGACCTGAAAAAAGATGCTATTGCCAACGTTATCGTCAACCAGTTGTATAAACTCACCGACTTGCAAACGTCTTACGGTATCAACAATGTTGCTATTGTAAAAGGAAGACCCAGGACATTGAATTTAAAAGACCTGATCAGTGAGTTTGTTGACTTTAGGCATGAAGTAGTAATAAGAAGAACACAATTTGAATTGAGAGAGGCTGAAAAAAGAGCTCATTTACTCAGAGGATATCTTATTGCACTCGATCATCTGGACGAAGTGATCGCATTGATCCGCAGTTCAGCTACACCAGATATCGCCAAAGACAATTTGATCAATGCCGGTTGGGGATTGGATGAGATACAGGCCAAAGCTATTCTTGAATTAAGATTGCAGCGCCTTACCGGCATGGAAAGAGAGAAGATCAAAGAGGAATATGATGAATTGATGAAACTGATCGCTCATTTGAATGAATTGTTGTCGAATGAAGTAATGCGTTTCGATCTTATTAAAACTGAGTTACTCGAGATAAAAGATAAATTCGGTGATGAACGCAGAACGGAGATCACTTACCTGGATGATGAAGTAAAGATCAAGGACCTGATAAAAGAAGAAGATGTGGTGATCACTATTTCACATTTGGGTTATATCAAACGTACACCGGCTGATGAATACCGTTCACAGCGCCGTGGGGGCAGGGGAGTGATCGGTGGAAAAACAAGGGATGAAGATTATATCGAACATCTTTTTGTAGCATCAACACATCATACCATGCTTTTCTTTACTGAGAAAGGAAGAGTATATTGGTTGAACATCTGGGAGATCCCGGAAGGAGAGAAAACAGGAAAAGGTAGAGCTATTCAAAACCTCATCCAATTACCACCCGATGATAAAGTGAGGGCTGTTATTGATGTAAAAGATCTGAAAGACGATGACTTTGTAAAATCACATAATATTGTTCTTTGCACCAAGAAAGGTATCATCAAAAAAACAGAATTGGAAGATTTCAGTCGTCCGAGACAGACAGGTGTTAATGCGATCACCATTGTTGAAGGGGACGAATTATTGGAAGCAAAATTGACTGATGGCAATTCTGAGATTATGATGGCTGTAAAAAGTGGAAGAGCTATCCGTTTTCCTGAAGACAAAGTAAGGGCCACTGGTCGTGGAGCTATTGGTGTAGCAGGTATAGAAGCGGATGAAGCAGGGGAGGAAGTTGTAGGAATGATATGTGTAACACAGGTCGAAAAAGCATCAAGAACCGTATTGGTAGTAAGCGAACAGGGTTATGGTAAAAGAACGGCGGTAGATGAGTATCGTTTTACTAATCGTGGTGGTAAAGGAGTAAAAACGATCAACGTTACAGAAAAAACAGGTTCATTGGTCGGCATCCTTGCTGTAAGTGAGACTGAAGACCTGATGATCACATGTAAAAGTGGAGTAACGATCCGGATGCCGGTAAGCGGTATAAGCGAACAGGGCAGGGCCACACAGGGAGTAAAACTGATAAAACTGGATGAAGGAGACGAGATCGCTGCTATTACAAAACTGGATGACCAGCAGGGACAGAATGGAAATGGCGATCATGGCGCAGATGAGAACATGGCTAACGGAAATGATAACGCAACCGAAACGAATGAAAACCCATCTAACGGTGACGATCCTCAATAACTAAACAGCTATTTAAAAATCAATCAAGCAGTATGAAAAAAATTCTCTTAGTAATAACCATCAGCCTGGCAAGTCTTGCAGTCGGGGCACAGAATTATGAGAATATTAAGAACATGGTCATTCTTACTCAATATCAAAAGGCGAAAGAAGATCTTGATAAAGCAATGAGTAATACAAAATTTGTCAGCAAGCCTGAAGCATTCATTCTCAAGGCATCTATCTATGGAGCTTTATCAATGGATGATAACAAAAAAAATACTCCGGAAGGAGATCAGTTGACAAATGATGGTGATGTGGCGTTCAAAAAATTCAGAGAAATGGATCCTTCTATGGCCTTATTAGGTGATCTTGTTTATCAAAATGGCCCGATTAATCTTTATTCCAGCTATTATACTTCCGGTTATAATGATTATAATGCAGCCGGTGAGCTTGACAGGCAAAAAAAGAAAGCCACTGAAGATCAATTAAAAACTATCACAGAGAATGCTATTAAAAAGTGGGATGCGGCTTATGCCAAGCTTAAAAAAGCTGTAGAGTATTCCGACCTGCTGATAGAAAAAAAATTATTGAATGTTGCCATAGATACCAATGTACTTATATTAGCAGGTATTACAGCTGAAAACAGCAGCACTAAAAACGAGGCAATAAAATATTATACCCGCCTTGCTGACATGAAAATCACAGGCGATGGTTTTGAAAGCGTTTATCGTTACCTGGTAAGCTATTATTTTCAGAAAAAAGATATCCCTTTATTTGAAAAATATAAAACCATCGGGGCTGAAATGTATCCTAACAGTGAATTCTTCACCTTTGATAAAGTTGACTTCGCAGTAGGGTTGGCAACAAATTTTGCTGAAAAGCTAAAAGCAGTGGAAGAGTTGTTGGCAAACGATCCCAATAGTTTTAAAGGCAACGAGGTATTGGGAGAAATTATTTATGATACCCTAAACCCAAGAGATGAAACAGCAGTTTTACCTTCCAATGCTGACGACCTGGAAAAAAAGATGGTAGCGGCCTTTTTAAAAGCCGGGGCTGCAAAACCTGATTATGAAAATCCATACATATATATAGGGGATCATTTCATCAATAAAGCAGTAAAGGTGAATGACGAAAGGGAAGCACATGTTGCCGATATGAAAACAAGAACAAAGCCCGGTCAGCCTAACTCCAAAGAAGATGTTGCCAAAAGAGATGCGTTGGACAAAAAATATGGTGATGCACTTGAATTAGCAAGAGAGCCTTATGAAAAGGCAGCGCAGATATTTGGCGCCAGGACAACTCTTTCCCCAAGAGACAAACAGCAATACAAGAAAGCAGTAAGTTATCTCGGGGATATTGCTTCTTTCAAAAAAGTCCAGGCAAAGAATAAAAAATCTCCTGATGCCGCAAAGTATGAAGCAGAAGAGAAGAAGTGGATCAGTTTGTGGGAGTCGATCAAATAATTACAACCAGGAATTAAGTTTTAAAAGAGCCACTTTGGGTGGCTTTTTTAATCATCACACACTTAACATAATGTTGATTATAAGAAAAACAATAATCATTTTTAGAACGGCTTCGGTAGCGTTTCTATGCTATTTGGTATGACCTATGTAGCTTGCAATATCATGTAAACCCATTTATTTTATGAGATACTGCAAGCTTATTATAATTGTAACACTACTTGGCTTTTGTGTTTCCTGCAACAGCAACAAAAAAGATGAAGCTGATCCTCCGGCAAATACTGATACAACTACAATGGAAGGAACTGGCAATGCTGCAGCCGAATCCACCACTATAAAAAAAGAAGCAACGGCAAGATCAATAGACTCCGACAATAATGACCGGAATACGATACTGGCCAATATTGATCAGTATCTCATTTCAAAACCTGATATCAGTACTGCAACCCTGACCGTTGAAAATAGCCTGAAAGATGCGACGATAATAAAAGCGTATGCAGAAGTAACGATGGTAGATGCGGCCGGCAAGAACCTGAGAACAGATTTTCTTATTCTGGAACATATTGAGCCCGGAGAGTCCAAATCTGTCCGAATGCCTGATGTTAGCAACGCTGTAAAAGTGATAAGCAATATAGTGAGGCTTAAAAGCGATGAGCTCACCAATGGCGAAACTATATTGGTGGGAAGCCGTTATGTTCCCAAATAATGGATCTCCGGGAAACCATATTGGCTAAACATTCCAAAGCCACCACTATGACAATCGTAAAGTGGATCGGAAATAACCAGCTACGATTCGATGAGTTGTTTGATCTTTTTCTGAATGACCAGCCACTGGTGACACAAAGAGCAGCCTGGCCATTGAGTTATGCAGTGACCGGACATCCGCAACTGATCAGTAAACATTTTGGAAAACTGCTTAAGAACCTGGACAAACCCAACCTGCATGATGCCATAAAAAGAAATACAATGCGTTTGTTGCAGGGTATTGATATCCCCTCAACATATCATGGCGAAGTGATGAACAGATGTTTTGAATATATCATCTCCCCTTCTGAAAAACCTGCCATCAAAGCTTTCTCATTAACGGTATTAGAAAATTTATCCAAACAATACCCTGAAATAATACGGGAATTAAGAACGATCATTGAAGATCGCTGGGATATTGAATCAGCTGCATTCAGATCAAGAGCAAAAAAAATATTAAAGAGCTGACTTGTTTTTATGTTTAAATATCAGCCGGAGATTTTGATCATATGTAATGTAGTTGTATAGCCAGTTGCAAAAAACAAAGAACCTGTTCTTTACACCCAATATCAGCATCAGGTGCAAACTCATCCAGATCATCCAGGCAAGAAATCCTCCGAAATGAAGTTTGGGCTTTGGAATATCCACCACTGCTAAATTTCTTCCTACTGTTGCCATCGAACCCTTGTCCTTGTATTCAAATTCATACATTTTATCCGGTCTTGACCTTCTTTCTATCATTTTAAAATTATGTGCCAGCATATCCGCCTGCTGCATGGCAACCGGGGCCACCTGCGGATGCCCGTTTGGATATGCGGATGTTTCCATATAAGCAAGGTCACCAATAGCATATACATTATCATGTCCCGGCACCTTACAATGCCTGTCTGTTTTTATCCTGTTCCCCCTGGCTATTAACTCTTTATTGATCCCACCCGGAATATTACCTTTAATGCCGGCAGCCCATATTACAGTAGCCGTATTTATGATAGCGCCGTCATTCAATAAAACAGTATTTCCATTATACTCCTTTAATAGTTTTCCTGTCATTACGGTCACACCAAGTCGTTCAAGATATTTCCTGGATTGAGCTGAAGACTTCTCACTCATTGTTCCTAATGTCCTCGTGGTGCCTTCCAACAAGTAGATATTCATTTTGGAAAAATCAAGCTCCGGGTAATCTTTCGGCAGCACATACTTTTTCATTTCAGCCAATGCACCGGCCAGCTCCACTCCTGTTGGTCCGCCACCGGCTACAACAATGTTCATCAATTTCTGCAATTCATCTGGATCTGTAACTGTCAGCGCCTTTTCAAAATTTTCTAATATCCGGTAACGTAATTGCAATGCTTCCAATGTTGATTTCATCGGGAAAGCATTCTTCTCAACTTCTGCATTTCCAAAGAAGTTTGTATCGGCGCCGGTAGCTAATACTAATGCATCATATTCTATTTCCTCCGAATCAGTGATGACCTTATTTTCTGCAGGTATTACTTGTTTTAATTCAGACAGTCTTATCCTTACATTTTTACTTTTATGAAAAACTTTTCGCAGGGGGAATGAAATATTACTGGCATCCAATCCTGCCGTAGCCACCTGGTAAAATAAGGGTTGAAACTGGTGATAATTGAAGCGATCTATTAATGTTACTTCAAAGCCGGGTTTGTTGTTAAGCTTGCGGGCCAGCCGGAGTCCTCCAAAACCTGCACCCACAATAACGATCTTCATATAACGAGTTTAGGCCAAAGTTACACAATTTTCAATATTTTTTGAAAATTAAATAACAGGTAACCCGAACAGATTGAAGAAGAGTTAATACAACATTCTCACTTTGATCGTTGCCTTCACCTCTTTCAGCAATTGTAATGCATGTGATGAAATATTCTCATCAACATCCAGCACAACATAACCAATATCGTCATTGGTTTTTAAATATTGCCCAAGAATGTTGATCTTGTTCCTGGAGAGTTGTGTATTTACTTCGGAGAGAACACCGGGAACATTATTATGAATATGAAGAATGCGGTGGCTCCCCTCCTGCGGCGGCAATGCAAGGGCTGGTACAGTATGCGAACCGAAAGTGATCCCCGTTTCCAGGTAATTAAAAAGTTTTGCACTTACGTCCTCACCAATATTTTCCTGGGCCTCTTCGGTACTACCACCAATATGCGGGGTCAATATTACATTAGGACAACCCTGCAATGGGGTTTCAAACCTGTCGCCATGTTTTTCAGGTTCCCAGGGATATACATCCACCGCTGCACCACCGATATGCCCATCAAGAATAGCATTTCGCAACGCTTCAAGATCAACTACAGTGCCCCTCGCATAATTGATCAGGATGGCCCCCTTCTTGCAATACTTCAATGTACTTTTATTGATCAGGCTTTTTGTGTTGGCAGTTCCCGGAACATGCAATGTTATCACATCCGATTTTTTCAGCAGTTCTTTAATTGTCCGGATCTTCTCAGCATTACCCAATGGCAGTTTGACAGCCTCATCAAAAAAAACAACTTTCATACCTAACGATTCAGCCATTACACTGACCTGGCTCCCGATATTGCCATACCCGATAATGCCAAGTGTTTTGCCCCGCAATTCAAAACTGCCTTTGGCTTCTTTCATCCAGAATCCATCATGAGCCGCTTTGTTTTTATCAGGCACTCTCCTGATAAGCATGATCGCAGCGCCGATCACCAATTCGGCCACTGAACGGGTATTGGAATAGGGAGCATTAAATACCACTACCCCATTTTTTGTAGCCGCTTTCAGATCTATCTGGTTCACACCAATACAGAAACACCCGATTGCCTGCAATTTTTTTGCAGCCTCCAATATTTTTTTTGTGATCTGTGTTTTAGAACGGATGCCAAGCAGGTGCACATCTTTTATCTCTTCGATCAGTTGTTCTTCTGTCAACGCTTTATTTATCCGCACCACATTTTCATATCCATGCTTGTGAAAACTTTTTACAGCGACCTCGCTTATATTCTCCAGGAAAAGTATGCGTATTTTTTCTTTGGGATAACTGGTATTTACTGTTTTTGCCATAGTGCAAATATAGCCTGCTGCTATTAACATTTACGATGCAATGGGGAAAACTATCCGCACAATCAGAATATGCCGAAGCTCTAACTTTGGGTGATTGAAACAATATCTTTTGAAGGCAACAATACCCGGCTTTGTATGGGTTATTTTATTCTACGGCTGTAACAACTCAGGCAGCCCGAAAGAGGCAGATGATTCATTGCAATATTATCCCTCTACACCCGCAGCGTTGAATAAACAGGAGTTCCGCCAGTATTATCGCCGGCTGAATGAATTATTTGACACCACGCTTCTTCATGGAGGATTCAACGGCGGGATATTGATAGCCCGCAATGGTGCCATTATTTATGAAAAATATACGGGGCTGGTTGACCTGCGGAAAAAAGGCCCGCTTACCGAAAATACTTCTCTGCATATCGCATCAACAACAAAGACCTTTACTGCCATTGCAGTATTGAGAATGATACAGGAAAGCAAATTAACCCTAACTGACTCTGTCAATAAATTCTTTCCGGGCTTTCCTTACCCCGGTATCACTGTAAAAATGTTGTTGAACCATCGCAGCGGTCTTCCCAACTATCTTTATTTCATGTCAAAAGAAAAATGGCAAAAACTTTCAAAAGAAAGAGGCTCGAAACAGTATGTAACAAACAAGGATGTATTAAAATTTCTTGTTGATGAAAAACCTGATAAAAGTTATTCTGTCAACAAACGCTTCAATTACTGCAATACCAATTACGTCCTGCTTGCGCTGATCGTTGAAAAAATAAGCGGCAAACCATTTCCTGAATATATGCAGGAAAAATTCTTTCAGCCTCTTCAGATGCAGCATACATTTGTTTTTACCTTAAAAGACACAGCAACGGCAGCTCCTTCCTTTACAAACAACGGAATATATTGGGAATACGATTTTCTTGATGCCACTTATGGCGATAAAAATATTTATTCAACACCCCGTGACCTGCTGAAATGGGACCAGGCGTTATATACAGAACAAATCATCAATGCAGCATTCCTGGACTCTGCCTTCACAGCGTATAGCTTTGAAAAACCAGGGGTTCATAATTATGGATTGGGCTGGCGGTTACAACTTATGCCGAATGGAAAAAAAATTGTTTATCATTTTGGTAAATGGCATGGATTCAATGCCGCTTTTACGAGGTTGACAGATGAAAAAGCCACTATCATCATTCTTGGCAGCCGGTTTACAAGGAGGATCTACGGTGCTGCACATTTATGCTATGATATTTTTGGTGATTATCAGCAACGGCCAACAGACGACGATGAAGACAGCGACAGTATTTCTGCAAATAAGAAGCCAACAACTTCTCCTGAGAGGGTAACGAAAGTAAAACGCTAAGTCATTTTTTTTACCAGAAAACTTTCTCAACTTTAAGGCGATGAAAATTCTTTCGGCAGAAGAAATACGGCAGTGGGACCAATATACCATTCAGCATGAACCTGTAGCTTCCATTGCTTTGATGGAAAGGGCGGCAGGCAAATGTGTTGACTGGCTCGCAGAAAAAGGGTATGTTGAAAATCCATTTTCCATCTTTTGCGGCAAAGGAAATAATGGCGGTGATGGATTAGCGATAGCAAGATTACTGGCAACAAAGAAATACCCTGTCACCGTTTATATCCTGGAATTCGGGCATAAAGGCACAGAAGATTTTCAAACCAACCTGGCCCGTCTTCATCAATATCCTGAAGTTGATCTTCGTTTTATACAAACAGAACAAAATTTTCACGAGATAAAGAAGGATGAGATCATTATTGATGCGCTTTTCGGATCGGGCCTGAACCGTGGTATTGAGGGAGTAACCGCCAACCTCATCGACCATATCAATATATCAGGATGTGAAATAATTTCCATCGATATGCCCAGCGGTTTGTTTGTTGATCGCTCTTCTATAGGGAATACAATTATCAAAGCTGATCACACGTTAAGCTTTCAATGTTACAAGATGGCCTTTCTCATTGGAGAAAATGAAGAATATACAGGTGAAGTGCATATTCTTGATATTGGTTTGCATCCCGGTTTCTATGCGTCTGTTGATAGTGTATATGAATTAACTGATGATATGATCATCCATTCAATTCACAAACCAAGGAAACGCTTTTCTCATAAAGGAAATTTTGGCCATGTTTTGCTGATAGCGGGCAGCTTTGGAAAAATAGGCGCTGTTGTTCTTTCTGCTAAAGCTTGCATGAGAAGTGGCGTTGGTTTGTTATCCTGCCATATTCCAACATGTGGTTATGATATTTTACAAGCAACAGTTCCGGAAGCAATGGTAACAACGGATATTCATTCATCTTCCATTACAAAGATAGAAGATGATCTCACAAAATATGAGGCTATTGGTATTGGCCCCGGTATTGGTACTACTTCAGCAACCAAAATGATGCTGCGGGATGTTTTTGACGCATATCGTCACCCGATAGTGCTTGACGCAGATGCGCTGAATATTATCGGATCACAGAAAGACCTGCTGAAATTAATCCCGCATAGTTCTGTCCTTACACCACATCCAAAAGAATTTGAAAGATTATTTGGTGAAACATCTAATGAATTTGATCGTATTAAACTTGCCTTACAAAAAGCGAAAGAATTGAATCTTGTAATTGTATTAAAGGGCCATCATACTTTGATTGCAACACCGGATGGAAAGGCCTTTTTCAATTCGACAGGCAATGCAGGCATGGCCACGGCCGGCAGTGGCGATGTATTGACAGGAATAGTAACGGGTCTGTTGGCGCAAAATTATAGCTCAGTAGAAGCGGCCATCCTCGGAGTTTATCTTCATGGCATTGCCGGCGACCTGGCAGCAAAAGAATTTTCGATGGAAGCAATGGTAGCCGGGGATATTATTGGTCAACTGGGAAACGCATTTCTACGCATTGCCTGATGAATTCCTTTCGTCATTTATTTTATCACCGCTTTCAAAAAAGTGGTAAGTTTAAATCTATCAAAAACCAAAGCTCATGAAAAAAATTGCTGCTGTTTGCTTCATGCTCTCCTTTTGTATGGCAAATTTATCTGCCCAGGTTGATGCGGGGCTGTTCCGCTATCCTGATGTTTCAAAAACACAGATCGTTTTTACGTATGCAAATGATGTCTGGATCATTCCGAAAGAAGGCGGCACTGCTATCAAATTAAGTTCTCCGTCAGGCGTTGAAACATTTCCAAAATTTTCCCCTGATGGAAAATCTATTGCCTTCTCCGGTAATTATGATGGTAATACAGATGTATATATGATGCCAACAACGGGTGGTGTGCCGCAGCGATTGACACAGCATGGCGGATCCGACAGGGTTGTTGACTGGACGCCTGATGGTAAAAGAGTTTTGTTTGCTTCAGGAAGAGAAGCCGGGAGGGAAAGATTCAACCAATTCTTTACTATCCCCGCCAACGGCGGGGCTGCAGAAAAATTACCATTGGCATACGGGGAGTTTGGTTCTTATTCGGCTGATGGCAAGCAAATGGCGCTTACATTCCGAACACAGGTATTCCGCACCTGGAAGCGTTATCGTGGCGGGTGGAATGCTGACATTCATATTTTTAATTTCACTGATCTGAGCTCTGTCAATATTTCTTCTGCCAGTGATGCTGCTGATGAATTGCCTATGTGGCATGGCAATTCTATTTACTTTTTATCTGATCGTGGCACTGAAGTAAGAATGAACCTCTGGAAATATGATATTAGTTCAAAAATATTCACTCAACTTACCAGTTATACTGATTACGATGTTCATTTTCCTTCGTTTGGCGATGGCGAGATTGTTTATGAAGCCGGTGGAAAATTATATCTCTATACTATCAGCTCCGGTAAATCAACAGAAGTAAAAGTAAATATGGTAACAGACAAAGCCAGCCTGAAACCTGCCACCGAATCTGTAGAAAAATATATTCAGCATGTCAATTTCAGTCCTGATGGCAACAGGGTTTTGATCGAAGCAAGAGGGGATATATTTTCTGTTCCTTCGGAAAATGGTTTTATAAAAAACATGACCCGCACATCAGGTTCAGCAGAACGTTATCCTTCCTGGTCGCCGGATGGCAGCACTATTGCCTATTGGAGCGATCAGTCAGGCGAATATGAATTATGGATCAATGATCCTTCCAAAGAAGGTTCTGCAAAAAAGATAAGCAGTTTCGGCACGGGTTTCCGTTATAATCTTTTTTGGTCGCCTGACAGCAAAAAAATTGCCTTCATTGATAAAGGTATGCAGATAAGGGTTTATGATATCGCTACCGGCGAAACAATAAATGTTGATAAAGGCATGCGGATGATGCATGGCCCGCTGGAAGGTTTTACCTGCAATTGGTCGCCTGACAGCCGCTGGCTGACCTGGCACCGGGATCTTGAGAATTATCATTCTGCTGTCTTTATTTATGACCTGCAATCAAAAAAGAAAACACAGGTTACAAGTGGCTATTACAATTGTTTCAATCCTGTATTTGATTCCGAAGGAAAATATTTATACCTGCTGACAAGACAAAACTTTCAACCAACTTATAGCAGCATTGATAACACCTTTATTTATCCAAACAGTGCTCAACCGGCTGTCATCAGTTTAAAAAACAGCACTCCTGCCCTGCTTAGCCCGAAGAATGATAATGTAACTATAAAAAAAGAAGAAAACCCTGCTGATACAACAAAGAAAGCCGTTACAACTGCGCCTGAAAAAAAATCAAAAACTGTTGAGATTGATCTCGACGGTTTTGAGTCAAGACTTACCATGTTACCGGTAAAACCCGGCAATTATGCCAACATTAATTCTGTAAAAGGAAAGATCATTTACCAGTCATTTCCCAATACAGGTTCTCCTTCGGGTTCGAAATCTATGTTGAAATATTTTGACATTGAGAAAAGAGAAGAAAAAAACATATTGGAAGAAGTCGATCGTTACTGGCTTTCTTCCGATGGCAAAAAAATATTGGTACAACGCCCCAATACATGGGCTGTCATCAAACCAGAAGAAAATCAAAAATTTGAAAAGCCATTACGGATCACTGAGATGAGTGCGACAATTGATCCGCAGCAGGAATGGAAACAACTATTTATGGATGCCTGGAGAATTCAAAGAGATTATTTCTATGATAAAGGGATGCATGGTATGGATTGGAACCTGGTAAAAGATCGTTATTTAAAAATGCTGGATGGAGCCATGAGCCGTGAGGAAGTGAATTTTGTTTTGGGTGAAATGATCGGTGAACTCAATGCATCTCATACCTACCGTTCCGGTGGCGATGAAGAAGACACAAAAAACAGCCCTGTTGGCTACCTGGGTGTTGACTGGGCAGCAGAAGGAGAATTTTATAAGATCAAAAAGATCATCAAGCCTGCTCCATGGGATGCAGAAGTTCGTTCTCCATTGGACCAGCCGGGTGTTGAGATCAAAGAAGGATATTATATTCTTGCTGTCAATGGTGTACCCGTTACTACTGCAAAGGAGCCTTTTGCTGCATTCCAGGGATTATCTAATAAGGCAGTAGAGATCACTTATAATACTTCTCCATCCTGGACAGGTGCTAAGACAACAGTTGTACAAACAATGGGTGATGAAGCCCGACTCCGTCATTTGGCATGGATAGAAAGCAATCGTAAAAGAGTGGAAGAAGCAAGCAATGGTGATGTGGGTTATATCTATGTACCAAGTACCGGTGTGGATGGACAAAATGAACTGATGCGCCAGTTCAATGCACAATGGGATAAAAAAGCACTGGTCATTGATGAACGTTTTAATAGTGGCGGACAAATACCCGATCGTTTTATTGAAGTTCTTAATAGAGATCCCCTGGCATTCTGGGCTATCCGTGATGGAGAAACATGGCCCTGGCCGCCTTATGCGCATTTCGGTCCGAAAGTAATGCTGGCAAATGGATGGAGCGGTTCGGGTGGTGATGCCTTCCCTGATTATTTCAAGAAGAAAAAATTAGGTCCTGTTATCGGTACAAGAACATGGGGCGGACTGATCGGTATCAGTGGCACTCCTCCCTTGATTGATGGAGGAAGTATTACAGCGCCAAGTTTCAGGATGTATAATCCTGATGGAACATGGTTCAAAGAAGGACATGGTGTTGACCCGGATATTGAAGTGCCGGAAGACCTTACAGCAATGGCCAAAGGAAAAGACCCACAGATCGAAAAAGCATTGGCTGAAATAAAAGAGTTATTAAAGAAAAAAGAATTCAAAAGACCTCCGACACCCTCAATGGAGACGAGGAAAGGTTTTTGAGGAATAAAGAATATCGAACAAGGAATATTGAATTATGAAGTTAAAGACTCTCCTATTTCAACGTTCGTAATTCCTTGTTCGATATCGGATATTCAAACTCAACCCTCAGATTCAAACAATTAGATGCCTAAACAAGCCTGAAAAGTTCAGGATCAACCGCTTGATTTTCCCCCTCATCCCCTATCTTTGCCGCCCGGCTAAAGAGCCGTTTTCATTAAATTTTGATTAAGAATCAACACTTATGGACAAATTGATCTACCTCGTCCCTGCTATGGGCCTGATCGGTCTGATTTACACTTTTATCAAGTTCAACTGGGTTTCTAAACAAGATGCCGGTACCGACCGGATGAAAGAGATCAGCAAGTATATTGCCGAGGGTGCAATGGCTTTCCTTAAAGCTGAATGGAAGATCCTTGGATATTTTGTAGTGATCGTAGGAATATTGCTTGCAGTAATGGCGACTACTAATCCTCACTCTCACTGGTCTATTGCTATTGCTTTTATAGTTGGTGCTGTTTTAAGTGCTCTTGCAGGTTATATTGGAATGAAAGCTGCCACAAAAGCCAATGTCCGCACTGCCCATGCTGCCCGCAGCAGTTTAAGTAAAGCATTAAAGGTATCATTTGCCGGTGGCTCAGTAATGGGTGTCGGCGTGGCTGGTCTTGCTGTAATGGGTCTTGGTGGTTTATATATTGTATTAAAACAAATTTTTGCACCTGATGCCGCAATCAATTCTGATGAAATGATCAGGACAGTTGAAGTATTGACAGGATTCTCACTCGGAGCAGAGTCCATTGCCTTGTTTGCAAGAGTTGGCGGTGGTATCTATACCAAAGCTGCAGATGTAGGTGCCGATCTTGTTGGTAAAGTAGAAGCTGGTATTCCTGAAGATGACCCGAGAAACCCGGCTACGATCGCAGATAATGTTGGTGACAACGTAGGTGATGTGGCTGGTATGGGCGCCGATCTTTTTGGGTCTTATGTAGCAACTGTTTTGGCAACAATAGTATTAGGACAACAAACAGCGGTGATCAGCGCTGATGATCAGTTAGGAGGTTTTGCCCCGATCGTATTACCGATGTTAATAGCCGGTATTGGAATTTTATTTTCGATAGTTGGGACATGGTTTGTCCGTATCAGCGATTCAGCAGGTATCAATACAGATAATGTGCAGAAGGCCTTGAACATGGGTAACTGGGGTTCTATCATTTTAACTGCTATTGCTTCGGCCGGCCTTGTTTATTTTATTTTGCCCGAAGCGATGGAGTTAAGAGGTTTCATATTTACTAAATGGGATGTGATGGGTGCTATCGGCGTTGGCCTTGCAGTAGGCGCATTGATGAGCATCATTACAGAATATTATACAGCCATGGGAAAACGTCCGGTAAAATCTATTATCAGGCAATCTTCAACTGGTCATGCAACAAACGTAATTGGTGGACTGGCAATAGGAATGGAATCCACCTTCTTGCCAATATTGGTTTTAGCCGGTGGTATCTGGGGTTCTTATGAGTTTGCCGGATTATACGGTGTTGCTATTGCCGCAGCCGGTATGATGGCAACTACTGCCATGCAGTTAGCTATCGATGCTTTTGGCCCTATTGCAGATAATGCTGGTGGTATTGCCGAAATGAGTGAATTGCCAAAAGATGTAAGAGAAAAAACAGATGTACTGGATGCCGTAGGAAATACAACGGCTGCTACGGGTAAAGGTTTTGCGATCGCTTCTGCTGCATTAACAGCCTTAGCATTGTTCGCTGCATTTGTTGGGGTGGCATTGCCGGCCGAGAATCAGCATATCGATATTTATAAAGCAGATGTATTGGCCTCCTTATTTATAGGAGGAATGATCCCTTTTATTTTCTCTTCATTGGCGATCCGTGCCGTTGGCCAGGCTGCTATGGCCATGGTGGAAGAAGTTCGCCGCCAGTTCCGTACTATTCCCGGAATCATGGAAGGGACTGGCAAACCGGAATATGATAAATGCGTGGCGATCTCAACGAATGCCTCTATCAGAAAAATGTTATTGCCCGGTGCAATTACGATCATCTCTCCGCTTATCATTGGTTTTACATTAGGACCAGAAGCATTGGGTGGATTTTTGGCTGGCGCAACTGTGAGTGGTGTGTTGATGGGAATGTTCCAGAACAATGCCGGTGGTGCATGGGATAACGCAAAAAAATCTTTTGAAAAAGGTGTGGAGATAAACGGCGAGATGTTTTATAAAAAGTCAGAGCCGCATAAAGCCTCGGTGACAGGTGATACAGTGGGTGATCCTTTTAAAGATACTTCAGGACCGTCAATGAATATTTTGATTAAATTAATGTCGATTGTATCTTTGGTCATTGCTCCTACCCTGGCCCAGATGAATACAAAGAAAGCACCAGCGACTTTGCCTCCGTCAGCCGGCGGAACAGGGCAAATAAAAACAATAAAAATTTCAGAACCTGTTGCTAAGATCAATAAAGCTAACACGGTTTGGTATCAATAATGAGTCCCGCTAAAGCTGCGGCTCACAAGTAAGAGCTTAATCAGAACCATTACATCAAGTCCCCCTGTTTCTACAGGGGGGCTTGCTTTTTTATAAGGCCATCGTCCAATGTTAATCACTGTTAAAAAAAATAAAATTGAGCCATCCAGTGTTTGCTATACGAAAATGGTCGTATATTCGGGTCACAAATTGAAAACCCATGTCAATACCCAAGCTGATAAAGCCAACAGAAAGTGAGCTGGAGATACTGCAAATACTTTGGTCAAAAGGATTGGCCACGGTGAGAGAAGTACATGAAGAATTATCTAAGACAAAGGATGCCGGCTACACCACTACACTGAAATTAATGCAGATCATGAATGAAAAAGGCATTGTGAAGAGAGATGATTCTATGCGGACACATGTCTATCAGGCAGCCGTGAATAAAGAGAGAACACAAAAACATTTGCTGAATAAAATGATCGATAGTTTGTTTGGTGGCTCTCCTACCCAACTGGTCATCCAGGCACTGGGAGATAATAACCACAAAGCAAGCGCTGAGGAGTTGGAGCAAATACAGGCATTACTCAACAGTCTCAAAAAGTAAATAATGATAACCGGCCAAACCAGCTTCCTGCAGGCACTCGGATGGTCTGTAATTAACAGCCTCTGGCAAATGGCATTGCTATGGGTCATTTATCAGTTGATCACTGCAATTTTTAAATCTTCTAAACCTTCACATAAAAGTTCTTTAGCCGTTATTCTCTTATTGACCGGCTTTTCATGGTTCATTTACACTTTCCTTTCTGTTTATAGTGATCATACAGCCAATATTGCCATTGCATCTGAATTAATAGCTGCAAATGATCCCGGGGTAAAAGACTGGATGCAGCAGGCATTACCTGTTGCTTCTATCTTATATCTTTTATTGTTACTCGTTCCCATCTCCCGTTTTATCCGCAACTATCGCTATGTGCAGGTGATCCGGAAATATGGTCTGACAAAAATAGATGTGCAGTGGAGAGTTTTTGTACAGAAGGTGGCTGCTCAAATGGGAATTAAGAAACCAGTTCATATTTGGGTATCAGAATTTATTACTTCCCCGGTAACCATTGGCTTTTTGAAACCGGTTATCCTGATGCCGCTGGCCGCTATCAATCACTTATCTGTCCGGCAAATGGAATCTGTATTGCTGCATGAGCTGGCACATATCCGCAGGCATGATTATTTGGTCAATCTCCTTATCAATTTTATCCGAACCATTCTTTATTTCAATCCTTTTGTAAAGGCATTTGTAAGAATAGTAGAAAAAGAAAGAGAGAAAAGTTGTGATGAAACAGTCCTTCAATTCCAGTATAATTCATTTGACTATGCAACAGCTCTCCTCACCCTGGAAAAAACAAATCATGCTTCTCAATCGTTTATTTTGTCTGCTACAGGACATAAAAATGACCTGTTGAACCGGATCGAAACAATTGTAGGCGTACAAAAGAAAAAAAGATCTGCGGCTAACAAATTAGTGGGTGTGATCGCAACACTGCTTTGCGTTATCACTTTGAATGCAATTATTTTTTCCGGCAAGAATAAGAGTGCCGGGAAAACCATTGCGGCAAATGAATTCCTTTCCTCATTTGTTTTACCTGCAAGTGAAGAAACGGCATCTTCTGCATCGTCACCTGTTTTACCCGGCACACAAAACAATAAGACCGGCGACATCAGCCCCGGGGAAAAATTTTTTACCATTATAGATGCAGTTAAAACCATTCCCGGTTTTATTAATGTGAACTATGCAGAACCTGTGGAAATCCCCCTGCTGGATAAACAAGAGGAAGAGCAAGTGAAAGCAGCTGTGACCGCATCCAGGAAAGTATTGGAAAACGCAGAGTGGAAATCAATGGAGAAAAATATTGCTGACGTACTCACCCAAAAAGAAAAAGAACAATTAAAGAAAGCATACCGTAAAGAGCTGAATAAGTTTGACTGGAGCAGTTGGGAAAATAAACTCCGCATCGCTTACGATAATGTGGACTGGAGCAGGGTGAACGACCAGTTATCAAGAGCCGTTACTAATATCCGCCTGGATAGCCTTCAAAAAGTTTATAACGAAGCTATTTGCAAACTGGAAGAAACTTCACACCAGCTTTCCCTCTGCGACCTGAAAGGAATACCTGATACTGATATCACATTAAAAGCTATTGAAGAAAAGAAACTGGAAGTGCAAAAAGCCCTTAACAGGATAAAGTCAACCCGCACCAGGAAGATCGTTCATCTTTAATATTTATCGGTTGTAAAATTTTCTGAACTACTCAATACTCTTGTTTAATAAGAGGCTAGCCGTCATTGAATCAAGAAGGTTGAAAATGGCCGGTGTTTACTCCAGTAAATAGCATTTTCAATATGCAGTAAAAAAAATAGAGACCGAACATACTTTCGATCTCTATTTCCAAAATTTATAATGCGAATGATCAGCAGGGTAATTTTACCAGCAGCGGGGACATTTCTCACTATACTTATTCCCGATCAGGAATCCAACCATGATCTCATGTGTGCCTTTAGCTACTGTATTTAATGCAGTAGTTGTAAAATCATATGCATATCCAACATTGAATGTATTGCCGATATTGATACCGCCCATGGCAGCATAACCATCCTGGTAACGATAGCTGCCACCCAGCCAGAACATATCCATATATTGTAATTTCAAATTCGCTTCAGGTTGAAAATCATTTTTAGATGAATTCTTTACATACTTCATCATAACAGAAGGAATAGCATTGATCTGGTCAGTTAACAGGAACCTGTAACCAAATGAAAGAAACATATGCGGCACCAGCCTGCCCTCGCCTCCATAGTTCGCATCATCAGTAAAAACTAATTTCTGCGGAATGATCTGTTGTGCTGAAAGACCAATAAAATAATTTTTTGAATACAACCATACGCCGGCGCCAAGGTCAGGTCTTAATGTATTGATCTTAGTTCCCGATGAAGTGCCAAGCGCCGGGTCAAAAGGATCACCGGTTCCTGTAAAATCATGCTTGGTCCTGTCAATACTTATATTGGTGATCCCTGCAGCAAAACCTGCTGAAAAATTGGTTGTCGCATTCAATCCTATATGATATGCATAAGTGGCATTGATCGTAAGACGGTTAAAGCTTCCTGTTTTATCATTCACCATTATCAGTCCCACACCATGATGCGGCTCTGCAGCTGTATAATTTTCCCAATAATATTTTCCTCTTGGATTTTCGCCGGGCATATCGTAAGAGGTGGACGAGGTACGATAATCGCTTTTACCGATCGGGCCCTGCACACTCAGGTACGATGTACGGGGCGCCCCGTTCAGTCCGGTCCACTGATCCCTTGTACTGAGTTTTACATCCACATAATTTTCAATACCACTCAATGCGGGATTGAGTATATAGTTGTTTAAAATATACTGGGTATAATGAGGTCTTTGCTGAGCAATAGTTCCCACACTCACCAGCAACACAGCAATAAGCAGTAATTTCTTTTTCATCTGCACATTTTAGTTTTTGAATAAGGCCAGATGGAATTCGCCCCGATCTTACCGGGGTTCATTTCACTGTTTAACGAATTACATCCACATAGCCGGACATCTGGCTTCTTCCATTTTTCGGATTAATGATATAATAATATGTTCCCACAGGTACTGGTTTGCCATTTATAGTTCCATCCCATGGTTTTGAATATCCTTCTGACTGGAATATCCGCTGTCCATACCTGTTGAAGATCTCAACAGTGCATCCGGGATAGCTGTCTAAATACTGGATCATCCATGTATCATGAATACCGTCACCATTCGGGCTGAAGATATTGGGTATCTCTATTCTTCTCAATAATTTGACAAACACAATATCGGTTGCGCTGCATCCTTTGTCTGATGTAACCAGGAGTGTATAGATCCTGTCATCCGGAAGACCTGATACAACAGGGTTGGCAATGTTGGGATTACTTAAATATAGTGCCGGTGTCCACAAATAAGTTACAGGGAAATTAGCAGTGATCACAGGAGTCAAAGTGATCTGTCCGCCTTCAATGACTCCCCTGTCGGGTCCTGCATCCACTATTGGTAATGGATAAACTGATATTGTTTGAGTCCTGGAATTCTCACATCCATTAGCAGCTGTGTAACTATACGTAATAACATGATCACCTGCTCCGGCAACTGAAGGTTTGAAAAGACCTGCAGCATCTATACCGGGACCAGAGAATGTACCGCCGGCCGGAAGGCCTGTGACATTAAATTGTGGTGCATCCTGACAAATTCCCGGAACAGGATCGAATTGCACAGCCGGTGTTTGTAATACACTGATTGAACCGTTTGCATTTGCCTGCACACAACCATTACCCGTAGTTGTTATTGAATAATTGAATGGTGAACCTGCTATACTTGTAGGGGAACCGCTGATCGTTAATATACCTCCCGCTACTGAACTCGTTACACCCGGAGGTAATCCTGTTACATTGGCACCAGTGGCTCCTCCATTTATACTATAAGTTATCGGTGTCATTTGCCTGTCCGTACAAACAGTTTGATTAGTAGTAGAGGCTGCGGATGTTAAATTCATAACATGGTCCGCCTCTACAGTTATTGTTCCGTTTGCAACTGATGGGGTACAACTATTGCCTGATGTTGTAATTGTAAAACTAAATGGCGAACCTACAGATGTTGACGGAGTACCACTGATCGTTAATGTACTTCCAACAAGAGAACTGTTTACACCTGCAGGTAATCCTGTTACAGTAGCTCCGGTTGCACCACCGCTTAATGTATAGGTGATATTTGTTATCGCTGTATTCACACATCTTGTCTGGCTTGCATTTCCCGAGGTCAGGTTAACAGCTTGCGCAGGAGTTACTGTTATAATTCCAGTTGATGATGCAACAATGCAACTATTACCGGTTGTGGTAACAGTAAAGTTAAATGTGCCGGCAGCAGTTGGAGTTCCACTGATCGTCAATGTTGTACCGGCTACTGAAGCAGTAACACCAGCTGGTAAGCCTGTTACATTTCCGCCCGTTGCACCTCCGCTTAATGTATAGGTAATATTAGCGATTACAGTATTGATACAAACTGTTTGCGTTGCATTAGCTGAGGCCAGGCTGATAGCATGATCTGGATTCACAGTTATAGTTCCATTTGCTGATGCCGCTGCACAAGCATTACCAGTTGTATTAACAGTAAAATTAAATGTGCCACTTGCTGTCGGCGTTCCGCTGATCGTTACAGTAGATCCGGCCACAGAGCTTGTTATACCCGCAGGTAATCCTGTTACAGTAGCACCCGTTGCACCACCACTCAATGTATAGGTAATATTTGCGATCGCAATATTTACACAAACTGTCTGGTTGGTAGTTGCAGGCGCAGAACTTAATGCCATTGCATGAACCGGATTGACAGTGATCGTTCCACTGGCTGATGCTGTTATACAAGCATTACCTGTTGTAGTTATAGTAAAATTAAAAGTACCTGTTACAGTTGGTGTTCCGCTGACTGTTAATGTGGTGCCGGCTACTGATCCTGTAACACCAGCTGGTAATCCGGATACTGTTCCACCTGTTGCACCACCACCTAATGTATAAGTGATAGAAGCTATGGCGGTATTCACACAAACTGTCTGGCTTGTACTACCTGATGCAAGGTTGATGGTATGATCAGGATTTACAGTGATTGATCCATTAGATGATGCGACTGCACAGGCATTTCCGGTTGTATTGATTGTAAAATTAAATGTACCCGTTCCTGTTGGTGTACCGCTGATCGTTAATGTTGTTCCGACAACAGAACTTGCTACACCTGCAGGCAAGCCAGATACAGTTGCACCTGTTGCACCACCTCCTAATGTATAAGTAACTGTAGTGATCGCTGTATTCACACACACAGTCTGGTTTGCACTTCCTGATGTAAGATTCACAGCATGTGCAGCTGTTACGGTGATTGTTCCATTGGCTGTTGCAGCAATACAACTATTGCCCGTTGTATTTATGGTATAATTAAATGTACCGCCAGTAGTTGGTGTGCCGCTGATCGTTAGTGTTGTTCCGGTTACAGAAAAAGTTACACCGGCAGGTAAGCCTGTTACCGTTGCACCTGTTGCACCGCCGGCTAATGTATAGGTAATATTATTTAGTGCCGTATTGATACATACCGCCTGGTTTGCGTTTCCTGATGTCAGGTTGATCGCATGATCAGGGTTTACAGTCAGCGTTCCGTTTGCTGATGCAACTGCACAAGCATTACCTGTTGTATTTAAAGTAAAGTTGAATGTACCTGCTACAGTCGGTGTACCGCTGATCGTTAATAGTGTACCGGCTACTGAACCTGTAACACCGGCTGGCAGACCTGTTACTGTTCCACCTGTTGCACCACCACTCAATGTATAAGTTATCGGAGCTATTGCAACATTCACACACACTGTCTGGCTTGCATTTCCCGAAGTGAGATTGACAGCATGTGCGGGATTTACTGTTAATGTTCCTGTAGCTGATGCAGGCACACATGCATTACCTGTTGTATTCACTGTAAAGTTGAATGTACCTGTTGCTGTCGGTGTGCCGCTGATCGTTAATGTTGTTCCGGCCACTGAACCTGTAACACCGGCTGGCAATCCTGATACTGTTCCGCCTGTTGCACCACCGCTCAATGTATAGGTGATAGCAACTATCGCTGTATTCACACAAACAGTTTGGCTTGCATTACCTGATGTAAGATTGATCGCATGATCAGGATTAACAGTCAATGTTCCGTTTGCAGTTGCGCCGGCACAGGCATTACCTGATGTGGTAACGGTGAAATTGAATGTACCGGCTGCAGTTGGTGTGCCGCTGATCGTTAATGTTGTTCCGGCCACTGAACCTGTAACACCGGCTGGCAGACCTGCCACTGTTCCGCCTGTTGCACCACCAGCTAATGTATATGTGATAGCAGCTATTGCTGTATTTATACACACAGCCTGGTTTGCGTTACCCGAAGTAAGATTGACAGCATGAGCAGGATTTACTGTTAGTGTTCCTGTCGCTGATGCAGCCACACAAGCATTACCTGTTGTGTTCACAGTAAAATTAAATGTACCTGTTGCAGTGGGTGTACCGCTGATCGTTAATGTTGTTCCGGCTACAGAGCCTGTCACACCAGCTGGCAAACCTGTTGCTGTTCCGCCAGTTGCTCCAGCGCTCAATGTATAAGTGATAGCAGCTATCGCTGTATTTACACAGACGGTTTGATTTGCATTACCTGATGTCAGGTTGATAGTATGATCAGGATTCACCGTTAGGGTTCCATTGGCTGATGCAGGAGCACAAATATTACCTGATGTGTTCACCGTAAAATTAAAGGTACCTGCTACAGTTGGTGTTCCACTGATCGTTAATGTTGTTCCGGCCACAGAACCTGTGACACCGGCTGGCAGACCTGTTACGGTTCCGCCTGTTGCACCACCTGCTAATGTATATGTGATAGCAGCTATTGCTGTATTTATACAAACTGCCTGGCTTGCATTTCCTGAAGTGAGATTCACAGCATGAGCAGGGTTTACTGTTAGTGTTCCCGTAGCTGATGCAGCTACACAAGAATTACCTGTTGTGTTAACTGTAAAATTAAATGTACCTGTTGCAGTGGGTGTGCCGCTGATCGTTAGTGTTGTTCCGGCTACTGAACTTGTCACGCCTGCCGGTAATCCTGATACAGTTCCACCTGTTGCACCGCCACTCAATGTATAAGTGATCGGAGTTATTGCAACATTCACACAGACTGCCTGGCTTGCATTACCTGATGTCAGGTTTATCGCATGATCAGGACTTATTGTGATCGTTCCATTAGCTGTTGCAGGAACACAAGCATTGCCGGTTGTATTAACTGTAAAATTGAAAGGTGAACCTACAGCTGTTGACGGTGTGCCGCTGATTGTTAGTGTAGTTCCTGCTACAGAAAAAGTTACTCCCGGAGGCAACCCTGTTACAGTGGCGCCTGTTGCACCGCCACTCAATGTATAAGTGATATTTGCAATTGCAATGTTTACACAAGCGGCCTGGTTAGCATTTCCAGATGTCAGTGACATAGCATGATCAGGATTCACTGTAACCGTTACCGATTGCCCTGTAATAGTATTAACGCAAATAGCGGATCCCTGGTTCCTGATACTATCAAGTGTATATATAAATGTACCGGGGGCTGCTGTATTAACAGGAATAGACACAGACCCGCCACCATTGACCGATGCCGGACCACCCGGGTTTACTGTGTAATAATAAGTATAAGGCGGCGTACCATCTACACCGACAAATGTAACACTGGCTGTTCCGCCTACACATACATTCGTTGCGGTAGCACTTATCGTTGCAGTTGGATTGGCAGGAATATTTACAACATGTACCGCTGTATCCGTTATACAACCCGGAGTTGTAATAGCTGAATATTTTACTGTATAAGAGCCGGGGGCGCTAAAAGTATGTACCGGATTCCTTAGGTTAGAAATATTTGCCGCCCCACTGGCAGGATCGCCGAAATTCCAATAAAAACTATAAGTAGTTTTAGGTGCTTGTGGTGTGGTTTCTGTAAACTGAACCGGCTCCGCTGCGCATCCTCCTACTACATAAGAAAAGTCAGGTGTCGGAAGGTCAATAACCTCCAGATCAAAATCAATTTCCTGCACATTCCCACAACTTCCTGCATTTGGTGCATAAACTCTGATATTTACCGGATAACTACCAACCGCAGCAAAAGAATAAGTAAAAGGTAAAGAATACCAATAAATAGTTTTGCCATTTACAATAGTTGTAGAGTCAGCCGCTGCACATGATGCATAAATTTGTGTGGCTGGCGATGTTAGAGGCGGGGGTAGGGTCCATTGAATAGAATCAGCACAATAAGGTAATGAAACTTTGAATTTAAAATCTAAGCCTACACATACCGTAGGTGATACTTCAACACCAAACTGCGTAGAAACACCAATTTGCTGGTAAAGGTCTTTTACATTGGTTCCTGCATTATATCCATAAGATTCAAAATTGCCAAAACCATAGGCCATTGCATTAAAACCAGAATCAGATTGCATAATATGCTGTCCCGGGTTCACCAGTTGGCTGAGGTACGAATAATCAGGTTCCTGGGGATGTACAGTAAATAGTCCGGCCGGTACAGGTACGCCATCCAGTGTGAAAGAGCTTAAACCAGTCCCTTTATTCGGTATGATTACATTGTAAAAATGCTGGCTAATGGCAAAATTAGGTGTGGCATTCCATAATACTTTATTGATACTTTGCTGTACCGGGCTCAGATAAATTACTTCAGGATCCCCTGGCGCCCCGTTACCACAACTGCTTTGCGAGGTAATATATTGGGCAACCGTAATGACCGAGTCGGATTCAATAAGCAGAGGTGAGCTTGTTGGGCCAACCTGGTAGTAAAATCCATTTTGCAGCGGCAGTCCAATCGGTACACCGTTCAGGCGAACGGCTGCCAGCGGACTTGATACGCATATCCTGAAAAAATTGTTGGTTAATGTAGAGGTGGGACTGGTAAGATATTTTGTACCCCACGCTGCTTTTGGAACAGCCTGCACCATATAATTATCTGAAGAAGTAGATGAAGGGCCTCCGCATGCTATATTAATACGACCGCTTCCGGAAAACACTGCTATACGATTACATCCGCCTGCGCCACCGGTAGCTTGTACCAAAGAACCAGTCAAATCCACTCCGCTATTACCAGAATACGTTCCCATTACATTGTATATCTGTCCCTGGGTCAGTGATACACTGTAAGTATTACCAGCTATCCACCCACCGGTAGTATTAGCTGAAGGTGTTATTTTAACATCTGTAACTCCCGGGTCTGTTGCCACCACATAAAACCAGCAGTTTGCCCCGGTTGTGTTTGATAAATTTTCAAAATTGATAGAATAATATTCTGTACCTAACGTGTTAGTGGGGAATAGAATGGTAGCGCCGGAAACACTTTGGTTATAAACATGTGCATATGCAACAATGGCTTTATCACTGGTTATATGAATTCCGTTATTTGATACTCCTTCTGTCAGCAATCTTGCATCCTGGGGTGCGATTTTAGGGATCGGGCTGGAAGTAACCACTGTGCCGGCCGCAACAAAATAATTAGCGGTATAGCCTAAGGCAGGAATCGTTACAGTAACATTTGAGTTTACATCTGCTGCAAAATAAAGCACCATATTCTGGGCATTGGCGCCACCAGTCATTATCTGGTGATAACCATAGCCAACCCAAAAGTCTTTTCCTTTATTAGAAAAGTCTTGTGCCTGCACAGTTTTGCCACTATACAGTATAGCCAGTAGTACAAGGGTACTTAGTAGGTAAAATTTTCTCATTAGTCCAAAGTCCTGAAGGGTGAAGAAAGAGGCCACGAATTTAACAAAAACATTGGGAAAAACTAAGCATTTACCCACATTCTGTATAAATAGCCCGGCAACTGGTTTCTGCCGTATTTCTACGGGGGTGAGAGAGTTATGTGTCTCTTGTTTATCATCAACAACAGGTCATTTACTGTATCATATCCACATAATTGCTTACGATGAGCAGGGTCTTCACTGTCCCCCGCTGGCGGGGGTAGCGCTCCGGTCTTTTGAAATGTATGGTTGGGGGTGGATCAAGATTGCCGGTTTGTTTTCTTTTCAATCCAATCTTCAAGATAATCATATACCCTATTGATATTGCTTAATACTTCTTCATCACTAAACCGCAGTACAGTAAACCCGGCTGCTTCAAGAGCTCTTTGCTTTTGTTCGTCTTTCCTGGAGGCTTCTTCCCAATGATGCGTTATTCCATCTACCTCAATGATCAGCATTAGTTCTTTACACATGAAATCAGCAATATATTTTAATACCGGCCGTTGTCGCCTGAATTGAAACCCTTTCATTTGTCCTGCTTTTAAAACATATTTCCATAAACAGGCCTCTGCTTTGGTCATATTTTTTCGCAAGCTATTGGCATAAGGCTGCAAGTTCTTATTGTAATAATGATTGCCGGAGTTGGCTGCCATTTATTGAATTTACGGAAAGCGCTGAATTAGTCCACCCCAATTGAAAATTTCCTTCCCCTGAAAATACTTCCCCCGCCAGCGGGGGATATACAACTACTCCGTAATTCCGAAGGCGATACTTCTGCAGCTTTTACCGTATCACATCCACATACCCCGCTATTTGCTTTCTTCCATTCTTCGGATTGACAATGTAATAGTAAGTACCCACCGGCACCGGCTTACCATTTATTGTACCATCCCATGGCTTTGAATATCCTTCTGAATGATAGATCGGCTGGCCATAGCGGTTAAAAATATCTACTGTACAGCCGGGGTAACTATCAAGATATTCGATCAGCCAGACATCATGAATACCATCGCCATTCGGACTAAAAATATTCGGGATGGCCGGCATCTTCAGCACTTTGATGAATACATTATCGGTGGCACTGCATCCTTTATCCGTAGTTATTCTTAACGTATAGGTCATATCATCCGGCGGCGATGCAATGGGATTAGAGATCGCAGCATTGTTTAAATATTGTGAAGGGATCCACAGATAAGTGACCGGCATAGTAGCTGTCAATACCGGTGTTAATGTTACCTGTCCGCCCTGCAACATGAATTTATCCGGCCCTGCATTTACAGGAGGATAAGGATTCACAAATACAGTCTTGTTATAAGTTGTACTCCGGCAACCATGATTATTAAAAATGAACAGGCTTACATTATAGGTTCCCAAATTGCTGTAGGTATAATTAAACGTTGGACTGCTCATCACATTACCATCATCCATTGTCCAGTTGTATTGAGTGATGAAACCATCCATCGGATTGCTTGTATTGGTAAATAAAATGCTGCTGCCAATACATACATCAATTTTATCAGTAGTAAATGATGCAAGGGGTTGCGGATGGACTGTATTTAATAAGATCGTAGTGTCATGTACACATCCATTATTACTTGTTACCTGCAGGTTTACATTGAACGGACCGGTTGTTGTATAAATATGCGATGGATTTGCCAGTGTGGATACATTCAACGGACCACTGGCAGGGTCGTCAAAATTCCAGAGATAAGTGAACGATGCCTGTGAGCCATCTGCAATGGTGGAAAGGTCACCAAATGAAACGCTGGCATTTGGCAAACAGGCGCTGACCGGAATACTGAAATTTGGTTTTGGCTGCGGATGAATGGTTACAGGAATTATTTTCATTACACTTCTGCATCCGTTGCTTGTTGTTACAAATAATTTCACCTGATAGACACCCCATGTTGCGAATACATGAGTGAATGGTAAATTATTATTCCTGATAACAAGTGGTGTACCATCCCCAAAATCCCATGTCCATGTTGTTAATGTACCGACTACGGGAACTGAATTGTCGCTAAAGGTTATTGCTTTTGTTTCGCAATCAGGAGATGAATAACTAAAATCAGCAACCGGCGGATCATACACAGCGATCGTATTTGACATGGTATCCACACAACCACCCGTAGCAGAAGTGAATGTATAAAGTATTGTATGAACTCCCGGCCCTGCCACCGCAGGATTGAATAAACCGCCGGGTGAAACTCCCGGCCCGGTATATACTCCGCTACCGGGCACCCCTCCTGTTTCGCTTGCCTGTGTTATCTGGTATGGTACAGCATCCAGGCAAATATTGGGCATGCTATTGAATTGAACCAATGGCGCTGCATTCACCGTAATGTTGCTGATCTTTTCATGCAAACAAACTCCGCCCGAATAAGCCCTGTAGCGAATGGTAAATGTTTGTGTTAAGGGTGCCTGGAAATTCGGATACAAATGTTTATAGATTTTTCCCGTGAAGGGTGAATTATCAGTTTCAAAAACCAATGGCTGTCCCACATCATCCCAGTACATTTCTATTTTGGTGATGGTGCCGGGAAAAACTGTGGATGCTTCGACAATAGCCACTGAATCATTGGCACAAAGTGCAGCCGGGGTTGGTACAGTGAAATTAGCTACCGGGAAACTTCCGTTCACAAATAATGTTTGCATGATAGTATCCTTACAACCATTATTGCTTGTTACGATCAGCTCCACATTGTAAGGACCAACAGCCGAGTAACTGTGCTGCGGATTTTGTAACCCTGATAAATTCAATGGTCCGCTGCCGGGATCACCAAAATTCCATTGCCATGCCACAACAGCATCGGGTATGGCTACTTTACTTGTATCAATAAATTGAGCATAGGTGTCGCTCAAACAAACTTCGGGAATAATAAAACCGGCCAATGGTCTCGGGCTAATTATTACTTGCTGCGCCGGGGTAATACTTACACAGCCTTTATCAGTAGTGGTGATCAGTGTTACATTATAAGTTCCTGCTGACGCAAATGTGTGTGATACATTCGGACTTGCCGGTGCATTGATCGTAATTACCGGGGAGCCATCACCAAAATCCCATTGCCAGCTAATGATATTGCCGGCATTGGGAACAGAGAGATCAGTAAAATTGATTGTTCCTGTTTCGCAGGAAGGTGCAGAGTGATTAAAACTACTTGTGGGTAATGGGTTCACAATAACTGTTGCAGTTCCTGATTGTAATTGACTGCATAATGTAGCTGTTGCATCCTGCACACTTTGCAGGGTATATACAAATGTATTTACTGTTGAAGTGTTGACTGGCACCATAGCAATATCACCCACTGATATCGCTGTTTGCGGTAGTCCGCCATTTATTGTGTAGGTAAATGTATACGGCGATGTTCCTCCCGCACCAGTGAAAGTTATTAATGGCATCGGCGCATTCTGACATACTTCTGTTGTTCCGCTGATAAGGGCTGTTGGCAACGGATTCACTTTTACAGTTACACTTCCCGGTTGCGCCTGGCTGCATAATGTTGTACTTGCGTCCTGCACACTAACCTGGTTGATCATATAAGTACCAGGAATAGTTGTATTAATATTTATTGTAGCGCTGTTACCAACAGACACTACGTTTAGGTTGGGCCCTCCATTAATGTTATAGGTAAATGTATATGGCGCCGTACCTCCTGCCCCGGTAAAGACAACAGGCGGAAATGTTGCGTTTTGACATACTTCATTGTTACCACTGATAGTTGCAGTTGGCAAAGGTCTCACAACAATTGTTGCGCTACCTGTTTGTGCCTGGTTGCATAATGTTGCGCTGGCATCTTGTACACTTACAAGATTATAGGTGAAAGTGCCCGGTGAAGTAGTCAACTGCATAACTGTTGCCAGCGTTCCTGTTGAAACTACAGTTTGATTGGGGCCGCCATTGATATTATAGGTAAATGTGTAAGGCGCTGTTCCTGCTCCGCCAACAAAAGCAACAGGCACTGGTGCTGCATTTTGACAAACAGCTGTCGAACCACTGATGCCGGCAGTGGGCAATGGATTTACATTCACAATATGCAGT
>JABFRU010000025.1 GCA_013140985.1 Chitinophagaceae bacterium | reverse complement strand
TAAAGGAAGTGGTAAAATATGCAGCCGAACGATACATCACTGTCATTCCTGAAATAGAAATGCCGGGTCATGCTTCTGCAGCCATTGCTGCTTATCCTGAACTGAGTTGTTTTCCAGAAGAACCAACCACAAAATATTTTCCCAAGAACTGTAAATGGCATGGTGATAGTACAGGCAAACAGGTGCAGCAGACATGGGGCATATTCGATGATGTATTCTGTGCCGGGCAGGAAAAAACATTTTCCTTTTTAGAAGATGTGATGGATGAAGTGCTCGCATTATTTCCATCCAAATACATTCATGTCGGCGGCGATGAATGCCCGAAGGATAACTGGAAACGTTGTCCTGGTTGCCAGAAAAGAATGAAGGACAATAACCTGAAAGATGAACATCAACTCCAGAGTTATTTTATCCAGCGGATGGAAAAGTATTTGAATACAAAAGGAAGAACATTGATCGGTTGGGATGAGATCCTCGAAGGTGGTTTAGCTCCAAATGCTGTTGTTATGAGCTGGCGTGGCGAGGCCGGTGGTATCGAAGCCGCCAAACAAAATCATGATGTGATCATGACCCCGGGCAATCCTGTTTATTTTGATCATACACAAAGCCAGAATGAAGACTCCGTTACGATCGGTGGTTATAACCCGATCGAAAAAGTATATGCATATGAACCTGTGCCGAAAGAATTGAATGCAACGCAGGCAAAATACATTTTAGGCGCACAGGCCAATTTGTGGACCGAATACATAAAAAATATAAGAAAGGTTGAATACATGCTGTTTCCCCGTATCAGTGCGTTGAGTGAAGTGTTGTGGAGTCCGAAGGAGAGCAGGAATTGGGATGATTTTCAAAAAAGATTATCAGGACAGTTTAAAAGATATGATCAATGGAGGGTTAATTATAGTAAGGCTTATTTTGATTTAAAAGCGACGATTTTGCCGGCTGACAATTTTAATGCTGTGCATTGGAAGTTAGAATCGAAACAACCGGGTACAGAGATAAAATATATTACGCATTATGCGGGCCGGCCTTATGAAATGAAATTTACAGAAGGTACTCCTTATACTTCCCCGGTAGAAATAAGATCAACAATGCTGATCGCTGCCATCGGTGTGATAAATAATAAACCCGTCAGTAACCCTGTGTATGAAACATTTCACTTCAACAAAGCCACCGGCAAAAAAATAACGCTTTCCAAAGAAGCTTCCGATAAATATCCCGGCGATGGGGCATTCACCTTAGTTAATGGCGTCATCAATGAAAAAGGTTTTGCAAGATCAAGAGAGTTCATAGGTTTTAATGGAACAGATTGCGAGGCAATGATCGATCTCGGTGAATCGCAAACGATCAGTTCTGTTACCGTTAATTCATTAAACAGGACAGCATCCTGGATATGGCGGCCACTAACGGCAGAAGCATTTGGCTCTGTTGATGGTAAAACATGGACATCATTAAGGCTTACCGATGATTTTGACGAAAGCAAAGACGCTACCGGTAAAGGAAAAATGAAAATGGAATTCACTGCAATGAATGTTCGTTATATAAAAGTTGTTATCAGTAATTGGGGGATGATTCCTGCCGGTAATCCCGGTGCTGGTAATAAGCCGTGGTTGTTTGTGGATGAGATAGAGGTAGAGTAACCGCAGAGGTGCAGAGGCGGAGAGAATTTTATACCCCTTTATTCTCCTTTTTTGCATATTGCCTTTGAGCAATAATCAGTTTGAATAAATTTGAATATGACGAGAGATGAGTTAAATGAGACAGGCGGTCAAATATTAGACGCTTGTATTGCGGTTCACAAAGAATTAGGTCCGGGATTATTAGAATCAGTCTATGTTTTTGCATTAAAAAAAGAACTTGAATTAAGGGGCATTCAGTCTGAATCAGAAGTAAGAATTAAACTATATTATAAAGGTTAGGATACAGGCAAATACTACGATATAGATCTATTAGTAAAAAAAGAAATCATTGTTGAAGCCAAAGCTGTTGAAACTATGCACCCTGTCTATGAAGCTCAAATAATAAGTCATTTAAAACTAACGGATAAGCGACTAGGCTACTTGGTAAACTTTAATGTTACCAGGTTAAAAGATGGCTTCAGGAGATTTGTAAACAATTTTTGACCAAAAATCTTTGCGTCTCTCCATCTCTGCGGTTAGCACCCGCATAAACCCGCAACCTTCTTGGCTGTAATTTTTTATCTTTACAACTCAACCCAACTTTAATGGCGAAACGAAAGGCCCCCGTTGACCTCTCTGATAGTTTTGAAAAAATACCTGTAAAAATTTTTCCTGACCTTAAACAAGGTTCTGCCTTTGTTGCAAAACAGATCGCTGACCTCGTACGGGATAAACAAAAGAAAAAAGAGAAATGCGTTTTAGGTCTTGCGACAGGCTCCACCCCCAAATCTTTATATGCAGAATTAGTAAGGATGCATAAAGAAGAAAAACTGAGTTTTAAAAACGTTGTCACTTTCAATCTTGATGAATATTACCCGATCGATAATAATGCATTGCAGAGTTACAACCGTTTCATGCAAACAAATCTTTTTGACCATATTGACATCAACCCAAACAATATTCATATCCCGAATGGTGAGATAACAAAAGATAATATCAAGGAACACTGCCGTCAATATGAAAAGATGATCAAAGATGCCGGTGGTATTGACCTGCAGATACTTGGCATTGGTAACAATGGCCATATCGGTTTCAACGAACCGGGTTCGGGTATCTATTCCAAATCGAGACTGATCACATTGGATAATTCGACCCGTATTGCCAATGCTTACGAGTTTGCTAATATCTCACAAGTGCCCCGATTGGCCATTACAATGGGTATCAGCAATATTCTGCAGGCAAAAAAAATAATACTGATGGCATGGGGCAGCGCCAAAGCTTCTGTCATTAAAAAGGCCGTGGAAGATGATGATACGGAACAAGTACCTGCATCTTTATTACAAAATCATGATGATGTACTATTTGTGGTAGATGATACTGCTGCTTCTGAGTTAACAAGAAATAAATCTCCATGGCTTACAGGTGATTGTGAATGGACATCAAAGATGATCAAGAAAGCCGTGGTGAATATGGCATTGAAGCTGAAAAAACCAGTGTTGAGTTTAACCAACACTGATTACAATGAATATGGATTAAGCGATCTGCTGGTAGAAAAAGGAGATGCTTACGAAATTAATTTGCAGGTTTACTATATGCTGCGGGATTCCATTACCGGCTGGCCGGGAGGAAAGCCGAATGTCGATCTTCCTACACATCCTGAGCGGTCATCACCTTATCCAAAAAAAGTTGTCATCTTCTCCCCCCATCCCGATGATGATATTATTTCAATGGGCGGAACTTTTCAACGTTTACATGACCAGGGACATGATGTGCATGTTGGATACCAGACATCAGGCAATATTGCTGTCACAGATGAGTTTGTCACAAGGTTTCTTGATTTTGCTGTAGGTTTTGAAGAAATAGCCGGTATTGACACACGGAAATCCGGAAAGATATTGGCGAATGCAAGAAAATTCTTAGCAAGAAAAAGATCAAACCAGGTAGATACACCTGCTATCCGTGATATCAAAGGATTAATTCGACGTTGTGAAGCAAGAGCTACCTGTCGTTATGTGGGCATCAAAGATGAGAATGTAAATTTTCTCAACCTTCCTTTTTATGAAACCGGAACGATCGAAAAAAAACCAATGGGAGAAAAAGATGTTAAGACCACTATGGAATTCCTGCGCAAAATAAAACCGCAACAGGTTTATTGCGCCGGTGATTTTGCCGATCCGCATGGTACGCATATCATTTGTTTCAATGTAGTAGTAGAAGCCCTGAAACGTTTGAAAAAAGAAGCGGCCGGATCAGTCAATTATGAATGGATCAACGATTGCTGGCTTTGGCTCTATAAAGGCGCCTGGCAGGAATGGAATATGGAAGAAATAGAAATGGCCATACCAATGAGTCCTGACCAGGTATTGAAAAAACGTTTTGGGATATTTATTCATCAGTCACAAAAAGATATGGTGCCATTCCAGGGAAGTGATTCAAGAGAATTCTGGCAAAGAGCTGAAGCAAGGAATGCAGCAACGGCTGATCTCTATGCAGATCTTGGTTTAACACATTATGCTGCGATGGAAGCGTTCGTTCGATATCATTATTAATGTAAATCACTAGTTGTCAAACGGGAGACGTGAAAAGTGAAAGGGCTGTTTGACGTTTGACATTTCCCGTTTGACCCGTCACCCGCTGGTTTATTTTTTTCTCCTTAATTTTAACCTCCTAAAAACAACAACTATGGCAATCTTTAAATCAAGTAATCCTACGCTGCAGGAAAAATCATTCCAGGGCACTGTACTGGAAGGTATCAGTACCGGCCAGGAAATGACGATCAAAGGGACAATGAATAAGCTTGGTGTGCTTATGATGCTGATGCTCGGTTCTACTTTGTTTGCATGGAGTCAATTCTATAAAGGCGGTGATCCAAAACCTTTTATGTATGTTGGCGTATTCGGGGGATTAGGCGTTGCAATACTGTATATGTTTAAAAAACAATGGGGCGCAGTGCTGGCTCCTATCTATGCCATCCTTGAGGGTCTTTTTGTAGGGTCTGTTTCCGCTATTTATAATTATGCTTATCCTGGTTTACCAATGCAGGCTGTTGCATTAACACTGTTAGTAACATTGATCATGTTCCTCATTTATCGTTACAGGATCATTAAAGTCACTAATAAGCTCCGGACAGTTATTGTTGTAGCCACCAGTGCTATTGCTCTTTTTTATCTTATCCAGTGGATGACATACGCATTCGGTGGAACAGCTATTGCTTATAATCTTACTAATTCCAACACCCCGCTCAGCATTGGCTTTTCAATATTAGTAACGGGATTGGCCGCTTTTAATCTACTGCTCAATTTTGATACTGTTGAAAAGGGAGTTGAGATGAGGGCCAATAAATTCATGGAATGGTATTGTGCATTTGGGTTGCTGGTTACTATTGTTTGGTTATACCTCGAGATACTTCGCCTGTTATCCAAATTTCAGAGAAATTAATAAGAAGATATTTGATCAATGCAAAGTCCTCCGCAATACGGGGGACTTTTATTTTGGATCATCAGGAGTATCCGCTTTGGATGCACCCTCTGGTGGAGTTTTTGTTCCATCCATTTCCTGGTTAGTAAATTCGTTCATGTATATTTTTGACAGAACAATAATATAGTTGACCAGCAGCGGTCCGAATATCAAACCGATAAATCCAAAAAGCCCCAGCCCGACGATCACTCCTAACACGGTAATTGTAGCATGAACATTCCCGATCTTTTTCATGATAGTGATCCGGGAGAGGTAATCAACATTGCCGGTTACCAGTACGCTGTATAACAATAATCCTGTTGCATTGCCTGTATCACCTGAAGCAAACATATAAACAACCAGCGGCACCCAGATTATCATCGTTCCTATCACCGGAAAGAAAGCAAAAACACCTGTGAGAAAACCCCAGATAGCCCAATCATCCACGCCAAAAATAAAATAGCCAAGTGTGGCAAACACTCCCTGTATCAAAGAAATAAGCGGGATGCCGATCGCATTGGCTCTTACCATTCTTTTTGTTTCCGATGCAAGCATGCTGGTATTTTTGTCGGTTAATGGAATAAGACGGTACAAGGTCTTTTCCATTTCTCTTCCATGATAAAGCATATAATATAAAAAGAACAGCATCGTAATAAGATTCGTAATTAGATTAGCCGTGCTGTTGATCAGTTTGGGAATAAAGGCAGTTAGTTTATTCAGGGACTCGGATAAAGATCTATCGGAAATAAAGGTCACTCCCATTTTGGCCTGCATATCGCCGACTGCTTTTTTAACATTACCTACGATGGCGGTGGGATCTTCAAGAGCAGCGTTTACTTTCGGACTTACCAATACAACCGCCAGGAAAACAGGTATGCCCAGCAGAATAAGATAATACATTATATAAAGAAAGGCTGCCTACCCCTTTTTCCATTTCCTGTTATAGACTAACTGGAAATAACTACCACGGCTCAGTATATATAATGTAACAGCGCCTAACAAACCCGGCATGAATACCTTCAGCTGATTAAAAGAAGCTACGACAAGCAATATGATCAATACCAGCAGGAGTATTTGCTTGATCCTGTCATTGAAGCTGAACATAGGAACTTGTTTGTGTGGAAGAAGAGTTTATGTTTATTGCTATCCGAAAGTACTTAAAACAAATCTATTGATCATCTCCCCCGGCTTCTGCTCCATATTCCTGCGGAGCAGCTTTCCCCTTTCCGTTTTTCTGACCGAACCAGGAAAATAGTTTTTCTGTCCAATCGTCCTTATGATCTGCAATAAAATGAGAAGAATAATTTTTTAGGAAGAAAGGAACGGCAAGTCGTGTCAGCCAACCAGCTTTCCCGAGAATAAGTTTTTTTACAACCAGGTCAATCAGTTTATTGCCACCTGCATTCAGCAGGAAATTACTTTTATCTCTCGTTGTTATTTTAGATATGAATGAAAGTGCTGCTGAAGCAGGCTTGAGCTGCTCTTTTATCTCCCGGAGATCGTAAACAAGCAATTCCTTTTGTGCTTTTAATAATTCTTCCAGTTGCTCTTCCTGCCGGAGCAGGTCCCCGTATGTGCTTATTTTTTTAGTCATGGCTCTTTCTTATTATAAGATCCCTGATGTAAGGGAAAATAATTTTTTTACGAAAAAGGATGATGACAATAGCTGCTAAAAAATAAAAGGCAGCTACTAGTAAAAAACCGCCGGTCCTGCTTTCAATAAGATCTCCCAGCCACCAGCCTAGCCCAAGCCCGGCAAAGAACATAACAAACATGCCCAGGGAACATACCACAATAATGCTAATAGCTACCGATGCAATATGCGTAGCCTTTTTGGTAACTTTTAGAAGGCTTATTTTATAAAAAGTATCAAGATAATCTGCTCCATGACTGAGAATATCCTCTGCCTTGTCCTTTAAACCTTGTGTTTCCATTTTAATTGACATTAAAAGTAAGTATAAGCAGGTCTTACGGGACCTGCGAGTACTAACTTATCCAAGCGTCTCTTTCATCTTGTTTATTTTTTCTTCCGCAGTATTTTTTGCATGCCTGCCTTTTTCCTTTAATTCTTCAATACCATCTTCGGCAGCTTCTTTACCTTTTACAAATAGGTGACTGAATTCATCAGCCCACCCGGAAGCTTTTTTCTTCAGTTTCTTACGCATTTCGCTTCCTTTTTCCGGTGCGATCAATAAACCGATCACAACTCCTGCTGCTGCTGCCCCCAGGATACCTAACACTACTTTTGATTTTGTGTTCATACAATTTAATTTTAATAGTTACTGAATAGATCCCTTCACTCTTATGTTATTTTCATACACCGGTTCCTCTCGGGGATCTTCCGAATATGAGCGATACCAGGAACAATACTATGAAAATGAAAAACAGAATTTTTGCAATGGAGGCTGCGCCAGTAGCAATGCCGCCGAATCCAAACACCGCTGCTATAATAGCGACTATCAAAAATACAACTGTCCAGCGTAACATACATTTTAATTTAAAGGTTTGAATAATGTTTATTCGTACTACTGTCTTGAAAATACCGTGCCATGATTAAATGCGGTTTTTATCACAATGATGGAACGATAATTGTAATGTGGGCAACTTGAAGCGTCCTGCCCCTGTGCACATGGAATTAAGTCACCTAATTTTTTATTTATATGACACCTGATCTTGGTATCTCAGCAAAAAACCTGAAAAGCATTACCGGTCTTTTATCGAATGTATTGTCTGATGCAATGCTGTTATATATAAAGACCCGTAAATTTCACTGGAATGTTTCCGGCAACAGTTTTATGGAACTGCATAAGTTGTTTGAAAAACAGTACAAAATACTTGAAGAGTCGATCGACGAGATCGCAGAAAGAATAAATAAGCTCGGTGCAAAGACACCCGGTACTATGCAGGAGTTTTTACAAATGTCCTCTCTGAAAGAAGCTCCCGGCAAGTATCCTGCGCAACAACAGATGCTGACTGAATTATTGAAAGATCATGAAGCAGTTATAGTTCAGGTAAGACAATATATTGATGATTGTGATGAGAAATATGAGGATAAAGGAACATCAGATTTTCTTACTGATCTTATCAAAGAACATGAGACCATTGCATGGACATTGAGAAGATATCTTGAGTCAAAATAAAGGATCATGAAGCCCTGGAATACAGCCAATCCTTATTTGTAAATGCGTACAGCCCCCGATAATCGTTATATCATTGGTGGAAGAGATGAACAATTTTTTTCTCCGGCCAAAAGAGACAAACTGGTCGGATCAAAAGCAAAGCAATTGAGAAATGATTTTAAAAAATTATTACAGATATGATAAAAGGAAAGAAGAATAAGGATGCCGACCTGTTTTCTTTTGAAAGAGTTTGATCAATATATAATAGAAAAAGCTGACAAAAAATGCCAGCTTTTGTGATCCCGTCAGGATTCAAACCTGAAACCTTCTGATCCGTAGTCAGATGCTCTATTCAGTTGAGCTACGGGACCTGTTCCTTTTTAGGGAGGCAAATATAGGACAAAATTGCTGATTGAATCGATGAGATTGCTATCGATGTTACCTGTTCTTCCAGTCAGGCACATATTTATCCAGCAGATCAATATATCCTTTTAAATTTTTCAGGCCTTCAAGATCAGGATCGGTGAGCAATGCATCAGTGTTTTTATATCCCCGCTGGTAGGCTTGCGATAAATAAAGGATCGCCTGGTCAGGTTGCTTGTTCATCGCATAACTGCAGGCAAGTTCAAAATATATTTTTCCTTTGGAAGGATCTACCTTAATTGCTTTCTGGATATAGGCAATTGCCAGGTCATATCTCGATAATGCATGATAGGTTAATCCAAGACTATGCAATGCCGGATAGGAAGCAGAATCCCGCTGAACAGCTTTCTGTAAATAAACAAGAGCAGAATCATACATTTCCAGGTTCAGGTACGCATTGCCTATTCTTAAATAAGGTACCGCTTGTTTCTCATCAAGCCGCATGGCTATTTTGCTATAAGCGATTGCAGAGTCATACATTTTTATATCCGTAAAGAAATTACCTATATCAAGGAAAGCCTCCATACCCGGCTCCAGTTGTTTTAAGACAACCTTCTTGTAATAGAAGGCGGCTGAATCAAATTTTTTCAATTGACGGAAAACCCCCGACAGGTTTTGCGTATAAACAGGATTGTCGGGCGCCATCCTTGAAGCTCTCTGCATATATACTCTCGCCGAATCGTATTGCTTCATTCCCTGCAATATCAATCCCATATTATTTTGCAACTGGGCGCTGGCAGGTTCTTTGACCATAGCTTTTCTCATATACCAACGGGCAGAGTCATATCTTTTCTGATCCATAAACACCATTCCCATATCACTCATGAAGGCAGCGCTGCCCGGATCGAGGAATGAAGAGCCTTTCATGAAATTAGTAATTGAATCGAGTTCATTAAGCTCCCTGAATATTTTCATCAGGTTATTAGTGGCCGGTTTATAATCGGGTCGTATAAATAAGGCTCTGCGTAAATATCTTTTTGCTGAATCATAGTTTTTGTCCTGGCTATATATCACACCAAGATTATTCATGATAGCAGGACTACCCGGCTCCAGTTGCAAGGCTTGCTGAAAATATGTGTACGTGGAATCAGGTATTTTTAATGCCCTGAACACAAGCCCGATATTGACCAATGCATTGGCAGAATAAGGATTGGCGGCAAATGCTTTTCGATAAAAATAATGAGCAGAATCATATTCCTTCAATGCAAAGCTTGAACGGCCGAGATTGTTATAGGCTTCTTCATAATTAGGATCCAATTCTGCCGCCAAACGATAATATACTTTGGCTGAATCATAAATTTTCAGATCCCTGAAAAAATTACCGATGTAATTATTGACGATTGATTTATCCTTGTAATTGACAAATGCTTTTGAATAATAGATGCGGGCCGAATCATATTGATCCATTTCAAAAAAGGTCTTGCTCAGACCATTGTACGCATTGATGAATTTTGGGTCGGTTTGAATACTTCTTTTGAAATACCTGATCGCATTATCGTATTCCTTCCTGTCATGATATAACCAGCCGATATTATTGCTTGCGTACACATTACGGGGATCCAATGTCAATGCTTTTTCATACTTGGCAATTGCAGAATCTGCTTTGCCTAATGAATAGTAATAATGACCAAGATCCACCCATGCATCAGCATTCTCAGGATCAAGCTCGATGGACTTATTATAGTATTTAATGGCAGAGTCTGCTTTGTTCTGTGTTTTATAGCAAAAAGCCAGGGTAACATACGGGTATCTCCAACGGGGAGCTGCAATAATCGCTTTCTTGGCATAAAAGATGGCGCTGTCATAGCGGTTTACATCCAGGTGCAAATTTGAAAGTGTGTTCAGGATATAAGCAGCGTTCTTATCGGAAGCATAGGCGGTGTAAGCATATTGAAAAGCATTATTAATATCAACTGTTTTCCTGTTCTTCCCAAAATAACCTCTTGCTTTAAAGAAATACATCCGGCCCATCAGGGATTTGGCAAAATCAGGATCATCCTGCCGGATGATATTGATGGCTTTCTCCAGCATGTTACCTACTTCATAAAATTCCTGCTGGGCCACTTTTTCCATGCGGTCAAAACTGCTGTTCACCTCTTCTGTTTTTTCATCCTCATCAATTTGCGCCCTGAGTTTTTGAACGGACGAAGCATCTTTGCAATCAAGGTATAAATTGATCTTGCTTTGTGCAAAGTTGATGAACTCCACTGCGAGTGTTGATTGTGCATCAATCGTATAAGAATTACCGGGATAGTTTTTCTCCATCAGGTCATAATAATATTCCGCAGATTCTTTACCCGTCAACCGGCTTTCTTTTACCGCCCTGTTAAAGTAATTATAGGTTTCTATCAGCAATGTATCTGCCGGTCCGAAAAGACCCCTGGTTCTTGGTGCAACCGCCGCTGTACCACCACCGCTTGCCTGCAATTTTTTTAATTCCAGCCATTTTTTTAAATATTCAGGATCAACAATGCTGACAATCTTACCGCTGTTTTCATTGCAACAAAAGAAAGGATCTTGTTTGCTTTTGAACCGCTCTTTAGCTACAGAAGGCACATTCTTGTCAACATATTTTTGAATTTCTTCGAGAGTGATCTTATTATCCACTGTTCCTTCTGTATCGGCTACACCGGTCAATCCATCAATAAGATAGTAAGTGAATAACCCATGCCCTGCTCCTATTGTGGCATCTTCTAATGATGCTTGTCCTGCTCCTGTTGCCAGCATGATAACCTCTCCGGCTCTTTTTTCTGAGATGGCTGAATTCAAAAAATTTTGCCCATCAGATCCGCCGGGTAGCTCACTGGTCCGGCAAGCATCCATGATAAAATAAACTTCAACACCTTTTGCTGTTTCGGCTGCTATCTTCTTTTTCAGGTTAAATAACTGTATGGCGCCGCCAACGAGATAATTATTCTTATCGCCGGCAGGGTTGCAATCATAAGCGAGATAAAAGAATTGATCCTCATCGATCGCATCTCCGTGACCAGCGAGATAAATAAAGAGACGGTCGCCGGCCTGTAATTTTTTTACTTTGAGCCATTGAAATCCTTTTGAATAAAAATTCGCTGAAGTGGCCTGGTCATTTAAGAGGCAATAGATATTATCATCAGGCAATTTGCCACCACCGGGTGATTTCAAAAAATCCCTGAACATCTCAGCATCTTTATCGGCATACGTAAGCGGACGAACATACTTGTAACCCGAAATTCCCATGATCATCGCAAAGGTCTGGGGGCCGGCAATAGTTGTATCCCTTGGCTTCGGGGGTGCTTGTGCTGACACACCAAAATTTGAAGCCAGAAATAACAGGCATCCAAGTAGTATGGAACCGGAATTTCGCATAAATTTAGACCTACTAAAATACGGATTTACAAGGGAATGTCAACTACCACTAAGAGGTAATACCTACAACGGCCAAAGCCATGTAGTTTTGAGGTATCGGAAAGTTGCAACCATGCGGATGTTTATCAAATCATTAAACAGTTTATGAGCCACCAAGAGGACAATCATCACGAGGATCATCACAAGCCGCCGAAGAAAAAAGGGATCAGGCATCATGCCCGCAAAGTGCATGGGCGGGTTACCAAATATCTTACTGAAAGGGATACCCTTTTTGCGACGATATGGGTATTCATTTTCATATTCGCATTAAGCCAGATACCCTTAAACCTGGGTATCATGAATCCGATAAAACTGGGACTCAAGGATTTTGATTTCAATGATATCACTTATTCAAAATTGGGAAAGAAAGCAGATACTATTCTGGACAAAAGGATTACTCTTGTTAATATCGGTTATGAGGACAGGGAAGCCTTATCATTAATGATCGACAAGGTAGCAACCTACGGTCCCAAAGTAATGGCTTTGGATGCCTTATTTGACGAGGAAAGAGAACCACATAAAGATTCAATGCTCAATGCAACTTTTATAAAACATAAGAATCTTGTTGTGGCCAGGCAGCTTCTTTTAATTGGAAAGGAAGGTGATACTGTTATTTCAGATGCCGGTTATTTTAAGACAGGGACGCAGGCTCATGTTAATTTATTCACAGACAGTGTATCCTCTGTCCGTTATATAGAACCATTCTTTATTGATCATGCAGGCAAAGCCTACAATGCATTTTCAACTGAAATAATAAAGCTATATAACCCTGAAGCTTACCAAAAGTTGTTAAAAAAGAAAGGAAAAAAACTGATCATTAATTATAGTAGAAAAGTAGACAACTATTGGGTACTTGAATTTGATAATATAATGAATGACGGGTATGACTCGTCTCTAATTAAAGACAGGATCATATTGTTTGGTTACATAAATACTAATAAAGCTGATCTGACGGACAAGTTCTTTACTCCAATGAATGAAAGATTTGCCGGCAAATCCATACCTGATATGAATGGTGTTGTAATTCATGCCAATATAATTTCCATGGCATTGGATAAAAGTTATATTAAAAAAGTACCTTTATGGGGTACTTTGCTGTTGGCCTTTGTAGTTTGCTGGCTGCATATGTCGTTCTTTGTTCATTATTACCTGGAAAGTCATATATGGTTTCACCTGGCAGCCAAGATCGCACAGGTGTTGTCCGGTATATTTTTTATATGGCTTGGTATTTATTTGTATGATCGATACAGGCTCAAAGTTGACATGAAGCTGACCATCGTAACGATCCTGATGGCGGTGGATGTGATTTATTTCTATGAAGCCTGGGCTGTTTGGATGCATAAGAAATTTAATTATAAAACTGTTTTTAAACCACATCATCATTAAATAATCTTTCCTATAAACTTTTAAGCACAATGAAAAAACTATCCATCTTTATTTCCTTGCTGGCCGTTGCGCTCAGTGTAAATGCACAGAGCAATTTTCTCCTGTATAGTTTCAAGGGGAATGTATTAGTAGTAGAGAATGGCACTGAAAGCAAAGCCAAGGTAGGCAAGATGCTTAACAGCAATGCAACCGTAAAAGTGGCGGCAGGCGGTGCAGCTACCCTGATCTGCAATGAAGCTGCCATGTTCACTATCACAAAAGCAGGAACCTATGCTCTAAATAAATTCGGCGACTCATGCAAGGTTAGCAGCAGTTCTGTCAGCGCCAATTATGTAAAATATGTGTGGGCATCTATGACAAAAGATGCGGGCAGCCCGGGCAGCAACCGCAAAGCCTTTATGAATACGGTAGGTGCTGTAAGACGTTCTGTATATCCTGTATATATTGATCCAAAACTGGACACGGTTAATTATACCGGTGGAGAATTTCCGCTTTCCTGGACTTGTTATTGCGAAACAAAAACTTACAATTTTGCATTATTTGAAAAGGAGGATCTCACTAAACCATTTTATACCGCCGTTATTTCAAAACAGAAAATCCCTATCACTGATTTTTCAGCTAAGCTTACTCCGGGCAAAAGTTATTTCTGGACCTGTTCTATGCCGGAAACAGATGAGAACGAGGACCTCAAAGTGTTGAATTATGTATCGAAAGAAGCATTCGAAGAAGTGTTGAATAAATTTAAAAGCCAGGGCCTTTCATTTGAAGCGCCGGCTGAACAAGCCTACCGTACCGGCTTTATGCTGGAAGATGCTCATTTCCTGGCAGAAGCTTACCAGTATTATTCCAAAGCAGTATCATTGGACAAAGAAAATGTATTATATCTTTCAACATTGATGTCATTTAAAAAAGATTACGAGATAAAATGATCATGACTGAATAAATAATTTTAAGTCCTGCCTTGGCAGGACTTTTATTTTTATGAGAGAATATTTGTTTGCTATTTTTTGCTTTTTATCCCCGCTATTTGTGCTGGCGGAGGATCAATTTGTTGTTTATAGCTTGCAAGGAGAAATAACTCTTGAAACCAATAAGCATGAAAACAGGATTAAAAAGGGTGATATTGTTGCTTCAACAGCTTTAGTAAAAATTCCCGCTGAAGGTTTCATAACATTTATTTGTAAAAAAGGCGGCTGGTTCTCTATCACTGAGCCGGGCAATTACTCGTTGAATAAATTTTCCGATTCATGTTATAATGTGAAAAATTCTATCCTAACCAATTTCACAAAATTTATGTGGTCACAGGTGACAAACCCACTTGAAGATAAAGGCAGAAACAGGAAAGCTTATTTTGATAATGTACCCGGTGCTGTGTTCCGGGATCAATTCAATATCTGGATCAACCCGATGTTTGATACAGTGAATTATTCCGGGGCTGCCGGCGATTTCCCATTGTCGTGGAAATGTTACATAGAAAACAGCAGGTTCCAGTTCTCCTTATATAATTCTAACAATACGGAGAACCCGTTTTATCATATCATTATTGATAAATTAAAAATGCCTATTGCAGATATTGTTCCCCGGATCAAACAGAGCAACACCTATTATTGGGCTGTGGCATTACTTAATGAAGAAGATGATGACTTGAAAGTATTTAATTATGTTTCTCCAAAGACCTATGATGATGTTTTGGGAGCAATCGAAAAACTTAAACCAGCATTTGAAGCAAAAACCGAAGAAATATACCGTACTGCCTTTATGCTTGAAAATGCCCGTTACTTTGCCGAAGCACATCACTATTATAACCAGGCAACTGTTTTAGATCCTTCAAATGTTTTGTATAAAGCAACGCTTACCGCATTCAAAAAAGATTACGACATAAAATGAAACTCTCTTTCTGGTCTATCGGCAAAAACAATGAACCTTATATCAAAGAAGGTGTGGAAGAATTCACTAAACGCATCTCTAAATATTTTAAAGTAGAATGGACCATCATTCCTGTTCCAAAGAATGCGGGCATGATGAGTGAGATGGACCTGAAGAAAAAAGAAGGAGAAATGATACTGGAATGGCTGGGCAAAGATGATTATCTCATAGTGCTTGATGAAAGAGGGAAACAATTTTCGTCTGAAGGGTTAGCCAGTTTTATACAGGCAAGGGCCAATGCCAGTGTAAAAAATTTGGTGTTCCTGGTCGGCGGCGCTTTTGGAATTGATGAAGCGGTGTTGAAAAGAGCCGATCACAAATGGAGTTTATCGCAGCTTACTTTTCCACACCAGCTGGTAAGATTGGTGCTGGCCGAACAGGTGTACCGGGCCTGTACCATTTTAAAGAATGAGAAGTATCATCACAAATAACAGATAAAAGGTAAAAACTAATAGTGAATAGTTTGGGCTCCGCTATTCGTAGTTGTCCTTTGAGTTGCAGCAATTTTTATCTATTATCTTTTAGTTTTTAGTTATTTTTAATCATGGAACAGCTGACCATCACTCTTATTATCATCATTATCACCGGCCTTATTTCATTTACCGCTTTCAGCAATCAGAAAATAATCAATGACCTGATCTTTTACCCCCCCGCTATTACAAAACATAACCAATGGTACCGTTTCTTTACCTGCGGGCTGATCCATGCCGATATTGGTCATCTTCTTTTTAATATGCTATCACTGTATATGTTTGGAGAGTTTGTGGAAAGAAGTTTCTCCTCTGAACTTCTTTTTGCAGATAAAGGAAAGATTTTTTATATAGTGATGTATATGCTGGCATTATTTGTTTGCCTGATCCCTACTTTCTTCAAGCATAAGAACGATTATTATTACAGGAGCCTGGGCGCCTCTGGCGCTGTCAGTGCAGTAGTGTTTGCAGGCATCTTACTCGACCCAACAGTGAAAATCGGGTTCTTCTTTATTCCGCCTGTCATTCCTGGATATATTTTTGGTCCCTTGTACCTGATCATCTCCACTGTTCTTGAAAAGCAGGCGAAGGATAATGTAAATCATTCCGCCCATATCTGGGGAGCATTATTCGGTATCGCTTTCATTGCAATTCTTGCCGCCATTTTGCAAACAGAATATCAGCCGCTGGAGCAGTTTGTAGCGAAAGTGAAAAATAGTTTAGGAATGTAAACTAAGGCGTAATGTCTTTTTTGTTTTATCAGTCACCTTGCAACGGTCATCAATGCGGTGACCCACTACCCATACGATCTTTTTATCGCTTTCGATCACCCATGCATTTTCTTTTTGCGGTGTCGAAAATTTATTGTCAATAAAGAAACGGGCAAGTTTTTTCTTCTTTTTCATTCCCAGGGGATAGAAATAGTCGCCTTGTTTCCATTTGCGAAGCAGCAGGGGAAAAGAGATCGTAGTAAGATCGAGACAGGCGGCAGAGTTAGCGGTTGGTAGTTGGCAATCTTTTACATCCATGACAGCCAATTGCAAATTTCCCATTGCATATTGTACATTGCCGATCCCTTCCTCAATAACAATATTTGAAGACGCTGTCAATTCAAGAGGAGAAATGATCAGCCAATTCCTGTTGCGGATAACACGGTGGGTGGAAGATGCGACATATTTTCCTGTTTCGCTGTCAAGCAAACCGATCACTTCGCTTGTTTGATTAGCCGTAAAATTAAAATCGCTGATAATCTCATAAATAATAGAACGGAGTGGCATCGCCTGTTTCAATTTCAGAACGGGAATATGAAATTCATTGCCTTTCTGTTCAATAAGATTCTTTTTGTGAAGATCAATTGACTGCCGGCATAATTGCTCTGCTTCCGAAAACCGGCCAATATTATTGAGTAAATTCTCTTTTACCTGCGGATATACCTTTTCGATAGCCGGGATAAGTTCGTTCCTGAAAAAATTCCGGGTGTATTTGGAGGATTGATTCGATGAATCCTCAACAAATTCAAGTTCATTTTCTTTTGCAAAACTGATCAACTCCTCTTTTGAAAAAGGAAGTAAAGGACGGCGGATATAACCATTCTTTGCCGGGATCCCTGTTAAGCCACGCAGACCGGTGCCCCGCAAAAAATTCATCAGCAGTGTTTCAATATTATCATCCGCATGATGAGCTGTCAAGAGATAACGGGCAATATCATCCTTGATCAGAATGTCAAAATACTCATAACGTATCTTACGGGCAGCTTCCTGGATCGAAAGCTTATTCTCTTCTGCATATTCTTCGGTAGAAAAACTTCTTGCATACACCGGCACATTATACTTATCCGATAAACTTCTTACAAATTGCTCGTCTCTTTTACTTTCTCCGCCTCTCAGCATAAAATTGCAATGTGCTATGACAAAATCATAACCAGCCTGTTTGCATAATTCACAAAGCCCAACAGAATCCACGCCGCCGCTTACGGCCAGCAGCAGTTTATCTTTTGGTGAAAAAAGATCGTTTGCTTTAATGTGATCCTTGAATTGCTGAAGTAGATTCATTCTTAAAAAGTAAGTTCCTCGTAAGCTGCTCTTAGTTCATTGTGAGCATGGTTCTCCCCTGCCCTCATCGCTTCCTGCATTCCTTTTTCATACACTTTGATCGCCTCTTCTGTTTTATTACTTCGTTCCAGCAGTTTGGCCAAATGATAATAACTGCCAACATAAGCAGGATCATTCTTCAATAATTTTTCAAACAAAGCCCTCGCCTCTTCATCATTTCCCAGCTTGATATATTCCAATGCAAGGGCATGTTGAAGGAAGTTATCAGCAGGGTTATCCTTCAGCATTCCGGCAATTTTGGTAATTCTGTCCATCTGAATAATTATTACTTAATAATTATTAATTATTAATTGGCCCGCCTTATCTTTGCCTTAGTTGCATAAACAACTATCTGGCATAACATTTAAACTATTGCAATGAAGATCTTAGTTTGTATCAGTAAAACCCCGGACACAACGGCAAAAATAGCCTTCACCGGTAACAACACGAAATTCGATACAGCCGGTGTACAATGGATCATCAATCCTTACGACGAATGGTATGCACTGGTGCGGGCCATCGAGTTAAAAGAGGCTGATCCTTCCACCATCATTCATTTAATAACTGTTGGCGCTGCCGATGCCGATCCCATCATCCGCAAAGCATTGGCATTGGGTGGCGATGAAGCTATCCGGGTAAATGCCGACAGCCATGATAGTTTTTATATCGCTTCGCAAATAGCAGAAGTGGCAAAACAAGGCGGCTATGATCTCGTTTTTACCGGCAAAGAAACGATCGACTACAATGGTTCATCGGTTGGCGGCATGGTCGCTGAATTATTGGACAGACCTTATGTATCGCTGGCTTCAAAATTTGAATTGAGCGGCAACAAAGCAACTATCACCAGGGAAATAGAAGGTGGTGAAGAGATTTGTGAAGTGGAACTGCCTGTTGTGGTAAGCTGTCAAAAAGGAATGGCCGAACAACGCATACCCAACATGAAAGGTATCATGGGTGCAAGAACAAAACCATTGAAAGCAGCAGAACCTGTTGCAGTGGATGCATTAACAACTGTTGCCGGTTTTGAACTGCCACCTGCTAAAGCAGGAGTAAAATTAGTTTCTCCCGATAATGTGGAAGAGCTGGTAAGATTATTACATGAAGAGGCAAAAGCTATTTAACAACTAACTACAAACTATTATTTATGTCAGTTTTAATATTCATAGATACTACCGAAGGTCATGTAAAGAAAGCTTCATTAGAAGCATTGACCTATGGCGCTACCGTAGCTGAGCAATTGGGCACATCGGCCGAAGGAGTTGTTCTCGGCGCTGCTAATGACCTTGCATCATTAGGTAAATATGGTGTCAAAAAAATTCATCATGTTTCTGCCGGTTCACTGAATCATCTCGATGCACAGGTCTATGCAAATGTCATTGGGCAGGTAGCTATTGCATCTGGCGCAAAAGTGATCATCTTCTCTAATAATGTTGATGGAAAAGCTATTGCTCCCCGTTTGTCTGCAAGATTAAAAGCAGGATTGGTTTCAGGTGCTGTTGCATTGCCGGATACTGCAAACGGCTTTACCGTTAAGAAAAATGTGTTTTCCGGAAAAGCTTTTGCCAACATTACTGTCAATACGGATATTAAGATCATTGCGCTCAATCCAAATGCATATAAAGTAATTGCCGGTGAAGGAACTGCAGAGGTAGTTGCATTCAATGCAACTGTTGATGCCCCCAAAGTAAAAGTGACGAATGTAACAAAAGCAAGTGGCCAGGTTCCGTTGACAGAAGCTGAAGTAGTGGTGAGTGCCGGTCGTGGTATGAAAGGTCCAGAGAACTGGGCGATCGTAGAAGACCTTGCCAGGGTATTACATGCTGCCACTGCCTGCAGCCGCCCTGTTGCCGATGCTCACTGGCGTCCGCATAATGAACATGTAGGTCAAACTGGTTTTGCTATTGCCCCGAATCTTTATATCGCTATTGGTATTTCCGGCGCAATACAGCATTTGGCCGGGGTAAACAGGAGTAAAGTAATCGTTGTCATCAATAAGGACCCGGAAGCTCCGTTCTTTAAAGCGGCTGATTATGGTATTGTCGGCGATGCATTTGAAGTTGTTCCTAAATTCACGGAAGCCATTAAAAAATTGAAAGGAGTTGCTTAAAAACTCTTAGCAAATAAGCTAAGACCACAAACATTTTGCGTTTGTGGTTTTTTATTGCCAACTTGTGGGGCAATAAATGCCGGTATTTCCATGAGAAAAGTTTTTTTCTTTATTCTTATTTGCAGCCTGTCTGTTTCTGTTCAGGCGCAGAAAAAAAATAAAAGTAAAGGCAAAGAGAACACCAATTTCCAGGCACCGGATTCCCTGGCAGCGGCCGATACTATTCCTCCGCCACCTGTTTCATCCAAAAGCAGTAAGAAAGGAAAAACAACCACTACTAATTATGTGAAGAAGGATGATAAAAAAGACAGCAAGAAAGGGAACGATAAAAAGGATGATAAGAAAGGTAAGAAAGATGTTTCCACCAATTTCAAGGCCCCGGAAACCGCAGAGCCAACACCTGTTGCCGACACTTCCAAAAAATTCATTGGCGTTATTAAATACCGGATGACAACAGACGATCCGGCCGATAATGATTCTATGTTCATCATTTTTGGCGAGAACCAGATCCGTGTCACGATGTTTACTCCCGGCTACAGGGAGGGACAGATCTTTGAAGACAATTCCATTATTAATTTCATAGATAGCTCGTTCCTGGAAATAGATGTAAGAAATAAAACCTATCTAAAAGAAAAACTGGGTTTAAGAAATCAAAACTTCGGGATCACATTGACCAATAGTAAAAAGACCACACAGTTAATGAATATTGCCTGCCAGGAATATAAAGGTGAAATGACGGACTCCGAAGAAGTATATGAAGCAGCCTGCCTTTTTAGTGATAAATATCAATATATGTCCGCCATGGATTTTAATTTCCTGAACATACAGGCGGTGGTCAAAGGATACAGGATCGTACTGGGGTGGCGGACAAAAACAGAGGACAATCAAAACACTTTTATCATGGCTTATAAAATAGAACCGGGAGATACTGCCCCTTATTTTGACCTGAGCCAATACAAGGCAAAATGATCCCCATTTTTTACAGTTTCAAATACCTCCATTAAAAGTATTGCTGTAAATTCGTGGCTTATATGAAGAAGATAGAATTAGAAATAGTGGCTTTGTCGCATAGTATTACTCAAACACATTCTTATGCTGTGGTATTGGGCGAAGTGAACGGGCTTCGCCGGCTTCCTATTGTTATCGGCGGTTTTGAAGCACAGGCTATTGCCGTATCATTAGAAAAAATGCAACCCAGCCGTCCGCTTACGCATGACCTGATGAAAAATTTCATGAATGCCTTTGCCATTGATCTTCTTGAAATAATCATTTGCGATCTGCAGGAAGGGATCTTTTATTCCAAACTGGTTTGCTCTACTGAAAATGATACAATAGAAATTGATTCCCGTACTTCCGATGCAATTGCACTGGCTGTTCGTTTTGGTTGTCCTATCTATACATTCGAAAATATCTTAGAAAGTGCCGGCATCCTGATGGAAGATTCCGGTACAGGAACCGGTGGCAAAAAGAAAAAAGCAAAACAGGAAGTGATGGTGGAAGATGATGAGCCCACTGGTAAAGAAGACCTGAAAACAATGACATTGGACGACCTGAACATCCTGTTGAACCAGGTGCTGGAAAAAGAAGACTATATCCGGGCCATTGCCATCCGTGATGAGATCAACAACCGGCGCAAGAAAAAATAATTCGGATCCACTTTATCAGCGATCCATTTACTCATGATAGTTTTTCCCAACTGCAAGATCAATCTTGGATTAAATATTCTGCGAAAGAGAGAAGATGGTTTTCATGACCTGGAAACTGTTTTCTTTCCTCTCCCCCTTCGGGATATCGTGGAAATAATTGAATTAAAGAAAACAACATCTGAAGGGATCACATTATTAAAAAGCGGTTTTGAGATTGCCGGTGAGAACAATATTTGCATAAAAGCTTACGATCTTTTAAAAAAGAGATTCCCTCATATCCCTGCTGTTCAAATGCATTTGCATAAAGCTATTCCGGTTGGTGGTGGTTTGGGTGGTGGCAGTGCCGATGGAGCTTTTGCACTGATGCTATTAAATGAAATGTTTGGCTTAGCCCCTTCAAAAGAAGAATTAAGAAAAATGGGAGCTGAGTTAGGAAGTGATTGCCCCTTCTTTATTATTAATAAGCCTTGTTTTTCGCAAGGCCGTGGAGAATTACTGGAAGAAATAGAAGTAGATCTTTCCGCTTTCAAATTTATCATCGTTAACCCGGGCATTCATATTGATACCGGCGACATGTTCAAACAAATAAAACCGGCTATTCCAAAAACATCTTTGAGAGAAATAATAAACCTACCTGTAGAAAAATGGAAAGATGAGATGAAAAATGATTTTGAAGAGATCGTCTTTGCTCTTCATCCGGAGATCGGGAACGTTAAAGAAGAATTATACAAAGCCGGCGCTGTATATGCATCAATGAGTGGCAGCGGCAGTACTGTGTTTGGCATTTTTTCAAAGGAGCGATCAACTTCGTTCTCATTTCCCCCGGATTATTTCATAAAAGAATTAACCGGTCAAGCTACTTAACAAATCATCAAGATCAAGAGGCCCGGTTATCATTTGCAAATTTCCTTTTGCATCCACAGGCCATTGTTCTTTCGGCTTATCCCAATACAATTCCACTCCATTTTTATCAGGGTCATCTAAATAGATTGCTTCTGATACGCCATGATCGGATGCGCCGGTCAGCGGATACTTTGCATCGATCAATCTTTTTACTATCACTGCAAGATCTTTTCTTGTTGGATATAAAATAGCTGTATGGAATAACCCGGCTGCTCTTACCGGTGCCGGCGAAGCCCCTTTACTATACCATGTATTCAAACCAATATGATGATGATAACCCCCTGCTGAAATAAATACAGCGCTGTCACCATAATGCTGCTGCACTTCAAAGCCAAGAAGGTCACGGTAAAACTGCAAAGACCTTTCAAGATCAGTTACTTTCAGGTGCACATGCCCTATTCTTGTGCCAGCCGGAACCGTATAGTTCATAGATCAAAATTATAACGCAAAATAAGTTTTACTTTTGATCATGGCACTGCTGAAAAGACTTCGGGATCTGAAACAGGATACTAATACTGGTTTAAGTACCAACAGCAACAGTACGGGTGGCCGTTTTGTCAACAAAGACGGGCAGCCGAATGTAATTAAGAAAGGAGTTGGTTTACTTGATCGTTACAGTTGGTATCATACCATGTTGGGAATGAAACGGGGGAAATTCATTTTGCTGCTTTTCCTCATTTATATTTCCATCAATCTTTTTTTTGCAGGCATCTATTTTCTCATCGGCACCGATCATCTTACGATCGATCAAACAGCTTCCCCATGGCGTAAATTTTCAGAAGTATTTTTCTTCAGCGCCCAAACTTTTACTACGGTTGGTTATGGACGCATTGCCCCCGTTGGTTTTGCTGCCAGTGCTGTTTCAACATTCGAAGCATTTCTTGGTTTGCTGAGTTTTGCTATTGCTACCGGCCTATTCTACGGTCGCTTTGCCAGGCCCCAGGCATTTATCAAGTTCAGTAAAAATGCACTGATAGCTCCTTACAAAGGAGGAACAGCATTTATGTTTCGCCTGGCGCCTTTTAAAAACAATACATTGTCTGAAGTGGACGTCAAAGTGACGCTTGCTATTACTACAGAAGAAAATGGTAAACAAACTGATAAATTTTATGATCTTCCGCTTGAACTATCCAATATCAGCGGCCTGGCATTAAGCTGGACCATCGTTCATCCCATTGATGACAAAAGTCCTTTTTATGGTTTACGTAAAGAAGATATTGCCGCCACTGATATGGAGATATTGGTATTTCTAAAAGCATTTGATTCTGTTTTCTCTAATAATGTTGTTACCAGAGTTTCTTATATAAGTTCCGAAATTGTATGGGGTGCCAAATTCAAAATGATGTTTGAACCCAATAATGATAAATCAAAAACGATCCTGAACATTGATAAACTGAATGAGTTTGAAAGAGTTGAATTGCCAAAGACTGCAGCCAACTTTGCCAGTTAATTTATTACAGGCACCAGTCTCAAAAAGTCCTTCCTGTTCAAATAATAAAACGCCAGTAAATAGATCAATGGAAGAAAACTGAATACTTTCAGTACTATGATGCCCGTAAACATTCCCGAGAGATATAAAGCAGCCAGCACACCTGAGCCAATATATAATTGCAGGTCATTAATAGTGCAGGTCACTTTAAAACAATAAACCGGCATATCCTTATACACAAGCTTCAATGGTTTGGTAATATGAAATCCATCTGTAACAACAAGGCGGGGATTATTTTCGGTGACAGGTATCACAACCGGTTTTGAATTTAATAGCGGGTATATCTGTTTGCCATTCACAACAGCCCTGATCTTTAAGAAACTCAGCAGCACCTGGTTCTTTCGTTGCAAAACGATATGATAGGGGGATTCGTTGATCGGTATATTGATTAATCAGTTAATTGGAACTATTCACTATTGACCATTCACTTCAACGCTTTGATGATCTCAACAAAATCTGTAGCCACTAATGAAGCGCCACCGACAAGTCCTCCGTCCACATCGGGACAACTGAATAATTCTTTCGCATTATTAGCTTTTACGCTGCCACCATAAAGGATCGGGATCTCATTGGCCACATCGGCGCCATACTGCCCTGCCAATACAGAACGAAGATGGGCATGCATTTCTTGTGCCTGCCCTGTAGTAGCTGTTTTCCCTGTTCCAATGGCCCAGATAGGTTCATAAGCGACGATGATGCCTTTTATTTGCTTTGCTGAAAGGTGAAACAAAGATTCTTTTAACTGCTGAGCTACAAAATCATTTTGAGTATTGGCTTCCCTGATGGACAAGGCTTCGCCACAACAAAAGATGGGTGTGATAAAATTCTCCAAACATAAATTCACTTTATCAGCAAGCATAGCATTTGTTTCAGCAAAATATTCTCTTCTTTCACTATGACCAACGATGCAATAATTAACTCCTGTTGAATGTAACATGTCAGCAGATACTTCGCCGGTATAGGCTCCTGATTTTTTATGATAACAATTCTGTGCCGCTACTTCATAGTTAAATTCATCTTCAACTTCGCTTCTTGTCATCAATAAATAAGGGAATGGTACAGCAAAGATCACCTGCTGATGCTCTTTAAGATGTATATCAACTCCGAGTATATCATCGAGTAATTTTTCTCCCTGCTGAAAGGTCATGTTCATTTTCCAGTTAGCAGCGGCAATTTGTTTTCTCATATAACTTGTTTCTGGTTTCCGGTTGCTGGTTTCGGGTTATGGCCTCCTACTTGCTATTCCCCACTTGCTACTAGCCCATCTCAAAATTTCTCAAATATATACTTCAAAATACTTTTCTCATTATCTGTAACGCTTTGTCCCTTTAATTTTTTCCAATTGCCAATGTCCGCAATAGCTTTTTCAAATGCATACCGCTTTACCCCTTCGCTGCCCCAGCTAAAACTTGGAATATGTTTAGGTGTCAACCCATATCCGAACACATTGCAACTAACACCGATCACCGTTCCGGTATTAATAGCTGTGTTGATCGAAGTCCTCGAATAATCACCCATCATTACCCCGCATTTTACACCTGCACTCATTTCACCTTTCGGTGTCCACACTCTCACATCGCTGGCATTATTTTTTAAATTACTGTTGGTAGTACCGGCCCCCATATTGCACCATTCACCGATCACAGAATCGCCGAGATAACCATCATGGGCTTTATTGCTGTAGCCAAACAATACAGAATTTTTAATTTCACCACCAACAACAGAACCGGGACCGAGAGTTGTAGCACCATATACTTTTGCTCCCATCTTCAAACAGGCATTCTCTCCCATCGCAAAAGGCCCGCGGATAAGGCAGCCATCCATCACTTCCGCATTTTTTCCAATATAGACCGGACCCGTGGATGCATTGATAATGCAGTGCTCAACCCTTGCTCCCTTTTCAGTAAATACCTGTGAGCTTTTTGTAACTCTGTTCGTTTTAGAAATGGATTGAGATTCTCTTTTTTTTGTGAGCAAAGCAAAATCTTCCCGTATCGCCCAATCATTCAACTGAAAAATATCCCATGGATAATTAATCGTTTTAACAGCCGCTTTCAGCAACACTGCTTTTGTCACCTGTATCTTGTATTTTTCCCTGATCTGGTTTTTGGTGAAACGAAAAATTATCCCAGAGCTGTTTCCGGCAGTGATAAATTCTCCATCCTTCAGCTTCAAAGTTGCTTTCACTAATTTTTCATCCGGTAATACATTGCCATGGATCATAAAACAAACATCATCGCCAACTATCTCTTCAATATTCACCGAACGGTCCAGGTCTTTATAATCATCTTCCTTTTTATCAAAGGAAGGAAGACCCAGCATCCGTTCCCATTTTTCCCGGATGGTAAGAATACCAATCCTGATATCCTGTATCTGCCTTGTCAAGGTAAAGGGATGCAGGTTCTCCGGCTGGCAAAATTCCTCGGTGAAGATGATCTTGTTCATTAAATCAAAAATAGCTCAAAGTACTTTAATTAGTGAGGGCGAGAAGGAAGTAGCGAGTAGTTAGTAGGGAATCTTACAATAGCACGCCACCTACCCGCTACTCACTATCCTCTGCTAGCTTCTTTCTGGCCTCATATTTGCAAAACCGTACCTTGTACCATTCAAAGCCAGCCATTTATGAAAGTCTTCAAGAAAATACTCAAGATCACAGGCATTACTCTCCTATCGCTGATCGTACTGGCATTTTTAATACCCATAGTTTTTAAAAAACAGATCACCAGGCTTGTCAAAAAAGAGATCAATAAAAGTATCAATGCCAAAGTTGATTTCTCCGATGTACGGCTAAATCTTCTTCGTCATTTTCCAAGAGTAACGATCATTGTAAAAGATCTTTCTATTGTCGGCTCTGCCGGATTTGAAGGCGATACATTGCTCTATGCAAAAAAAACAGAAGCATCGGCCAATCTCTTTAGTGTTATCAAAGGAAAGAATATAAATGTATATGGCGCTTATCTCCGATCGCCCCGCATACATGCCTGGGTAAATAAAAATGGCAAGGCCAACTGGGATATTGCAAAACCCAGTAGCAGTACTTCAACAGATACGTCTGCTTCTGCATTTAAAATGTCATTGAAGAATTATGCGATCACCGATGGCTATATCGTATTTGAAGATGAATCGGCCGGCACTTATACCGCATGGAAAAATGTTGACCACCGGGGCAGCGGCGACATAACTGCTGATGAGTTCACTTTGAAAACTGTTACTCATGCCAGCGAAGCCACTTTTATACAGGATGCGATCCCCTATCTCAGCGACACAAAGGCTGATATTATTACCGACATAAAGGTCAATACCAAAACACAGACCTATACTTTCAAAACAGATGAGATCGTATTAAATAATCTCAAATTATCAGCTGAAGGTTTTTTCAGAATGATCAATGCCAGCACCTTCGATATTGATGTGAAGTTCAAATCACCCAGCAATGATTTCAAGGATATTCTCTCGATGATCCCTGCTGTTTATAAACAGGATTTTGATAAGATCAAAACAAGCGGATCGGCAACCTTCAACGGCTTTGTAAAAGGAACTTTTGCTCCCGGTCGTTTTCCGGCCTATGATGTGAATGTGGAAGTGAAGAATGGCTCATTTCAATATCCTGATCTTCCCAAACCGGTCAAAAATATCAATCTCGATCTGAATGCAAGCAATATTGATGGCTCGCCGGATAATGCAGTCATTGATATTTCCAATGGACATATGGAAATGGATAATGAGCCTTTCGATTTCAGGTTCATTTATAAAAATCCCGTCACTGTTCAATATATTGATGCGGCTGCAAAAGGTAAGGTGGACCTGGCACAGCTATCACAGTTCATCAAATTAGCTAACGGAACAAAACTCTCCGGTCTTGTCTGGGCGGATGCCTATGCAAAAGGCAATATGTCGAAACTGGAAAAATTTCAACCCTTTGCTGCCGGCGGTTTCTTTGATGTAAAGAATCTTTTCTATTCAGCTAAAGATTTTCCTCAGCCTATCAGGAACGGGAATATGAGTATCCGCCTCGATAATACCGGCGGTATTGCTGATAATACTAAGATCAATATCTCGTCCGGTCATATTGAAGTGGGCAACGATCCGCTTGATTTCACTTTGCAACTCAGCAATCCTGTTACTACGATGAATTTTAACGGCAGCGCAAAAGGCCGTTTTAATTTGGGTAATGTAAAACAGTTCACTTCATTCCCAACTGGTACATCATTGAATGGAATGCTCAATGCAGATATGAGTTTTACCGGCAATAAAGAGATCATCAATAAGGGCCAGTATGATAAAATGAAACTGGATGGAACGGCGAGTATCAGTAATATGCGGTATGTAACGCCAGATTATCCTTCGGGCATTGCTATCTCAACGGCTACGGCCAATTTTAATCCGGCAAATGCTGGTCTTTCGAATTTCTCCGGTAATTATTTGGGTTCAAATTTTTCAGGGAATGGAACACTGAATAATCTTGTCAGTTTTATTGCAAAGAATGAACCTCTCACAGGTACGATCAATGCATCTGTTGATAAAATGAATTTGAATGACTGGACCGGTACCAGTGACAATACAGCAACCGCAACTACGAATACGACTTCGTCATCAACATCATCTTCATCTCCTTTTCTCGTTCCTGCCAATATGAACGTAACACTGAATGCAAAAGCAGGACAGGTTGTTTATGACAAAGTGAATTACAATAATATCAACGGCACTGTTTTGCTGAATAATGAAACAGTAAAGTTTCAAAGTATCCGGGCCAACGCTTTGGATGGCACCATACTACTGAACGGTTCCTATTCTACAAAGAACAATAAGGTGAAGCCGGATATCAGCATGAGCTATGATATTGACAATATGGATGTGCAGAAAGCTTTCAATGCTTTTAATCCTATCCAGTTCATCATGCCGATCGGTAAATTTTTATCCGGCAAATTGAACTCAGAATTGACAATGACAGGTAACCTGACCGGCAATATGATACCCGACCTGCAAAGCCTGACAGGAAAAGGAAATCTTTTATTGGTAGAAGGTGTATTGAAAAAATTTGCACCACTTGAAAAGATCGCTGCACTATTGCAGATAGACCGTTTGAAATCCATCAGCGTAAAAGATATTAAGAACTATATTGAATTCAGTCATGGGAAAGTGCTGGTAAAACCTTTTGATCTTAAAATAGAAGATATCATGATGACGATCGGCGGTACACATGGTTTCGACCAGTCGCTTGAATATATCATTGGCATGAAAGTGCCGAGAAAATATTTGGGCAATGCCGGGAATAACCTGGTGAATGATCTTGTTTCCAAAGCAACCAGCAAGGGCATCCCTATAAAATCAGGTGAAACGATCTCTCTTAATATCAAAGTAACCGGCACCCTCTCCAACCCATCCATTGGTATCAATCTTGAGCAAGTGGTTGGTGATGTAATGGAAGACCTGAAAGACCAGGCAAAAGATTATGCACAGGAAAAAATAGATAGCCTGAAAGCAAAGGCAAAGGATACAATCGCTTCGAAAGTTGATAAGGTAAAGGACAGTCTCAAACAGAAATTAAAAGACCAGCTATTTGGCAAAGACACTGCTCAGCAGAATAATAATCCCGCTGATACATCAAAGAAAAGCAGTGGTGGTATTATCAAAGACAAGATCAAGGATATCTTCAACAGGAATAAGAAGCCGAAGGATACGATCCAGAATCGTTAGTGGGTCTCCTAATTAAAATTCAGTCGTCCCATCGGGACGTTTCATAGGTAATAATGATCGCATTATGTTATCACAATGTCCCGTAGGGACATTTGGTGCGGCACCAATCGTTCCTATGGAACGATACAAAACGTTTGAAATTACAGCTACCAACCAGTTGTCCCTACGGGACAAGAAAAATTTCAAATCAGGACATTACCAGTTAGTGGTTAGTGTCAAATTTTCCCTCATTAATCTTACATTTGCCGTCCGGTCGTTCGGGTGGTGGCGCAGCCCGGTAGCGCACTTGCATGGGGTGCAAGTGGTCGCTGGTTCGAATCCAGTCCACCCGACTTCTTTAGAGAGGGAACTACCGGGTTCCCTCTTTTTTTTCGGGATGTAGCGCAGCCCGGTAGCGTACTTCGTTCGGGACGAAGGGGTCGCTGGTTCGAATCCAGTCATCCCGACCTAAATGTACAAGCTTTCAAATCGTTGCGTTTGAAAGCTTTTTTGAATCTACTTATTAGTACATAGAAATTAATCCACGTATCTTTTATCTTTAATAGATTTAAATCGTTTAACATGAAAAGGACTTTTCAACCCCATCGAAAGAGGAGAAAATCAGTTCACGGATTTAGAAAGAGAATGGTGACAGCTGGTGGACGAAAAGTTCTTGCCTCAAGAAGACGTAAAGGAAGAAAGCTAACAAGTGATTCAAATAATTTGGTATTTACGTTCAATCTGTCAGAGTTCACAAGTGAAGAAATATCGGGAGTCATTTCTCTTTTCTCAGATCTATATCGAAGTATTGGCGGTGATGCTTTAGAAATTAAAAGTGTCTCTGTGTCGCAATTAAATGAAATTCTAAAGCCAGAATTCATATGAGTGAAGAAAACGATCAATTCATAAGCTTTCATGTTGGTGGAAAGGATGAAGTGCTGTGGAAACAGCTACGACATAAACTTGTGCAGGCGATTAATACTTTTCTGGATACTGTAATTGAAGAGGAAACTCAAAGTACAATCCGTCAAGAATTAAAAGAATTCGGAACCGCGATATTAGATTATGGCAAACAAAAACTTAAAAAAGCAGGGATTGAAAATGATAAAATTCTTGCAGAAATTGAGCTTCTTTTTAGCGAAAGAGAGAAAAAAAATGCAGAAACCGAAGCCATTAAATTCGAAACCAGTCTAAAGAAATTAATAGTTGCTATGGCAGGAACCAAAGTTATTATGAGGGGTAGTGCTGGAAAAGAAGAACTAATTTTCATAAAACAAATAGACGATTTTTTAGCTATTCTACGAGATCTCCACAATAATCAAAAGAGCCTTCCTCATTAGAGCTAAATAATTTTTCAATCAAAATAATCCTTTATCTTCGCCCCTTAATGAAGCTACTCATTAAGCAAGCCAGGATTGTTGATCCCTCCTCTCCTTTTAATGGCCAGATCACCGATATTTTTATTGAGAACGGAATCATTACAAAAGTCGCTGCTACAATTTCTGCCAAAGCTGATAAAGAAATAAAAATTGATGGCCTTCATGTATCACCGGGATGGGTGGATGTGTTTGCCAATTTTGCCGACCCCGGTTACGAATTCAAAGAAACATTGGAAACAGGCG
>JABFRU010000074.1 GCA_013140985.1 Chitinophagaceae bacterium | reverse complement strand
AAGCGACACTTCACTGAATTTTGAAAGAGTATTGAATGTCAAAGATTCTATTGCCGTCCGCCGTCCGAATATTGTTTTGGTGATTTGCGAAAGCTTCAGCGCCTATAAAAGCTCCATGTGGGGCAACCCATTGAACACAACACCTTACTTTAATGAGCTTACTAAGAAAGGAGTTTTCTTCGACAATTGTTTTTCGCCTGCTTATGGTACGGCCAAAGGCATTTGGGCTATCATGACAGGTATCCCTGATGTATCTGATGTAAAAACAGCCAGCCGGAATATCCGCATGGTGGATCAACAAACTATCATGAACCAGTTTGATGGTTACAGTAAACATTATTTCATTGGAGGGAGTGCCAGTTGGGCCAATATAAGAGGATTGCTTACCGGCAATGTCAGCGGATTGAAATTGTATGAAGAAGAAGATTATAGTTCACCATCATTGAATGTATGGGGGATCAGCGATAAAGATCTTTTTCTCGAAGCCAATGCTGTATTAAAGCAACAGGACAAACCATTCTTTGCAATTATCCAGACTGCAGACAATCACCGGCCCTATACTATTCCCGATGAAGACAAGCCTTTCGTTACACTCCGCAGTTTTTCTAAAGATAGCCTGGAGAAGAACGGGTTCTGGACGAATGAAGAGTTGAATGCTTACGCCTACATGGATTATACCTACAAAGTTTTTTTGGAAGCAGCGGAGAAGGAAAAATATTTCGACAATACCATTTTTGTTTTTGTCGGCGATCATGGTATCCGTGGCAATGCCGGCGACCTGTTCCCTAAAGTTTGGACCGACCAGGGATTGACCTGCCAGCATGTTCCCTTGTTGTTCTATGCGCCATCCATGCTGCAACCTGCTGTGGTCAATAAAAAAGTCTCGCAGATAGATATCATGCCGACTTTAGCTGCATTGTGTGGTGAAGAAGTAACGTATGGAGGATTAGGGAAAAATATTTTTGAAAAAGATTCTGCAAAGGATCATCATGCTTTTATTGTTGATTCTGATTTGGGCAATATCGGTCTGGTAACCAATAATTATTTCTTTAAGTATAATAGAAAAACAAAAGAAGAAGGTGTGTATTCTTTATTGAATAATGAACAATTGAAGAAAGGGGAACCTGCCGATTCATTATTAAATCAACTGCGAAACCTGACCATCGGTTATTACGAAGCATCCCGTTATTTACTTTTTAATAATAAGAAAAAGAAGCAATGAAGTGGGTTTAATGTTTAAAGATTTAAGAGTTTAAAAGTTATCATGCTATGCGCAGAGCTTTTACTTTTTTAGCGACTCAGCCTTAAACTTTTAAACCTTAGTTAGCAGGCAACGGCCCAAAATATTTTTTAAACAAATAGCTGTAAAGAACAGCGAAGGTGATCCCTAAAGCAGCACCGCCCAGAATATCTCCCGGATAATGCACACCTACATATACCTGTGCAAAGCAAATAGCTCCGGCCCACAAAAATACGATCCATACCCATTTCTTAAAAATATGCCGGAAGGTGAGGAAAATAAAAGTAGCCATACCGAAGTGATTGGCCGCATGATTGGAAGTAAATCCATATCCCGAAGGGCAAACCACCAGCAATTTAATACGGGGAAACAGTTCGGGAAGATTGCAGGGCCTTATCCTTTCAAGATTATGTTTGAAGACCTTGGTGCCGATCATATCCGCACAGGCTACAACCAGTAGAAAGAAAACGATCCACCAAAGACCTTGTACTTTATAATTCAGGCTGACAAATACGATAATAAAAATATATAAGGGCGCCCAGATATAAGAAATGCGGAGGACAGGCATCAGCGCATCGAAAACAGGATTTGACAGGTCATTATTAATAAAAGTAAATAATGCCTGGTCCCATTGCTGTAATGTTTGTGCGATATCCAAAAGAAGCATTCCAACAAATGTAAGCTAATAGTGAATAGATGATAACTACAGATAATAGTTCTTTAAAGCCGAAAAGATTTTCCTGGTTTGTTTTTTTAGAACTGTCGAATTTTTTGTAAGAGAAAAAATGGGAAAGCAGCCCCGAACTGCAGGAACTATTATCTATTCACTATTAGTTTTTATCTATAAACACTTGTTGAAGCGGGGTAAAAGAATTTTATTTGCAATACTGTTCACCTGGCCTCAACTGTGTTTGTAAAATATAAAATACCGAAGACCATCCTGTGGGTTATCAACCTGCTGCTGTTGTTCCTGTCCATATTTACATTGTACAGGCTGGCTACTTTTTTTGTATTCAGGCATAAATTTTATCCCAAAGGAATTGGCCTCGACGAAGTGATCCCTTCTTTGCTTATGGGTATGCGGTATGACCTGCGCTGGATCGCTTTTATATTATTGCCCATTATCATTGTCAGCCTGCGACCAACTTTTTCACCATTTTATTCCTCCCTGAATAAAAAAATGTGGACTTGGTATTTAGCGGTAGTTACATTTATTGTGTTTTTCTTTTTTGCTGCCGGCTTTGTCAACCTTTCTTACAACATGGAGCCCCTTGATGCAGGCGCCATGAATTTTGCAGAGGATTTCAGCATCTCCTGGAAAATGCTGTGGCAAACCTACCCGATGCTGCTGATGATCGGAGGATTGGTGGCTGCTGTTTTATTGGTTCGCTGGATGTATCATCGCAGTCACTGGCAGGTGATCAGCAAAACAGATGGAAAAGGAATTCCTTATCGCCGTAAACATTTTATCATAGCGGCACTGCTATTGTTATTATTTGCATGGGGCAATCTTTCATGGCCGCCGCTCAGCCGCAACGATAGTTTTCGTTTCAACAATGAATTCAAATCCTACATCGCTATTAATCCAATACAGAATTTTTTTACGACATTAAAACAGCGAAAGCCTGAATTCAGCGAAGAAACAGCCAAACAAGTTTATCCATTGATGGCAGAATGGATGCAGTTATCGGGCAAAGATTCTTTTTCTTACCGCAGAGAAGTAAAGTTTGTTGATGATACTTCGGGGCAGCAACCAAATATCATATTAGTGCAATGCGAATCATTCAGCATGTATAAGACCAGCATGAGTGGTAACCCGTTGAATGCAACTCCTTATTTTAATTCTCTGTGTGAGAACGGACTTTTTTTCGACCGCTGTTTTACCCCGCATTTTTCTACGGCAAGAGCCTTGTTTGCTACACTGACCGGCATACCCGATGCACAGCTTTTTAAATTCTCCACCCGCATACCCGAAGCATTGGATCAGCATACGATCATCAACAATTTTACAGGATACGACAAACATTATTTTCTCGGAGGTGACCCTGACTTCAACAATTTTGAAGGACTGCTGAAGAATGTGAAAGACTTACAGATGCATACCAAGGGTTCATTCAAATCGCCCGAGATAAATGTATGGGGAATAAGCGATAAAGACCTGATGCTTGAAGCTAACGAGATCTTTAAAAAGAAAAGCAAACCTTTTATAGGGTATATACAAACCGCCGGTAACCATCATCCGTATGACCGGTGCATCTCTCCAAAGGATACCGACTTTAAGAAAATGGAAATAAATAAAAAGGAGCTGAAGAAATATGGTTTTAGTTCGGTGAGTGAATTCAATGCGCTGCGGTATTTTGATTATTGCATTCAAAAATTCATGGAAGCAGCGCAAAAAGAAAGCTATTTCCCCAATACCATTTTTATTTTCTTCGGTGATCATGGAGTGGCCGGCAATGCGGAAGCCATATATCCTTCTGTGTGGACAGAACAAAGGCTGGCAAATGAACATGTGCCATTATTATTTTATGCGCCGCAATTATTGCCACCGCAAAAAAGAACAGAGATCGTTTCGCAAATAGATATTCTGCCAACAATTGCAGGCATGGTAAAACAATCTTATGTTAATACAACATTAGGAAGAGATCTGCTCGACTCAACCAGGAAAAATAATTATGCTTTTATCACCAGCACTACCGGCGCTATTGGCATGGTAACTGACAGTTTTTATTTTACAAAAAGAATAAATTTTTCCGGCGAACAATTAGTGCCAATGAAGCCGGGCATTAGTATCAGCAAAGAACAGGAGGAGGCTATCAGGAGAAAATTGTCTGCATTTACTACTGCTTTTTTTGAAACATCTAAATGGATGATCATGAATAATAAGCAGGAGTAAGATTTTCGTAAATGATAAAACTACATCTCATAGTGATTTTTGCTATCATTTTTCAGCTCTCACAAACAGATGAGCCAGCTTATCGTATTGTGGACAAGGGTGTCTATATTAAGCTGGATAAAGGTGAAACAAAGAAAAGATTTCCATTTTCAGAAAATAATGATTTTTATTTTTCTTTAAAAGATGATTCTACTGCATTGATCCAGGATATAAAAAAAGGTATTCCCGGGGACATCATAGAATACCGGATAGCTACAAAGATTGATACTGCTTATGTCAAGCATTATGCCACCCGGGATGGGAAACTGAAATTAAATGAGATCGAAAAACTACCCTACAAAAAGGTTTCGCCAATTACTGGTAAAGCCAATTGAAAACAAACCTATTTAGATTTTCCGGCTACTACTATCAATCTTGGTGTCTTTCTTATATCATAATGCGAGAAATCATAATCCCCGAAAACTTCTTTCACCTGCAATCCCTGGAAACTCATCATATCAGTAAAATCGCCGAGAGAGAATTTCGCTACTTTTTCTGTACAGCTCATCGGTTCGGGCAATGATGGATCGGTCACCGTTATTTTTTTATGGAAATGTGTTTCATCATCCCAGCGATGAATAGCATAAACAGTGTCGCCGATCGTTTTTGTTTCATTATGCACCAAATGATCTTCTGCATAATGAACATTCAGATAATCTATCACCAGCATACCGGTTGGTCGCAGACTTTTGGCAATAGTACGTATTGCATCGTCATGTTCTCTTCTTGTTTTGAAATAACCAAAGCTGGTAAAGAAGTTGAAAGCACAGTCATAATAGTTCACCCAAAAAGGCAAACGCATATCATGTACAAAAAAACTGAGATTGTCTTTTTCAGATTGTTTAGCGATCCTGATACTGTCGTAGGAGAGGTCAATGCCGGTCACTTCAAAGCCCATTGCCGCCAGTATCTTGCTGTGTCTTCCTTTGCCGCAGGCCACATCCAGTATTCGGCTGCCCGGTTTAGGTTGCAGATGTTCAATTAGTTTTTTAATAAAAGCATCTGCTTCTTTCTCATCCCTGTCAAAATACAATTTGTGATAGAAAGGAGAATTGAACCAGTCTTTGTACCATGCTTTATCAGCCATGCACAAATGTAAGTGAGTTGGCAGCCACAAAATCACACTAAACACACGAAAATAGCTTCCATGGCTACCAGTCAGATTGTGTTTTTTGTGTTTATTCGTGTGTTTTCGTGGCCAAAACCCATTGAGGCTGAAAGATGTATTTTTGCCCACCAAAACATTCACATGCCCCTAATCAAAAGCATATCGGGAATAAGAGGAACGATCGGTGATATACCCGGCGAAAATCTTACTCCTGCTGACATTGAGAAATTCACTGCAGCTTTTGCCACATTATTGATGGAAAAAAGCAAGAAGAACCCTTCGTCAAGCTCAGGATTTAAAATGGTGATCGGCCGTGACGGCAGGACAAGTGGTGCAATGGTGCGGGGTATTGTGGCCAGCACACTCACCACCATGGGAATTGATGTCATTGATCTTGGTTTATCAACTACACCCACAGTAGAAATGGCGGTTATGATGGAAAAGGCGATGGGCGGCATCATCATCACAGCGAGTCATAATCCCGAAGAATGGAATGCATTGAAATTGCTGAACAGGAGAGGGGAATTCATCTCTGCAAAAAGGGGGGCAAAAGTGCTGGCTATTGCAGAACAAAAAGATTTTACCGTTAAGCAGGCAAAAAAAGCAGGAACGATCATTAATGACGAGAGTTATTTACAAAAACATATTGATGCGATATTGAATTATAAACTGGTGGATGCTGCAGCCATTGCGAAACAGGAATACAAAATCGTAGTGGATGCAGTAAATTCTACCGGCGCCATTTTTGTTCCGGCTTTATTAAAAGCACTGGGAGTAAATGATGTGATCGTACTGAATGGAGAAGTGACCGGAAAATTTGCACACAACCCTGAGCCATTACCGGAAAATTTGACACAATTGAGTAACGAAGTGGTCAAACAAAAAGCGCATTTGGGAATTGCTGTTGACCCGGATGTGGACCGTTTGTGTTTTGTTTGTGAAGATGGAAAAATGTTTGGCGAAGAATATACATTGGTGGCGATAGCAGATTATGTTTTAAGCAAACGCAAAGGAAATACGGTCAGCAATATGAGCAGCACCAAATCTTTGAAAGAAGTTACGCTGAAACATAAAGGAAAGTATTTCCCTTCTGCAGTGGGGGAGGTGAATGTGGTGAAGAAAATGAAAGAGGAAAAAGCAGTGATCGGCGGCGAAGGCAATGGCGGCATTATCGTTCCCGATCTTCATTATGGCCGTGATGCACTGATCGGTATCGGTTTGTTCTTAACGCACCTGGCAGAGTCAGGAAAAGCGATCAGTTTATTGCGCAAACATTATCCCGACTATTTTATTTCCAAGAATAAAATAGAACTGGAGAAAGGCGTTGATGTAAAACCCATTTTTGAAAAGATCAAAAAGAAATACAAGAAGAACCCGATCAATGATGAAGATGGATTAAAAATTGAATTTGATAATGACTGGGTGCATCTCCGCACTTCCAATACCGAGCCGATCATCCGTATCTATGCGGAAAGTGAATTTGAAACAACGGCTAATAATATTGCGCAGCAGTTGATGAGGGATGTGAAGGAGTTTGGGTAGAGATATATTTGTCAGTTAGCACAGTAGAAAACCTAAGACATTTTTTATGTCAATCGAATAATCTCCCCATGTGTATTTAGTATTTTTTGTCTGCAATCGAGGAGGAATTTTTCATCTGAAGGGTTTTTAAGAAATTTTTCTATTGCACTATACATTTCCATTGTTGTTAAAAGTCCAAAATTTTTTTTCTTTGCTACTATTAAAACTTTTTCAGTAAATGGATCTTTTCTCGTTTCTGGCTTGTGAAGTCGATAGTGATTGCCAATCAGAATGCCCTGAGGATAAGAGCTAGTTAGTTCGAAATCTTCATCAACTGCTCTGTTTAGCTGATCTAGTTTACCTATATGAATTGAATCATTATCCTTGCCCTCTATTTCTGCTATTCCTTTTCCCTCTTTTGATTCAAAGACTATATCATGCTCTAAATCATCTTGCTTCCTGTTGTCCGCTGTAAATCCAATCATTCGAAAGAACTCCATGACCAAATTCTCCAATTCAAAGCCTTGTCCATAAAGCAACCCTTTAAATTTGGTCAAATTGTGTTTCGATTCTTCAACTTTCTTTTGTTCAGATAGAAGCTGGTCAATTTTATCATTTATTTCTTGTAGTTGTTTTTCATATTCACTTTCGCCGTGAAGCTGAAAATCTGAGACCCAATTTGGAGGTGGAGTTTCTTCATGCTCAGCTAAATACTTACTACAACAGCTAGATAAGACTCCAATTAATTTTTTAAAATCGTTCGTTTTGGCAGGAGGTAAAAAGATTATTTGCCCATTGCCAGCGCTAAGTGAAAATCCTACCGGTCTATTGCTTCTATTAACTAAAAAATAGTCTGAATTTTCGGGACCATCAAAATCCAAATAGGCAGAATATTCCAATTCTGTCTTGAAAGCTTTGAAATATTGGCTAAATAAATGTTTTTGGTTAGTAAGAAGAATTGAGTTTGCAATAGAACTTTTACCAGGGGTAAGGCTTTGCAATAAAAACTCTTTTGCTGAAGGCAAAAAATCATAATTAGTAATGTATTCATTTCCGCTATAAGTGGTTGTGTCTGCTCGTGCCGCTTTTGCGGGTGTAAGTAAAACAATAAGAACTTTCCCATTTTCAAGCAGTGTCCAAAGTTCGTTTTTCCTTGAAAGGAAAATACTTCTTATCCTTTCTGCTGTTGAGTTTGGAAGTGAGTTTCTATTTAAAAGATGATGAGTCCAAACATTGGAGAATTCAATTGGATTTGCAATAACTATGTCAGCGTCAAGCAAAGTTTCTCCTCCATCAATAGTCGTGTTTACAACGTTATCGCCAGTAAGAGTATAGTTTAGCGTCACAATGTTTGTCATAAAAATTTACTTAACTCTTAAATATACGCAATAACAAGCACAGATATTTCCTGATAATCAATTGAATTTTATAGCTGTCATGTCACAATTCTCTTACTTATCTTTGCGGACATTTTATGAAACGCATTTATTTCGATAACGCCGCCACTACCGCACTTGACAAAGAAGTGCTGGAAGCAATGTTGCCTTACATGACAGAACAGTTTGGCAATCCATCTTCTATTTATTCTTATGGAAGAGAATCAAGACTGGCAATAGAGAATGCAAGAAAGTCGGTGGCTAAATTGCTCAATGCACATCCGGGTGAGATATTCTTTACCAGTGGCGGTACAGAAAGTAATAACACAGCTATTTTATCATCAATAAGAGACCTGGGCTGCAAGCATATCATTTCTTCACCGGTGGAGCATCATGCAGTATTGCATACTGTTGAGCATTACGGATGCGGTGAAGGCGTTACCTATAGTTATGTAAAGCTGTTACCCAATGGTCATGTTGATTTGGCAGATTTTGAAGAACAACTTTCATCACAAACCGAACGCTGCATTGTTTCATTGATGCATGCTAATAATGAAATTGGTAATTTATTAGATATAGATGCTGTCGGCAATCTTTGCAAAAAATATAATGCGATCTTTCATTCTGATT
>JABFRU010000077.1 GCA_013140985.1 Chitinophagaceae bacterium | reverse complement strand
GTTGCTTTTTTATCGGTGATCTCATAGTCACGGCTGATAGTACTGCTGATACCATATCCCTCGCCAACTACAAGGGCAACCGGTGCCGGAGTTGTTGTGCTACCAGTAGGTTTGCAATTGTAAGATGTATGGACACAATTGTAATGATGAGAGCCGCAACTATATAGAGTTCCGGTCACTGCTTCAACAGGTACGGTGGGAGCAGCGGGAGCAAGAGCAAATACAGGCGGAGGCGGTGGTAATATTTCCCCATATTTTTCTTCATATTTACTATCCGCATCCCATTCATCCAATGTTACCTGTTCCACTTCTTTTCCACTTTTATCGATTACCAAAACAGTGCAGGTGCCGTCAAAACCTACAATATCTATCAGGTAACCTTTACTATTGATGGTTCGTTGAGGTGCCACCATTTCTGTTGGTTCTGCTGGAGAAGGTGGCGGAGGAGGAATAATTTCTTCCAAGCTTACTCCATATTTTTTTTCAAAACTGGAAAGGCTTTTGTTATCATCCAGGTCATAGATCTCGGTTTTACCATCTTTTCTTGTTACAACTACTTGTCCGCCCGCAATTTTACTGGCGGGAGCAGTACTGACCTGTTTTACACTAAGCGACCGGATAGCATCCGGCAATTTTACATTGTTAACGGGAACAGTGTCCTGTAAAACATTTTTGGCATTAGTTGATCTTCTTTCGTCTTTGTTCCTGAAGGCAAGCAGCATCACCACTGCTACCGGCAACAGGAAAAGGAATTTCAATAAATGTACTTTGGCTGATCTGAGTTTGTTCATCATGGCTATACGTTTTTTAAGTGATGAAAAATTGAACTTTGAGGCTATACTAAAATGATTATTACCGATGACCTTTAAGAGCAGGTATTGATATTGTTTACGGTCAATACCATTACTTACAACTTTATTGTCAGCAATGAATTCAAGGTTTTGTCTTATCGAATTACGAAGCAGCCATGCAAAAGGGTTAAACCAGTTGATGATGCAGAGAAATTCTCCCCATAAAATATCTATACTGTGCCGCTGCTTTACATGAACGAACTCATGCCGGATGATCTTCTGCAATTCTTCTTCTGTATGTAATTCCTGGTTAATGAAAATAGAATTGCCGAATGAAAAAGGAATAATGTCACGGTTTACCTGGTAGATACGCATACCATCGCCGGAAAGCAATTGTGCTTTGGAGCGGATACGTAAAAAAGAAAGATATTGAATGAATAACCTAACCAACAGAATGATCGTTCCTGCCGCTATGATAAAAAGTATCCAGTCACTTGCACTCAATGAGTGCGATGCTGCAACGGCTGTATTACTTATTGTTCCGCCTTGCCCATATAAGTCAAGTGCCGGTACCCATAGTATGGTTTTGTTATCCGCCAATTGATTTTCTTGCAGCAGGGGGGTGATATTAATGGCCGCAATGAAAAATGACAGTAATGTATAGCCCAGCAGGTACCAGCGGTTCCAGTTATAAAAAGTAATTCTCCGCAACACAAAACGATAGAAAAGATACACTGCTGCGAGGCTGATGGAAAATTTGATGAGATAGGCAAAAAAGAAAGACATATGAATGTTTTTATCTTGTCGTTATTTGTTTATGTGTCAGACCGGGACGGTCAGACACAGTTCAGCCATTTCCTTTTTCGATCATAGTAATGATATCTTTCAGTTCTTTGGCTGACAATTTTTTCTGCTCCACAAAGAAATTCACCAGCTCTTTATAAGAATTATCGAAATACTCTTTCACCACATTACCCATGAATTTCTTTTTGTATTCTTCCTCGCTGATGGCGGGTTTATACAAATAAGCATTACCGACAAGACGGCTGCTGAGATAACCTTTCTTTTCCAAATTCTTGATAGTAGAAGCAACAGTAGTGTAAGGAACTTCTTCATCGAGATGCTCCATAAATGATTTTACATTGCCTTCACCGGTACGCCAAACGGCCTGCATGGTTTCTTCTTCAACATGAGTGAGCTTTTCCATATCTACGAAATTTTCGTAAATCTACGGAGATTTCGTAATAAATCAAATTTTATTTATGAATGGTTGATAAAATCTTTGGAAGGTTCTCTCACAGATGACACGGATTCACACAGATTATTCAACACTTTCTGTGAAAATCTGTGCAATCTGTGAGTAATTAAAATGTCAGATAAGTTCTTTCACCTTAGCTACCACCGCATCCACTTCTTCCTTCGTATTGTGTTTGCTGAAAGAAAAACGGACAGTCACCAAATTGGGATTATTATTGATGGCTCGTATTACATGAGAGCCAATATCTGCACCGCTGCTGCAGGCGCTGCCACCGGATACACAGATATTATTTATGTCGAGATTGAAAAGTATCATCTCCGATCTTTCTGTTTTAGGAAAAGCTGCACTTAATACAGTATATAAACATCTTCCTTCCTGGTCGCCATTGAACTGCACTCCTTTGATATGTTCCCGGAGCTGGGCGATCATATATGTTTTCAGCGACTGGATATAAGCACTGTCTTTTTCCTGGTTAGCCATGGCCAGTTCCAATGCTTTGGCAAAACCAACAATGCCATAGAGATTTTCTGTACCGGCCCGCATATTTCTTTCCTGTCCTCCACCGAAGATGAAAGGCTTGATCCTGACATTATCATTCACATATAAAATGCCGATACCTTTTGGTCCGTGAAATTTATGTCCCGCTGCAGAAATAAAATGTATCGGCGTCTTTCTAAGGTCCAATGGATAATGCCCGACCGTTTGCACACAATCAGAATGAAAGATCGCATTATATTTTTTGCAAAGATTGCCGACAGCATCTATATCTAATAAATTACCAATTTCATTATTAGCATGCATCAATGAAACAATGCAGCGTTCGGTTTGTGATGAAAG
>JABFRU010000048.1 GCA_013140985.1 Chitinophagaceae bacterium | reverse complement strand
GCATTAGCCAATAATAAAAATATTCAGGCAGCTTCGCTGCAAGTAAAACAGCAGCAGCAGTTACTGAAATCAGCCATTAATCTGCCTAATCCTGATTTCTTCCTGGAAAGCCCCACGGGAAAGTTTTATACTGGAAGTATCACTCAGTCATTTGAATTTCCGACGGTTTATAGTAACCAATACCGCTTGCAAAAACAGCAAATTGGGGTGGCGCAAAAAGAAAAACAGTTAACAGAAGCAGAGTTAAAATACCGGGTTAGGATTTTATATCTTGAAGTACAATACGCTGATTCGCTTACCAAACAATTATACGTTCAGGATACGTTATATGAAAAGATAAAGCTGTCTGCCATTCGCCAGTTTAACGCCGGGCAGATAGATTATTTACAACAGACTTTCGCTGAAACACAGTATGGAGAAATTCATAATCAATATCAGCAATCGCTTACAAGAGCTGCATCTCTAAAGGCGCAGTTGCAATGGTTCACAGGAATTAAGGATTCTATTTCATTAGAACCGTTAACTGTTTCATTATCTCAAACACAGTTCTCTTTTGCACCGGATTCAACGGCTTTACTTTCAAACCCTGCTGTTCAACTCTTACAGCAACAGGAAAATGTAGCCAAACAAAATATTGCATTGCAAAAAAGCAAGTCATTGCCCGGCCTGGCTTTTGGCTACTTCAACCAGGGCGAAAGGGATACAAAGTGGTTCAACCGTTTTAGGGTAGGGGTAACTATTCCACTATGGTTTGGACAGTACAAAAGCAATATCAATGCAGCTAAAACAGAGCAACAGGTTGTTCAAAGCAAACAACAGGGCTTACAACAGGAGTTATCAGCACAGGTAATAAATGCCAACAGCGAAATGCAGACCAACTGGCAGTCTGTTCAGTATTATCAGCAAACCGGTTTAAGAAAGGCGCAGGAAGTTATCACTACTTCAAAACGGTTTTTTGTAAGTGGCGAAATTGACTATATCAGCTTATTAAGAAACAGTAATGACGCATACACCGTTTACCAGAAATACCTGGAAGCTGTAAGAAATTATAATCTCAGTGTTATCAATCACAAATATTTAATGGGTCAGTTATGAAACGATTAATCATTCAACTTTTATTAGGGTTATTACCGGTAATTGCATTTGCACACGGCGGCGAAGACCACGGCGATGCTAAAAAGACGGCGGTATCACCTGCCAGTTACTTTGCTTCTGAAGCAGTTTCTGAAATTTATGAAGTGCTTTTGAAATACAGTCCGATTGTACCAGGCAAAGAATCATCACTCAGGTTGTACATAAGTGAGTACAATAATAACAAACCTATTGACAGTGCAAAACTGGAAATATCTGTTGCTGGCAATCCCAATATTAAAATTGCCGTAGTAAGAATTGATAAAGGTGTGTTTGAACTGAAAGCTACATTTCCGGAAAAGAAAGCATACAATCTTGTAGTCAATATCAATAGTTATACAGGTATTGATTTAATACAATTAAATAACATTGAAGCAGGAAAAGAATTGACCGTTGTAACAACTGAAAGCAGTTCTCATCCTCATTGGTACAGCAGCAATTGGTTTTTTGGAGTAATTGGTCTGTTGATTGGCTTAGTCATTATGTTCCTTGTAAATAAAAGCCGCAGCAGAAGAATGATTGCAAGTGCTATCATTCTTTTCTGCCTTTTACCAACAGCTACCTATAATCCCGTGTCTGCACATGACGGGCATGATGAAGCAGGTGCAAAGAACAGCGGTGGCTCTTCTACCACCTTCTTAGTAGAAAAAGAAACACAGTTTCTTTTCAGTATTCAAACACAAAAAATTGGAACAGGAGATTTTACTGAGTCATCCGTTTTGCTGGGAACGGTTACTGCTGCTCCGCAAGGAAGAGCAGTAATACAATCGCCACAGGCAGGCAAAATTGTTTCGCTGAGGGTAACACCCGGTCAAAGAGTTGGTAAAGGACAGGTAGTGGCTGTTATCGAACAACAAGTAGATGCCGGAACACAAATCAGCATCATCTCACAAAGCAATACCGTGAATGCAGAGTTTGAAGCTGCAAAAGCGCAGTATGAAAGATTAAAAGCAATTGAAGATATAGCAGCTAAAAAAGATATTACCGAAGCAAAGGCCCGGTACGAAAGTGCCAAAAAAAATAAAGCTCTCTTTGATGCTAATACGGGTAGAAATACCGGTAGTACCAAAGCGATTACCCTTACATCGCCTGTAAGTGGTGTTGTGGGCACATTTAATTATGCCATTGGCGCTGTAGTGGGCGGCGGTGAAACGCTTTTTGAAATAACCAATCTTGACCAGGTTTTTGTAGAAGCACAGGTGTTTACTGCTGATGTTGCGAAAATGAAATCAGCTACAATGTTTACTACCACTTCTGCAACTGACACATCAGTATTTAAATTAAAAATGGTTAGTGCTGCACAATCTGTAAACACAGGTAATCAATCTCAGAAAGTGGTATTTGAACTTATTAACCCAAAAGGTCAGTTTAAAATTGGTGAAAACATAAATGTAAGGATGACCGGAAATAATATAGTAAGGCAGGTAGTAATACCCAATGAAGCCATTACAGAAGTGAATGGCAAGCCTGCCATTTTTATAAAAGATAAAGCAGAGCAATACAGTATCAGCTTTATTGTAAAAGGAGAGAGCAACGACAAATCTACCGTTATTATCAAAGGAACGGAAGATGGAGAACGGGTGGTGACGGCTAATGTGTACCAAATGAAAATGATGTATTTAAATCAATAATTAAAATAAACGACATGAGAAAATTAATAATGATGTTACTGCTGCTTTCACCTGCTATAGCAGCCTTTGCACAAACAAGCGATAAAGAAGCGGTAAAGAATGTATTGAACAACTACAAAAAAGCAATTGAAAAACTGGACACTACTGGTGTAGCAAACCTATTTGTAAAAGATTCAAAAGTATTTGAACAGGCAAAAGATGAAGGTACAATCGGTCATTACCTTGAACATCACTTAGGGCCTGAGTTAAAAGATTTCAAGTCTTTTACATTTAGTGATTACAAGGTAGATGTAACCATAACAGGTGAATATGCTTTCTCAACAGAAACTTACATCTATACAATCATTCTTGCAAAAGATGCTAAAGAAATTAAAAGCCAGGGTGTAGCCACTTCTGTATTAAAGAAAACTAAAGAAGGCTGGAAGATTGTTCAAACACATTCATCATTCAGAAAAGCAAAATAATTACTTAAAATAAAAACAAGACAATGAAACAAATCAAAACAATTATGCTGTTGCTGATTGCAACTATTGCTTTTACAGCAGCAAAAGCACAGGACACAAAAACAGACACATTTAAAGTATTGGGCAATTGCGGAATGTGTAAAAAAACAATTGAAAAAGCAGCTAAAACTGAAGGAGTCGAAAAAGCAGAATGGAACAGGGAAACTAAAGTGTTTACTCTTGTTTATAACCCGGCAGTAGTCAGCAATGAAAAGGTACAAAAAAGTATTGCTGCTGCTGGTTATGATACTGAAAAATTTACCGGGGACGATAAAGCGTATGAAAAATTACCCGGTTGCTGTCATTATGAAAGAAAAAAGAAAGACGACACGAATCATACTAATCATCAACACTAATCTTAAAAACAAATAGACAAATGAAAAAGTTATTTTTTGTATTTACTGCTGTTATCACTGCCGGAATCATTGCCGTAAGTTGTAACAACAATGCCTCTACATCAAAAGAAACAGCGGCTGCTGAAACTGATACGGCTGCACATGCACACAAATACCGCTGTCCAATGAATTGTGAAAAAGGAAAAACATACGACAAGGAAGGTACTTGTCCTGTATGTGGAATGAAACTGGAACATTTTGACGGAACAGATAATGGCCTTACCTATAAGATGCAATACGCTTCCACTCCTGCACAATTAGAAGCAGGCAAAGAAGCCACACTTTTATTTACCCCTAAAGTTGTAGGTAAAGAATCCGAAGCAGTGCCATTGGATGTACAGCATGAAAAGAAAATTCACCTGATTGTAGTAAGTAATGACCTGAGTTATTTTGAACACATCCATCCAGACTATCAGGCTGATGGTTCTTATAAAATTGGCGTATTACCCAATGGTAAAACTTATACAAACGGGCCTGGCAAAAATGAAACCCGTTTTGAAACTGGTGGCGATTATACATTGTTTGCAGATTACCTGCCAAGTGGCGGCAGCCACCAGGTAGAAAAAGTTTCTGTGAATGTAAAGGGTACACCAAAGCCTGCTGTTACTTACACAGTAGATAAACTCACCGGTAAATCAGACAATTTTACTGTAATGCTGAATGCTACTGGTGGCAAACTAATAACCGGTGCACAGATGCATATTTCCGGAATGTTAATGAAGGATGGTAAAGAGATTGATGTAAATACACTTGAAAATTATCTTGGAGCTAAAGCTCACATGGTAGTTGTTAGTCTTAGTGATAAAGAGTATTTGCATGTGCATCCTGATGTAAGCGGCGGTAAGTTTGATTTGCATACTACGTTCAAGATGCCGGGCATCTATCGTGGCTGGATACAGTTTCAGAGCGGTGGAAAAGTACACACAGTTGATTTTACAATGAATGTAAAAGAAGGTACAGCAGATGAAATTAAAAAATCAACAGAAGGACATGACAGCAAAGAAGGCGGCCATGAGAATCATTGATTGTAATTGAAACATAAAAGACTTATTTGTTCACCATAAAAATTAAAACGATGAAAAAAATAATAATAGCAATGACTGTGATGCTTTTAACATCAGCAGTAACATTTGCACAGCATAGTGGCGGCGACCATAAGCATGGTTCACCACATGGTGGAGCCGTGAAATCTGCCGGAGACTTTCATATTGAAGTGAATATAAAAGACGGTATGGTAATGGCTTACTTACTTGATGCAAAAGAAAAAGCATTAGCTAATACCGGCGTAACTGCAACTGCTGTAATTCAAATGGCTGACGGAGAAACTTCAAACGTTACATTAATCCCAAACGGTAAGGAAGGTTTTATGTACACCTTAGATAAAGCAAAGAAATATAATAAGGCAATTGTAACGTTTACCACGGCTGGTAAAACAGCATCTGCATCTTTTGACCTGGCTGCAAAGGCCAAGCCTGCTGCAGACGGACACAATCACCAACATTAAAACTATACATACTCATAGCAGGTTTACCACCTGCTATGAGTTAAACAATCCTGCCTGCTTTAGTAGTGGTAACGGTAAATAAAGATTTTATTTTATGCTGAACAGACTCATTCTCTTTTCCCTTAAAAACCGGATGCTGGTAGTGTCAATGGCTGCCCTGCTGATGGTATATGGCGTATTTACATTGGTAAATCTGCCTGTAGATGTACTACCCGATTTAAACAGGCCGAGAGTAACCATATTTTTAGAAGCCAATGGTATGGCTCCTGAAGAAATTGAAGCCCAGGTTAATCTGCCGGTGGAAACGCAACTCAATGGTGCACCGGGTGTGGAAGTGGTGCGTTCAGTAGCAAGCCCCGGATTGGGGATGGTGTTTGTAGAGTTTGACTGGAATACGGATGTGTACCGTGCAAGGCAATTAACTGCCGAAAAACTACAGAACATACAACTGCCAAAAGGGATTACACCGGTGATGGGGCCTATCAGTTCCATCATGGGACAGATTATGATGGTAGCCGTAACAAGTGACACTACTTCACCTGCTGATTTAAGAACACTGGCTGACTTTACCATTCGCCGGAGATTGATGAGTGTAAAAGGCGTGAGCCAGGTGATACCGATTGGGGGAGAAAGAATGCAGTACCAGGTTTTAATTTCAAGTGAAAAACTGAGGCAGTATAATCTGGCAATTGATGATGTTGATAATGCTTTGCAGCTAACCAATCAAAACACTACAGGTGGTTTTGTGGATAATAAAGGTTCGGAAACGCTTATAAGAAACATAGGCCGTGCAAATACTCTGGAAGATTTAGCTAATACCGTTGTAAGCAACAGAAATGCGGCTCCTGTTTTATTAAAGCAAGTAGCTGAAGTAAAATTTGGCGGCCCAATAAAAAGAGGCGACGGTTCATTTAATGGTAAACCTGCCGTAATCCTGAGTATCGAAAAACAACCGGGTTCCAGCACACTTACGGTAACGGACGAAGCATTAAAGGCAATAGAAGAAATCAAAGCATCGCTTCCAACTAATATTCACATCAATATAGATGTTTTCCAGCAAAAGAATTTTATTGTCAATTCAATTACCAATGTGGAAGAAGCGTTGAGAGATGGATTTATACTGGTAATCATCATCCTGTTTTTATTCCTGTTGAATTTCCGTACTACAATTATTACGCTTACAGCTATTCCGCTCTCTCTTATCATTACTGCTATTGTTTTTAAACTGTTTGGTATTTCAATTAATACGCTTACCCTTGGTGGCCTTGCTATCGCCATTGGCGAATTGGTGGACGATGCGATTGTGGATGTTGAAAATGTTTACCGTAGGTTAAAGGAAAACTGGGTCAGCGATAATCCTAAGCCTTTGCTGAAAGTAATTTATGAAGCCAGCAGTGAGGTAAGAAACTCGATAGTATATGCTACTATTATTGTAGTATTAGTATTTATTCCGTTGTTCTATTTACAGGGAATTGAAGGACGAATTTTTGCACCATTAGGCATAGCTTACATCACTTCCATTGTTGCATCATTAGTGGTATCTCTAACAGTTACACCGGCCTTATGTAGTTATTTATTAGAGAAGAAAAATCATTTGAAGCATATTAACCTTGCATTCTGGAAAAAGAAAAAAAAGGATACTTCTGTTGATGCAGTACATGAGCCGGATAGTGCTCTCGTTAGATGGCTGAAAAAACAAGACCTTAAGTTATTGAAATGGGGATTGAAGCGAACAAAACTTGTGGCCGGTACTGCAGTAGCCCTCATTATAGCTTCAGTAAGTATTGTACCTTTTTTTGGTACAGAATTTTTACCGCCTTTTAACGAAGGGACTTTCACTGTAAATATGGTTGCCCCGGCGGGTACATCGCTGGAAGAAAGTAATAAACTGGGGACGGTTGTTGAGCAGCAAATTCTTAAAGTGCCAGAGGTAGCCCTTACAGCCCGCCGTACCGGCAGGGCTGAACTGGATGAACATGCAGAACCGCCAAGTTCATCCGAAATTGAAGTTGCATTGAAGCCCGGTGGCAGAAGCAGGGAAAAAGTGCTGGAAGAAATCCGGGATAATCTATCAGTGGTAAAAGGAGTATCAATAAATATTGGTCAGCCCATTTCTCACCGCCTCGACCATTTACTTTCAGGTGTTCGGGCACAGGTTGCCGTAAAAATATTTGGCAATGATTTATTAACGCTGCGTTCCAATGCAGAACAGTTGAAATCCATCATCAGTAATGTACCCGGCGTAGTGGATGTGCAGATTGAAAACCAGGTAATGGTTCCGCAGCTTATGATTAAGCTTGACCGTATGGCTGTGCAGCGGTATGGTTTGCAGGTGGGCAATGTAGCAGATGAACTGGAAATATTTTATAATGGAAAAGTAGTAAGCCAGATACTGGATGGGCAAAAGAGTTTTGATATTGTACTCAGAACCGACGACAGCACAAGAAAAAATATTGATGCCATCCGCAATACGCAAATTGCAGCATCGGATGGTTCGTTAATCCCATTGAGCCAGATTGCAAAAATAGAATTAGAGAACAGCATCAATGCGGTTAATCATGAAAATACCCAACGCCGCATTGTTGTTTCTGCCAATGTGCAGGGCCGTGACCTTGGCAGTACTGTAAAAGAAATGCAGGAAACTGTAAAGAAAGAACTGCCCTTACAGGAAGGATATTATCTGCAATGGGGTGGCCAGTTTGAAAGTCAGCAATCAGCTTCAAAATTAATTACTATACTCAGCATCTTTTCGATAGCTGGTATTTTCCTTGTATTGTACAGCCATTTTAAAAGCAGCCGTATTGCATTACAGATAATGCTGAACATACCATTGGCATTAATAGGAAGTGTGGTTGCTGTGATGCTTACAGGCGGGGTATTCTCTATTGCCACAATGGTTGGTTTTATTACTCTTACTGGTATTGCATCCAGAAACGGAATTATGATGATAAGCCACTACATCCATTTAGTACAACACGAGGGAGAAATATTTAACGATAAAATGATTATCCGTGGTTCATTGGAAAGATTAGTACCGGTACTAATGACAGCGCTGGTTGCAGCTTTTGCGCTGATACCTTTAACAATGGATGCTACAGCTCCGGGCAAAGAAATTTTATACCCGGTTGCTACGGTTATTTTGGGTGGTTTGGTTAGTTCAACATTATTAGACATGATTGTAACTCCCGTTGTTTTTAAACTGTTTGGGGAAAAGGCTCTGAAGAAATATTTGGCTGAGCAGGAAAAAAAGGAGTTGAATTAAAGGATGGTAGCAAAACATGCTGATATTAAAATAAAGAATATCAGGGAAGAGTAAATAACATGGGTCGGAGCCCTGCTTTGGTTTCCTTATTTATAATGAAACAGTTTCTGGAGCAGGGTTTCCGCACCCACCAACTGATAAATCTGCTTAAAACCTGATTCACTTTCTGTATCGTTTTATAAAAAATCTTTGTAATGGAGCAAAAAAAATATATACCGGCACTTCGATTCAAATGGTTAACTCCATTGTATGATTTTTTGATAAATATTACAATGCCTGAGAAGAAGATAAAAGAAGCACTAATTGAATCAGCACACATTTCACCAGGTGCAAAGGTGCTGGATTTTGGATGTGGCACAGCTACATTAACGATTATGGTGAAAGAAATATGCCCCGAGGCAAAAGTAACAGGCATTGATGTGGATGCAAAGATTTTAGACAAGGCTATTGAAAAAGTAAAAGAAAAGAAGGTTGATATTTTTTTACTGGATTATGATGGAAAGCAACTTCCCTTTCAGCATAATGCTTTTAACAGAACTATATCCTGCTTGGTATTTCATCATCTTGATACAGCAACAAAGCAAAAGGCTCTTGCAGAAATATTCAGGGTTTTAAATGAAGACGGGCAATTTTATATTGCGGATTTTGGCCGTTCTAAGTCATGGGTTCAAAGAACACTTTTTAATTTGATAAGAGGGCTGGATGGGTTTAAGCCAACCGATGCCAACGCTAAAGGGTTATTACCTGAGTTGATTTCGGGTACAGGGTTTAAAAATGTAGAAATTAAAAAGCGTTTCAAAACCATGTTTGGAGAAGTACAAATAATCTGTGCAGCAAAAAAATAAATACAAATAAAAAGTATCATGAAAAAGAAATTTTATTTACTGCTTTTACTAACTGCGACAGCCTTTTCAGTAACAGCACAACAGCAAAAGAAAGAAGAGGTTTGCTACAATCCCAATTTAGTAAAAGACACCAGTAAGAAAAGTATCAAATCAATGGCTCTCGCCATAGTGAATGGAGACAGTGTTAAGATAAACTATCACTCACCCGGAGTCCGCAAAAGAATAATATGGGGTGGCCTTGTTCCTTATGATGAAGTATGGGTAACCGGCGCACATGATGCTACTACACTGGAAATGCCAAAAGCGTTTGTTGTTAATGGCAAAGAAATACCTGCCGGTAAATATGCCATTTTTACTATTCCGGGCAAATCGGAATGGATATTGATTATTAATAAAAATTGGAAACAGCATCTTGCCACAGAGTATGATGAAAAAGAAGATGTGGTAAGAATAAAAGTAAAACCAAAGAAAAATAGGCATACAGAAAGGCTGCAATATTTTATAGAAGCGACTGAAGGCAATAATGAAAAAATCACAGTGGCATGGGAAAAATTAAAAATAGAATTTGAACTAAAAATTATAAAATAAGCGCTATGAAAAAAATATTATTCTTTATTGTATTTGCTTTGATTGTCTCTTTTCCATCAATTTCTCAAAGTAAAGAAGAAGGTACCGACCGAGCAGCAATCAAACAATTTTTTAAGGATATGGATACAAATACAGTTTCGCCTAAAAGTAAATATATTAATGCAGTCAGGGCTGTCCTGAAACAATACAACAGTGCACTTGAAAGACTGGATATATCCGGCACAGAGAATCTTTTCACCTACGATTCTGAAATTTATGAATCTGGCACAAGTGAAGGAACTTATACCCATTATATGCAAGAACATTTGAAGCCTGAGTTTAAGGAATTCAAATCATTAAAATTTAGTGATTACAAGGTCGAGGTTATGATTGTTGGCAATTATGCTTTTACAACAGAAACCTATAACTATGTAATAGTTGTTGCAAAAGACAATACAGAGGTGAAACAGAAAGGGGTTACTACCTCCGTATTAAAGAAAGTAAAAGGCGAATGGAAGATTACGGTAAGTCATAATTCATCAAGAAATTAAAAGCTAATGTTCAAAGACTTTCATTCCCTGCATCCTTTAGTAGTACACTTCCCTATAGTGCTAATACTGCTGGCGGCAGCTTTTCAGGCCGTTGTGTTCTGGAAACCTCAATGGCAGCAAATCAGATGGGCTACATTAATTATAATGGGATTAGCTTTCATTTCTGCTTTGGCGGCAAGCACATTGTTTCATGCAATGATTACTCCCAATGCACCCAAAGAAGCCCTGGCCATATTTGAAGAGCATGAAAAATATGCACAATATACTTTGTGGATGTCAGGCATTACCTTTTTGGTGAAAGGTATTGGTGATTTTTATAAGCTATTTCGCCGCTCTTATCAGTTCATCGTGTTATTATTTGCAATTGTTACCGCTATTTTTCTGTCCATTGCCGGCCATCATGGGGCAAAACTTACCCATGTTGCGGGTGTGGGGCCTATGGGAAAATACCTGATGAAGGAGCATGGCGAAAAAGGTATGGAAGGAATGGACATGCAGGGTGACAGTACCATGCAGATGAATGATTCAATGCCAGGCATGAAAAATATGCCGGGAATGGATACTATGAAGAATATGCAAGGGATGGATACGATGAAGAACATGAAAGGTATGAAAGGAATAGACGAGATGAAAAATATGAAGGGCATGAACAACATGAAAGATATGAAGAATATGCCCGGTATGGATACCATGAAGAATATGAAAGGTATGGACAATATGAAAGACATGAAGGATATGCCCGGCATGGATAAAATGAAAGATATGAAGGATATGCCCGGCATGGACAGCAGCATGAAGATGGGCGATATGAAAAATATGAATATGCCGGTAAAAAATGCAATGGACACCTTTCGTTTTCCTGATAACAACCCGGCCAGAAGTAAATCAGTGAAAAAAAGTAAACAATAAATTAGTGTGCAATGAAACAGTTTCAATTCCTTTTATTGTTGATTCCTTTTTGCAGTATGGCGCAAGAAAATAAATCCATGCAAATGCCGATGAGTAAAGAAGCCAGAATGCGAAAATCTACAACTTACGATTACCCTCTGCAAACCATGCAAACCAAACCGGGAATGGCTTACATGGGAAAAAGAGTGGAATACGATTTATATATAACGGACACGATGGTGAATTTTACAGGCAAACACCGTCATGCCATTGCCATCAATGGACAAATACCTGCTCCTATTCTTGAATTTACAGAAGGCGATACCGCTATCATCCATGTTCACAACATGATGAAGATGGAAACATCTATTCACTGGCATGGAATATTATTACCCAATAAAGAAGACGGCGTTCCCTATTTAACAACTTCTCCTGTGGAAGCGGGCAAAACTTATACATTCACTTTCCCACTTATACAAAGCGGCACATACTGGTATCATTCACATACTATGTTGCAGGAACAAAGCGGCTTGTATGGTTCTATTGTAATACATCCTGCACAACCGGAACCAAAGTTGAAAGAATATGTTTTGTTGCTCTCTGACTGGACAGATGAAAATCCTCACCAGGTATTGCGATACCTGAAACGTGGTGGTGAATGGTATGCCATAAAGAAAGGAGCATTGCAAAGTTATGGTGAAGCTATTGCTGCCGGTTCATTTAAAGACAAACTAAAACAGGAATGGCAGCGGATGCCTGCTATGGATGTATCAGATGTGTATTACAATAAATTCCTGATGAACGGACAGGAAAAAAACTATTTTAAAGATGCAAAGCCCGGCGAAGTGATAAGGCTACGCATCATCAACGGTTCCGCTTCCTCTTATTTTACACTGCAATATGGAATGAGTTACATGCGGCTGATAGCAGCAGACGGAATTAATGTTACTCCCATTTCTGTAAGTAAATTAGAAATTGCCACTGCAGAGACGTATGATGTTTTAATTACTGTTCCCGAAACCGGCACTGCAGAATTAAGAGCTACCTCATGGGATGTAGTAGGATTTTCATCCGGTTATTTTGGGAACGGTCCTATAATGAATGCACCTGATATTCCCAGACTTGATTATTTTAAAATGATGAGGGAAATGGGTAGCATGAATATGAGTGGTATGAACATGAACGACATGGACATGAAGAACATGGATATGAAAGAAATGAAAATGCCATCAGATACCATTCCCACAAAAAAGGATATGGACATGAGTAATATGGATGGCATGAACATGGGAAATATGCAGGGAATGGATATGGCAATGCCCGGTGAATTTAATTATAACATGCTCCGGGCACTGCACCCGACAACATTGGATTCAACTTTGAAACCAAGAGAAATTAAATTAACACTTACAGGGAATATGCTGCGCTATGTATGGTCATTTGATTTTAAGACTTTATCAACAGCCGATAAAATTCTCATCCGCAAAGGTGAAAGGGTAAGGTTTGTTTTAACCAATAATACCATGATGCGCCACCCCCTGCACCTGCACGGCCACTTCTTCCGCTTCATCAATGCACAAGGCGAATATTCACCACTGAAACATACATTCGATATTAAACCAATGGAGACAGTTACCATTGAGTTTGAAGCAAACGAAGAGAAGGATTGGTTTTTTCATTGCCATATTCTTTACCACATGATGGCGGGTATGGCTCGTATTGTAAGCTATGAAGGAAGTGAGCAAAATGAATTCGCTAAAACCGGTTATCGCAAATTAAAGAAAGAAGACAATATACTCTATCCCTGGTATGACTTATCTGTTCATTCACAAGGGGCATGGCTGAGTGGAAATATCTCAAACAATAAAATGGCATTGGAATTTGAAGGACGAGCAAGTTGGAAAGGTGATTATGAAACTGAAACGCATCTACTTCGTTACCTCGACAAAAAACAATACCTCGCTTTTTATATAGGCTATGATTACCGAAAAAATAAAACACTTCCATTAGCTAATAAGCCCAACTCAAAGGATAACCGAAGGGTTTTTGATGCTGGCTTTTACTATTTGCTGCCTATGCTAATTCGCTCCGAATGGAGGATTGACCATACAGGCCGTTTAAGGCTGCAATTGGAAAGACGGGATTTACCCCTGAGCAATAATTTCTTTTTCGATTTCCGTGTAAATACCGATAAGGAATATAATGTAGCAGCAAGATATATGATTGCGAAATCATTTTCCATCAGCACAAATTATGACAGCGATTACAAATGGGGAATAGGATTAACATGGCACTATTAATTCATCGTACAAAACATCAATATTTTTATGGACCAGAATCATCAAACCCCACAACAATACACCTGCCCCATGCATCCTGAAATAATTCAGGACAAACCAGGCAATTGCCCTAAATGTGGAATGAACTTAATTCCGCTAAATAGCAAGCAAAGCGAAAGTCACTCAAATCATCATGGGCATACTAAAGTTGAAAAACATACGGGGCAAGAGGAACAACCTGCTCCTGTAGTAAACATTAGTAAAGCAAAAGGATTTCAGAAATATACCTGCCCCATGCATCCGCAGATTGTACAGGATGAACCGGGGAAATGCCCTTTATGTGGAATGACGTTGGTGCCGCTTTCAAAAGCCGCATCTCATGAGGGGCATGGGTCGCATTCGTCAGGAATTTCTGATTTCAAAAAAAGGTTTTATGTTGTTTTGGTACTTACCATACCCATTATGCTGTTATCTGAAATGATACAGCACTGGTTAAATTTCCATATCAGCTTTATAGGTTCAAAGTATGTGCTGCTTGTTTTATCATCCATTGTGTTTTTTTATGGTGGCTGGCCATTCCTGAAAGGGCTTGTTGGAGAAATGCGGGCCAAAAACCCTGGTATGATGACATTGGTGGCATTTGCCATTTCAGTTGCTTACATCTACAGCGTAGCCACTGTGTTTGGGTTAAAAGGCATGGATTTTTTTTGGGAGTTGGCAACACTTATTTTAATAATGCTCCTGGGCCATTGGATAGAAATGAAATCAGTAGCAGGTGCGTCCAGAGAGTTGGAGTTATTGGTTCAGTTGATGCCGGACGATGCACATTTGGTAACCGGGGAAAAAATTACCGATGTAAAAACGGAATCACTTAAAGAGAATGATATTATACTTATCAAACCCGGCGAAAAAGTTGCCGCTGATGGTATAATAGTGGATGGTGTAAGCTACCTCAACGAATCTATGCTTACCGGCGAATCGAAACCCGTGGAAAAAATAAAAAGCGATAAAGTGATTGCAGGTTCCATCAATGGCAATGGAGCCATAAGGATTTCTGTATCTCATGGTGCTGCTGATTCTTATCTATCGCAAGTAATAAAGCTGGTGCAGGACGCACAAAAGTCAAAATCAAAAACACAATTAATTGCAGACCGGGCGGCAAAATGGTTGACCTTGATAGCAATAGTAGCTGGTATCACTACTTTTCTTGTATGGTATTTGTCGGGGAAAGACCTTGCCTTTTCTATTGAGCGGATGGTAACGGTAATTGTAATTTGTTGCCCTCATGCTTTAGGTTTGGCTGTGCCGTTGGTTGTTGCAAAATCAACAGCTTTATCTGCAAAACATGGACTGCTGATTAAAAACAGAACGGCTTTTGAAAATGCAAGAAAAATAACCACATTGGTATTTGATAAAACAGGAACGTTAACAGTGGGCAAATTCCAGGTAGTGCGGTTTGTAACGCACAGTGATAAATACACCAAAGAGCAGATACTCCAATACGCAGCAGCCCTTGAACAAAACTCCGAGCATCCCATTGCTACGGGCATAACATCCAAAGCCAAAGAAATGAAAATGGAGCTGCCTTCTGTAATGGGCTTTGAAGCCATCACGGGTAAAGGAATATCTGGCATAATTGACAGAAAGAATATGATGGTAGTAAGCCCAGGCTATCTGCAGGAAAAATTTACTTTCTTAACAAAAGAAGAAGTAGTAAAAGCTGAGGAGACACTTGTATTTGTATTAATTGATGATGATATTGCCGGTTCAATTGCGCTGGCTGATGAAATAAGACCAGAATCAGCAGAAGCTATAAAGACCTTACATGAAAACAATATTAAGACCATATTGCTCACAGGCGATAATGCAACTGTGGCAAAAGGTGTATGTGAGCGGCTGGGCATGGACAGTTTTATTGCTGAAGTATTACCGCATCAGAAGTTAGAAAAAATTAAAGAACTGCAAAGCCAGGGTGAATTTGTTGCTATGACAGGTGATGGTGTAAATGATGCGCCTGCATTGGCACAGGCCAATGTAGGTATTGCAGTTGGTTCAGGTTCTGATATCGCCGCCGAAACAGCAGGGATAGTACTGGTAAACAGTAACCCGAAAGATGTTGTTTCACTAATTCAGTTTGGTAAAGCCACTTACAGAAAGATGATTCAGAATTTGATTTGGGCAACCGGGTATAATGTAGTGGCTTTACCATTGGCGGCAGGTGTATTGTATAAAATGGGAATCTTGCTAAGTCCTGCTGCAGGTGCTGTACTCATGAGTGTAAGCACAGTTGTTGTAGCCATTAATGCAAGCTTGTTGAAAGTAAAATAAAGATTTTTACCGTAACATATAATGCTATTGTATCAAAAATAAACCAATCTTAAAACCAACAACATGAAAACAACATGCTTTTTACTTCTGACTATTATTTTGTTTAGTAGCTGTGGCAAAAATAGTTCATCAAAAGAGACCATCGGGCAAGATGATGTTTCCGCTACCACCGGCATGACAAATGAGCAATTATCAATGCGTCAGGCAGTAACCAATCTTGCAGTGGCACAGAATTCAGGTCAGCGGCATCATTGGGACAGCATATACCACCATCATGATTCTTTATTCTGGCATCACCATAATAATTACCATCACAATACTTATACGCATGATGACCATAGCCATCAGTGGGTGCCTTATGACCCTGCCATAAATCATTCGCACCACTACCACCATCCCTACCCCGGTCATCTCAATGATTCATTGATTACTGTATTGAATAATCATCATCATACTAATTGCGAGCATCACCCTGGCCACCATATTTGTCATCACCACACAATGGATTCATTACATCATGTACATAACTTGCACCATCCATAATTATCTATAACGAACAAGGATAAAACAATGACCAGCATACAAAATATCGCCTGCATTATTTTACTTGGACTTACGAGCTGTAACAGTGTAAGTAAAAATAAACCTGTTGTTATTGCCAAACCTGCCCCGGAATTATTTAAAATAAAATTAACTGATTTAAAAGATGAAGCACTTGATTTAAACCAGTATGCAGGAAAGGTAGTTTTTATTAATTTTTGGGCTACCTGGTGCAAACCTTGTCTTCAGGAAATGCCGTCAATTGAAAAAGCCCAAAATATACTTCGAAATGAAAATATAGTATTCTTGTTGGCTTCCACAGAAACGGTTGACGAAATTGATGCATTCCGAAAACTACATTCTTACCCATTTAGTTATGTTCAAATACAAAATAGCGAAGAACTAAGTATTGACGGCCTTCCAACAACATTTATCTTTAACAGGAATGGCAAGTTGGTTTTTTCTGAATCAGGCTATCGCAAGTGGGACGACAAAAACAACATTGATACCATCCTTAAAATCATAAATACAAATGAATAAGTTATTAACTGCTTTATTATTTGCCCTGGCAATATCTTCCTGTAACAATGCTTCAAAAGATTCTGCAAAAGAAAAAGCTGAACCAATCCAAACTACGAATTTAAAAAAACTACAATCACCTGCTGATACAGCCAGCGCAGAACCTTACCTTTTTACCGATAAGAATGGATTGGTGTATTTATCATGGATTGAGAAAAAAATAGGAAAGAGTTTCTTGAAAGTTTCTACGTTCACTAATGAGCAATGGTCTGAGCCAATGATAATCAGTTCAGGAGATAACTGGTTTGTTAATTGGGCAGACTATCCGCTGGTGGCTGCGGACGGGGCAAACAATTTAATAGCGCATTATTTGGAAAAAAGTGAAGAGGGTAAATATACATACGATGTAAAAATTGTTACTTCTGCTGATGATGGAAAGTCATGGGGTGCTGCAAAAATTTTGCATGACGACGGCAAAAAGGCGGAGCATGGTTTTGTATCAATGATACCATACGGAGATAACTATTTTGTTTCATGGCTGGATGGACGTAATTCAGAAATGCAAGAAGATGGAGGCCACAGCGAAGGCCATCATGGTCAAATGACAATTAGAGGTGCAGTAATAGATAAGCAGGGAAATAAATCAAACGAATGGGAACTTGATAACCGGGTATGCGATTGTTGCCAGACCGCCGCAGCTATTACAGCAAATGGGCCAGTGGTAGTTTACAGGGACAGGTCGGAACAGGAGATAAGAGATATGTCAATTGTAAGGCTTATTGATGGCAAATGGACAACCCCTAAACCAATCTTTGCCGATAACTGGAAAATTGAGGGATGCCCGGTAAATGGCCCCAGGATTGATGCCATTGGTAATAGTCTTGCTGTGGCATGGTTCACATCACCCGATAAGAATGCACAGGTAAATATTGTTTTTTCCAAAGATGGCGGTGCCACATTCAATAGCCCGTTACGCATAGATGAAGGAAAAGGAATTGGCCGTGTAGATGTAGTGATGCTGGATGAAAATACTGCCGTTGTAAGCTGGATGGAGGGGTCTGTAATAAAAGCTGTAAAGGCATATAACAATGGCAAAAAAGAACCTTCATTTATAGTGGCCGCTTCAGCAGAATCGAGGTCAAGCGGTTTTCCGCAGATGACAAAATCGGGGACTAATTTATTTTTTTCATGGACGGATGACAAAAGTAAATCAATTAAAGTAGCAAGCTTTTCACTATAATTGGGTTTGCCTTTACTACATACTAAGGGTGCAATAACAACAATGGGTTTGAGAAACCTGGCGAGAGATTTATATCCTCATCCCTTTACTTTTTTTCTCAACTGATTCTTTTTTTGGTAGAAGGTTTTTTTCAATTTTTATAACAGGGGTTTCTTTAACCCCTTCTTTAGGAGAGCTATGTTCCTCACCCGCTAATTGTTTTTTCTGAATTTTTATGGTGATTTCTCTTTCAAGGTTGGCTACTTCTTTTTTAAGCTGTGCCAATTCAGATTCTTTCTCAAAAGGCTTTGCCACTAATAGTTCAAGCATTGGAATATTATGTTCCAGTTCTTTACAATTCTTTTCATACTTTTCTTTTAGCGCATCCACCCTGTCTATACAATTTAAAAAATGCCGGGCAGCCAATTTAGGATTATCAGTATTAAGATGTCCCTGGTTCCAGGTGTATTTTATACCGGTTGCCTGGCTTTCGGCGTAGAATGTATTTTGGTAGCGATATTCAAACATGCTGTTGTTTTCATAAGTTTCTTTCTGGCGACGTATCATGCAATCAAAACCATACAGGCTGCCGACTTTAAGGCTATCATCTTCACTGGGCTTAGGTTTCCAGTTAAGTGATAGTTGAATAAGATGGATGCCGATGGCTTCTGCTGTTGTGGCAGGGCAATCTTTTATTTGCACCGGATTTGATTTAGTGCCGTCTTTTTCAAAGGCTAATACTTTATTATAAGCCGATTCGTCTGTGGCTAATTTTGTGAGAGTTTGCATTGTTGTTTCTTTATCCCTTTGCATATTCTCCAACTGAAACCGTGACCGGATTACTTCTTTATGATGGGCATTGCGGAGACTTTCCAACACAGCTATCTTCTTTTCCATTTTTGATTTTTCCAGCAGTGTTGTATCACCGGATAAAATGGCGATGTATTCTGAAAAGTTCATCCCACTCTTTTCATCAATGCTGCCCTCGTCAATCGTCCGCACATTCAGTTCGCAGTTTTTCATCTGGCTGATAAAAGTTTGTTTATTCTTCAGCAAATTGAATTTGTAATTATCTAATGATTGCTCAACTGCATAAATGAAGTTCTGCACTTTGTTATCGTAGTTTTCTTTTGCCAGCTTGTTTCCCTGCCTGGCACCACGGCCGTTACGTTGTTCCAGCTCTGATGGCTTCCAGGGAATATCGAGATGATGCATGGCTACTACTTTTGCCTGCACATTCAAGCCGGTACCCGCTTTTTCAGTACTGCCAAGCAGTATTCGTATTTCACCATTATTCATCTTACGGAACAGTTCCGGCTTTTGCCGGTCTGTCCAGTTGTGAATGAAAGTGATTTTGTTAGCAGGAATATCAAAATCATTAACCAGTTTTTCTTTTAACGCATCATAGATATTAAACTCGTTTGGCTTTGGTGTGCCAATATCGCTAAACACAATTTGTGTTCCCCGGCTTTCAATACTTTCATTATAGACTTCAGCAACTTTTCTTGCACATACATTTACTTTATGATTAGGATGGTCTTCATATAAAGAAGAATCTATCAGCCGCATATCTGCCGCCATTTTCTTTGCATAATTTGTAGCTATGAGCATTCGGCCTCTGTCTTCTTCATCTGTTAAAGGTGGCCTTCCAATTAAAGAACCATCACCTGTTTTAGCAAACAGCATCAGTTTCTTAATAAATTCTCGCTGGTCGGGTGTAGGTGGAATATTAACTAACTGTTCAGCTAAATCAGGCTTATCTAAATTGATATGTTTGGCTGTTTTATAATCAGTTATTTCATTATAGAACAAAGCCAGTTCCGGTACTTTGATAAAATGCCGGAAACGTTCTTTTGCAATTATTTCATTGGTTACAGAAAACTCAAAGTCAACTGTCTTCTTTGCAAACACTGCTGCCCATCCATCAAAGTTTTCAATACGCTGCCGCTCCATTTCATTTGGCCGAAGATATTTAAACAGCAGGTACATTTCTGTAAGGCTGTTGCTGATAGGCGTACCAGATAAAAACGTTACACATAAATCACTCCTGAATTTTTCCTGCAAGGTTCTCACAGCAAAGAGCATATTCAAAGCCTTTTGGCTTCCCTGCTGGTTGCCCAATCCTGCTACACGGTCATGCCTTGTAGTAAAAGTTAGGTTCTTAAATTTATGAGCTTCATCTACAAACAAATGGTCAATAGCTAATTCCTTGAAGTTGATACCGGCATCTTTCTTTTCATCAATGGCTTTTCTTAGCTCTTGCAATTTTACTCCCAGGTTTGTTTTGCGTATCTCCAAACCTTTCAACATTCGCCGGGAAATTTCGCCACCCATATCTTTAATGGTGTACAAATCTCTTTCGATGTTATCTAGTTCTGCCTGAAATATCTGTCGCTGTATTTCCGGGCTTTGAGGGATTTTTCCAAACTGGTCATGCGTAAGTAAAATACAATCCCAATTGTTGTTTTTAATTTCATGAAAGAGCCGCAACCGCTTAGCTGGAGTAAAATCATTTTCACCAGGAGCCAGTATCCTTGCATTGGGATAAGCTTTGCGATAGGTTTCTGCAATCTGGTTAACATTTGCCTTTAAAGCAAGTATCATCGGTTTATTGGCAATACCCAGCCGTTTCATTTCATAAGAAGCCACAACCATCGTCAATGTTTTACCCAAACCAACTTCATGGTCAATTAATGCACCACGATTTTGTATGATACGCCAAACCGAATTTTTCTGCGAACTGTATAAATCATCTATACCCAATCTTCTTTTATCCAGATTGGGAAACTGCAAATGGCTTCCATCATATTCTCTCAGTACATAACAATTAAAAGTATCATTGTACAGATTTACCAATTCAGCCTTATCTGCTTGAGGCAATTCTTTCAGCCATTCCACAAAACTATTTCTGATGGCTTCTACTTTTTGATGCCCTAATTGAATAGCATCATTGTCCGGCACCCGGATTGTTTTGTCTCCCAAATCAACTTCATAAGAAAAGAATGGAGTGGTATTTTCCAACGCATGTTCTAATAATTTATCGCCAAACATTCGTCTGCCATCTTTTGGCTGCACCGCATATTCCTGGTCAATCTTTGCGTTACTGGATGATACATTTACTTTAAATGTATCAACGGAAGCGAAATAGCTTACCTCAGTATTTAACTCAAAAATGTGCGATGCAAAACGATTGTAATAGTCAAGAGGTATCCACCTTTCTCCCAAATTAAAATCCAACAGCTCAAAAGGTATTTTTTCTGGCTGTACTTTTTCCAATGCCTGCAGGCTTCTTAGTAATTGTGCATTTTCAGGGGTTTTATTTACTACTTCAGCTGCTATTCGCCATTTGCTTACCACATTACCACTTAATAACTGGTCGGCTGTTTCCCACTCTTTGTTTAATGGGTTTAAATAGATGTGATTTCCTAATGCTACGATAGCTTCTTCTTCTGTGCAATCAGTAGCGGCAGCAATAAATTCCATATCCACCTTGCCCTTATCATTGAGACTTTTTGCCAATGCTTCAAGTGGATTGGATGTGTGAAAGGCTTCCTGCTTTTGTACCAATGACTGTGTAAGTATATCCGCTTTTACAAATTGTTCGCCTTCTTTTCTTTCTAAAGATGCAAGCATTGTTAACCCGAATGCTTCATCTTTTAATATGCGTTGCTTATTAATATTAGAATTCAATAAGCCAAAGCCACGAATCAAGGCATCATAAGATTCATTTAATTCTTTTCTTAGTTCGGGGAACTCAATCTTTTCCGTGAGTTCTTTATCTGCCAATAGCAAATACCTGTCCCTTACTAATGTGTATTGCTGATAAAATGCCAAATCTTTTTTATCGTAAATGCTGGGGAGAAAAACAGGCTTATCTTTTTCACCGGTAAGAAATGAAACAAACCCTACTCTGTTATTGTGTACAATTAAAGTGGCTTCTTTATGATAAGGGTTGACATCTTTTATAATGTCATTTTCTTCAGTCCCCAGTGAGATATGAAAAACCGGCTCACCTTCATTATAAAATTCGTGGCCATACTGCTTTAATAAATTTGGAAGTGCTTTTAATTCATGTTGAAAAGCACCCGCATTCATCCAGTTGGCTCCAAATTGTAGCTCATCAAAATTTGAATAAAGCTTATAAACATATTGCTTAAAAGCAATGGATTTTGCTGTAAGCATTACAATACCTTCATGTTCCAGGTTATCTTTCGTTTTAATGATATTAAGGAGTCTTGCAGTTTTCTTATCTACCACAGTAGCATCAAGAGGATTGATATAAGCCATTGCCCGGTTTATGTTTGCTGCCGGAGCAATATCAAACAATCCTAACTGTACAGAATTGTTATCGGCAATATTTTCAGGAATGGGCAAATAAGTTAACTGTTTGTCTGTAAGCTTTGGCTTTATGGCTATTTCTTGTTCAAACGATTTTTTATTGAACCGCTTTCTTAAACCATCTTCAATAGTTGCAGACAGTTTACCCCCAATTCCATTGATATCACCTTTTTGCCAGATAGTTTCAGTAGCTCTGCCGTATTGATTTTTTCCTGGCTTTATTTCATTGGCACTAATTATTTCAGGATGCAGGACGATGTACTGGGTTACATGATATTCGCCAAATACATTTTGTTGTTCAGTTGTCTGAATCAAGTTTTGTTCATGGGATGTTATATCTTTTTTACCCGTTTGTTTTTGCACAATCAGCAGATGTGATGGTGCTTCTGTGTTACCAGTATCTTTCATCAGGTTATCCGGTAATACAGAAAAACTGATAAAATTTGAATTGTGAAAAAGATATTCTCTGGCTGGTTTATTGGATGGACTGTTTAGGAACGCATCGGTCGTTACATAGGCAAGCAAACCGCCTTCTTTAATTTTATCAAGTCCTTTTGCAAAAAAATAGTTATGTATTTTGCCCGAAATATTTTCATCCGGATATTTTTCATCAAGTACTTTGAAATTACCAAACGGGATATTGCTTACAATTAAATCACTGCTGCCATTTTCATCATTACTGGTGTTTTCAAACCCTGTCACCTGCACGGTAACAGGAACGGGTATCGAACTACTAAGTGCAGTCAATACCCGTCCCGTCAGCATATCTTTTTCTACGGCTGTAATATTTTGTAAGGATGGAAAAGTATTTACAGCCTCTGCAATAAAAACCCCGGCACCGCTACTGGGTTCATACAGGTTTTTGGGTTCAATACCCTGTTTCTTTAATTCAGTAAACAGAACTTTGGGAATAATATCCGGAGTGTAAAATGCAGTAAGGATACTGTTACGTAACGAATCAATTGCATCCTTATATTCCTTTTCGCTTAGATGCTGTTGCAACAAATGGTGCAACTCAATAATATCAGCATACAATGCAAGGTCTGCTTTGGATGCATTGAGTTTAACCCATTCATCTTTTGGCGCATTAGGAAACAGGATGGCTTTCAATCCGCCAAAACCAGAATACTGTTGCAGGGATTGCACCTGTTCATCAGAAAGTTTTTGTCGCTGATTGTATTCAAGTGCAACCCTGATTGCAGCAATATTATCCTTCAGCTTTTGTTGGCTGTTGTAACTCATTGCTCACATTTTCATTCTCACTGTTACTCTGCAGATACTCACTAATCATTCCCGTAATTACATATTGTATAAACCGGTTATCCTCATTTTCTATAGAGAATTTTAAATCCTCAAATACAGGTTCACAATAACCAATCATATTTATGATTTCATGCTGAAGGAGCCCGGATTCGGTAAGTGAGTTATAGTTTGCTTCAAATTCCTGTTCCAGCAGGTTAAGAATATAATTATAGCGGGAAGGCCGTAACTCAACTGTTGCCTCCGTTAAGCATCTGTCAATAATTATATATTCGGGTTGGTTGTCTTTTTTTAATTGTTCAGATAGTGGTTGAACACTTTCTGCTTTTTCATACAACCAAACCCTAAGCTTATCTTCTGCTTCTAACGTAAAAAGTAAATCTGGGTTATTATCCCGTATATATTCCAATAATTTGCTTACCAAAACCTCTTGCATAAAAAATGATTTTATACACCGAAGAATGAACGAATAACTGTAGCAACAATCACCAGGAACACACAACTGCCAAACCATGCAGCAGCTACTTTGCCAGTATCATGGTCGCCGCTATTCCATTTTTGATAAACTTTCACTGCACCTATTAAGCCAACTATGGCACCGACAGCATACATCAGGTTAGTGCCTGCAGCAAAATAACTTCTCACTTTAGTATTGGCCTCATTAATACCTGCGTTACCATCTTGTGCTGCGGCTATCAACGATACCGTCAGGGATAAGGAAATGGCGACCAGTTTGTGCCACTGTTTTTTGCATTGGTGAAATACTCTTACACTTTTCATACACACTATGTTTTAAATAATTAATTTTGAAAAAAAGCTTCATTGCACCCTTCCATTTCCTTACTAACCCATCCATCACTGTGCAATGAAGCATACATTTATGTTAGGTCCATATTGACAATAGTTCTGTTTCCCTAATGAAACCGGGAAATTTCTCATTGATTTGAGTAAACGCTATTGTTGAAATCTCACCTCTGCAATCAGCATCTTTCAAGGCCGGGTATTTGGCAATGATTAATTGCAGTGAGAATAACAGCTCTGCTTTTGGCATATTGGGTTCAGCATTGCTGATAAATGCCTGAACTTCGTCGGCAAAAGCCTGCACCAAAGGAGAGATATCAGTTTCCAATGTTGTTTTTGGAAGATAGTCTTCAGGCTTTTCAACAGACTTGAATTGATGAATTCCCTCATCAGCAGGAATTAATATTTTTTCACTCTCAATTTTCCTGATTCCTATTAAACCTAATATTTCCCAACGGTAATATTTAAATCCAATAAAGAAATAATAAAACAGCAGCAAAGTGATTAATCCGGTTATGTACTGATTCCATGAAATTGAACTAAGCATAAACAATATTTTATTCTGCTTAGGTAATTATCAAATACATGACCATAAATACCGGTAAAGTAGTAAGAGAGGTAGGACAAACGGATAATGACTTACCAAAAAGAAAGCCGAAGTAAAACTCCGGCTTTCAAGAATCACTTTCCTTTCTTAGCTCCCTGGTTGGGGTTCATTTGCTTTCCCCGGTTACCCTGATTCTGGGCATGTTGTTTATTTTGCCCTTGTGTTCCTTTGTTCGCATTCTGCTGATTGGAACTGTTATCAGCAGGTTTGATGTTGTTTGCCATTTTGAGATTATTTTATTTCTCAAAGCTGGTAATACTTTTTTTAATTTTAGCAAGGATGTCACGAAGTTGATTATTTTGTAACGAATTGATATTATCAAAAGCCTTCTTCTTTTCAATAAATTCATTCGCAGCCTTTTTACTAATCTTGATATTACTGTAATCAACGGACGGAGTAATATCAATGCTGTTAGCAAATAGGAAATTGCTTTCTAAACCATAATGCTTTACGTTGATTAATACGCCTCTTTTAACAAGACAAAATAAAAATTTGCTTTGGTTAATTACCTTTTGTAATTCCCCTAAATTTGTTTCTGTGTATAAAATATTGGTTTGGGTTGCTGAACCGCCAATGCCAGGTATCGCTGTATCAAGCAATATTTGCTTTGTCCGGCCTTTTGAAAAAACACCAATAATATTGGCTGGTTTTACTTCATAGAACGCTGCCTCATTTTTGAAAGAAGCTTTGATTTTAACCGGTAGTGGGTTAGTAAAAAGAGTGTACTGCTGAAGTAAAACTTCTAAATCAGAAAACAGTTTTAAGTGCCAGTTCGTTTCGTATTCATCAATCGTTACTTTTTGGTGGCGAATAACTGTTTGAAGTTGCCTGACTTTTGTTTTAAGCCTGCTATTTTCTTTCTTTAGTCCCGATAGTATTTTATCTTTCATACTCAAATTTAATGAAGATAATTAGCTGAAACAACAGCCTCTAAAGTCATAATCGCCCAATAATTGTCACCCACTTCTGCAATATTTCTTTCATCGTGTTTAATGTGGCTTTATCAGGAGCATGATATTTAGTTTCTAAGCTTCCGAAGGAGATATCATCTTTTTGAAGAGTGGTAAATAATTTAGAAACTGTTTTCAGCATTGGTGCAACTGTACGATTGATGATGATTTTGTCAACTACCAATAGCCTGATAAGTACCGCCAGCTTAGCAACAGATAAAGATGTTTGTATTTTTAACTCCGGGTCTATCATTACGTCTTTATCGGAAGCATTCTTGCTTTTTTGTTGGACATGTTTAATTTCCTCTGTTATCCAATCTGCTATTTGTTTTTTCAGGTGTGGTATTTTAATATCAAAGCCAGTAGTTGCTTTGGTTTTTACTTGAGACATTAAACTATAGTGCTGTTGCAGGAATGAAATATTTGCCGCATCTGTTTCAAAATGTTCTGCCTGCATTTTTATCAAGTCAATTTCATACTCAATAAAACAATTTGAATTGAAATTATTGTAATAAAGTAAGTTTCTGATAGCATTTTCTGTTATAGATGCGGAAGCTGCTTCAATTTCCTGAACGAGGTTTTGCAGATAAACTAATTGTCTGTAGCTAAGACCATACTCCGGTAAACTACATTGCTCTGTTACTGCCTGTTGAAATACCTTAAGAAGTTGGCTGTTATCCAGCTTTAACAGCAAATAGTCAATTTTTATCTTTAAGCATTCTGATATTTCCCGGAATTGAAATTTTGTAATCCTGCTTTCAAAATCATAATATTCGTAAAAGAAATTTTGTATAAACCCGAGTGTTGTTTCAATCTGTGTACAAACTCCACTATGGCATTCTATATTTTCAAATACTTCATCACTGATATTTCTTAGCAATGCCTGAACTAATTTTATGTACTGCCCCTTATCAAAGGCGAAGGCATTATCAATAAGCTCTTCCATCAGCAGCATGGGTATATATTCCACATCCGACTGAAGGCTTTTAAGTAAATCGCTTTCTAACAATTCAGGAAAAACCTGATTATTTCTGGTGGCGTTATCCATGCCATTACTAAGTATAAAATACCATTTACCAAGTGCCTGTTGAACCGACAAATTCGGGCCTGAAAATGAGGAGTCATCCTGAAGAAGCAGAGATTGAGTGATGTCTAAACCCCTTGCAATTCCGTTTGCTTTTACTACACTTTTCATAACACACTTTTGAGTAGTAAGATTACAAACAGCAAACCAATAACATTACGTTAAGTAGCGTATTTTAGTAAGTAATTCAGCGTATTTTAAGGCTAAAACCAGCCAGATTTGTTAATTTGTAGGCACCACACCCAATTTATTGAGCAGTTCCAGCTTATTGGAAACTTTCACTTTGTCAAATATATTCTGTACATGCTTTGTTACCGTTCTTTCGGCTATAAACAGGCTGTCGGCAATTTGTTTATATGAACTGCCCCTGCAAATTAAACTGGCTATCTCTCTTTCCCTGGCTGTTAGTTGATATTGTTTACAGCTTTCAAATATTCTTTCTTCAGCACTAAGCCGTTCTATTTCACGGGTTCTTTTATCCACTTCTTCCTGAAGTTTCTCATTCCAGCGGGATAGTTTTTCTTCTGAGTCAATCAGGCGTTGATGTTCCGATTTTACCATTCTTATATGTTGCTTTAACTGTAGTGCAAGCAATAATAAAAATCCAGTGTTTGTAGTGGTTGCTTCAACAGCCTGTCCTAAATTATAAAAATCAATTACCGGAAGGCTGACCCACGGCGTAAGGCTTATAAATGAAACGGCCATTTCTTCTTTTGCCCCTTTGGTTTCAAAACTGTTCTTATACTTATAACGCACAGCTTTTATCAATGTGATAATTACCCACAAGGCGTATGCGGTTGGAATGATTAGAAGATTTTTGGCAGCTTCAAGATTTCCTGATGATACAAACAAAATTACAAAGATGACATACGGAGCTATCAAAAAAATAAATACCCCTTTATAGGCATGAAACTTCATTTTCTCTAAACGGAAGGCATGATAAACATAGTAGGGAAAATAACAGGGAGTTACAAACCCTGTGGCATATGCAATACTTGTTTGAAGATAATAGGAACCCGGCAGGTTTTCATCAGGCAATAAGCCGCCGGTTACATTGTAAACTATAAGGAGAAAAATTAAAATGATATTAAGGTAAGCCGATTTATCATCGGGCCGGGCAAGCCTGTAAATAAGCAGGTAGGAAAAAATGACTATTTCTATACAGACGAATAGAAAAGTGACAAGATGCATTTGGGTACCCGGTAACAGCATATCGTTTTGCTTACGTTTTCTAAAGGCTTTTCATACAAAAAAGCTTGTATCCAAAATCAAGTTCCTTATATATCTTAAAACCATGTTTCAGGTACCACGGCAAATTTCTTTCTGTTGAAGTTTCCAGGATTACTGGGCGGCCTTCAGTTTTACTTTTCTCCAATATTTGCTTCAGTAAAGCGGTTCCTGCTCCTTTGTTTTGTTCGGATGGGATTACGCCTATAAACCACAGGTATGTAAAAGGCTGATGTGGATGAATCTTTTTTATAGTAGCCTCCCGCTGCATGGCTTTTTTTGCATTGCTTAAACCGGTGCAACTTGTTATCAATTTAATATCGGCACCAATAGACCTGAAAGTTGTTTTTTTCTTATCAGGGTAAATAATCAGGGCGCAGGCCTTTTTGTCATCCGAAAGTAATACTTCACCAAACCAGTAGCAGTAATCAAATGAATACTCCATTAGTTTGCTTATCCGGTGCTTCCTTTTGTTATCCAGCTTTATAATATAGTTTACGCTTTTGTTGTCAGCAAAAGACGCTGTCAGAATAGAAACGACAGTTTTTCTATCAGAATAGGAAGCCTTGGTCATGGTTATTTTAATCGCTTAAGATATAACTATCAATTTCTATACCGATTGAAACTTAAATTTTCATTATTGCTATTATCCGGCTGATTTTGTTTTATTTACAGTTGTTCAAGACAGCTTTCTATTCAACAATTATGTAGATTTCACGGCAGTCTATAACAGGAATCAATCAGTGATTTACTAAGTGTTTATACTGATGTCCTTAATTAAAAGACCCGGCGCAATCCTTCCAGCGTTTATATAAATTATTACTCCTTCGTGTCAACTAAACGCCGGAACCATTGCGCCGGATAACGATATTTGGAATTGAGTTTGGCATAACAAAGATTATCTGAATGTATTCCGCCAAACACAATTCCAGACAACCAAATAAGCTTTATATCTTTAGTCTATTAAGCAGATAACCCAATGTTGATTTTTGCATACGGCTCAAATATGAATATTAAAAGGCTCACTCAACGGGTGCCTTCAGCTACAAAAGTTACAAATGTATTTCTTCCTGGCTATAAATTAATTTGTAATAAAGTAAGCAAAGATGGCTCTGCTAAAGCAAACATTGTAAAGTCAGGTATTGCCGCTGATATAGTTTGTGGAGTATTGTTTAAGATTCATAAAAAAGAAAAACTCCTGCTTGATAAGGCTGAAGGATTAGGTAAGGGTTACAATGAAGATTGTTTGACCTTTACTGATGAAAACAGTTTGAAGCATATTGCACAGGTTTATATCGCTGACACCAAATCAATCAACAATAATTTAGTTGCCTATGCTTGGTATAAAGAATTTATTGTAACAGGTGCAATACAAAATCAATTATCCGCTGACTATATTTCGCAACTTCAATCTATTCCTTGTATCCCAGACCCTGATGAAAAACGTAGTAAAAAGAACTACTCTATTTTGCGGGGAGAATAGTATTTTTTTGTTTGCCAGCATTTCGTTCGATGGGCATCTTTTGTTGCGACGCTCCGTTCATCTTTCTGTTCTTCTATCATCAAAGACCTGGCGCAATCCTTCCACCGTTTATATAAATCGTTACTCCTTCGTCGTAACGAAACGGCGGAACCATTGCGCCGGATAAGGATATTGGGAATTGAGATTGGCTTTTCTTCAAGATGCCAATAAAGCTATCCTGCCAAACACAATTCCAGAAACTGCAAAGCAGATTTTACAAAGATGTAATTGTAATACTGCTCATTCAACTGACCCTGCCGCAAAATTATTGTCCTGCTCTGTGCGGAACAAGGTCTTCATCCAACATTGTAAAGAGCCGTAAATCGCCACGGGTTTTCAAAAAAATCTCCACCTGATTATATAATACTATCCCACACGGGGTAGTATTTTATTTGAAAAACCTTGTTCCTCCTCCGCAGTCCTAATGGCTGGTCGCTAAGGGTAAATGAATGAAGCGAAGCTGACTTCATTTAATAATCATTTTTAAACATTAAAATTTCAGTTATGGAAATCATCGGCAGAATTACCGCAGACGCAACCGTTAGCGAGACAAAAGCAGGGAAAAAAGTAGTGAACTTTTCTATTGCTATTAATGACACTTACAAAACAAAAGGAAACGATGAAGTACAAAAGGTTGTAACCTATGTAAACTGTTCGTATTGGATTAATCCGGGTGTAGCAGCGTATTTAACCAAAGGCACATTAGTTGAGTGCAATGGCCGTGTTGGTGCAAATGCCTGGACAAACAAAGAAGGTGAAGTAAAAGCCAGTCTTACTTTCCATGTAAACAGTATTAAACTGCATGGCCGTTCTACTGGTGGTAATGCGACAACTGCACCAGTAGTACCTATGAACGCAGCACCAGCGGCAGCCCTTTCAGCAGTTGCAGACGACTTACCATTTTAGTTTTAGCGGCATCCCGTCAAATGGCGTGATGCTTTCATTTTTATTTAATCATTAAAAAAATTACAATCATGGCACACAATATCAATTTCAACGAACAAACACAGCAACACAGTTTCTTTAGTGTAAAAGAAAAAGCATGGCACGGCTTAGGGCAAATAGTACACGACTATCCAAACAGCAAAGAAGCATTACAATTTGCAGGGCTTGATTTTGAAGTTTGCAAAAGACCCAACATACACAGGCTTGACGATGGCACAGAGATAATATCTAAAAGTTCATTCTATACTTACCGTCCCGATTGCTGTGCAATTTTAGGCGACCGTTTGGGTAAAGATTACGAAGTGGTACAAAATATTGATGCCTTCAGTTTCTTTGATACCATTGTTGGTGGCGATGGTATCCAATACGAAACTGCCGGAGCATTGGGGAAAGGAGAAAAGATTTTTATTACTGCAAAGTTGCCCGGCTATATAAAAGTGGGTAATGATGATTTGATTGAGAAGTATTTATTTCTTACCACTTCGCATGATGGGTTTGGCAGCATTATGGCGGCGTTTACTCCTATTCGTATTGTTTGTAACAATACCCTCAACGCCGCATTGAAAAACTGTAATAATTCTATTAAAATCCGTCACACTGCCAATGCGAAAGAACGGCTGGAAGAAGCCCACAAAGTAATGGGAATATCTAATCAGCTTTCTGCACAGTTGGAAGGTATTTTTAATCAATGGGCAAAAGTTCGTATCACTGATAAAGAAGTACAGAAGTTGATACAGCTTGCAATGGTTCCCAACAAAGAAGTATTGCAGAATATTGAAAAAGGTGAAATGGATGAACTAAGCACCTGCTTTAAAAATATGTGTGATGATGTGTACGAATATAATATGACCAGCCCATCCCAACAATATGAAACAACAAAGGGAACGGTGTTCGGCACATACAACGCTATTACTGGTTATTTTCAAAATGTAAGAAATTACAAAGATGAAGAAGCCAAGATGAAATCTTTGTTGTATGGTGGCACAGCACAGCTAAGAACACAAAAAGCTTTTCAGCTTTGTGAGAGTTTTGTAAAAGCTGAGTTTGCAGGTAACTGGAGTTAATCATTTTTAAGGGGCATTGCAAAATGCCCCTTAAATTGATAAAAAAGCTGCCCCGCAACATAGTGACAGAGTTTGTAAAATGGCGGTGCAGCTTGGGTGTATTGCTTTAGAAATTTTGGTATTGGGTTAGATATATTTTCTTCATTAATTCTCCCACAAAGTTCGCCTTTTGGCCCGCCCCGGCCTAAGAGCCGGGGCTGCTGAAGCGGCCATGAAATTCCGGCATAAAGAAAACTGCTCCGGTAAAGTTTAAGACACTATTTATTCCGTTGCTTCATGGCCTTTATTGCCAAAAGGCAGGGCATGTTCTGTAATTAATTTTTAAAACAATTAAAAAGTTATGTTATGGAAGAGTTAGCAATGCAATTTCCCGAATGGACAAGAGTAGCAGAAGTAGAATTGGTTTATAAAACAAAAGTAAAGCCATCTGAAAGACCAAAAGTAAATTCTTCAAAAGATATTTATGAAGTACTGAGGCAGACCTGGGATGAAAACAAAATTGAAATGGTGGAGGAATTTAAAGTGATATTCCTGAACCGGGGCAACCGGGTTACTGGTATTTATGAGGCGTCGTCAGGAGGCATTACAGGAACTGTGGCCGACCCAAGATTGATATTAGCGGCTGCTATCAAATCGCTTTCCGTAAGTATAATTCTAAGCCACAATCATCCTTCAGGAAATTTAAAACCAAGCCGTGCTGATGAAGAATTAACACAGAAAATAAAAGTAGCTGCCGCTTACCATGATATTAGCGTGATTGACCATATCATTATTACCAGTGAAGCATACTATAGCTTTGCTGATGAAGGGCTTTTATAGTCTCTGAAATTAAAGCTCATTAGGTCCTTTAAATTCCCCTACGGCTTGCCCATACCAGCAATATTTTTTATCAGTATTATAGCTTATTTCAAAAGTTCGCCAAGGTTTTTCGGCACAAATACTTTCATTATTCTTCCGGTACGCTAAATTACAACATGAAAAAAAGGGGCATTTGCTTTTTTCTATCTTTTCTATTTCTTTAGTTGATTTTATCCAATGTGCCTTTTGATAATGGTCATAAGCAATCAGCACTTTCAATGCCTGGCTTTGTTCATCTGTATATGAAGCTGTACCAAGAAAATCTCTCATATATTCCTGAGTATCTTTAAATATGTACATGTAGTCACAAACTGGTACCAAATCTGGGAGTTTTATATAATCCCCACTGATAACAAAATCTATTTCAAATGCAGGATATTTACAACGTAGTAAGTACCCCTTTTTTGCCTCTTCTGTAATGGTGGAAAATGCTTTATATAGTTGTTTTCGTTTTTTGAATATTTCCATAATTTCATCCTGGGCTTCGTTAAAATCATTAAGTTTTGAGATTAAAATAGCCCCGGTTTCAGTTTTCAATATCACGAGAATTTCCTGTTTAGTTATGCCTCCCTCTATTGCAGCTTTAATCTTTTCAATAAAAGAAATAAAAACACTTCCACTATCTAAGTAAGAAAGTGAAAGAGAAGCAGCTACCAAGTAGCATTCAGTATCAATATCAGGGTAAATAAATTTCGCAAGGCTTCTTAAAACTGTGTATTCCGTTGACCTTAACTCATCCTTTATATCACTTAACTCATTAACCTGCTTGTGAACTATTCTGTCAAGTTCGTATGCCATGCCTTCGTAGATATAGAACTTACCAAATGGGAGTTGCACAGCTTTATAAGTGCCATTTATAAATAGTTTTGAATTCACCATCGGCACTATGATTTTAATACTAATCAGATTATTGCCATCCAACAGATAAACATCTTGTCGTTTGAGTAAGAATAAATTTATGTCAATTAAAAATCCTTCAAGTATCCCGCCACCATTTATTACTTCTTTGGTTGCATATATTTTTGAATATTTATCAAGTAATTCCCGATTACTAAAATCAAACCCGTTGTATTCACAATTATCGAGGTGAGAGCTGAAATAGTTACTGAAAATGCTTTTAAGGATTAAGTCCAGCGATAAACCAATATTGCCAATTACTGTACTTATTTCATGTATGTAATGAATGTACTCATGGAACAGAGAAGTAAAATTTTGAGCCTGTATTTTTCTTTGAAGAACAAGGTCAATTTCTTGCTCTGGCAGTAATCCAATATCAGCTCTGAGTTTATTTGTATTTACTGAAAAGTAATACTTACTGATAAAATATGTCGCTGCAATATCTTTTTTAAACCGGCTGTTTAGCTCCTCTAATTTATCTGCGTCAATCATAAATAATGGTAAATAATTGCGAAAATACTTCTTAAAATGATTTTTTAAAATGAAGCCTCTTATAGTATTTATCTATCGTCAATTTTTGCCGCAACATAACGTCTTTATCAATACTTATATTATACTCCACCGTCTCGTACCAGTTCCCTTCCTTAGTTCTATATAATTTGAATTTTCTCAAGCAGGATTTGTAATAAAATATTCCTTCAAAACACCCACAGCAGCACCTAAAATATTCCTAATTTTCACAGGTTTTATGGTATAAGAAAACCTGATGCCATCACCCAAAATAACTTCCTTAATTTCTTGAGTTCTTACATACATTTCCATATGGTAAAAATAATCATTCTGAACTGTTAGAAATCGCCTTTTTGCCTGACTAAATATTAGCCATGCAAATCTCAATAATGGTACAGATTTTACACCAGTTTTGCCATGCGTTTGAAAGAAAAAATAAATTTCTCAACTAATAAATTTTACAAGGGCTTAATGTGCCCGGTCTTGCACATGGCAAGATGTACAAACGTTATACGTTTGGGGCATCTTGCCCTTCACTCCGAAGTCGTTTCGGGGTAGTGAAACAGAAAACTTAAAAATATGAAGAAGGTAGAAAGTGAAGTGAGGAGCAAAATGGTGGTTGTAAGGATGAATGAAACTGAAATAAATCAACTTACAAAGCTGAAAGGAAAAACTACCGAAAAAGATATCAGTGCTTACCTGAGGAAAGTAGCATTACAAAAGCCTGTTACTGTTAAGTACAGAAACGAAAGTGCCGATGATTTTTTGTTAGACATGCTGAATCTGAAAAAAGAACTCAATGCCATCGGCAACAATTTTAACCAGGCAGTACACAAATTGCACTTGCTTGATAAGATACCGGAGTTCCGGATTTGGGTACATCAATATGATGGCTTGCAAAAGATGCTAGTCAGCAAAGTGGAAGAAATAAAATTACGGATGAATCAACTGTATGAGCAATGGTTGCAAAAATAGCCACACCGAAAAGTATTGAAGCAGCTTTGAACTATAATGAAAAGAAAGTTCAAAAGAGCAAAGCAGTTTGCTTACATGCCGCCAATTATCTCAAAGATGCAAAAGACATGAACTTTTATCAGAAACTGGCAGGTTTTGAAAGGCTGAATAGTTTGAATGAAAGAGCCACCACAAAAACCCTGCATGTATCACTCAACTTTGACCCATCAGAAAAGCTGGCTGAAAGTAAGTTATTACAAATTGCATCTGCCTATATGGAAATGATTGGGTTTGGACAGCAGCCTTACCTCGTTTACAAACATGAAGATGCCGGGCATCCACACATTCACATTGTAAGCACTACTATTAAAGCAGATGGTAGGCGTATCAATACCCACAACATCGGCAGAAACCAATCTGAAAAGGCAAGAAAGGAAATTGAGCAATTGTATGGCTTAGTAAAAGCAGAAAGGCAGCAGCAACTACCAAAGCCTGGCATCAAACCGGTTGATGTTGAAAAAGCCGTTTATGGAAAGTCGGAAACTAAACGCAGTATCTCAAATATTGTTGGAGCAGTTTACAGTCAGTACAAGTTTACTTCCTTACCTGAATTTAATGCGGCTTTAAAACAATTCAATGTAGTTGCGGACAGAGGTAAAGAAGAAGGCAGGGTTTTTAAAAACCGTGGATTGGTTTATCGCATATTGGATGCAGCCGGAAATAAAGTAGGTGTACCTATCAAAGCAAGTTCTATCGGTTGCAAACCAATTTTAGCTAATCTTGAAAAGAAATTTGCTGCTAATGAAGCTGCAAAAGAATCCCTTAAACCATTTGTAAAAATCAAACTGGATGATTGCCTTTCACAATCGCCTTCTTCAATACAAGAATTAACGGAGCAATTGAAACAGAAAAATATTTACACGGTGCTTCGCCAAAATACTGAAGGCAGGTTGTTCGGAATCACTTTTGTTGACAATCAAAACAAGGTTGTTTTTAATGGTAGTGATTTAGGTAAAGGTTATAGTGCTGCGGCATTACAAAGCAGGTTAGCGGCTGGCACTGAAAAATCGCTTAATCAAGATGAAACAAAGGACAGCAGAGCCGGTGGTTCCATTCACAACGAAAGGAGTCAGCAAAAACAACAGGATAAAACAATTCCTCTCACAACAAAAAGGGAGAGCCCGTTAGATGTGCTGCTATCTACCAAAGAGCAATACGATAACATACCCAACAGCCTGTTAAAAAAGAAACGTAAAAAGAAGAAACAAAATTTGTAATTAGTAAAACGATGATATGTCACACACAGGAGAAAATGAACAGGGGTTGCGGAAGATAGTTGACCTGACAAGATTTGCCAGTATTTTTATTTTGCTGCTACATTTTTATTATTGCTGTTACGTTGCTTTTGAGCAGTGGGAAATTACAAGCACCATCACTGACAGGCTGATGAAAAACATTTCCAACACTGGCTTATTTCATAATCAGCTTACATCAAAACTTATGGCGTTGGGGCTGCTGGTTATTTCATTATTTGGAGCACAGGGCAAAAAAGATGAAAAGATAAATTGGAGAAGCATCACAGCATATTTGCTGATTGGCTTGCTGCTCTATTTTTCAAGCCAGTTGTATTTTAAACTACAGTACGATGTGCAAACAGTCGCCATAGTTTACATCACAGCCACAGGCATTGGGTTTTTACTGATACTGGCAGGCGGCAATTTACTCAGCCGCTTAATTCGTTACAATTTAGGTGATGATGTTTTCAATTCACTCAACGAAACCTTTCCGCAGGAAGAACGATTAATCAGCAATGAATATTCCATCAACTTGCCTGCCCGTTATAATTTGAAAGGCAGGGTTAGAAAAAGCTGGATAAATATCATCAATCCATTTCGGGGGTTACTGGTAATTGGAAGCCCAGGTGCAGGTAAGAGCTGGTTTGTTATTCAGCATGTAATTAAACAGCACATAGAAAAAGGCTTTGCCATGTTTGTATATGATTTTAAGTACGATGATTTGAGCCGCATTGTTTACAACTGGCTGCAGCAAAATAAACATAACTATTCAGTAAAACCATCTTTCTATGTAATCAACTTTGATAACCTTTCTGTATCGCACCGTTGCAATCCGCTTGACCCAAACAGCATGAATGATATTACCGATGCTACAGAAAGTGCCAGAACAATTCTTTTAGGGCTAAACAGGGAATGGATAAATAAGCAGGGAGATTTCTTTGTGGAATCACCTATCAATTTTGTTACGGCTGTTATCTGGTTCTTGCGAAAATATGCCGATGGAAAATATTGTACCCTGCCGCATGTAATTGAACTGATGCAGGCAGAGTATGATGAATTGTTTCCGGTATTAAATACACAACCTGAGATTGAAGTACTGGTAAACCCCTTCATAACCGCTTACCAAAACGATGCAATGGAACAATTGGAAGGACAGGTAGCCTCTGCTAAAATTGGTATGGCAAGGTTGGCAGCACCGCAATTGTATTGGGTGTTATCTGGCAACGATTTTACATTGGATATTAACAACCCCAAGCATCCAAAAATTGTTTGCGTAGGTAATAACCCGGAGAAGCAGCAAATTTATGGTGCTGTGTTATCTCTTTATGTTTCAAGATTAGTAAGGCAGGTAAACAAAAAGGGGATGCAAAAGTGCAGTTTGGTGTTTGATGAATTTCCCACCATTTATTTCAACAATATTGACAGCCTGATTGCTACAGCCAGAAGTAATAAAGTTGCCACCACTTTAGCCATGCAGGATTTTAGCCAGCTTAAAAAAGATTATGGTCGTGAGCAGGCCGATGTAATTGTAAACATCACTGGCAATATTATCAGCGGACAGGTGATGGGAGAAACCAGCAAACTGCTGAGTGAACGTTTTGGTAAAATAATGCAGGACAGGCAGAGTGTTTCCATCAATCGTACCGATACGTCCATCAGCCACAGCAAACAATTGGATGCAGCCATACCCGCCAGTAAGATTGCCGCACTTTCTTCCGGTGAATTTGTCGGCATGGTTGCCGACGACCCGTTGGAAAAAATCAAACTCAAAATGTTTCATTCCGAAATTATCAATGACCATGAGAAACTAAATGCAGAAGTAAGTAACTACCGGGACATTCCTGCGGTTTCTAGTGTTACTCAGCAACAGGTGCTGGACAATTATTACCAGGTAAAGATGGATATTAAGCGGTTGATTGGGGAAGAAGTGGGGAGGTTGAAGGCGGAGAAAGAAACTTGACTAATAGGGTAATACCTTTAATCCCATTGGATATTGGAGTTGCAATATGTGATTTACCAATTGTAGTTTAAATTTGCTAAATTGTATAATAGTAACTTCAAAAATGCCTGTTGGCTAATAATTGCTGTAAACCCCTATGGATATTATTAAACTTACTCTCAATTTTATTTCCACAACAGATAAGTCGCTTTTTCTTACTGGCAAAGCTGGTACCGGCAAAACAACATTTCTAAACGCACTTCGTCAAAATATCTATAAAAAATGTATAGTTGTTGCACCCACCGGCATTGCAGCTATCAATGCAAATGGAGTTACCATTCACTCGTTTTTTAACCTGCCACTTGGCCCTTTTCTGCCAGGAAAAAGCCAACTGGGAACCTCTATAGACAGTAATAAAAAGAAGCTAATTAAAGAACTTGAATTACTTATTATTGATGAAGTATCAATGTTGAGAGCAGATACATTAGATGCTATTGATTATATTTTAAGGACAACGAGAAAAAAGGAAGATGTGCCATTTGGCGATGTTCAGGTTCTGTTTGTGGGAGACCTTTGTCAACTTTCACCAATCATAGCAGATGAAGAATGGAGACAGATAAAACAATATTACAAGGGAATTAATTTCTTAAACGCCCTATCAATCAAAATAGCACCACCCGTATATCTCGAACTTACACAAGTTTATCGCCAGACAGACGATAATTTTATTCAATTACTTAATCAAGTCCGTACGGGTAATTGTTCCCAAAGAGAAGTTGATTTAATAAACACTTGTTACAAGCCCGATGTTGTAAATGAGAAAAGTCCCGTTATTCTTACAACTCATAATGCCAAAGTTGACTCAATAAATGAAAATGGGCTTAGAATTTTAGCAACTCAGGAGGAATTTCTATGGGCGGAGGTTGATGGTGACTTTGATGAAGTATCTTTTCCTACTGAAAACTGTTTAAAATTAAAAATTGGGGCAAGAATAATGTTGTTGCGTAATGACAAAGGAAAAGATAAAAAATATTACAACGGAAAGACAGGCCTGGTAAAAGCTATTGTGCCTGAAGAATTATCTATATTGCTTGATGATGGTGCCACAATACAAATTCAAAAAGAAGTTTGGTCAAAAATAAAATATGTATTTAACGAATCAACAAATTCTGTAAACCCTGAAGTCGTAGGTACGTTCAGGCAGTTCCCTGTTAGGTTAGCCTGGGCAATTACCATTCATAAGAGCCAGGGATTAACGTTTGAAAATGCAGTTTTGGATTTAGAAGATGTTTTTGTTCCGGGACAGGCTTATGTTGCTTTAAGCCGATTAAAATCTTTACAGGGACTATCTTTAAGTTCTAAGGTTAATCTTCAAATTATGAATAACTCAGCTTTTGCTGCCGGTGCTTTGCCAGATTCATTATCGGAGGATAAACTGATTGAAATTCTTTCAAATGAACAGGCATTATTTGCAGAACGAAAACTATGTGATTATTTTAGCTGGGTAGAGTTATCTGCATTTTTTTCTCAAAATGGTAGTTTGCTAAATAACTATGCTGAAATTGCGGACACACTCGGGAGAATTAGCCACTGTACTACCACATCGCTTAAATTTACAGAAGAAATAAGCAGCATCTGCAAACTTAACCAAGAGGGTAAATACCAACTACTCGAAGCAAGAATTTCAGCAGCATCCTCCTATTATCTGGAAGAAATTGACAAAAGGATTATGCCAGTAGTAAGAGCAGAGTATTCTAAAACAAAAGGCAGTATTAATTTTAAGTTGTTATTCAGGTTTAATGCTGAATTAAAGAAGCTGCTTGAGCAAAAGCTAAGTGATTTTCTTGCTGCTGAAAAATTTGCCAGAGATTTTCTTTCCAATATTATTGGCAACCATGAGGCATAGCTTTCCTAAAATAATTACAATCAGTTAATTATCAATTATTTAAGTCGAACAGAGTAGAAAAATCAGTAAGCGCTTAAAAATAATGCTTGCAATATCAAGCAACAATCTATATATTTGCTTGCAATATCAAGCAACAATCTATATATTTGCTTGCAATATTTAGCAAACCGATAAATTTAAATTGTATGCAAAATTATGGCGACTACTTCAGGGCTTTGAGGGAAGCAAAAAATATGACCCTGAGAGAAGTAGAGAAACAGGCCGATGTTTCGAATGCTTATTTAAGTCAACTCGAATCAGGAAAAGTAAAACAGCCTTCTCCGTTAACGCTTCACAAGCTTTCTGAAATATATGGTGTAAGCTATGATTTGCTTATGGAGAAAGTAGGCTATCCAGTTACCGAACGTAAAGAAAAGGTGAAAAGTGAATCCGGTAAAATATCTATCGCTTACAGGGTGGGTGATATTTCAGATGATGAAGAGTTGGAATTACTTAATTATTTAAAGTTTATCAGAAATCGGAAAAAATGATTTCAGTTACCGGATATAAGCAATTTGTTCAGTGTGAAAGGCTGTGGTTCTACAAGAATATTGTAGCGGACAGCCGTGTGAAGAATGATTTGTTTCGACGGGAAGTAACACTTCTTTCAAAGTTGCAGACAGTTCATGCCTGGCGGGGTACAATAGTGGATAACATACTGAGTAAATTTCTCGTACTTGCAATCAACAATAGATATCCTGTAAAAAAAGATTACTTTATTGAGCAGGCAATGGCCATGTTTGATACACAATTAGAGTATGCTACTTCTCAAAAGTATCGGGAGCCGGATGCTGTACTTACAAATAATCCAGCTTTTAATGCTTTTATTGAATGTGAATTTGGTGAGGGCATTTCTGACGAGGAAATCAATCATGCAAAAGATGATATTGTTACTGCCCTTACAAATATTCTTGATGATAAAGACTTTATTGATTACCTGAAATCTTCCAAATATGTAATTAGCCAGCGGCCATTGATTTATAATTTTGACCGGTTTAGTGTAAAAGCGATTCCCGATTTTATTGCTTTTTTTGATGATAGTCCACCACATATTTTTGACTGGAAAGTACATACATACGGAACAGCTTCATACGATGAACAATTAATTGCCTATGCAGTGGCTCTTTATAAAGTAGCTACCATAAAGCCTCATGCAGATTTTCTTCCCAATGTTTCCAAATGGAAAATCCATGATTATAAACTGACCGAATATCAATTGCTTCATAAAGACCGAATAAAACGGGATTATTATGTAACAGATGAAAAAATAGAAGCTTTTGGAGAGAATATGTCTTCTGCAATTATCAGGATGCATATGGCTGGTGCTAACAAAAAGTACAATCAATTGAAAGCAGACGATTTTTCTACAACAAATTATATTGAACATTGTCAAAAATGTTCATTTCAGAAAATATGTAAAACAAATAGTTATGAAACAACCAGTAAATACACAGTACGAGACGAACATTTTCAAAATTGAAAATTGCAGTCAACTATCTGCTGATTATTTTTTGTATGAAATAATTGGATTGAAAGAGTCAAAAGCTGATGATGATGCTAATGACGATTTTGACATTAATATTCAATACATAATCAAAAGCCTGGCTTATAAGCTCAGGCATCCGGTTACTGTTGTTACTCAAGATAAAAAGCCTTACCTCGTTATAAGGGCCGATGAAGATATTACAAACAGAGTACCCGATGAATACACTGTAAAACACGGTGATGTTGTCTATTTTAAAAAGACTGACAGCCCTATAAAGCTGGATTTTGTCAATTATGATGAGGAAACTAAAAAAGTAATTCTAAGGTTTTTGCAATTCGATAGTCAATCGGAACTCACAAAGAATGAAGGTCTTTGGCAACCCGGCTCCGGCGATGGATTTTTCAATGTAATTGCCAAAGAGCAAAGAAATCCGGTAGGTATATACACCGGTTTTTATTCAAGGGTAACTGAATTACCAACTAAAGGATTTGGTTTTGAGATTGACATTACAAAGAAATATATATCGCTTTATCCCGTTAATGCCCGTTTGTCCAGAAACGAGTTCAAATCGCAAAGAGTAAGTAAATCACATTATATGTATCAGTACGGCGTTACCAGATACGAAATACGCCCAATAGAGCTTAGTGACTTAACAGTTTCTACCTATAAGTTTACACGGCAAACTGACGGCAAAGTGGTAACACTGCTACAGGATATTCAGGACAAATTTGGTCCATCTATGCCGCCAGAGGTAGCAAACTTACCAGATAATGCATCAGTGTTGTTATACAGAACAAATGATGGACAGGAAAGAGCAGCAGTGGCAGCACTTTGCTATAAGGTATATGATACTGAAGATGCCGTAGTGCAAAAAATACATCACAAATCTATTATTAATCCTTTTCCAAGAAGAAGACTGATTCGAATAATTCATAATAATTTTTTCAGAAGGCTGATGTATGGTAAAATCAAATTGCAGGTAGGCACTCAACCAATAACTGTTGAAAAGAAGAAATTTCAGACTCCTGACTTTTTATTTGGAAATGATGTGTCATTATCGGTACGGAATTCTGAAAACTCGATTCATACATTTCTGGAAGACCTTGGTAAAAGACGAAAGGGATTGTTATTTGATGATAGCGCAGGTTTTTATACAAACGCAATATTTGAAACACAGTATTACCTTGTCCCCCAGACTGTTTACAACATGTTTGGTAATGAGAAACATTTTCTTGGTCATTTAAGGTCGCAGGTAAATAAAACTCATCCTACCGAAGATGGATGGAATCCCATTGTAATTACTTATGACAACCGCAATAAGAGGAATGCTGTGGCAATTGGATTTGAAATTTTACAGAAGATGGAAGAAACCATTAAGAAGAATAGCGGCGGGTATGCCCTCATTATGCTTCCATCAGGAGTAGAAAAAGAACAACGCCAGCATGATGATTTAGCCGCATTAGTAGTATCGGAGTGCCTCGAAGAATATAACATTACGGCAAGCATCATGCACAGTGATACTTTGGAAGAATGTTTCTTATATACCGAAAACAATGGGCAGAAGGGCTACGTTATCAGGAGAGAGTTGAAAGGCAAATACGATGGCTATGTTAAAGGTGTTGCAATTAATCAGGTGCTTCTTAACAATGAAAGATGGCCTTATGTTTTAAACACCCCGTTACATGCAGATTTGACCATTGGCATTGACGTAAAAAAACACATCGCTGGGTTTACCTTTATTGACAAGTATTCTAAGAATATACTTACCAAATTCGATAAGTCAAAAAATAAGGAGCGTTTATCTGAGGGACAGATTATTAAAATGCTTGTCAGATACATTACTGTCCAGAAGAATAATACAACAAACCTGTTAAAAAAGATAGTTATCCATCGGGATGGGAAGCTATTTTCAGTTGAACGGAATGGAATATTTAAAGCTATTCAATTGTTGAAAGAAAAAGGCATACTCCCGGACGATGTATCTGTAAATATTGTTGAGCTACCTAAACATTCAATACTTCAATTAAGACTTTTTGAAGTGCTTAAAGAATATGATGTATTGCATAATGAAGAAGACGATGGCTATGTGTTAAATCCAGAGATTGGCTCTTGGATAAAGATAAATAATCGGGAAGCTTTTCTTTGTACAACAGGCAGAGAGTTCAAACATAACGGAAGCTCTAATCCATTGTATATTAAATACCCAATTGGGAATATGGATATAGAGCATATTATAGAAGACATTTATTACCTGTCATGCCTGGCTTATACAAAACCAGATGATTGCTCCAGATACCCATTAACTATTAAGATAACCGACCGAAGAATTAATATACTGGGCAGTGATTTTGATTTGGAAGCACTTGATGTTCTTAAAACCATTCATTCATAACGCTAAACATACAACTATGAGCAATATTGGTATAAATACAAATACTTTTCGCCTTACCAGTAAATACCTGGATATACTAAATGATTTTATTGTGAAGGCCAAAATACATCCGGAAATTACAGATGCACGGCAGGAGCAACTAATTGATTTTGTGTCCAAACTTACTGATGTAAATAATGCTGAACCTCAGTTTCAAATGTTGTCAAGTATAATTGAACGGGAACTACGAAATTTCAACAAAAAACCTGATGTTTTCTTAAACACATTAATTCAGGATATTAAGAACAAAGACACAGAAACTGTTATACCTAAAATTGAATTAATTACAGAAGCCTTAGATGTTGAAAACAGTGAAGTTTTAGCAAAGATAATTGGCGATTAAAACTATGAGAAGTTATATTAACGGAGCAATCAAAGAAGCGATAGCTAAGGGCTGGGTATTAATGTCAAAAATACCCGGTGCAAGAGAACTTGGAGTATATTTCCCATCGTTAGCAACAATAGCAAATAGGGAGATAGAGCGAATAATAGCTGAACTTGATTATTTGTATAATGATGATGATTATAACGACCCAAAGAGTATAAGACAAAAGTTTTCGAAATTTAAGCAGCTTTCTGGCCGGTTGTCTGATATTGAAAATGTGGTAATAGCCGCCATGAGCAGGAAAGCTGCTGACGATGAGTTTGTAAATAAACTTGTATATCAAATTTGTCAGGAAATCAATTATCCGTTACAAACACCAGTAGCGTCATGCTTGTCTCAGAAGTATTATCACATTTATCCGGACTACAATCTTATTTGCATACCTCTTTTGGAATCAGAATTTGTTCTGCATATCCCTGATATATATCATGAATTGGGTCATCCGTTGTTATATTTAGAAAACCCAAAGCTGGATGCAATGCAGAATAATCTGGGTTTGTTCAATGTTGAAGTAAGAAAGTATTTTGATGATGAAATAAAAAGACGGGAACTTAATAAAACAAACCAGTCAGAATTTGATTCTATTCATGTCTGGAAAGAATCATGGCTTGAAAAGTGGTCAGTTGAACTGTTCTGTGATTTATTTGCAACTTTTACTTTAGGCCCTGCATTTATATGGTCAAACATTCATATGTGCACCAAAATGTCCTGGGAAGTGTATAAAATTCCAACATTTCAAAAATCATCGCATCCGCCTGGAGAAGCAAGAATGAAAGCAATTTTGCATGGTTTGGAATTAGTGGGTTTTAAAGAAGTTAAAAAAGAAATTCAGGCTAAATGGGAGGAATTTAAAGTAATCGTTGACCATAAAAAGCCCACTGGATTTTCAGTAGCTGTGCCTGACAAATTACTTAAATTAGCAGCAGAATTTTGCCTTGTTGGTACAAAACAAATTGGCTGTGACATTATTTCTCCTGAATCAAAAGGTAAGGTATGTGAGCTTTTAAATAATTCATGGAAACAATTCTGGATAGACCCTGAAAATTTCTATGAATGGGAAAAGGAGACAGTTGCACAATTCAAGGCAACGTTGTAAAGAAATGAAGCTTTGCATTGAAAAGTAAACTTGAGTATTTTTTGATTAATAAATTTTGACTTTATGTCTGATAAAATAAATGCGGCAAAAGAAGTGATAACCGCTTTTTTTGATAATGCAGAAGGCGATTATTGGAAAACTCTTGATGAGATATCATCACAAACAAAAATTGACCCCAATATAGTTGTAAATGTAATAACCAACTCCGGGGAGTTTGTTAGGTCTTCTTATAGAAAAAAAGCAGGTGAGCCATTATTTACGTCGAGGCGTTTGTTTAGAAGTAAAGCTCCAATAATGGATAAGATAATTGGAACATTTAAGAACCGAATAGATTAATTACTATGTCAATACCAGAACCAGTTTTTATTTCCGGGCTTGGGGGTGCTGCTGTTCAAATTCTTTATTTAATTGATGGTATGAATGCACCAAAAGACAGACGTCCTGATTTTAAATCAGCTCTGTATTATTTAGCCATTGTCTTCAACATTGCATTGAGTGTAATTTTAGGGTACGTTTATTTTGACGATGCCCAGAAGCTTAACAAGATTGTTTATTTTCATATTGGTCTATCAGCGCCTTTAATATTACGGACTTTGGCCACTACACTCCCTGAAGTGATAAGGGCTTCTAATTCCAATAAAGAGGAATAGGTAATTATTTAATAAGATTAGCGATGGCATTTGGGTTAGGTAATAAATTTTTTATACTTTCTGGAGTTTGCTTCGAGGTTTTATAGGTAGCTACACCCATTGCCTTATCATAGCTTTTAATTGCAAACTCAACAACTGTATTGTTTTTCTCTTTGCAAAGCACAATACCAATGCTGCTATTTTCCTGCTGCAGTTTTACTTTTTCATCCAGTACATTCAGGTAAAAATTTAGTTGCCCGGCATCGGCTGGTTTAAATTTACCTTTCTTTAATTCAAAAGCCACCAGGCATTGCAGGTGCCGGTTAAAAAAGAGCAGGTCAATAAAAAATTCATCACCATCCACCTCAAGCCGGTATTGGTTACCTATAAAACAAAAGCCTTTACCCATTTGCAAAATAAAGTTGCGGATGTTTAATACCACCTGTTGTTCAATATGGCGTTCATCATCCAGTTCATCACCGGCAATAAAATCCAGCAGGTATTCATCTTTAAAAACTTTCAGGGCAGAGGGCTTCAAGCTTTCATTCAAAGTGCCATCAAAATTGTTGGGTAGCTTACCTTCCTTTCCAAACAGGTTATTCTCAATATGATGCTCCAGCACCGTCAGCGACCAAAAATTGACAGCCGCAGACTGGATATAGAAAATCCGGGCTTCCCAAGCCTTTATTTTGGTGATAATTGTAAAATGATGAGAGAAGCTGATACCTGTAAATGCCTCGTAAAATGCTTTATTTTCAATCAGGTTCGACAATGTCGAACTAATTGAAAAACCGTCTCTGATACCAGCCAGCCCAATTTGGTTCGACGCTGTCGAACCAATTACCAAATGGGGAGCATAAGCCTCAGCAAACAGCCTTATTTTTTTGAGATTACCCGCCGAAAATCCTTTTAGCCCCGGCAGCTCTTTTTGCAGGTCTGCCGAAATTTGGTCAAGTACTTTGGCACCCCATTTCTGAGCCTTTATCTTCTCCGAAATCATCAACCCGGTATTAAAGTATAACATCAGTTGCTCCCGGTTGGCCAGCCTGGCCGCCACATACCGGCTTTGTACAATTTGCCTTTTTATAGACTGTATAAATACAATATAGCTTTTATCAATTTTCATACTTTTCAAGTTTATAATTTTAAACTGCCCAAAATCACACAAGAAAAGAGACTACATCTTTAACCCCTTTCCGCTTCCGTTTCTTAGCTTGGGCAACAATGTATCATCAGAAACAACCTTTAATTTCTTGTTGTATTGAATAGCTGTTTTATTCAAATTCTTTTCACTGTTGCCTAAATGCGCTGATTTTTCCTTTTGGCTGAATTCGTTTTCTGTTAAAACTTGCTGTTTTGAACGGACATAGTTCAAAACCTTTCGGATAACGAAACGGGCATTTTCACCACTTTTCCTTAGAAATCTTTCAATTCTATTTGGGAAAGCTATTTTTTCGAGGTGGCGAATTTCTGCCTGTAAAATCTTGCGGGCAATTTTCTCTTCGTGATTTCCTGGCATTTTGTATTTGGCTTTAATCTGCTTAAAACATTCCAGTTTAGCCCGAATGACATAACCGTAATCGGCCACATGATTGCCAAATACCCCCTGCAAATTTTTGAGGTTGTCATTCCAGGCAGTGATTTCATTCAAAATCCGGTTGTTATTTTCCATTTTCAAGATGTGTTTTATTACACTTTGCTTTTTCGAGTCTGGTTAACTACCCAGACTGTTTTATTTGTTAGCCCATCAACTGGTTTCCACTAATACCCCTTGAAAGGCCCCAAAAACAAAAGACTCACAACCTCTTATGCAATCATAAGATTCGCAAGTCTTGTCAAATCTGGTATAAAATGGTTCGAGAATTGTACAGTTGGGGGCACAAAGACCTCAACTTTTATAGTTGGGGTCTTTTTTATTTGGGTCAGGGGATGAAATTTTTGTGGTTGAATGACCCGCTTATCAGCATTGAAATAGTTTAATTGAAGAAAAGCCACACCATAATAGTGTAAATTTTCTACAGCGGGATCGGGTCAGTTCACCGAATCACTTTTGGGATGTTTTCTGTGTTTATCCTTCACCATGAAGTTAAACCAGATCAGCATAAGCGGGACGGCGATCAATAAAAAGAAAGGTATTGTGCCCATATAACAATGTGTTTAGCAACAACCATGCGAAAATGAATAAGTACAGAAAAACACTTAAAACAAAACCAATCAATCATGCAAATAACAGCATACCCCGGCAAATACCGGAAACCAATTTGTCAACAACCGGTAAAAAATGTTGATAACGGATTTTACGCAGTAATAATACTGATGGCTGATTAAAATATTCAGTTATATTCGGCAGCATATTTTTTTTTACACGTTAAATCAAAACACATTATGAGAAGGATTTTACTCTTCATGACATTGTTGTTATCCGGCACAGCAATGTTTGCACAGGACTATTGGTCTTCCCACACGGATGCCAGTAAGATCACTACTGATAAAGCAGTGGCCAGAGTTTCTTTCCCGAAGGAGTTCAAATTATTTGATCTGAACACAGCTCCATTACGGAATGAATTATTCAATGTCGTTGATAATGCTTCCCGGCATTCAACTGTTATCTCTCTTCCCAATGCTGAAGGGCAGATAGAGCAGTTTGAAGTTTTTGAAGCTTCCAATTTCGAGCCGGCATTGCAGGCTCAGTTCCCCGAGATCAGGGCTTTCTCAGGAAAAGGTATCAATGACCCCTCAGCAACATTAAAGCTGAGCATTTCTCCCCAAGGAATTCAAACAATGGTTTTCAGAACGGGAAAACCAAATGAATTCATTGAAGCGTATTCACAAGATCATACTGTGTATGCAGTATTCAGATCACAAAGAGCTCCGGGATCATTACAATGGACATGTTCTACACCCGATCAGCAATTAGCTACCAGTTTAAACAACCAGGTGGCTACTATTACTGCAAGATCAGGCGGCGACTTAAAGACGATGCGTTTGGCTCAATCCTGTAATGCAGAATATTCCAATTGGTATGGCGCTACAAGTTCAGCACAGGTATCATTGGTATTAGCTGCATTCAATGCAACACTGACCCGTTGTAATGGGGTGTATGAAAGAGATCTTGCCCTGCACCTTAATCTTATTGCCAACACAACATCTGTTATATATTATACTCCTTCCACAGACCCGTACTCAACTACCTTAAGCCAGTGGAATTTGCAATTACAGCAAACGTTGACCTCTGTGATCGGTAGTGCGAATTATGATATTGGCCACATGTTTGGCGCCTCAGGCGGTGGTGGAAATGCAGGCTGTATTGGTTGCGTTTGTGTAAACCCGGCCAACAATAATTCCCTTGGCAAAGGTGCCGGTATCACTTCACCCAATGACGGTATTCCCCAGGGAGATAATTTTGATATAGACTATGTAGCACATGAAGTAGGTCACCAACTGGGTGCTAATCATACTTTCTCGCATAGCAATGAAGGCACCGGTGTAAATAAAGAACCCGGCTCCGGTATCACCATCATGGGTTATGCAGGTATCACCAGCCAGGATCTTGCTCCACATTCAATTGATATATTTCACCAGGCATCTATTGCGCAGATACAGGCTAACCTCGCAACGAAGACCTGCCCGGTAACGACAACTTTATCAAATGCAACCCCGGTTGTAAATGCAGGTAATAATTTTACCATCCCAATCAGCACACCGTTCGCATTGACAGGTGCTGCTACTGATGCAAACCCGGGCGATGTATTGACTTATTGCTGGGAGCAAAATGATAATGCAGGTTCAGGACAAACAGGAGCAAGCAGTGTTGCCAGTGCAACAAAAGCTACGGGTCCAAACTGGATATCTTTTGGCGCTACTACATCTCCTGTAAGGCTCTTCCCTAAATTAGCAACGATCCTTGCAGGTTCCAATGTTTCCGGCCCATTACCGGGCGGTGACGCAGGCGCCAATACCGAAGCATTAAGTTCTGTTTCAAGAACACTGAACTTCAGGCTGACAGTAAGAGATAATGCTCCTTATAGTTCTACGGCTCCTGTTTCTGTTGGACAAACACAGTTTGATGATGTGGTCGTTACTGTTTCAAATACTTCCGGTCCTTTTGCCGTTACTGCTCCCAATACAGCTGTATCATGGGCAGGTAATTCAACACAAACTATTACATGGTCTGTTGCTAATACTACGGCAGCGCCTGTTAGTTGTGCCAATGTAAAAATTTCTATTTCTACAGATGGCGGTAATAATTTCAGCACATTGGTTGCCAGCACGGCTAATGATGGCAGTGAAGCGGTTACTATTCCGAATACACCATCAACAACAGCTAGGATAAAGATTGAAGCAGTTGGCAATATCTTCTTTGATATTTCAAACGCAAACTTTACGATCACTGCCGGTTCAAGTTGCGGTACGCCCGATTTCCTGTCTTCTACTGCAATTACTACATCATCTGCTACGGTTCTTTGGGCCACAGTAGCCGGCGCTAATTCTTATGATGTGGATTATAAACTGAATTCTTCAGGCACATGGACAAATGCTGTAACCGGAACAACTTCAACTTCGGCAAATCTTAGTGGTCTTGCATCCGGTGCATTATATGACTGGAGAGTAAGAGCTAATTGCACAGGTGGCAGCAGTGCTTATGCACAATCACAATTCACAACAATACCAGTTGCCGGATGTAATGCCCCAACAGGTTTATCATCATCAGGTATTACTACATCAGCAGCAACAGTTAGCTGGACAGCAGCAAGCGGCGCTGTAAGTTATGATGTGGATTATAAAACAAATGCATCCGGAACATGGACGAATGCAGTAACAGGTACAACATCACTTTCCGTAAATCTTAGCGGATTGGCTGCCTCTACATTATATGACTGGAGAGTAAGAACTAATTGTGCAAGCAGCAGCAGTTCTTATACGCAGGCACAGTTCACTACTTTGGCAGCTCCGGGTTGCGGTACGGCATTCGAGCCTAATGAAACACAGGCAACAGCCGCCGCTATTTCAAGCGGTGTTGCTAACTCGGCGGCGATTACTACTACAACCGATAATGATTATTTCAAGATCACTACAACAGGGACCACCAACAATGTATTCAGTTTGGTGGGGCCAGCCGGTGTTGACTATGATATGCAGATACTGAACAGTGCAGGAACTGTGATAGGTTCAGGTGCAGGAAGCACAGCTACTGAAACTGTAACACTGAATAGCCAGGCAGCTGGTACTTATACTATCAGGGTGTTTGGATATAATGGAGCTAACAGCGCTACTTGTTATACGATCACTGCCACTGCAACACCGGTATCGGGTGGTTGCCAGAGCAGCTATGATGTTTCAACAAACGGAAGTTCAGGTGGTGCAGCAACAATACCTTTCAATACAGATGTGAAAGGTTTGATCAGCCCAAGCGGTGATAATGATTATTACAGGTTCGTTATTACTACCGGTGGTACAGCTACGATAACATTGACAACATTGCCTGCTGACTACGATATGCGTTTATACAGCAGTAATGGTACTACCCAGCTGGCGATATCACAGAATGGCGGTACTACGAGTGAAACGATCACCCGTACTTATACAGCCGGTACTTATTATGTAAGAGCGTATGGCTATAACAATGCAAACAATGCTACCAGTTGCTATACACTGAGAGTACAATTAGGTACGGCCAGTAAAGGTGATGACCTTATCGTTGCTGACAAGATCAGTGTGTTCCCCAATCCTGTCAATGATAAAGTGAACCTGAAGATCGAAGATCTGAACGGAATGGCTAATATACAGGTATTTGATATCTATGGTAAAATGGTAATGCAACAAACCACTACCAGGATAAACACACAATTGAACGTAGCCACACTTGCTTCAGGTGTTTATATGATCAAAGTGATGAATGAAGGAAAGGAAAGCACAGTGAAGATTGTGAAAGAATAGAACGGTTGCAACACACTATAAACAAAGTCCCCTGGTCCTGAGCTTGTCGAAGGATCGGGGGACTTTTATTTTTGAAAAGACTTTCTTTACTTTTTGTCTTGATACAAAAAGTAACAAAAAAATCAAGCCAATTCGATACGACGATTTCCTTATCACAAGTTTTCCTTTGCGAATTGGCATAGGGGAAAGTCATTCTCTTTGGAAATTAATTGTAGAACCTGCTGCTTGTAATAGGAAGCTGCTGCAGCGCTGGATTTTTCTCCCGGGAAGATTGGAGTAAAAGAAATATTCGTTGAGGCGAAAAATAGGCGCAGGGAATGTTCTTTATTCGTAGACTTTATTCGAGCAAATAAAGTAGTTCCAATATTCAGAGTCTAAAACCCCTCCTGCGGAGGGGCTTGGGGAGGCTTTATCTATACAGATCGCCTCTCAAATATTTCAATCCGGAATCAGGAATAATAGTGACAATCTTTTTGCCTGCACCGATCTTCCTTGCTCTTTGAATAGCTGTCCACACATTGGCGCCGGCAGTTGTGCCTCCCCAGATACCTTCTTTTCTTGCAAGGTCTCTTGCTGTTTGCATGGCATCTTCATCTTTTACAGGAATTATTTCATCAGCAAGATCGAGGCGACAAATGGCGGGAACAAACCCGGAGCCGATACCTTCCAGTTTATGTTTGCCGGAAATATCACCGCCGGATAATGCTCTGACATGAAAAGGTTCGATAGCAATACAACGGATGCCGGGAATTTTTTCTTTATATACTTCTGCATTGCCGGAAAAACTCCCGCCTGTTCCAACGCCCATGATAAATTCATCAATATCATTTCCTAATACGCTGATCACTTCATTGGCCATGTTATGATAAGCATTGCGATTGTCAACATTGTTGAATTGATCTGTCCAGAAAGTATTGGGGGCTTTGCTTAATTCTCTTGCTCTTGCGATCAATGAATTGATCAGGTCAGCTGTGATACGGCCACCATCACTTGGATATACTTCCAGTTCGGCGCCGAAAGCTTTCATCGTTTGCAGTTTCTCTTCTGAAAAAGCATCGGAAGAAACAAATGTTGCATGATAACCTTTGATGGCACATACCATCGCTAATGAACTGCCGGTACTGCCGCCGGTATATTCAACAATATTTCCGCCGGGTTTTAGATCGCCTCTTTTTTCTGCGCCTTCGATCATGGACAAGGCCATGCGGTCTTTCATGCTGCCGGTGGGATTGCCGCCTTCATATTTTACATAAATATCAGCGCATCCGGGTTCGGATAGTTTTTCAAGTTTGATAAGGGGAGTGTTTCCGATGGGGGTCATGGGTTATTTTTTGTTGAAGCACATTGTTCCGGGATAATTCCGTCTTTGATCCCTGCATTTATAAATAGCTCCTGGATACGACATGTATTCTCATGGCAAAACTTATCAAACTCAGTATTTGCTGTTTGTCGCTGACCCCCGCATTCGAGGCAGATCTCCCAGAACGCAATAGCTTTTCCTGCTTTATAAAAAACAACGGAATGCCTTGGATTGTAACAATCGGCATACCGCACCGGTCCTGCATTCTTGTTTCTTTCATAATCGTACAAGAGGGAAAACAGGGAATCTGTTTGTGGCTTATTTAAAACGACAAGATCATAAATATCGTTTACTATGAAGCGCCCATCCAGTATGAGGTTACCAACTGTATCATTCCTTGAATCATAAGAGACGATCTCAATACGATCAGATTGATTGAATGGGAATTGCTGCTCAATTGTTTTCCCTGATTTTTTGTAAATGCATATAGGTCTATCGTCTTCTGCAGATTTGCATTGACAGAAAATGCAACTAATAACCAGGAAAATAGAAAAAATGATCTTATTCATACTAAACGCTTACATTAAAATCTCTCAACGCATCATTCAGACTTGTTTTAAGATCGGTGCTCGGTTTACGTTGACCAATGATCAATGCACAGCCCACACCATATTCACCTGCCGGAAATTTCTTTGTATAAGAGCCGGGTATCACCACAGATCTTGCCGGCACTCTTCCTTTCATTTCTTTGGGTGAGGGGCCGCTTACGTCAATAATTTTTGTTGATTGGGTCAGCACAACATTGGCGCCCAGCACTGCTTCTTTTTCTACGATCACACCCTCCACAACGATACAGCGGCTGCCGATAAAACATCCATCTTCAACAATGACAGGAGATGCCTGCAATGGTTCCAATACACCGCCAATACCAACACCACCGCTTAAATGAACGCCTTTACCTATCTGCGCACAACTTCCCACCGTTGCCCATGTATCCACCATCGTTCCTTCGTCCACATAAGCGCCGATATTCACAAACGAAGGCATGAGTACAACATTCTTTGCAATGTAGGAGCCATACCTTGCTACTGATCCGGGCAAACTACGGACACCGAGTTCAGCAAAATTCTTTTTCAATAACATCTTATCATAAAATTCAAACGGCCCGGTTTCCCATGTCTGCATTTGCTGCAGACCGAAATATAAAAGTATCGCCTGCTTCACCCATTCATTTACCACCCAGCCATCCTGAGTGCCAGTCGAAGGATCGGAAGGAGAAGCCGATCTTAAATTCCCTTTGTCCACTTCTTCGATCACGGCTTTTACGGCATCGCTGTATTTACTGTCCTTTAATAATTCCCTGTTGGCCCAGGCTTCGAGTATGAGTTCTTTCATAGTGCGAAAATAAGCTAATGTGCCAATTTGAAAATATGCAGATGTGCAAATGCGTTATCAATATCGGGAATTAATCTGCACATTTGCATATCTACAAATTTGCAGATCGCATGAACATCGGTTTCGACGCAAAAAGAGCATACCATAATAGCACAGGTCTGGGCCATTACAGCCGCAACCTGCTGAATGCGCTGTCGGAATTTTATCCTGAGCACCAGTACTATCTTTTCAATCCGCAGTATTCAACGATGTACAGTCCGATAGTTAAAAACATGCATGAGATACAGCCCACATCTTTTTTTCATAAACTAATAACTTCAGCATGGAGAAGTAGCTGGGTAAAAAAGGACCTGCGAAGACTTAATATAAAACTATACCATGGATTGAGCCATGAAATACCGGCCGGAATTCAAAAAACGGGTATTAAATCAGTTGTTACGATCCATGATCTTATTCATGAAAGGTATCCCGAACAGTATACGTATGTAGATGCAAAGATCTATCATAAAAAATTCAGTTATGCGTGCCGCCATGCGGACAAAGTGATCGCCATAAGTGAGCAGACAAAAAAAGATATAATAGAATTTTATGGAACACCTGAAGGCAAGATCAGTGTTTGCTATCAAAGTTGTCACCCGGATTTTGCAAAGTCGGTGCCTGAAGAAGATAAGGCCAAGATAAGATGGGTGTATGGCCTTCCTGAACAATATTTTTTATATGTCGGATCTATTATTGAAAGAAAGAACCTGCTGAATATCTGCAAAGCACTTCATCTTTTGAAAAATGAGTTGAACATACCATTAGTAGTGATTGGTGATGGGGGAGTTTATAAAGCTAAAGTAGAAGAATATATCAGGCAGCATGATCTTATAGGCAGGATCATTTTCCTTGAAGTAAAAAATTCTGCTAACGTAACATTTGACAGGAAGATGGCCGAATGGGAGCAAACGGAGATACCTAAACTGGAACAAGATTACACTCCAGAAGCAATAGCTATAGAACGCAGCAAAGCGATGGAACGGCTGAAACCATATTTTCGAATTGAAGCGGATTTCCCGGCTATCTATCAAATGGCAACAGCTATGATCTATCCATCTTTTTTCGAAGGTTTCGGCATTCCGGTTATTGAAGCGTTGTGGAGTAAAACACCGGTGATCACTTCCAATGTTTCCTGTTTGCCGGAAGCAGGGGGAGAGGGAGCTTATTATGTGAACCCTGCCAGCGCTGAAGAGATAGCAGCAGCAATGAAGAAAATCTATTCTGATAAACAGTTTGCAGCAACGATGATCGAAAAGGGCTGGCAGCATGCACAAAATTTTACGCCGCAAAAACATGCTGAATCTGTAATGAATGTTTATAAAGGCCTCCCCTAAATCCTCTCCTTAAGGAGAGGATTTCGAAGACCCTGTGAATTGTATAGTCATTATTATATTGCAGAACAACGAATGAGTATGAATTTCGAGAACGATATTGAAGAATGTTTGAAAGTGCTGAAAGACGGCGGTCTTATCCTTTATCCAACCGATACAGTTTGGGGATTAGGTTGTGATGCTACCAATGCAAATGCAGTGGAGAAGGTATATGCATTAAAACAACGTTCTGATGAAAAAGCAATGATCGTATTGGTAGCGGACGAATCGGATATTTTGAAGCATGTGGCGGCGCCTGACCTGCAGGTATTTGACCATTTGCAACAAACCAGCAAACCGACAACTGTTATTTATGATGGTGCTATAGGCTTTGCTGATAACCTTGTTGCCAAAGACGGAAGCATTGCGATCCGTATCTGCACCGATACGTTTTGCAGGCATTTAATAAAAAGGTTCAGAAAACCTATTGTTTCCACATCAGCAAATATTTCCGGGCAGCCTTCGCCAAAAGTATTTTCTGATATTTCAGCCGAAATAAAAAAAGCTGTTGACTATATTGTTCAATACCGGCAGGATGATCAAACTATCGCCGAACCCTCTGCCCTGATAAAATGGAATAACGGGGAAATTACAATGCTTCGCCCCTGACTCCCGGCTTCCGACTAACGACTCCAGACTCTTAACTTTGCTCCGTCATGCAGATAAAATGTACAAGACAGGAATTGGGTGTATTAAAAAAGATCGCTGCGGCTGTTTCATCGCTGGGAGTGGAGAGCTATGTGATAGGAGGTTTTGTAAGGGACAAGATAGTAGAACGACCTACCAAAGACATTGATATTGTTTGTGTGGGAGATGGCATTGCATTGGCAAATGAAGTGGCCAGGCAATTTGACCCTGTTCCTAAAGTTGATTTTTTTAAGAATTTCGGCACTGCACATTTAATAACGGCCGATGGATTTGATCTTGAGTTTGTCGGCGCAAGAAAAGAAAGCTATCAGTTTGATTCCCGCAAACCTGCCGTAGAACCCGGCACCATAAAAGATGACCAGGACCGCCGTGACTTTACCATCAATGCATTGGCCATTAGTTTGAATAAAAATGATTATGGCAAACTCATTGATCCATTCGATGGTGTAAGAGATCTTGAGAATAGGATCATCCGCACACCGCTAAAACCTTCGGAAACATTCAGCGACGATCCGCTCCGGATGATGAGAGCTATCCGTTTTGCCACACAATTAGGTTTTATCATTGAAGAAAAAACATGGCAAGGGATCAAAGAAACGGCTGAAAGAATAACTATCATTTCGCAGGAAAGAATAACGGATGAGCTGAACAAAATAATTACAGCACCCAAGCCATCTATCGGGTTTGATCTTTTGTATAAAAGTGGATTGCTGCAGATCATTTTTCCACAGATGGTGGAACTGGCCGGCGCTGAGTATAAAGATGGTCATGGACATAAGGATAATTTTTATCACACATTGCAGGTACTCGATAATCTGTCTGCCAATACGAATGATCTCTGGTTGCGCTGGTCAGCTGTCTTGCATGATATTGCCAAACCTGTTACCAAACGTTTTGAAGAAGGGCATGGCTGGACATTTCATGGACATGAAGTGGTGGGAGCAAGGATGGTACCGAAAATATTTTCGAAATTGAAACTGCCGCAGAATGAAAAAATGCGATTGGTAAAAAAAATGGTTGAACTGCATCTTCGTCCTATCAGTTTGACAAAAGAAAACATCACTGATTCTGCCATCCGCCGTTTGTTATTTGATGCAGGTGAGGATTTTGATTCGCTGATGATGCTTTGCGAAGCGGATATCACATCAAAGAATAAACAAAAGGTGAAACGTTATCTTGAAAATTTTCAACTGGTGCGCCAGCGTTGTAAAGAAGTGGAAGAAAAAGATCATATACGAAGCTGGCAGCCGCCGGTAAACGGGGAGACGATCATGGAAATGTTCGGGCTGTTGCCCTCCAGGCCGGTGGGGATATTAAAAGATGCATTGAAAGATGCGATGCTGGATGGAATTATTGCTAATACAAAAGAAGCGGCGCTGGAATTTGTGATTGAGAAAGCAAAGGGAATGGGTTTAGAAATGAAGAAACCTTAAATTTGTACTATGGCTATTTTAAAATTCAGGGTTTATTTGGAAGAAGATGAGAGTGTCTATCGGGATGTGGTGATCCGTCATACCCAAACATTTTTTGAACTGCATGAAGCGATCCTTCGTTCTTATGAGTTTGACAACAAACATAAGGCAACTTTTTTCCGGAGTAATGATCATTGGCAGAGAGGAAGAGAGATCTCACTGGAAAAATATGACCAGGAATACAAGGCGCCGCCGCTGATCATGAGCGAGACAACCATAGGTTCAGAGATAAGAGACCCGAACCAACGCTTCAAATATCTCTATGATTTTAATAAGAACTGGAGTTTTCTTGTTGAATTGATCAATGTATCCAAAGAAGAAAATCCGAAGATCAGTTATCCTTCGATGGTGAGAACAGAAGGCATAGCGCCAAGCCAGTATGGTACCAAAGGCTTGCTGGGCGATAAGTTTGCCGATATTGAAGAGAAATATGATCTTACGCAGGTACAGGCAGGCGATGGTTTTGCAGAGAAAGATGAGGAAGGTGAGGATGTGGGTTTGGGTGATGAAGCTGCTGCAACAGATGAAGAAGAAGTTTAATTCAATAGGCAATATGCAATGATCAATTTGCAATGCCCTGCCCTGATATTTGTCTATTGCCAATTGTCAATTGCCTGTTTCAATGAATTCTCCCGATAAAAAGACTGTTATTGTTGTTTGCGGCCCCACCGCAGTTGGTAAAACTTCCATTGCAATACAATTAGCCAAACATTTCAATACTGAAATTATTTCTGCTGACAGTCGTCAATGTTTTAAAGAATTGAATATTGGTGTAGCAAGACCCTCAACTGAACAACTTTCAGCAATCAAACATCATTTCATTGCTTCCCATTCTATCCATGATGAAGTAACAGCTATCACATTTGAACAATATGCTTTGCAAAAAGCAAACGAATTGTTTCAGCAGCATAATGTAGTAGTGATGGTGGGTGGAACTGGTTTATACATCAAAGCATTTTGTGAAGGGCTGGATGTTATTCCTGAAGTGCCTGCCGGAATAAGAGAGCAGATCATCAGTAATTATGAAACCAAAGGAATGGAATGGTTACAAAATGAAGTGAAAGAAAAAGACCCGGGATTTTATGCTGAAGGGGAGATACAAAATCCTCAACGCATGATGCGGGCACTGGAAGTGATGGAAGCCACCGGGCAATCCATCTTATCATTTAGAAAAGGAGAGAGGACAAAAAGGGATTTCAATATTATTAAGATCGGGTTGGAATTGCCGAGAGAAGATTTGATCCGGAATATCAATACAAGAGTTGACCAAATGATGGAAGCAGGTTTATTGGAGGAAGTAAAAGGGTTAACTGCTTTTAAAGATCTGAATGCATTGCAAACAGTGGGTTATGCCGAACTCTTTGATCACCTGGAAGGAAAACTAACATTGGCGGAAGTTATTGAAAGAATCAAAATCAATACAAGGCAGTATGCCAGGCGGCAGATGACATGGTTTAAGAAAGATGGAGAGATAAAGTGGTTTGGGGCGAGAGAGGTGAAGAGAGTTATTGAATGGCTAAGCTAACTTAATCCGATTATTGGTGAGACATCTACAACGACATAGTTACTTTTTAAGTTTTTTTATTAACCCTTCTGCCTGTTTTGGAAATTTTTCAACTATCCATTTCAATACATCCAACTGGTCTGATGTTGGAGCTCTTCTTATTTGGGCAAGAAGTTTTATTGCTTGAGGTCTATTAAGTGTAAGGTTAGAAGCACCTTCATTACATACAGAACAGATTGCTCTTAAATTACCCGGTTCATCACTTCCGCCCATAGTTTTATCAATAATATGTCCAATGTGCAATCTTGTTTTTCTTCCGTCATCATAAGGATGAGGTTCGCCAGCGGCTGCACCACACATTTGACAAGTAAACCCATTTCTGTCAAGAACGAATGCTCTTACTTCTTTAGAAATTCCTCTTTCAAACGCTGGCAAAGGTTTAAGGTCAACTAAGAAGTATTGGCCAGGTTTTAACTCACTTCTATCATTGTGAGTTACTATGTTCATGCCTTCTTCATTTCTTAACTCTCTTACACGTCGCCCCCATTCACTTGTGCCTGCAACTTTTCGTAAAGTGTCAGAGTTTAAAACTTTGCCAACGTTTTCAATAAAGAATTTACGCAATTTGGCTCTGGAGCCGTTGCCTTTTGGAGCCTTTTTGCTCATATTGTTTCAACGCTTTTTTTATGGAAAGTCCAATAGCTTTTGCAACCGGAGGAGGAAATGCGTTACCGACTTGTCTATATGCAGGTGTTTTCTTTCCTGCAAACTTCCAGTCTTTGGGAAAACCCTGAATTAATGCAGCCATTTTTAATGTCAGCCGGGGCATTGCTTTAGAGCCATTGATTGGAGGAGCATCAGCAAGTCCTTTACCGTCTACACCAAGTAATGCCCAAGATTGTTTTGCTCTCGTTGGGCCAAGGTCAGCACCACCATGTTTTTTTGAACCACCTACAAGTGTTGGAGCAATATTATTAGCTGCAAGTTTCCAATTATCAGCATTCTCCCAACCAAGAGAACTCATTTCCTCATATAAAAGTTCACCGACAGTTAATGGCTGCGTTTCATTTTTTGCAGGCCATTCAAAATATTCAAAATATTGTTTTTTTAGAGCAACGAGAATGGCTCTCGGTCTCAATTGCGAAACTCCATAGTCAGAGGAATTGACAAGTCGCCAATCACATTGGTAACCCATGTTATAAAGTTCATCCAGTATGTGTCGCCTATACTCTTTGAATTTTATATCAAGAAGTCCACGAACATTTTCAAGCATTACTGTTTTGGGGTTACATTCTTTAACAAGGCGAAGTGCTTCTGGGAATAAATCTCGTTCATCAAGATGTCCAAGTTGTTTACCTGCGATTGAGAATGGCGGACAAGGAACTCCACCAGCAAGCAAGTCAACAACTCCAATATACTCTTTTGAAGAAAAATCTTTAACGTCTTTATTGATTACAGTCCATGTTGGTCTGTTTAAACGAAGTGTATCGCAAGCAATAGGTTCTATTTCTACCAATGCAAGGTGTTCAAATCCTGCCTGTTCCAATCCTACTGCCTGTCCACCGGCACCTGCACATATTTCAATTGAAGTATAACTCACTTTTAATTATTAGCTTGCCAACAAATTTAGTATTTTTATTTTACTCTTGAACAATTAAGGTGTATCAAATAATTATTTGCGGTTGCGATATTCTATCCGGAGTCTCAAAACCCCTTCTTCTCTTCCGGTTTCTTCCCTGCATTCTTCACATACTTCTCTAACCATGCAAACTGTTCATTAAGCAGATGCAAAATATTTTCCCGGCCCTGGTAACCATGGCTCTCATATGGCAGGCTTAAATATTTTACCGTGCCACCATGGCCTTTGATGGCGTTGAACATCCTTTCACTTTGTATGGGATAAGTACCGGTATTATTATCCATTTCACCATGCACTAACAGGATGGGAGTTTTTATTTGATTGGCATAAGTAAATGGACTCATCTCTGTATATAGTTTTGTATCCTGCCAGTACGTACGGTCCTCATTCTGAAAACCAAAGGGAGTCAGGGAACGGTTATAAGCGCCGCTTCTTGCAATACCTGCTTTGAATAATTTTGTATGCGCTAATAAATTAGCTGTCATGAAGGCGCCATAGCTATGTCCGCCAACAGCCATTCGGTTCTTATCGCCCACACCCATTGAATCCAATACATTGATCGCTGCTTCGGCATTCATCGTCAGTTGTTGTATAAAATCATCATTGGGTTTTTTGTCTTTGCCGGGAGCAACGATCGGCATCTCTGCATTGTTCAATACAGCATAGCCCTGCGTAACATAAAAAACAGGAGTGCCCCAGTTAAGTAATGTGAATTTATGTTCGCTTCCTCTTATTTGCGCAGCATCAGCCGCAGAATTATATTCAGCCGGGTATGCCCAAATGAAAACAGGTAGTTTGCCGTCACGGTCTTTATTATATCCTTTAGGTAAATAAAGATCGCCGGTCAGGTCAACACCATCGGCTCTTTTATATCTTATTTTTTCTTTGGTAACGCCATCCAGTTGCGGGTAAGGATTGGAAAAACTGGTGAGTTGCCGGTCAGCAATTTTTGTTTTGATATTCTTTACCCAGAAGTTCGGCATTTCTTTTTCACTTTCTTTTCTTGTCAGCAATTCCATTTTTTCTGCATTCAATACTTTGGCCACATATTCAAAATATCCTTCGGGGCTGCGCCAGATGATATCTGTCTTTTTTGTAGCGAGATCGAATGTGGCAAGAAAAGGAAGATCGCCTTTTGGCGAACTGCCGGTGGTATTATTCATCAGCAGTTTATTCCCGTCAATCACTTTGATCACATTGCGCCCCCATTGATTTCTTTCTGTAAGGGGATTACCGGGATTGGAATAAGCATCGGTGGTATTTCTTTCCATTAGTTTTTCCATTTCACCGGTGGTTGGATAATAACGGTTGGTTTGCGTTTGTTGTTTGCCGGTCAATCCTTCATTTACCAATGCCAGCGTTGCATTGCCCCATGCTGTTCCCCTGTATCTCATTTTTGTTTTGAATAATTGTTTCACCTCCGTATTAAAAGGAGCAGCCAGTGCATACACCGCATCATGATAATCCACATTCTTTTTTATCATACCGCTGTCGAGCGGCATGCACCAAATAACAGTAGCCGGTTCATCATCTCTCCAGTCAAACCCACGGGGAACGAATTGTACATTATCATTCCCGCTGGGAGCTGTTTCAGCAGAAGGAAGATCCGCCAGCTCTTTTAGTTTTTTCCCATTCATATCAGTGATAACAACGCTGGAAGGAAATCCCTGCGCAGGAACTAAATAAGAAAAGGGTTTATGCAGTGTGCGGACGATCATATATTTTTTGTCAGGCGATATATTGGTGCTGCTGTAAATAGCAGGTTGCCCGATCTTCGTTTCGGTGCCGTTACTATTTTTTATTAATTGTGTTGTAGCATAAAATTCAAATAGCTGCTCGTCGTAAGGGCTTTTTATCATATCCTGGAAAGTAGGGCGGGGAGAAGCCTTGCCATAATTTTCCTGTACGGTTGGCCCGGTTGGCTTCAATGGTTTGGCGGGTGCAGCAGCGGCAGCTTTGATCGTTGCCCGGTACAATACTGTATTATCATCATACCATTGATAGCCTGATGTGACCGTATTCAATGCCGTCTTATTTATTTTCGTTGCTTTTTGAGTAGCCACATCAACAACATACAGATCAACCCTGTCAGTAAGTGTATTTGTAAAAGCAATTTTTTTATCAGTGGGGCTCCAGCTTACACTGGCAGCAAATAATGGCGAAGGCAGTCCGGTGATCTTATATTCTTTTCCTGTTGCAATATTCTTTAACCAGATATTATTGATAAAATTTTGCCGGCTTGGTGCAAAGTTCTGCGGGTTGATGCGGAGACCGGCGATCCTCAATTCCGGTTTTGCCAATTCTTCAACGGATGGATACAAACTAACTTCCGTCAGCAGCATCCATTCGCCTTTATCATCGACACTTACATTGGGTGCAGATTTTGCCAGCAACATATCGGCAACATCTTTGGGTGGCATTTTATAGCCGGCATCATCCTGCGCTTTTACAGTTGTAAAAAGAAAAAAGAAGATGATAAATAAAGGAGCAAAACATTTTGTTGCCATAGTTTGAAATTTAGACAGTCAAGGTAAGAAAGTAAATGCTTCGAAAAGCACCGCCGGTAGAAAAACTCCTGTGATCGCTTAGTGGTGATTGTATTGAATTTACTCCCCGAATTTTCTGAAATAGGCTTCCGTAAATACAGGGTTTAGTTTATTGTAAAATGCGATCAGCAATTTTACTTTTTGCCGGATGCGGGGATATTTATCGACGATCTCCCAGAAACCCTCGTCGGGTTTGAACAGGTTTTGTGCAACCGTATTCAGGTCATTCTCCAAACCTGAGTATGCATATTGCGTAATGAACCCTTTTGCACAAAGAAGCGTATCCAATACTTGTGAAGATTCATTGTTCCGGATAGCGCCTACACCGGCTTCCGGATCATTGTAATCAAAGTTGGGAATATTGGCTTTCTTCCATGCTGTTGTATCCAGCAGTTTTGGATAATTGCGGTATAAGATGCTGGAAAACTCATGATGGAATGTTTGTTCAAGATAAATGTCTGTATAATTGTTCAGGGCGCCATCATTGGTAATATACAGTGCGTCGTTTGAATTGGTGCCGCCATAACCTACTTTGAAAAATTCCATTGATTTCAGAAAATAAACAGCCCGGAGATTGTCTTTCAGTAACGAAGCGGGGTATTTATTCATCGTTGCCAGCATCACTGATTTGCTCCGGCCGATCTCTGACTTTGCAATCGTTTCACCAACAGCATTAACAGGAGCTGCGACCCATGTATCCGGGAAAATGGATGGTGAATAGCTGAAACTGATCAGCACACCTTTAATAGTGGTATCAACAGGATCGGCTATACTGCATATGGGTAACGCAGTGATCAAAAAAGAATTCAGGAAAAGCGATTTCATCGTTAAATCTAAAAAGAATTTATCGATCTTATTTTGGATTTTCTAAATATAAACTTTTAATCTTTGCGTATCCTTTTAGGAACTTTGCCTTCCTTTGGAATTGTACAATAGAAATGAAGATCCTTGTTTTTGATAATTATGACTCATTCACTTATAATCTTGTCCATTTGGTGGGAATGATCACTACTAGTAAAATGGATGTCTTCCGTAATGACAGGATCAGCCTGGAAAAAATAAAAGAGTATGATAAGATAATTTTATCACCGGGGCCGGGAATTCCAAAAGAAGCGGGTTTGCTATTGCCCCTGATAAAAGAATATGCATCATCAAAATCCATATTGGGCGTTTGTCTCGGGCACCAGGCAATTGGCGAAGCATTTGGCGGGAAGCTGATCAATCTTTCCACAGTCTATCATGGTGTTGCCACTCCGATAAAAATACAAGAACCAAAAAGTAAGAAACCCAATGCTGTTCTTAATGAAATGCCAGGTGAGATTGAGGTAGGTCGTTATCATAGCTGGATAATTTCGGATGAAGATTTTCCAGGGGAACTGGAAATAACGGCAAGAGATGAGAATAATTATATCATGGCATTGCAGCATAAAAAATATGATGTGCAGGGAGTGCAGTTTCACCCGGAAAGTGTGTTGACGCCATGCGGGAAGATCATCCTTCAAAATTGGCTGAAAAACTGAATGGAATATATTTGCGCAAGTAAAAAAGGAACAATGAATATAAAAGTCAGTGGTATTACGGAAATGAAACAATTGCAGCAACTCGATGGGCTGGATATTGATTTTGCAGGGCTGATCTTTCATAAAGGATCTTCCCGCTATGCAGGCGACAAACTGAATGGCAAAGAGGTAAAAAAAGCCGATTTGGATATTAAAAAAGTAGGAATTTTCCATAACCCGGAACTGATCCATGTACTGGATGCTATTGATGAGTATGGGTTGGAAGTAGTGCAGCTTTATGGCGAAGAAAGTCCTGAAATGTGTGAAGACCTCAGCGCAGAAGTGGAAGTGATCAAAGCTTTTGTGCTGGCAGGCAAAGAAAAGATTGATAAGTTGATTGCACCGTATGATGCTGTTTGTGATTATTATTTATTTGACACGACCGGGTTGGCGGAATCGTTGGGAGGAATAGAACAGCAGTTTGACTGGGGTATCCTCTCCAAAGCCAAAATTGAAAAACCATTCTTCTTGTGCGGTGGCATAGGTGTCGGGGATGTGGCGAAGATCAAAGCATTCAGGCATCCTGACCTGTTCGGCGTGGATATCAATCATAAATTTGAGACAGCCCCGGGCATAAAGGACATGAGTAAGATACTGCAGTTCAAGGTGGCGATGAAATGAGTGGTTTGCCATTTGTCAGCCTGCCGGCGAAGCCCTTATCGGCAGCGCCTGTAGTAAAGCCTTGGAAAACAAGCCTGATGTTAATGCAGCCACAAAATCCTTCCCCTCGTCAATCTAAAGCTGATAAGGTTTTTACTATCCGGTTTCATTGTATAAATTTGTGGCTATGAAAAAATTGCTGACCCTTTTAATGCTGGCCCCTGTGATCGCTTTTGCACAGCCAACTCCGCAAAAAACCACTGCATCAAAAACAGTAAAAGGATTTACCATCAATGGTAAACTGGATGGTTACCAGGATGGAATTGAGATCCGTCTTATTAAGAATGGCGAGAACACTGAAATGACAAAAACCACTTTGGCCGGTGGCAAGTTTGTTTTGAAAGGCACCCTCACCGAACCTGTTCTTTGTTTTTTGATGATCGGCGAAGAAAAACCCGCTGAAGTATATGTGGAGAATACCACCATATCTTTTAAAGCAGATAAATCGGAGCCGGGCAAATTCAAAGTAGAAGGTTCGGCTTCTCATAAAGATTTTGCTGATTTTGTAGCTACTTTTTTGCCATTGGCACAGCAATTAAATACCCTTGCCACCACTATTAATTACACCATGCCGGGTACATCAAGGGACAGCCTGACAAATATTTATACTGCGGAACAAGAAAAGGTGCAAAAAGAGATTGATAAACTGGTTGCAACAAAACCTTCTTCTGTTATTGTTCCTTTTGTACTTAATGTAACCTACCAGTTCAATGAGGATATCAATTTGCTGGAAGGAAGATTTAATAAACTGGTTGCTGCAGTAAAAAATTCAGAGTCGGGCAAGCAACTCAAAGATTTTATTACTGAAAATAAGATTGGCGCTGTTGGATCGGAAGCCATGGATTTTTCACAGCCGGATACAGAAGGCAAGTCAGTATCTCTTTCTTCTTTTCGTGGAAAATATGTACTGATAGATTTCTGGGCAAGCTGGTGCGGACCCTGCCGCAATGAAAATCCGAATGTGGTGGAGAATTATAAAAAATTCAAAGCAAAGAATTTTACCATACTCGGCGTTTCACTTGACAGGCCGGGGCAAAAAGATAAATGGCTGGATGCAATAAAAGAAGATAATCTTACCTGGACACATGTAAGTGACCTGCAATTCTGGAGCAATGCAGCAGCTAAATTGTACAGGGTGAGCAGTATTCCGCAAAACTTTCTCGTTGATCCGCAGGGAAAGATCATTGCTAAAAACTTACGAGGACCTGCTCTTGAAGCAAAGCTTTGCGAAGTGTTAGGTTGTAATTAAAAAAAATTTCTATAAAAAGGCTGTTCATTGATCAGCGGCCTTTTTCTTTTCTCCGCCCCGGTATACCATTAAATGGTATTGCCGGAAAGTTGAAATCGCAGTAACTTGAACCTTCTTTCTGCCCCCTTATTTAAAATTAGTAACACATGAAAATTCTTTTCTGCATTCTTTTTATTTTTTTATCTGCTCAACTACCGGCGCAAATACTCAAGAATCTAAAAGACAAAGCTGTCAATAAAGCTAAAGAGAATACAATTGACAAAGCAAAGTATGAGGCCCGTAATAAAGCTCATCAGACGATGAGGGATGTCAGGGCTGAATTTGATTCTACTGATTTTGATTATGCTATTCTGGTAAGTGATAATTCAGGTTTGTTCAATGTAAAAGATAAAAGGGAATTGGGCGGCAAATTCATGAACGTAAAGAATATCGGTACATCATTATACCGGAGAGACTTTGATATCAGCGATGAGGAGAATGCAAAGCTCAACCTCCACATGGGCGAATCTGCTTTTGCGATGGGCCGTTATGCGTATGCAGAAAAAAGATTTACAGCCGCCGCCGGTTATTTTGAAAAAGCCTATATGCTCAGGGACCCGGGCTATATGAAAACAATTTCCAACACCGGGTTGCTGTATGCAACAATGGGTCGCTACTCGCAGGCAGAAAATTTTACATCCAAAGCCCTGGAGATGCGGGAAAAAACATTGGGCCCAACAGATATGGGAGTGGCGGCATCCTATAATAACTATGCAGTGCTGCATTATAATTTGGGACAATACAGCGAGTCAGAAAAAGAGTTTGAAAAAGCTTTTGCAGTTCTTGCAGCTAATAAGCAGCAGGTCTCATTACCGTCTGCCATAGTACTAAATAACCAGGCCATGTTGTATCAATGCCTGGGCCGGTATGATAATGCAGAAAAAAATATGCTGAAGGTGTTGGAGATGGGTGAACAACATGGAGGCAAATCAAAAAATAAACTTCGTTTCTTCTCTAATCTTGCATTACTCTATCAGCAAATGGGAGAATATGATAAGGCCGAAGCTATTTATACAAAGATGCAGGGGAAGATATTAGATAAAAGCACACCTGAGTTTGCGAACCTGCTGAATAATCTTGCTGTGCTTTTATTGGTGATGAATAAACATGACAGGATAGAACAAATGCTGCAAAATTCTGCCGGGATATATAAAAAGAATTTTGGCGAGAATTCTCCGGCCTATGCCAAAGTGATCAATGATCTTGGAAATTTTTATCGCTATAAAGACCGTTATGCTGAAGCAAAACCTTTATTGGAACAGGCATTACAAATAAGAGAAGAGGCGCTGGGTGATGATCATCCTCTTTTTACGCAATCACAGGAAGATCTTGCCATCCTTTACTGGAAAACGAAGGAATATGATAAAGCATATGATCTGTATCACAAGGTGATGGAAAGATCATTGGATTTTGTCAATCGTTATTTTGGACCGATGAGTGAATCGGAAAAAACAAAATATTGGGACCTGCTCTCTCCGAGATTTCAACGATTTTACAATTTTGCTTTGGAAACGGCGACTACCAATAAAAAAGTATTGGAGGATATGTTCGGGTATCGTTTGGCAACCAAAGGCTTGTTGTTAAGCTCTACCCGCAAGATCAGCCAGGGTATTCTTTCCAGCGGTAACGAAAAATTGATAAAAGATTACCTGGAATGGATAGATCAAAAAGAAACACTGACCAAGTTGTATGCTTTTTCAAAAGAAGACCTGCAGGAGCAGGGCATCAATATTGACTCATTGGAGAAAGCTACCAATGCAATGGAAAAAAGATTGTCAGAAAGCTCCAAAGATTTTTCCAATTTCTTTTTTGCTTCAAAGACAAGTTTGAATGATGTGCAAAACAAACTGAAAACCGATGAAGCATTGATAGAGATTATTCGTGTCAGGGAGTTTGATAAGGTCTTTACTGATAATTCAAAATATGTGGCGTTGATAATAACAAAAGGAAGCTCTCAACCCAAAATGATAGTGATAGACAAAGGGCAGGAAATGGAAACAAAGTATTTCAAGAGTTACCGGAGATCCATGCAGAACCGGGTGAATGATGAGCAGTCGTATATTTATTACTGGGCGCCACTGGAAGCAGAAGTAAAAGGGAAAAAGAAAATATATGTATCACTTGACGGCGTGTATAACCAGGTGAATCTTTATACACTGAAAAAACAGGGAGGAGATTTTCTCATCAACCAGTATGATATAGAATTATTGGGCAACGCAAAAGATATTGTGACAAATAAAGATGCTACCAGTTCTTCTTCTGTCAAAAAAGCTATCCTGATCGGCTTCCCTGATTATGCAGGAGATAGAAGCCTCTCGCCCTTACCGGCTACCAAAACAGAAGTTGATGGAATCAACACCGTCTTGAATTCATCAGGATACCAGGTGGCGAAGTATTTGCAGAAAGATGCTACGGAGAATAATTTAAAATCAACTCACCAGGCCACGATAGTGCATATTGCCACACATGGTTTCTTTTTCCCTGATGTGGAAAAAGCGAGCTGGCCGATCGGCGTACATGCTGACAATGCGAAAGATAATGTGTTGCTTCGTTCGGGCCTCGTTTTGACCGGTGTTCTGGAATCAGATAAAAATAATCCAACGATGGATAGTGTAAGCAATGGCGTTATCACTTCTTATGAAGCCATGAACCTTGATTTGAAAGGGACCAGGCTGGTTGTGCTCAGTGCCTGTGAGACAGGATTAGGTGAATTAAAAGCCGGCGAAGGGGTATATGGATTGCAAAGGGCCTTTTTGGTTGCCGGTGCCGATGCCATCATCATGAGTTTGTGGAAAGTGGATGATGCGGCCACGCAACAACTGATGAATAATTTCTACACCAACTGGATCAAATCGGGCGACAAGCAAAAAGCATTCAAGCAGGCGCAGCTGCAATTGATGACAAAATATAAAGAGCCTTATTACTGGGGAGCTTTTGTAATGATGGAAAACTGACGGAGATTGAATCAATTACTTACTTTTTATTAAATAGCAGGTTTCGAAAGGGATGCAAAGTTTAATTGCCGGAGAATATTACCTGGAAGGTCAACGGGAGATGGCTTCTGGTTTTTTATTGAAACCTGATAAGAGCTTTCATTTTTTTTTTATTTACGGTGCATTGGACAGGCATGGTTCAGGAACATGGTCAGAGAAAAATGGCCATATCATTTTGAACAGCGCTTCAAAACCTGCCGACGGTTATAGGTTGGTAAGAAGTACTAAAAAACATCAAAACGTTATTGTTGTTAAACTGGAAGGAAATGATCCAATGGCGCAGCGCCATACGTTTGTGAGTCTTGATAATGGAAAGGAAGGAAGCTGGAAAGAGATGAACCAGCAGGGCGAAGCGGAGTTTCCCTTGCAAGAAGCAGATACCATTTCATTGTTACTGGAATTTTGCCCGGAGAAGATCACTACGATCCCTGTTGTCCCTGAAGATCACAATGAATTTACTTTCCGCATTGAACCTGCCATCCTCGAAGTGTTCTTTGATAATTTTTTACTCGATGTAGCAGCCAATGAACTTTCCGGTCATCATCCTGTATTGCATGGCGGGGAATTCCGGTATGTAAAACAATGATTATTTCCCGCAGTGTCTCATTTTGAAAAATAAAGGCGTCCCACAAAGACACAAAGCCACAAAGTGGTTAAGATCAATGTGCCTTTTTTGTGTTCTTAGTGTCTTTGTGGGAAACAAAATTGAAACCGATACACTACTTTATTTCCCGCAGGCGGTCAGCTCAAATTCGTAAGCAGTATCTTCCCATTTATTGTTGTCATAGTTCTTAGCCTTGAAAACGATTTGCAATACTTCTTTTCCTCCGATTTTTTTTATTGTCCATGGTTTATCTGTCCATTCGGAAGCATCACCGACGATGGGCCTGTCTTTTGCAAATAGTACATCAAGCTGATCGCCTTTCATCGTCCCGGTAAATTTGCCTGCCTGTTTTTCACCTGACGTCATATCTTCACTTGTCATATTCCCAACAACCATTTTTTCCCCAAAGCTGATCCTTATGGTTGTTTTATATTTTAGTCCATCGCCGGTAAAACATTTTGTTTCGGCTTGTGCAATTTCTAAAGTGGGTGGTTCTGACTTGGGCGGGGGTGGAGGCCCGATTGTTGTATCTTCTTGTTGGATATCCTGCAAGTTTACTTCCTGTACTTTAATTTTTTCAGGCTTATCGTTGTTGCAGGCGATGATCAGCAAGGCAAGGATTGCGGTGAATATTGACTTTAATTTTAGATGAGATGACATTTGAATGTGTTTGGAATAAAGGTAGAGATTTTAAGAATATAAATTTGCTAACGGCAGGTATTGCTGCTCCCGCTTTTAGCGGGACAAGTTGTGCTGGTATTTTATAATGTCCCACCGGGAGCCGCAGCTGGTTGAAAAAAAGTTGAAAATATATTCTGTTGCTCGGCTTTGTTCGTCCAGCCCGGACTACAGATGATAAGCGAACGGGACGATCAGCATATATTCGTCAGCCGGCATAGCCCCATGTTGTGCGAAGTTTTCTCGTTATGATGATGGGATAAATATTTCTAGTTCCTTGTTTTTTATTTCGTCCTGAAGAAAATGCATAATTACGACATAAAATGCACTTCCCAAGATAAGGCTCATCATACAAGTGACTGTATACACTCCATTTTGTTTTTCAGAAAGTAGGTATATCCTTCTAGCGCCAAAGTGAGGCCCGTATATGGAATGTAAGCAAGATTCCTGTCCCATGGCCTTCCAGAAAAGTTCTTCTTTATCTCTTGATCTGACTTTGGTAACCTCGGTTATGGGTAAATAAAAACTTGAGTAATTAGATTGGTGAGTTATCACTCCAGTATCATTATAAATTACACCTCGAGCTATTTTTATCGCAATTTTTTTTAGTTTTTCGGGATCAGGTTTAATCTTTATGTATTTAGTGATTTCTCCGGAAGAGAGTTTGACATTTACTGGTTCCGCCGTTGTCATAATTTTCTTAAATCTATTGCGGCCTTTGTCCTCCCAAGACCGAGCAATTTTTTCAATAATAGTATCGACATTTTTCATTTTAAGTGCTGCGGCTTGGTTCACATTAATGTCTCTAAAATATTCTTCATCTTCAGCGAATTCATTATTGCATTTTTTATGAGCAGGTAATGTCAACCGCTGTTTTTCTGTAGCGAATAAACTCTTGGGGGGGACATGGTCTTTTGTGTCAGCACCAAGCATTCCACATAGGTAGCAGATATTTTTATCTATCTTAAAGTTCTTACTTCGCACAGTTAGTTACAAATTTCGCACAACGGTAGGGCTTTGCGTTGGCGGGGTTCAGAATTCCTGTCGCCCAGCTGCAGCAGCCCGTTGATTTAACTAGCGACCAAGATAAACAAAAAGTTGAATGAGTAAATGTCGCCCGAGCAAAAGCTGAATAGAATTGGTAAAGCTGAGAATATATTCGTCGCCCCCCGCTAACGCAAAACCCCTGTTGCCTGCTGGGCTATTATTACAAGGTGTCATTAATTTGGTTTCTGTGTTTCGTCTTTTTGCTTTTCTTTATAGCTGTCTACTATTTTCTTTGCCCAGTCGTGATTTGTTAGTGAGTAGTTCATAAAGTCTAAAGTATTGGAATAATAATGTGCTTTGTCTTTGAACTTCTCCATTCTTGATGTAAGTATTGATACTATTGTTTCTGTTTTGTTCTGTTCTCTTGCTTTTCTTGCCCAGTCAACTGAAATCATTGAGTTTAATGCTTTCTTTTCAGGCTTCATATGTTTTTCATAGTTGAATAGAATTTCTGTGAATTTAAAACTATTGTTGTCAACTGGTAAAGAGTGAATAGAATTGCCAAAAGTTATTCCTATCCAATCTTGAGCACTTTCAAGTCGTGCTGCTTCTACAATTGGTTCGCCGATGAAAATTCCTGATTGTTTATCCATAACTGCTCTACCAATAGAGATTGCCCCTCTTAATGGTAATCCAATTTCAATTGCTTTGACTAAAAATTCGGAACAGCGGTCAATGAATAAAGGGAATAAAAATTTCACTTGTCTTGCCCATAATATAATTGTGTCGCTGAAGTAAGCATACTTTATATCTATTCGTCCTGCAACAAGTGCTGGTCTAAAATTAATGTTGACAAGTGTCATTGCAAGTGGATTTTTGTCAAGGTCTTTTAAAACAACATCATTGATTAAATCCTTGTATTGACTGTGCATTTTTGTAAGTCCAATTTCTTTCTGTAAGTCAGAGAAACCTAATACATCAAAAAGAGCAATAAAATACTCACCTTCTTCTTCGTCTTTTAGATTAGACAAGTCAAATGACAAAGCTCCGTTGTCAAGTTGGGTCGCATTTTTTGCAACATCATATGCCGAGCTTGGCTTTTCGTTGTTTTTGTTTTCTTCGTTCATTTAATGCTGTCTGTTCAAAGTTTGTAATGTTGCTTGCATGTTTTAATTAGTAAGCCATGTTACACAAGCAGTAATTTCAGCATGGTCTGTCGCAACAGCGTTCAAATTATTATTGGCTAATGCGTTGACAAAAGTTGCCCACACTTGTTCTGTCTTGCCAACTAATCCTAAGTGTTCTTCTATTGCTCCTTTTTTCCATATCCAAATATTATGTCCTAACAATTTTGTATGAATATTTAAAATGTTTTGCTGTACTGCAGGCTGTGCCGCCAAGAAAGCAATTGCTTGTGCTGCAGACATAGAACTATTTCTATTAGTAGGATAACCGTCTCCTTCAAGTGCAATGCCATTTGCTTGTGCGATTTGAGCTAAGTGTTGGTGACATGCGACAAGGTCAACATCTGCTGCTTGTAAAAAGCCGTCTGATACCGCATTCCTAAAAGCATAGTCAAGGTCAACGATAGCTTTTGTTGGCAAGTCCATCGCATTCAATACAAGCATTGATTTTCGTGTGCTTGCAACACCACCTTGCCTAACTAAAGCATATTTGTAAATACCCAAACTTTGTCCTGTTACCTTCTCAAATATTTTCGGTAAGATTCTTTGTTCAGTTTTTCCTTCGGTTAAAATTACTCTTTCTGAAAACAGAATATTTGATGAATTACTTAACGAAAACATTAATTGCAATTGACTTGGTGCGTCTTGGGCAACAATTGGAATGGCAGCTTTTAAAGTTCGCCTTCTATAAGTGCCTTGGGGCTGGTTCTTTCTTATCAATATTGCATTAGCGACATCATCATGTGTTACCATCATGGGAGAATGTGTCGAGAAAATTACCTGATAACCCTGACTTGAAAGTATTTTTAGTGCATCACGAATTATTTCAATTGCTTGAGGATGCAAATAAAGTTCTGGTTCGTCAATCAGTAAAAGTGTAGTTGTGTGATGATTTTGTGCAGCCCTTTTTAATTCCGCTAAATGCCTAACAAGAGCCATTTGAATTGACCTTTGAGCACCATGTCCGAGAGATGAAATGTCTCTACCATTTGGTGATTGAGGTTCATATACTTTAATTGTTCCTTTATTGAAAACTTCCTTTAATTCAGGGGTCGGGATATGAAGTTTGATATTAACATCTGGAAAAAAGGTGTCTATTTTTTGATTAACATCGGTATCAAATTGTGTCAATTCAGGTGCTCTATTAATCCCATCAGCATCCAATAAATTTCTTAGTCCGTCTAATATATTTCTTACGTTAGCACCATATTGATTTTCTATCGGTTCAATAATTTCACCCAATAGCTTACCTATTGTAGTTCCTGCCTTTGACTTACTTACATCCTCTTCAGCATTTTCCATTGCTCCTATATGAATTGGGTCAGGAAATAAAACATTTAATGCGTTATCAATTCCATTAGGATTTGCAATCCAAGGTTGTGCTGGATTGGCTGCATTTGGGTCGAACACAAACAGCTTAATGTTTGCCGCTGTATCACCAGGCTGGTTTTGAACTCTCTTAATTCGGAGTTGGTCATTTACTATGTAAGGTGAAATACTGTTTCGATGAGGTGCAGTTAAAAGTTGAAGTAAATTATTATCAATGCCTTCAATTGTTCCTTCCATAGAAACAGGTGTCCCCACTTGATTAAAAGCTTCTGCTTGTAAACTGCTTTTGCGAAGAAGCCATTTTATAGCTGTCAAAATATTGGATTTACCAGCATTGTTGTAACCAATAAGCGGTGTATAATCGGACAATTCGAATGTTTCTGAAATTAGAGATTTGTAATTGTCAACTTTGATTTGCGAAAGTTTATGTCCCATGTTTTATTTTCTCTTTGAGTTAGCGGGGTGTTCAAAAGCCTTGCAGGCAACGTCCGGGCTTGGCGACGTGGCGATATTCCGTGTTACGTAAGCCGGGACTGGTGCTCATCAAAGATATGAAGTTGAAAATATATTCTATTGCTGGGATTTATTCGTCAGATTGATATGTCGCTGAGCAATGTTATATCGATGAGGATATATTCGTAAAGCCGCCATGACGCCAAACCCCATCCTATGTTTACAATTCAATAAATTTATTTACAGAGAAGAAATAGAATTAGAAAGAACAAGGGGTGGATTAAGACCGTAAAACCCCATAGGCCTTAGAGCCTTTCTAACATGATAGTCA
>JABFRU010000022.1 GCA_013140985.1 Chitinophagaceae bacterium | reverse complement strand
TTGGGACAAAACAGTGTTAAGAGCCGGCACGACACCACTCACTTCACTACAGATCCCAATGCCACGGAGTTTGAAAGAAGGGATATGTTGATCCAATACATGAAACTGGGATTGGCACCCTATGTCGCAAAAACAACGGCAGCTAAAGATGCAGTTATTAATTTTAAGAGAATAGAAACAGAAGGTGATGAAAAAGATTCGACAGATCAACCCACTAAGGATCCCTGGAATTATTGGGTATTCAATGTCGGCATCAATGGGAACCTGTCAGCCGATGAAGTATATAAAAATTCAAGCGTCAGTCTCAATCTTTCTGCCAACCGGGTAACAGATGAATTAAAAACAGGTTTTGAAGTATATGCCGGAAAAAATACGACTGTCTTCAAATTGGATAACGGCAATGGGGGCATTGATAAGATCACCAATAAAAATGACAACTATAACTTGTCACATTTCCTGGTAAAAAGTCTCGGGCAACATTGGTCCTATGGATACGAAGCGGGTTTTTCCAGAAGCACTTTCTCCAATAACAAAGGCATGATTTTTTTCAGAACCGGTGTCGAGTATGCTGTTTTTCCATATAAGGAAGTGAATACAAAATTTTTTACAGTTTCCTATACGGTAGATGCAAGACGTAATGCCTATTTTGACACTACCTTATATGAAAAAACAAAAGAAACACTGTTTGGCCATGCACTGGAAACAAGTCTTTCTTTCAACCAGAAATGGGGCACTGTTTCGGTGGGCGCCGAGTATCATAATTATTTTCATGACTGGAAACTCCTCAATCTTTCTTTCAACACTGAGGTAAATATCCGGATAACAGGCGGGCTGTCATTCAATCTTTATACTTATGCGGAACTGACCCGGGATCAGCTGTTCCTTCCAAAAGGCGGGGCAACGCCGCAGGAAGTGCTGACCCGTCGCCGTCAACTGGCTTCGGGTTATAATTTCTATACTTATTTTGGTATCAACTACCGCTTTGGTTCGAAGCTGAATAATTTTGTGAACCCCCGGTTTGATTAAAGATTTCTACTGTTTTTATATTAGAGTAGATGCTTTCCCTGAATTGTTTTACCCATCGGATGCCATTAATGGCATTGGTAAGAAAAATCTCATCTGCATTTTCAATATCAGTAATTGCAGCAGTAGTTTGTTTGACATTATAACCTGCCATTTCCAATTCCTTAAGCAGATGTCTTCTCATGACACCATTCACACAACCCTCAGGTAAGGCCGGAGTGAAAATAGTCCCGTTCTTTATCCAGAATAAATTGGCGATAGTGCTATCGCAGATCCTGTCATGGGTGTTTAGCACAAGGCAATCATTCAGTTTATTTTTTTTTGCATATAAAGCCGCCATGCTGTAAGGAAGAAAATTCGCAGATTTGAGATTAGAGAATTGATCGCAGCTTTTCCGGGCGCCAGTATAAACATCAATCACCAATCCATTTTCATTCAGCTTATTCACCGACGCATTCAATGACCAGCATTCAATTAAATATTGCAGGGATCTGTTGTTTTCATACAAACCTCCATTACCCCGAAATACAGACAACCTGGTCCTGGCCAATTGCTCACATTCGTTTTTCCTGCAAATGGTAATAATCTCCTCCTGCAGTTTTTCCGGAGTAAAAAGTTTGGGTATTTCAAATTGCAATAGCGAAAGCCCGGATAATAATCTTTCATAATGATAATTGACTAATTGAATTTTCCCGTCAACCATTTTCATGGTCTCAAATAAACCATCCCCATAGCGATAGCCCCGGTTGCCCGCCAGCAAGACCGGTTCCGATCCCGGCTGTATTTTTCCATTCAGCGAAACATAGTTCATTCATCCAAAGTAAAATAAAAAAGCCGTCCCATCATGGAACGGCTATAAATATGCTTGCCGGGAAAAATTATGCTTGTTCTACGAGACCAGCTTTCACTGCATACATCACCAGACCAGCCATCGACTTGGTACCGGTTTTTGTTTTGAGTTTATCCCTGATAGCTTCTACGGTGCGGGGGCTCAGGTCAACAATATCAGCGATCTCTTTAGTGCTTTTCTCGTCGCACATTAGCTTAAGTATCGTAATTTCTTTTTCAGTAAGCTGTACGTCCTGCGGCATGTTAGATTCTGTTGTACGTTTAGTACGCAAACCGCTCAACAATGCTTTATTAGTAAGCTCATTGAAATGAAAGTCATTTTCAAATACACCACGGATAGCTTCATATATCATGTCAGCGCCGGACTCTTTAGTAATATAAGAGTTGGCACCTATTTCCATCATTTTTGAGATCACAGAATGATCATTCAAGAAAGAAAGCATGATCACTTTAATATCAGGATATAATTTTTTGATCTCCGGCAGCGCCGTTAATCCATCCATTACAGGCATCTGGATATCCAATAAAACCACATCGGGCTTTATATGGCGCAACAAATTCAGCAGTTGCATTCCATTTTCTGCTTCTGCCACCATCTGGATATCTTTACGGGCCTGCAGGGAAGTCTTTACACCAGTGCGGAACAAAGCATGATCGTCAGCAATGGCTACTTTAATAACGGTGTTGGTTTCGGGATTTTTCATAATTGGATTATTAGTAGAAAAAAAATTGGTTTCAAGTAATTATTCTGCGATGCAAGATGAAAAAATCCTGCAACATATACCATAGTATTACTACTTGATTTAACATTTGCAGAAAGTACCGGGATTTATCGTATAAAAAGTAACTGTACGAGGTAATTGTAGAACTTATACGACAGCATCAGTAAATACCGAATACTTCAAATAGGGCAGTTGTGCTATTGTTAACATCTCACTGTGAATATACTTTTGTCTCAGAAAGTTGATTGACACGGGATGAACTGTCTTTATCCTACTCATCCAATGTCCAAATACCGTCCAGAAAGTCATTTCAATATCCAATGTAAAAACCAACCCGGTTTCAACCGGGAGACACTTCACCGGCCAGTCAACTTTCTCTTTTTGCAGAACCCGTTTTTAAAACCAACATAAACAAGCAGAACAACCCATCCTTATCAAGTGAAAGTTTAAAAATTTTTCTTTTCATAACAGTAACGTAGCCCCGGTCCTCATAACGCCGGGGTTTATTTTTGACCACTGATTGATGTGTATAAATGATTTCTGATTGTGGTTAAAACAGCCAGGTCAGCGAAATCAAGGGTTCTTCTCCGCTACTAAATAGGCCCGGGGTTCGCCTATTGTAAATTTTTTACGGCCGGGGATACTGTAAACCTCTTTCAGTGAAAAACCAGCCTTAGAAAGCATAGTTTCCATTTCATTGATAGAAAAAATATAATCGATCCCCTTTTTTATTTCTGTTTTTCCATTCTTATCAGTAGTAGTGCTTTCCGATTCTATTCGGGCAGGATGAAAAAGAAATTGAGCTTCCGTTTGAAATTTCAGGTCGCCGATCTCATTCTCGCTTTTTTCTTTAAAACTCCTGATAGCTATTTCAGCAATAGACCAGCTGTTTATCAACAACCGCCCCCCCGGTTTTAAAAAAGAAGAAACGTTCTTCAACAATCTTTCTGTATCGCTGGCGTCAAAAAAATTAATGCTGTTGCCCATGCAAATCGCCAGATCGAATTTTTCATCTGTTGAAAATGCCAGCACACCCGATCGTATTGCTTTCACAGCCAGGTTTTCTTTTTCTACTGCGTTTTTTATTTCGCTGATGTACTCAGCAAGATTATCAACGGCTGTTACCTCAATTCCCTTTTTAGCCAAAGCAATTGCATGACGGCCATAACCGCACATAAGGTCCAGCACTTTACTGCCTTCTTTCAAGTTGAAATAGGGCAGCATAAAATCCACTTCTTTTTCGGTAAGCACACCCGGTATGATTGTTTTCCAGATGTCTTTATAGTGTCCATCAAAAAAATTATCGTTGACGTTTGACATGTAGGTGAACGTTTTTACTCCAGCAGCTTGTTGCGCATGCCATACATCACCAGCCCGGCAATTGTTTTGGCTCCCACTTTTTGTTTCATGTTCTGGCGGATCGTTTCAATAGTGCGGGGGCTCAGGAAAACTTCTTTTGAAATTTCTTCTGTGGTTTTATCTTCTGCTATCAGTTTCAAGATCTTTATTTCCTTCTCGGAGAACTTAACAGGATTGGGATAAAACTGCCTCACTGTTTTCTTATGCTGCAGTTTCAGCAATACGGCTTTGTTCACCAGTTCATTAAAATAAAAATCATCGTTCATGCAGGTGAGAATGGCCTGGTAGATCTCTTCCGGGTCAGTGGTCTTGGTGAGGTATGCATTGGCCCCCATCTCCATCATCCTTGTGATCATCTCCTGGTCATCGTACATGGTTAGAACGATTATCTTCAGCGACTCATATTCTTTGCGGATGAGGCTGATGGCATTGATGCCGTCCACTTCCGGCATCCGGATATCCATTAATATTACATCGGGGAGCTTAAGCTTCAGCTTATGCATCAGGTCTTTTCCGTCTTCGGCTTCCCAGAGTATTTTCAGGTACTCTTTATCTTTCAGCGCCATACGGATGCCGTCACGAAAAATTTTATGGTCATCGGCAATTGCTACTTTGATCTCCTGTGTGGCAGTCATGCTTGGTTTATTAGGGTTGGTGATTTTGCGTAAAAGTACTCTTTTTTAGTATTTCTACTAAAATTATTCTATCCCTGTTCAAGCTGCTAGCTTCTTAGTGAATAGTTGAAAGAAAACTGGTAGATGGGTAAGGAGAAATCGATCTCAGGCTTTTTTACATATTTATAATAGATCACTTTGATATTAACGAGGCTGTTGATCTCCACACCCCAGGCCAATGACCAGCCATGATACAATCCATTAGTTTGAATTGATGGAGTTATATCCTGCAATTGTTTTTCATTTGTTTTACACAGGATATAGCGACCTGCTAACCAGAAGATGCCTACATTTTTTGCATTGTTTCTTTCCCATGCCCCTGTTTGAAAATAGAAACCTGCTGTGATAAAACTATTTAAGAAATTGATCGGCTTGCCTGTAGAAGGACTGGTAATAGGTCCTGTTTTATAACCTGTGAGTATCCTTGTACCACCATGATACAGGAGACCGGTTCTGGTGATCTTTGCAGGCTGCTTTTTAAAAAAAACAATCCCATCGATAGAAATATTGGCGAGACCGCTGAGCGGATTGATAAAGCCATTTACCAGGTGTTCATTAGACCTTATACCCGCAGTTGTTTGTTGATTTTGAAAATTATTGGAAGAAACACCGCTGTAAATGGAAAGGGGAACAGCAAATTTTCCCGGTTCCCCAATAAATAATCTTATAAATCTTGCTGATGCATTTACCTGGCCGTTGTTAACAATATCAATAAAACCGGAAGTGAGTATTTCGGGTTTATAAGGTTGTACCTGGCGCTGCGTTGGTTTGATTGTATCTTTTTTTGAAAGAGATGAAACCTCTTTTGCCTGGGCGATAGCAAAGCATGGCCAGAGCCAATATAATATTAGCAAAAGAGGTTTCATTTTTTATGTTTTCAAGATTTAGGCGACGTTGCCAGTAATGAAACAAAACCGATTTGATAAAAAATAGCAGGATGTGATCTCTACTTATTGAAAAATAAAAAAAGAAAGTATTTTAAATTCCAGAAAGGGACAAAATTCATTAAAAACTCGGATCTCCTTATTTTATTGCTACCCAGCAATCTCAATCCACAGACTAAGGGATGATATATAAAACCCCAACTAATTAAACCAAAAACAAAAAATTCATCACCTATTAGTTTAGTTCTTGCAAGAATAATCAAACAAGCAAGTGGGATTGCAAGTAATAGATAAAACAAAACCAAGTTTGTTAATTTCATAACCCTATTTTTTAATTACAGCAACTGGCTATGCATCCAATTGCAATACCCACCCCGGTAGCAGGAACAAAAATACTTTGAATAAACGCCCACACAGAAACCCAGCCATGATTTGTATAAGCATCCGAAATGCAATTACTAACACAATTCCCGCATCCACTACCTTTCTTTGTTTCTCCACCATAATCCACATCGTGACTGCTGTAAGTAACCACCTTATCAATATTACTCACTTCAAAAGACTTGTTCTCTTCAAGTTGGTGATAAACTATTTTTGATCTGTCAGAAATCGTAGCTATTAGCATTGGATTTTTAAGTACCCCTTTATCCATGAATACGGAAAATGCAAAATCTGAATTGCCAGTAGAAGCTTTGTGCTTTACAGAATAAGCAATTTCAGATTTCCCGGTTTTTTGGCTTTCATAAATGGCAGTAAAATCAAAATCACTCTCATTAAATGAAGGGATTCCTGAATAATTAACCACTTTTTCCTGGTTACAGGACAAGCCATTAAACAAATTTCGTATTGAAGCAGTAAGCTCCGCATCATTAATTAAGCTTACTGTTATTGTCTGCTGGCCTGGTTGTGCCAAAGTTAGTTTGCTTAAAACCAGGAACGACAACAGATAAATGATCTTTTTCATTTTAATAAATTTTTCTGCCTACTCTATTCAAAACCCGGTTTTCGGCATTCCCGTAGCATTGGCCTAATGATGAACCAAAACTATCGGATCGTTTATCCCCTGCCATGAGAAATCCATCATGAAAAAATGTTCTTTCCTGACCAGTTGTGTTGTTAACAACGACTTTGTTGTTTAAAACAAATTTGCAAGTGCTTCTGGTTGGTTCAGGAGTAAAAAACAATACTAGTGGTTTAACAGTCTGCTATTACAGACTCTAACAATCCTAAAGTAATCTTGAAACGGGATCTAGTGTAATAATATACAAATCCACATCAGCCTGGTGTTTAATAAAATAATCCTGGATGTCTTTATAGTATCCATCATAATATGTTCCGCCCGAAAATGAGTATATCAAGATCACTTTAAGTTTCTTATTTGACTCATTAACATTAAACGACCTGTTATCATCAAGGTATTTAAAGCTGAATTGCCTGAAATTACTTTTTGTAAATAATGACTTATTCATTAAATCTGAAGAAGCATCATTGGTTTTGATCTCCGCTAAAATACGTCCTGCACAACCGAGATTATCTTTTAACTCCGGGGATTTGATCATTTCGGTACTATCATTTTTCAAACATCCATAATAAACAATCAGATCACTCGATATCAATTCCCCTAGAAAAATTTGATACGAGTTCGAATCAGGGTAAATAACCCTGGAAAGATCAAACCCTTTTTTATTCTTTAAAAAAGAATTGTATTCCTCTTTTTTCGTGAATTCAAACTTTTCATTGAAATGGTACTTCTTTGAAATAAGAGCTTTGCAAGAAAAAATGGAAATACTTACAAAAAATAAACTGATGCAAATTATAGACTTCATCGATTAAATATTGAATATGCAGCCACTCACTAAAAGCAGCTGCATATTGTGTTAATTATTCAAGATCAATAATGATAACAAACTCTTCTTCCGTTTTTTTGACAGGATAATCGCCTTCTTTTGCTTTCGCAACAACTTTTCCCTGGTCATTTTTTAAGAAAATCATATCTGTATCAATGGTAAATACGGAAAAATCAACATCCTGGTATTCTTCAAGCTTCTCTAATTCCAACGGAATATGAAGTTCGAGCTTTCCATCAACAATATTAAACCAACAGAATGCTTTACCATTTTCAATCTTTGCAGCTTTGCCAGTATTAATTGTGCCCACACAATTAGGGTAAAAGCCACAAGAATACTCCCAATGGCCTTTTACGCAAAATCCAAAACCACTTTTGCATTCCGTTCTGGGTTTGTGAAAATTAAACAGGTCAATATGGAACATAGCAGAAGATACACACATACCAAGAGGGCATGGATGGCTTATTTCCGGCGGAGCGGTTTTATTCTCCTGGGCCTGGCTGTTTATAGCTAAACATACGGCCGAAAACAGATAAAAAAATAATTTTTTCATTTTACTAGTTTTTCTTGCCTACTCTGTTTAATACCCGGTTTTCGGCATCCCCGCAGCATTTGGCCAATGATTCACCAAAACTATAGGGAGGCAATACCGCTGCCATGAGAAAAACAGTATGAAAAAAATGTTCTTTACTGACTGTTTGTGCTATTAACAACAACCTAGTTGTTTAAATCATCTCAAAGAACTGTTTACAACAAATTTGAAGATGTTTTTCGGGCTGGCAAGGGGAAAAAAACATTTTTGGACGTTTTTTTCGGAGAGTTTTTTCTTTTGCCTTTAAACAGAGTGCTTTAATTTGCTGGTATGGATGGATCGTTTTGGGATTATATATTGAAATATTTCGAGAAAAGTTATTATACATATCCATTGTGGCTAATTAGTATGATGATTACAATAATAGCCGGTATAAAATATTACAGAAAGGAAAAACTATTCCAATTTTTCCTTTCTTATGCGGTAATATCCATTTTGATTTCTACTCATATAGATGTCATCAAATACTATTCGGGTTTACGAGGCAGAAGTTATACATATTACCTTGAGTCAAGTAATACAGTTTTTGAGATGATAGAACTTAGTGTATTCTTTTTTTTCTTTACTTATCTATTTAATTCAAAAAATATCAAGGTCCTTATTCAAATTCTCTGGATCATATTCTTGGGAATTTGTATCTTTTTTTTTCAAAAGGTTTTAGATCCAGACACACAAATGAACGAACTCAATAGAATGAGTTTCCTCATTAATGCCATTGAGTTTGTGCTTTTAATCCCTTTCGCATTGTACTATTTTTACTGCCTTCTGACAAAAGAAGTTTTAATTAAAAAATCTTTGGCTTCGAGCCCTGCATTTTGGATCGTAAACGGCCTGTTCTTTTATTGTATCGTTTCTTTCCCTTTGTTATTGATGGGGGCACATCTTTATGAACAGAATCGTCATTTATACGAAATCACATTCAGCTTTCATTTCATGTCACTCAGTATTTTATTTCTTTGTTTGGCTAAAGCTTTTTCATGCAAAACACCATTAACATCATAACATCGTTGCTTGTCATTATTTTCTTTTTGATAATGCTTATGGCAGTATTTATTTTCTTCATTATTTATTTACATCGGAAAAAACAATTAGGTTATCTGCAAAAATTAAATGAGATAGAGGCCAATTATGAAAAGAACCTTTTAAAGACCCAGCTTGAGATACAGGAACAAACCTTTCAGCATATCTCCCGGGAGATACACGATAATATCACTCTCTCACTTACACTGGCCAAACTGCAACTGCATACACTGGATTGGGGAGATAAGGGCAAATCATGGGAAAAAATAAATAGCTCTATTGGGTTATTGGGTGGCTCCATTTCCCAACTCAGTGATATTTCCAAAAGCCTGAATGCCGATATTATCATCCAGCAGGGTTTATTGCAGGCGTTGGAAGAAGAAATACAACGTATCAGGCAGGCAGCAAGCCTGACTATAGAATTCAACATTACAGGAGTGCCGGTTTATTTAGACGCACAAAAAGAACTGATCATCTTCCGCATCATACAAGAAGCCTTTAATAATATTATTAAACATGCCAGGGCTAAATTGGCAACATTATCCCTTCATTACAATAAAACAAATCTATTAATCAGCATCAATGATGATGGACAAGGTTTTGATACAGAATTAAACGATTGTAAAAGCCATGCAGGACTGAAAAATATGCAAACCCGGATCAGCATATTGAAAGGCACCATGAATATCAGCAGCAGGCCCGGTGGCGGCACATTGCTTTCATTTACTATTCCCTTTGAATGATCAATTATGCAAAAAAATCCTGTCATAAAAGTATCAATGGCCGATGATCATGTATTGCTGCGTAATGCCCTGGCGGCCCTGATAGACAGTTTTGGGGATTGTAAAGTAATGCACCAATGCAGTAATGGCAAAGAACTATCTGGGAAAATAGCGCAAGGATATATACCCGATGTGGTATTGCTCGACCTGAATATGCCGGAAATGAATGGTTTTGAAACAGCCTCCTGGCTGCAACAACATCAGCCGCAGGTGCATGTATTGATGCTCACCATGTATGACTCAGAGCTTTCATTGATAAGATTGCTGCAGGCTGGTGTAAAAGGGTTTTTAAAAAAAGACATACCCCCTTCGGAGTTGCAGTTTGCTATTCGTTCTGTTTTTCAATCCGGCTATTATTATTCCAACCATACTACCGGTAAGCTGGTCAATCTTTTTCGCAACCACTCTGAGGGAAACATGAACCTGCAAAAAAACATGTTGTCCGAACAGGAATTGCAATTTCTGAAACTGGCATGTTCCGATCTGACGTATAAAGAGATCGCACAGCAAATGGGCCTGAATCCCCGTTCAGTTGATACCTTAAGAGATCAATTGTTTTTTAAGTTGGATGTAAAAAGCAGGGTAGGCCTGGCCATGGTAGCTATCAGAAATGGCGTTGTGGCAATGTAGTTTCATAATCATCCCGATAGCAGTTCGTAATTTTTCATCGCTCCTATCGTATATTTTCATTTCACATCCGGGCGGATACGATTTTTATAGTAATTACTGTGTGCAGCAAACGCAGTGCATTTGCTCTTGCACACATTGGAATGTGAATATATTTTTGACCCAAGTTGATTGATAAAGGATCGAGCCCCTCAAATCGTCCAATGTCCTGTAAAACCGTCCTGAACAGAATTTCCAAATCCATTGAAAGCCATAAGCAAAATCCAATGTCAATCAACTTGTTTTTAGTTTTCAATCCTGCAGTAAAGGATATCTCTCTTAGTCTTGCCTGAGACCTTGCAAATCCGCTTTTCTTTTTTCCACAGCTGTTGATAACCGTAAATTATCCCGGTAGGTTTACTATTTTTATGCTAGTAAAATTACGAATTTTAGCAAGAAATATTACCAATTTACAGCTCGTAACTATACTCATTAAAAATCGTTGAAATCCTTATCTACATTGAATTTGACGCCCTTTTATGTGATTCAATAAAGGAAACCATTATTGTCCCCGATACACTTTATTTCAATTTTTACCGGGTAAATCGATTTACGAAAGGCTTAAAAACGTTACTGTTATGAAAAAGAATCAAAGAACACTCGGCTGGGAACTTGAAGGTCTTGTTTGGGGCGAGTAAGTTTCTACGAGTTCTCCGAACTCAAATTTCTTAAAAAGGTTTTCTATATTTGGATGAAAATCCATTCATATAGAAAACTTTTTTTTGCCGAACCTACTTACTATAGAAACTATATGCTTTGAAGTACTTAAGTACTCCTTTCTCGTTCCCGTATTACTTTTTTTAGTTTTTTACAACAAGTTAAAGCTGAGAGGATATGTTACGTTCTCCCTAGTAGCTTACTCCTTATTATTTTTTCTTTTCTTATTCTTTGACAAATCCCTTTCAGACTTAAACAGGCACATCTATACAACTTCTTATACAACTATAGAGTATATTTTCTTTTCCTGGGCTCTTTTACTGATGATAGAAAATAAAAGAGCGAAACAGTTAGTAGTAATACTTTCCATACTGTTTATTATTTTTCAAGTCACCTATTTCTTTACGGCAAAGTTTAAAACGATAGACTCGGTGCCAATTGGAATTGAGTCAATATTAATATTCACTTATGTTATATTGTTGTTCTCTGAGCAATTTAAAAACACAAAAAATAAATATATCTATCAAAATCCCTGGTTTTTTATAGTCACTGGTATTTTGATTTATCTTTCCTGTTCATTTTTCTTTAATATTTTGGCTGGTATTGATAAAGAATCAGTCAGGGGGTATTGGTTTTTGACTTATATTTTTGAAACGATCAAAAACATTCTTGTATCAATAGGCATTTATCTTTATTCATCTAAATCGAAAGATGATGCAAAAAAAAATTCTAGGTCTATACCTTATCTCGACATGATTTAAAAACCCTGCAACCACTAACCCTTATGTTCTTTCTCCAAACCAACGGACCTTCTGTATCCACTGTGCTCTTATTGGGCACGGCGGGCATGGTTGTCTTAGTGGTCAGTATCATCATCTTTCTCATCATGCACCAGCGCCGGGTGCTTCGTTTCCAGAACCGCATTGCACAAATGGAACAGGAGCAGCAAAAGATCCTGCTGAATGCTTCTATTAAATTACAGGAAGAAGAAAGACAGCGGCTTGCTGCTGACCTGCATGATGATGCCGGGCCTTTATTGGCTACTGCCCGCTTGTACTTAAATGAAAACCTGGTGAACCAGGATAAAGCCACTCAACTGCAGGCTATTTTCCAGGCAAGGCAGATCATTGATGATACCATTCAACTGGTTCGTAATATCAGCCATAGCCTGATGCCACCCACGTTGAAGAATTTTGGACTGGAATCAGCCATCAACGATCTCTTCCAGAAGATCAGTGGTTCGGGCACTATCAATGCAAGCAGCCGCTTCCATGAATATAAAGAGAGATTGAAGGAAGAAAAGGAACTGATCATCTTCCGGGTAGTGCAGGAACTGATCAATAATATTCTCAAACACAGCAATTCAAGTTTCATCCACCTCACCCAGAATGTTCATGCCGATAAATTCTACCTCCGCATCCACCATGACGGACGGGGCATTGTGCAATCTGATTTTGACAAGCTGAATAAAAGTAATATCGGTCTTGGATTAAAGAACATCAGCAGCCGCATGCGGCTGGTGCAGGGCAATATCAATTTTGAAAAAGATATTTCCCAGACCTATTACAAAGTCACCATCGAGCTTCCCAAAGATGAACCGTACCAATGAATTGTTCACAAACTTTCCGTTGAGGAGTTGTTACCCCGGTAAATCTTATATCCGAAAACAGATGGACTTGTGAACTGATAAACTTATTAACTTTGCACCCTATCTAATAACTATGGGAATCATTAAGGTAGCCATTGCTGACGATCACAAGATCTTTCGAAAGGGAGTTATTCTTTCCCTGCGCCCCTATTCCAATATAAAATTTGTATTGGAGGCCGATAATGGCGAAGAACTGCTGAATGGTCTTCCTTCTGCCGAACCTGATGTGGTGCTAATGGACCTGCGGATGCCCGGCAAGGATGGTATTGAAACCACCAAAGCTGTCAGCAAACAATATCCGCAGATAAAAGTGCTTGTATTGAGCATGTATGAAGATGAACGTTTTGTTTATCACCTTATGGAGAACGGTGCTAATGGTTATTTGCTTAAAAATGCTGAGCCGAATGAGATACGCCGGGCCATCATGGAAGTTTTTGAAAAAGGATATTACCTGAACAATTTTGTGAATCGCATACTGCTTAAGAAATCACATTCCCGTCAAAAAGTAGTGCCTTCTCTGAATAATGAGATCACTTTAAGTGATAAAGAAAAAGATGTGCTGCGTTTTATCTGTATGGAATTTACTGCTGCTGAGATCGCACAAAAAATGGAGATCAGTCCAAGAACGGTGGAAGCCATTAAAGACAGACTGATGGAACGGTTTGGAAGTAAGAATACAGCAGGGCTGGTTTTCTTTGCAGTAAAAAATAATTTGATTGAATAGCCTGGACTGTCGAAAGATTAGAAAGTCATTTCAGGAATATCTCCTTCTACGATCAATTTCCCTGCTGTTTTAATTTTTATTTCCTCAACAGTAACTCCCGGTGCTCTTTCCAATAATTTAAATCCATTGGGTGTCACATCCAGTACAGCGATATCAGAAACAATTTTCTTAACGCATTTTACGCCAGTTAGGGGCAATGCACATTTAGGTAATAGTTTGGACTCCCCTTTCGGATTTGTATGCATCATAGCCACAATGATATTCTTGGCACTGGCTACAAGATCCATTGCCCCGCCCATACCTTTCACCATTTTGCCCGGTATCTTCCAATTGGCAATATCACCTTCTTCACTTACTTCCATGGCGCCGAGAACCGTCAGATCAACTTTACCTGCCCTTATCATTCCAAAGCTTAATGCTGAATCAAAAAAAGCCGAACCGGGTACAGTTGTGATCGTTTGCTTTCCTGCATTGATCAGATCGGGATTCTCTTCTCCCTCAAAAGGAAATGGACCCATTCCCAACAATCCATTTTCACTTTGCAATACGACATTTATTCCCTGAGGAATATAATTGGCTACCAATGTAGGTATGCCAATCCCGAGATTTACATAATATCCATCCCGCAATTCTCTTGCTATACGTTGTGCAATTTGTTCTTTCGTTAAAGCCATCTCGTGGTTTTATATTTTCTTTCTTACTGTTCGCTGTTCGATCCTCTTCTCGTAATTATTTCCCTGGAATATCCTGTGCACATAAATTCCGGGTGTGTGAATATGATCGGGATCCAGTTCACCTGCCGGCACCAACTCTTCTACTTCTGCAATAGTTATCCTGCCGCCCATTGCCATCATAGGGTTAAAATTTCTGGCGGTTTCCTTATAAATAAGATTGCCATCGGTATCGCCCTTCCACGCTTTTACAATAGCAAAATCAGCATTAAAAGCATACTCCAATAAATAATCTTTGCCATTAAAATTCCTGACCTCTTTTCCTTCCGCTACTTCAGTCCCTACACCGGCCGGAGTAAAAATGGCTGGCATACCGTATCCTGCTGCCATACATCGGGTGGCCAAAGTTCCCTGGGGTATCAACTCTACTTCAAGTTCCCCACTCAGCAATTGTCTTTCAAACTCGGCATTTTCCCCAACATAAGAAGAGATCATTTTTTTTACTTGTCTTTGTTTCAGCATCAGGCCAATCCCAAAATCATCCACCCCTGCATTGTTGGAAATGCAGGTAAGATTCTTCACTTTCTTCCTGACCAATGCAGCAATACAATTTTCGGGAATACCACAAAGACCAAAACCACCGAGCATCAGCACGGCCCCGTCATTAATATCTTTCACTGCTTCGTCAGCAGATGCAATTACTTTGTTCATGTAATAAGAATGACAGTAAAATTAGGGAACTTAGATAGAAAATATCCTGAGTTATTCGACAGAAAGTGGTTTTTTCTTTTGCAATTTTATTCCCGAATCTGGCAATGATTGTTTTTGTACCGGCTGGGTTATTTCTGGCGCTGCAACAGGTTGGACAAGTTGAGTAGGTGCTGCCACCGGGGCCCTGCTTAATGAATCCATTATCGCTTTAAACAGATCGGGATGATCTTTGTAGAAGGAAAAACTTTTCTCGAACTGCTCTTTGGTTGTCTTGTGAATGGCAAATATTTGCTGATAGTATTTAAAACTTTCTGTTATTTTATCAAGGCTTGAATCTTTTCTCAGCACATTGGCAGATAAAAATTCATCAGCTCTCATGACATCCCACAACACAGCTTGCATTTTTTTTTGAGATAATACACCCGAAGGCACCCTGTTCTTTCCTTTACAGGCACTCAGAAAAAATATCAACAGCGGAACCAATACCCAGCTTTTCATTTTATTTCCTTGTAAGCTGTTGCGTTAGTAATATCAAGCTTTGTCAGAAGCTCCCGGGCTTTGGTCTTCTGATCATCTTTTGCTTTACTGAAAACCTTCACGAGTTCATTGCTTTTTCCCTGGAAAAAAAACTGCAGGGCCATGGAATTGGGGTTCTCTGTATTGATTGTATTTAAAAAATTCAGGCAGTTCAATATTCCCGTACGTCCTCCCTCCTCATTTTCATAAAAAATATCCATGCCCAGGCGGTAGTAAGAATAGATAGCATCATGAAGCAGTGCGAAGCGGTTATTATTAAAGTTCTCTGCCAGCCAATAGCGGTTGCGAAGGCTTTCAAATGATTTCCATCCCCCTATATCGCCGCCTTCCGGCGCATTGTTGACAATGTTCCAGGCCTTTTGAAAATACAGATCACCGCCCCGGATGGCAAATGAATCATAATCGAGTCCTAAAATAATATTGACATAAAAGGCAAGAACTGCGGTAATATTGGCTGCAAGCGGGTCATTGCCTTGTACCCTGTTCTCATTAAATTCAATAGGCTGAAATTCTACATACCGGAAAGTAACATTATCATCTATGAAATTCATGATTGGTGAATCATACGTTGTATTGTAGATGGGGCGGGCTGATTGTATGGTTAGTTTTGCCTTGTAAAGATTATTTCCCAGGTCCTGGTCAATATTCAGGAGAAAATTACATTCTATTTTCTCAGAGGGTTGCACTACATCATTGGTCCACCGGCGACTGTTCAGAAAATTGGTCAATGCCGTTTGAAGGGTTTGAAATACTTTCTTATCAACTTGTGTGCTGATCTTACTCGTCATTACTGTCAAACGGGCCTGCAGTTCTTGTCCCTGAACTAACACGGCGGACATCAGGCTGTAAACGATTATCAAAATTTTTTTACGCATAATAAAGACGGATTATGGTATCAACAATATCTTTTGCAACATCTTCCTTCGATTTTACCGGAAAGCTGAATTCTTGTCCCCCCTTTTCGAAGATAGTTACTTTATTGGTGTCTTTCTTAAAACCAGCACCTGCATCCTTCAGAGAATTCAGCACTATCATATCTGCATTTTTTCTTTTCAACTTACTGATCGCATTCTCTTTCTCATTCTCCGTTTCCAGTGCAAATCCAACCAGCACCTGCTCTTTCTTCTTTTTTTCTCCCAGGCTTTTGAGAATATCTTTTGTTTTTGTCAGCTCAATTGTTAAGTGCTGATCATTCTTCTTTATTTTTTCCTTTGCTGTCACTACCGGGGAGTAATCAGCGACTGCTGCAGCCATTACGGCTATATCTGCTTTATCAAAAGCTTCATTGCTGGCATCATACATTTCTGCTGCTGTATTGACATAGATCACAGACAAGCCGTTAGCTGAAAACTCTAACGAAGAAGGCCCCAATATTAATGTAACATCAGCCCCCCGTTCATGTAATTCTTTGGCAATGGCCAACCCCATTTTGCCCGAAGAATAATTACCGATAAACCGAACAGGATCCAGTGGTTCATAGGTAGGTCCGGCAGTTACAATTGCTTTTTTACCTTGTAACGGGCTGGTCAAAAAAAAATTGGTATTGATAAATTCAATAATGGTTTCGGGTTCAGCCATTCTTCCTTCTCCATATAGTCCGCTGGCAAGGTCTCCTTTTTCTACGGGGATGATCTTGTTTCCGAATGATCCCAGCTTTTTCAGGTTTTCTTTTGTAGCAGGGTGCTGCCACATATCTTCATCCATAGCAGGGGCAATAGCAACCGGACAGGTTGCAGAAAGATAAACAGCCAGTAAAAGATTGTCACATTGACCGGTTGCTATTTTTGAAAGTGTGTTACAACTCAGGGGAGCAATCAGCATTATATCCGCCCAGCGCCCCAGCATTACATGGTTGGACCAGCTTTGCTGATCAAAAAGATCGGTCAATACCGGATTGTGGCTCAGCGTAGAAAGGGTGAGTGGAGAAACAAAATCTTTTGCCGACGGGGTCATGATCACTTTTACTTCGGCCCCGGCTTTTATCAGTAACCGGACGAGGTACACAGATTTATAAGCGGCAATGCTCCCTGTTATACCAAGTAATATCTTCTTTCCATTCAGCATGAAGTATCAAAATTACTATTTACCTGTAAAAAGACATAATGTGCCATAAAAAGCGATCCCGACTGTTCGTCGGGATCGCTGAAATATTATTAAAATCTCTTTTATTTAGCTGAAAAGTTCGTCTTCTCCTTTGCGGAAATAGACTTTGTCTTCCAGGAATTCCTGCGTTGCCAGTAATGCAGGGTTAGGCATTCTTTCATAAGCCCTGGATATTTCTATCTGCTCTTTGTTTTCATGTATCTCTTCCAGGCTGTCTGTATGGCTGGCAAATTCCTCCAGTTTATTATGTAACTCTTCTTTTAATGATATATTGATCTGGTTAGCCCTTTTACCAACGATGGCTATGGACTCATACAAATTACCTGTCTTGTTCTTGATATCATCAAGATTACGGGTATCTATATTATTGGCTATGCCTGCACTAAGCTGACGTCTTAATTTGCTCATTATTTAGTCGTTTAATATTTTTTTGAGATAGATTTAAAAATTCGTCTGCTTCCTTTTTCAGTTTACTGTCAGGAAAGCGGTCCGTAAATTCATTGCATTCATTGATCACCTGCTCATACCGTTCTTTTTGTTTTTCTTCAATACTTAATTCTGCAAAGCGGTAGTATGACTTTATGATCATTAACTTATAATTATCTGCCTGTACTGATTCCGGATAGGAATTAAGTAACTCCGTGTAAGCTACACCTGCTGCCCTGAACTGACCCAGGTCATAATACAACAAAGCACTTTTCCTGTCTTTGGTTTCCAGCTTTTCACGGCAAATATCAATGATCTCGGTAGCCTCTTTATTTCGGGCAGAGCCGGGATGTGTATTGATGAATGTCTGCATGATACCCATCGTCCTGATGGTACTGGTCTGATCCAATTCAGGTTTTGGTGATTGCTTAAAAAAACAATACCCCCTCATATAATCTGCTTCTTCTGCTCTGGTACTGTTTGGAAATATCTCAAGAAAACTCTTGAACAGGTTCTCAGCGTTCATATAATCCTTCAGGTAATATGCACAATATGAATACTTGTAATAAATGTCTTCAAATACCTTGTACTCTGTTTTATAATAAGGTATCACATCTTCAAAGATCAACTGGGCCTTTGTGTATTTCTTTTTGACAAAAAATTGCTCGGCCATTTTGAGTTTATAAGCCGGGTCAGGGCTCTTCAATATTTTACTGATGCTTTTTTTACCTGATGACTTTTGAGCAGTATTCTTACCGCCAAAACATCCGGCCAGAAAAATCGTAATAAGTAATATCCAGGTCAGTTTCATAAAAGGTTGGCAAAGTTAACTGTTAGCTGCAAAACTTACGGAAAAAACTTAGTGCCCCAAAGAGTGCCAGTTAAGGTTATTGTAAAGGTGAGGTCAAATAAAAAACCCTCCCGGTTGGGAGGGTTTTTTCAGCATATTTAAAGCTTATTTGTTCTTCTTCATCAGGTTAGGATGCGGAGGTTCTACCCTGTTTGGTCCATCTTCACCTTCGCCGGCTGCACGGAGGTCAACGGTATTGCAATCGCCACCTTCTTGCATATAATTGAAGATAAAGCGGTCAGAGCTGATACCTTCTGAATCCACCATATAGTTAATTACTGCATTTACATGATCCCAGCTCAATTGCTGTTCTTTTTTGTTAGAAGAGCAGTAACCGACCACAACCACTTTACAGCCTGGGTTATTTCTCATTTTAGCCGCTACAGTTGCCAACACAGCTTTTGCATCAGCACTTAATACAGTTGAGTTAACCTTGAAGGAAACACTTGGTAAAGCACCAAGAGTAGTAGCACAGGTTCCGCCGCCGCCGCCACAAGGGGTTGTACACAATCCACAAGTTGCAGGATCAGGGCAAGGAACTGGGCATTTACCAACGCCATCAGCATCTACAGGCTGACAATATGTAGGAGTGATGAGTTCTTTTTCTTTACAATCAGGAACGCCATCACCATCTGTATCTTTAGTTACACCATGGCTGTCAACAGGGCAATTAGCAGGTGTTTGTTCAAGGTCAAACTGGTCAGTAACACCATCACCATCTGTATCAGGTAATACTGGTTTTGGTAAGCGCATCAAGCGAGGGTTGCGAATCTCGCTGTAAGCATAATCCAATGGATTAAGCCACCACAAAGGTTCAACAGATTTACCTCCAAGATTAAGATTCAATCCAAGGCTCAGGTAGTTGTAAGAATCGAAGTCACGGGTCAATACAGCATCGCCCCATGCATGCTCCTGCCAGCGCTGTCCATCGAGAAGATCGTCCTTAATAAATGTCCAGCGATCTTCCAGTGCTATGTTAATAGTCTTGCTTAATTTAAAGCTGATACCCATACCTACAGTTCCTGATGGTTTGAATGTATCTCCAAACAATTTTGGACGACGTTCTCCCTGGTTTTCTGCTGGTGTTTCATATGTATCATCTAATACACTGTTCCGCATATTCTTCAGGAAAGATTTGCGGTTTTTGTAATCAGACTGGTTTAAGGCATTAAAGTCATACTTGTTAGATCCGTTTAGTGCATTCACTTTAGTATCATAAACAGTACCACCGATGCCGGCTATACCATATACTGTCCAACCTGTTTTAGCTTTATGGAAGCGAACATTGTTCAATGTTATGATACCTTCAAGACTGAGGTCCTGAACAACTGTTTTGTAGTTGTAATAGACATTGTCCCAGGGTGTGGTTGGAGCCAGACCAGTTACAGAAGAAACTACTTGTCTCACACCTCCTGCTCCGGATACTGCCATTGGTGCGTTATACCGCTGACCCGGATTGGAGATATTTGTACCCCATGCAGGATTTTTTGCATAGTTGTTAGCAGCTCTGAATGCATATCCTTTACCAATACCATAGATATACTCAAGGCGCATGGAAAAAACATAACCAAAAGCTTTTCTTACATGAAGACCAAAGCCTGGTGATAAAAATTTAGCAGGTATATCTCCTGATACCTGGAACAAACCGCCTTTAATACCAATTTCCCATTGGTTGCGGGGCTTTGCCGGAAAATTGTAGGTACCACTTAAAAACTCAGAATGCTGTGGCATCCTGCGATTAGGTATCTGGGAAGAATCATAATACGTCCCGATCTTGACTTGAGAGAAAGAACTGATTACAGTAAAACACATTACTGCAACAAGTAATAAATACTTTTTGCTTGCCATAACTAAGGATTAAGATTTGTGAACAATGTCCTAAATACTAAGCAAAAATAGATATTGAGGACTAATTACCAAATTTTTATGAAAACAATTTACCGTGTTTCCCGGTTATTTTTCAATTACTTAGTCAATGATAAACCCCATTTTGCTGCCCGCCCCCAGAATTATTTTTTTGCCCGTAAATTGCCACTCCTAACGAATGAAGTTACCCACTGACCTTATTAATGATGAATTACGCATTTTTGAGTCCAGATTCAGGGATGCCGTTAAAAGCCAGTCCCGGAAGCTTGATTATATGATGCGATATATTGTCAAGCGAAAAGGTAAGCAATTGAGGCCCATGTTTGTATTGCTCTCTGCCAAATTGTGCGGCCAAATAACCGAGTCATCTTACAGGGCTGCTTCCCTGGTAGAATTGCTCCATACTGCTACCCTTATGCATGATGATGTAGTGGACGATTCGCTGGAAAGAAGAGGATTTTTTTCCACTTATGCCCTTTGGAAAGCCAAAGCAACCGTACTTATTGGCGATTATTTATTGGCAAAAGGACTATTACTTTCTCTTGATAACAATGATTTCCGGGCTTTGCAAATACTTTCAGATGCTGTTCGAAAAATGAGTGAAGGAGAATTACTACAGATGCAAAAAGCCAGGAGCCTGAACCTGAAAGAAGATATTTACTACGAGATCATTAAAAATAAAACTGCTTCATTACTTGCTTCAGCCTGTGCTGTGGGTGCCTGGTCGGCCAATAATGATGAATCTGCTGTTGAAAAAATGAAACTGTTTGGAGAAAAAACAGGTATGGCATTCCAGATAAAAGATGACCTTTTTGACTATGCCAGTGAGAATGTAGGCAAACCAACCGGCAATGATATCAAAGAAAAAAAATTGACGCTACCGCTTATTTATACGTTGAATAAAGTAGATGGGAGTACCCGCAGAAAGATCATTTACATCGTAAAGAATAATAACCGGGAAAAAGAAAAAGTAAAATGGGTGATACAACAGGTAGAACAGGCCGGTGGTATTGATTATGCAAAAAAGAAGATGAATGAATTCCGTGATGAAGCATTGGCCGTTCTTCATCAATTTCCTGAAAACCCTGCCAGGCAAGGGTTACAGGATATGGTATTATTTGTTACCGATCGAAAATATTAAGGCAAACTGACCGATGCAAAGAAGATGGAACATATTAACTGCTGATGAAGAAAAATCAAGATCATTGCATCAATCGCTAACGATAAGTCCTGTACTCTGCAAAATTTTATTACAACGTGGAATTGAAACCTACGAACAGGCAAAAGATTTTTTCAGACCACAGTTACATGACCTGCACAGCCCATGGCTGATGAAAGACATGGACAAAGCTGTTGAAAGGATCATAACGGCTATCAGCAACCAGGAAAAAATATTGGTGTTCGGCGACTATGATGTGGATGGAACTACTGCTGTTGCCTGCATGTATAAATTCCTCAAAAAAATTCATTCTCTTATTGATTTTTACATTCCGCATCGCTACCGGGAAGGCTATGGAGTGAGCAAAGCTGGAATTGATTTTGCAAAAGAGAATGGCTTCGGCTTGATCATTTCACTTGATTGCGGTATTAAATCAGCAGAACTTATTGCTTATGCAAAGGGTATTGGTATTGATTTTATTGTTTGCGATCACCACCTTCCTGATGAAGTATTGCCACCTGCGGTAGCTATTCTTAACCCAAAACAAAAAAATTGTAATTATCCTTATAAAGAACTCTGTGGTTGTGGCGTTGGTTTTAAACTGATAACAGCACTGACAGAAAAACTGGATCTGCCGGCAGAACTCGCATTTGCAGATCTTGATCTGCTTGCAACAGCTATCGCTGCTGATATTGTTCCTATCACCGGCGAGAACCGCATCCTTGCTTTTCATGGTTTGAAAAAAGCCAATGAAGATCCTAACTATGGTATCAAAGCATTGATACAATTAAGCGGTCTTGTAAAAACACTGCATATCAACAATCTTGTTTTCATGATAGCACCGAGGGTAAATGCAGCCGGAAGAATGGACGATGCCAGCAAAGCGGTGCATATGTTCATTGCAGAAACATACGATGAAGCTTTACATTTTGCTGAGATGCTGCACAGTGATAATACCGATCGCAAAGAAGTGGACAGCAGTATAACCGAAGAGGCGCTGGCATTGATCAGTGGAAAAGAAGAATGGATAAGGAGAAAATCAACTGTTGTTTTTCAACCACACTGGCATAAAGGCGTAGTCGGAATTGTTGCATCAAGATTAATTGAACATTATTACCGCCCAACAGTCGTGTTGACTCAATCAGGTGAATATGCTGCCGGCAGTGCCCGCAGTGTACCGGGTTTTAATTTATATGAAGCAATACATGCCTGCCGGGAACATTTGCTTGGATACGGCGGCCATTTTGCTGCAGCCGGAATGACTTTAGAATTATCACAAGTAGATGCTTTCAGGAATAAATTCGAAGAAATTGTCTCAGCCACTATCACAGAGGAGTTACTGATCCCCGAGATCATAATCGATGCTGAAATAACATTAAAAGATATCAAACAATCATTTTACGACATACTTTGCCAGATGGAACCCTTCGGTCCCGAAAATCTTCGTCCTGTTTTTATTGTCAAAAATGTGATGGATAGCGGTTGGTCAAAAATTGTAAAAGAACAACATATCCGTTTCTCTGTAAAACAGGACAATGTTACCATCACCGGAATTGGTTTTGGCATGGCTGACAAATTTCATTTGTTGCAACAAAAAAAACCGCTTGATATAGTTTTTAAAATAGATGAGAACGAATGGAATGATCAAAAGACATTGCAGGTCCGTATGATCGATTTCCGTCTTTCTGCTCAATGAGTTTTGATTCATTACATTTGTCACCGAAACTGAGAAGCATGAAAAAATTTTTATTCGTCTTTGTACTTATTATTGTAAGCAACATTTCATTTTCACAAAGCAGCAACGCTACATTAGATGTGATCGGCTGGAACCTTGAATTTTTTGGCGCACCGTATGCAAGCGGTCCTACAGATAAAGACCTGCAGGAAGCCAATGCTAAAAAACTGATGCGCTATTTTGATGCGGATATTTATGGATTAGTTGAAATAGTTGATACCGTACACCTTCGGAAATTAAGAGATTCTCTCGGCAGCAATTTTGAATATATTATTGCCCCGTATAGTACAAGCGGACCTATAGGTACCAATGGCTGGAGACAGGATCAAAAGCTTGCTTTCATGTACAAGAAAGATATCTTCTCCAATATCACAACGAGGGGAATGATGTTGACAAGTGCAACGGCTGTTTCCAATTGGGCCAATGGCCGGGTACCTTTTTTGATGAGAGCTGATGTAACGATCAATGGAATTACCAAGACCATCAATTTTATTGTGGTGCATGGAAAATCCGGAAACACTCAAACAGACTATAATCGCCGTCTTGCAGGCGCACAGGAGTTAAAAGACACTTTGGATGCTCAATTCTCTTCTGCCACTGTTCTTATTATTGGTGATTATAATGATGCCCTGCACACATCCATTTATACCGGGGCAAGTGTGAGCTCCTATACACCCATTATTACTGACAGTACTGATGCCGATCATTACAAATCTGTCACACTTCCGTTAGGAGCAGCCGGGCAAACCAGCATGATCAATTTTCCGAATGTAATTGACAACCATGTTATCTCTAATGAAGCAGAAGCTTATTATGTTTTGAATTCTGCACAGGTAAGAACAGACGTAACAACACAGGTCCCTGATTATATCACTGCACATAACACTTCAGATCATTATCCTGTTTTTTCAAAATATAGCCTGGCGGGTATCATTACCAGTGTACCAAACGTTACTGCAAATGAGTTGGGAATAAAAGTTTCTCCCAATCCTTTTATTCAGAATTTAAATCTTACTGCCACGAAAACGCTGATCAATGTACAACTTCGTTTAGTAAATATGCAGGGACAGGTATTGAACACTCAATCTTATGGGATGATCAATGCTAATTCTATTGTTCAACCATCCTTCCCATCAGTAACAAGAGGTGTTTATTTTTTACAAGTTGAGACCAAGCAGTACAAAACAGTGATTAAACTGGTGCGTCTTTAATACAGAACATTATCGCATGAAAAAGGCCATCCCGCTTAAAGCGGGATGGCCTTTTTCATTTGTCTATAACCTTTTTTACAGGATCAGCACCGTTTTCGTTGACAATATATCAAGGTGATTGATCAACTGTACCCTGTAAATACCTCCCGGTAAATGACCCGGAATAGTAAATGCCTGGTTGATGAAGTTGACCTGGATGTTCATGTCTTTTTGATAAACCAGTTTTCCATCGCTGTTAAAGATCAGTACTCCATAATGTCCGGGAGCAATATTGTTCATCGTTACTCTTACTTCTCCACCCGGACTAACAGGGCTTGGATAGAATGTAAATTCATTGGCGATAGAAGCAACTGTAAATGATTGCTGTAAACCATAAGAAGTACCACCGCTGTTTGTTGCATATGCTTTATAATAATAAGTAGCGCCTTGTACCAATCCAGTCAATGATGATGAGAAACTTCCACTGGTTAAATTACCGGAAGCAACTTTACTTCCATTACCACTGATAAAACCATTGATGCCGCTGTATTCAATGCCGTATGCTGTAACATTAGAGCAACCATTAGCTGCAATACGACCTGCTAATGTTGCGCTAAACGTATTAATATTTGTTGCAGCGCCGGTTACTACTGTAGCCAATGTGTTTACACCATCACCCGATGCTGCTACATTGATATTGTTTGCACCTCCGCCACCAACAACAATATTTCCATTGTATGATTGAACAGCCGTTGGACTGAATCGTACAAATATTTGTTGTGAGAATGCGCCGCCTGGCTGAGGAATAGATAATGTTGTTGTATAAGTTCCTCCTGATGCAGTTGAATAAGTAAATCCTGCCAATGCTGCTACTGTTACGTTGGCGTTTGAAAGACCGGTACCAGATATTGTAAATGAATTCGGACCTCCTGCATTATTGATACAAACGTTTCCAAACGGTGTTAATGCAGTAGCTGATAATACAGGCGGTAATGTAGTGAAGGATTGCTGTGCCCCCCATGTAGTACCGCCTCCGTTTGTTGCATAAGCTTTATAGTAATAAGTAGTGTTCGATGTTAATCCGGTAAGGTTAGAAGTAAAATTGCCTCCGCTAAGATTAGAAGAAACTACTTGTGTTCCTGTTCCATTGGCAAAACCATTGGTAAGACTATACTCAATTCCATAAGCTGTTACAGAAGTACAACCCGTGGCAGTAATGGTGCCCGCCGCTGTTGCAGTGGTTTGAGTAATGGCACTGGCAGCACCTGTTGTAACTGATGGAGCAGTATTCACACCCGAACCCGAAGCAGCCACATTTACATTCGCTGCAAGACCGCCGCCGGAAATAACAATATTTCCATTGTAAGATTGGACTGCTGTTGGATTGAACCGTACAAATATTTGTTGCGAATAAGATCCGCCCGGTTGTGGCAGGCTTAATGTTGTTGTATAAGTTCCGCCGGAAGTAGTTGAATAAGTAAATCCTGCCAATGCTGCCAGGTCAACATTAGCAGAAGTAAGGTTAGAACCAGTTATCGTAAATGAATTTGGACCGGCTGTTGTATTGATGCAAACATTACCAAATGCCGCTAATGCTGATGTAGTAATAGTGGGATTTGGACTTGCTGTTGTAAATGATTGTTCCGAACCATAAGCCGTACCTGCACCATTCGTTGCATAAGCATGATAATAATAAGTAGTGGAGGCTGTAAGGCCGGAAAGATTAGAAGTGAAATTACCCCCTGAAAGATTGGAAGACGTTACCGGTGTCCCTGTACCATTTGCAAACCCTGCAGTAGTACTGTATTCAATACCATAAGCAGAAATCGCAGAACACCCGATCGAAGGAATACTTCCTGCACAAGTAGCTGTGGTTTGTGTAACAGCACTTGATCCGCCTGTTGTTACAGTTGGCATATCATTTATACCAGCTCCGGGTACTGGAAAAACTATTGGAGTTGCGCCTCCGCCACCAACGAATATATTACCATTATAAGATTGCACAGCAGTGGGAGTGAATTGTACAAATATTTGTTGTGAATAAGTACCGCCACCTTGTGGAAGGCTTAAGCTTGCAGTATAAGTTCCGCCTGCTGTAGTTGAATAAGTATATCCAGCTAAAGCGCTTACTGTAATATTTGCATTTGTAAGATTCGATCCGTTTATTGTAAATGAATTAGGCCCTGCTGTTGTATTGATACAAACATTACCGAATGGAGTAAAAGGTGTTACACTCAATGTTGGTACAGCAGCAGAAGGAGTAACCTGTGCCCATGTTGTACCTGCTAAAATAGCATCTACTTGTTGAGTTGATGCATTCGCTGCGGTTCCCTGTCTTAAATAAACAGCACCTATCGTTGTAACGTCCGTATTAGCGCCGGTCACATTAGGAATAGTCGCTGCAGGCTCAGAACCCCCGAGAGCAGGATTTACCCAAAGATTGACAGCATCGTCTGTGGTTGTACCTGTATTATAGATATAATTACCAACGACAAAATAAGTAGTTCCGAATGTTCTCTGCGTTGTTTCATATACCGCCGCTGCAGCATTCTTACCAATACCAAAAAAATAACCTCCTGCCCCGTCTGATTTAGCATAAATTCTTACTGGAAAACTTGACGCACTTGTCAATAATCCGACAAAATAATCGCCGGTCGCTGTTGCAGCGCTAACATTTACAAGGAACGAGATATAAACGGTGCCACTTGTAACGGCTGTAAATGTTTTGTTATCATCCTCGCCACTGGTTGTCATTGTCACTCCATTTCCAACGCCAGAACCGGGATGCCCAGCATAAGTCAAACCTGGTGATGTTACTGTTATCGCATTTGTTCCAGCACCTGAATGCGCTGTCCAGCCATTAGCAGTTAATAACTGTCCGGCAGTATAACTGAAATTCTCTGTCAGCAACTGGCTCTTTGCAGCAAAGTAGAACGGGAGTATTAATAATAACGTAAATATTTTTTTCATAACTATTCTATTCTTTGTGATCATTTAAAATATCAGCAGTCCGTAACTGCAGGACTGCTGATCAATATTTTTAATTCCAGGTGAACTTCACATCATCAATACCTGTTGAAGCCCTGTTGCTGCTACCTGTCGCAGCACTTAGCGTTACTATGCGAATCCAGATCGGTCCAGAGATATTATTCAACGCAGCGCCAAAATTTACAGTTACCGTTGTATTCGCAAATGTTCCGTATGCAGTTGTCAGTGTAACCGGAGCTGTAGCGATCGTTGTAAATGAGGATGGACTTAATCCTGTACCATAATCCACTCTCCAGGTCGTCGTTCTTCCTGCGGCTGTAATATCCAGTGATTGTAATTTGAACTCCAATGCAAGATTGGATTTACCGGTTGTATTGGCCAGTTGAAATGCAAACGCAGCGCCGGGATCACCATAGCTGCCGGTTTGCCTTATTCCCAATGCCCTGTTGGTAGAAGCATTTTGTGTTGCAGTCGATGCATTGGAAGCAAGCCCAGTTGCAGAAGCAAAATTCTTGAATGCACCTGTAGTCGAGCTCCATTGAGTTTGCGTGTTGAAATGATTAACGGGTACGGAAGCTTCGACACCGAGGTCAAGACTGGTCGCATTTTCCTTTACATATACTCCTTGTGGAAGGCCGCTTGTTCCAATATTATCAAAATTGATGGTTTGTGGTGAAGCCGTTAAACTGATACTGCCATTTCCTGCTCCGGTTGGACAACGGCTGCCGTAAAACTGTACATCAGTTGTATCACGGATGGTCCATTGTTTTGTTGAGCTGAAATAAGAATAAATACCGATGATATCACCATTGCCCTGGGCCACCGGTAACCTGGCAAAATTAGAATAGTTGCTGGTGCGTACAGTGATCGTAGCCGCAGGTGTCGCACAATTCTCTATGATTCTGTTGCCGGATTGACCATCATCTGCATAGTTCTTACCTAATTCATTAGACTTAAACTGAAACCCCTGCAATTTTACTAATGTACTGATATAAGGATTCTGAAGACTGGTGGTCAGATCTGCTACCGTTACCACTTTTGGAACCAACGGCTGGTTCAATGCACCTTTTATTATATGCTGGTCAATTAAGTTATAAGCAAGTAAGGTAACGCCACCCTGGTTGATATACGGTGAATCTATACCACCTCCAAATTGTAATGTACCATTATACTGGCCGAGATAAAGACCTTTTAATTTCACAAACAGTTTACGGCCTACCGGGTAATTGTTGTACAAATTATTTCCGGCCAGGCGAAGCAATACACCACCGGTCGCATCCTGTATCGCAATTTGCTGGTAATAGTTACCGCTTCTGTCGTCGGCGCCTACGATACCTTCAATTACAACATCATCATTGATCTTGACAGGAGCGCCTGAAGTATATCTTGCCTTTACATCTTTAATAGTAATGTTGGCAACAATATCAGGATTGCCCAATATTGGCGGATCGGTATATTTCTTTTGACATGCGGTCATTGCTACGCTTACTGTAACCACCAGCACCGCTGCGTTGAACCAATTATTTCTGAAATTCATTTTCATAAAATTATTTTTCACTCAATTAATTATTGAATATCAGCAGCAGATCTGATCACCAGTTCAGCAGCCGATTGATAAATAGTGATGTAACCTGTAACGGTTTTATTGCTACCCGTTGTAACAGTTATACCAGATGCAGTGCGGACAAACATCGTTATCGTACCACTTGCATCTGTTAATGTATAGTTGGTGCCAGTACCATTTGTTGAACCTTGTGTGATCGTTACCCCGGTAACTTTTACCAGTGAAGAAGCCCACAGGTCTTTATTTGTAATGATATCAGCGATCGTTGCATTGCGGGTTGTTACAGTGATCGTGCCGCTCAATGGAACCACCTTTGCCTGCGGTACACTTTTCAATTCAAGGTCTCCATTGTATAATTCCAAAATGCCACCACCGGTTGGATCAACCTCCAATACACTTCCCAGTGAATAAACAGGTGAGCCTATTGCAGCATATAAACGAATACCTGAGCCGCTTTCATCCTGCAGGCGGAAATTTCCTGCTGCTTCATTGGCAGAATTTGAAATAACTACTGCCCGGAATTTTTTTGTTCCGGCAGGAATGGTAAAATTTCCGGAACCCGGATATAATGCCCTGAAATCTTTCAGGCTTATATATTGCCCCGGAGCTGCAGGGCCAACCGGGTCAGGACCTGTAGGCCCGATGGGTTGCTTATCACACGAAGACCATAATACACTCAGCAATGTAACGATCATTGCTGCACTCCACTTTTGTTTAATAAATTCCATACGCATAATTTTTTTTATACCTGTTGAATCATTTTAGAACCGCAATGTTACACTGCTGAAAAAGTTGATGCCATAAGCATAGTACAGTTTCGCAGGGAATTTGCCTGTCGATATCGGGTCGGTTGTTGTTGTTTGTGCATCATATCTCAATTGCTCATAACCGCCGGTTACAATATCCTGGTTGTTTAAAATATTATTTACACCCACGTTGAATACAAGGAAGGTTGGCTTCTTGTTGACCTCGTAAGCTTTTGGCAATTTCCATGACCATCCGCCAAAGAAATCCAATGTGAATTGCGCATCAAATTTTGTCTGGTTGAATATCTCATTATATCCAGCTGAACCCGGCGCAACGAACTTCAATGCATCCCATGTACGACGAAGAGGATTAAAACTTAAATAAGACTGATCAAAATAATTGCCTGTCAAACTGATGAACCAGAATTTAGGCGACCGATAGGAAGCGCCAAAACTGTATGCTTCCATCGGTGTAGATGGTATCCTGAAATTCTCGGCATAAATCAATTGCTGACCAATAACAGATGCGCTGTTGTCAACGGTGATGATCGCATTCTGTTTGCTGTTATAATAATAACGGCCAACAGCAGCAGCAGCATTTACAGTTATTGTAGATGTTACTTTGGCTTCAATACCAAACTCACCGCCAAAATGTAATTTATCGATACCGCTGATCGCATAGTTCACAAAATTCTGATACGAATCATGATAGAATGACATTACATCCATTCCATCCTGGAAACGGGTATAATATCCATTTAACCTGATCTTGAATTTCGGCGCATTCATAATATAACCCGCTTCCGCCGTTTGTATCGTTTCACTCTTTACATCATTCTGCTGATCGTTTCTTGTGCGGGGAGAAATGAATATGTTCTCAAAATATGGCGCCCTTGTTTGATAAGATGCATTTGCAAAAATATAATTACGTCCGTCTATTTTATACGTAACTCCGCCTTTACCACCATAGTTAGTAAATTCATTCATCGTTCCCTTTCCTTTTGAGTTATTGGGGAAAAGACCGTTCCTTACATTCCCTTGTCTATAGAATTTAGTTTGCGAAATTGTTCCTGCTAAGAAGAAATCAATTTTTTCGAACTTAAAAACTCCCTGTGCCCATGCAGCGGCTTTGCTGATATTAATATTATAATCATAACCGAACTGGTCTCCTTCATGAAGAATTCTGTTGGGACGGTCAAGATCATGCTGGTTGGCTATATTGTCAGCCGGGAAATCTCTTTCTGCAAACTGGTTAAGATTTACATAGAATTCTCCACCGAGCAGGTCATCCACTCTTTTGAAATAATGATTCTTCTGGAACTGGTAAGACGCTCCCGCCGTAAAATCAATTTTATCTCCAAACTTGGTATTGATAACAGAGTTTGCATTGAAGCGCTGTGTATTGATCACCCTTTCTTCAATGATATAACGGGAAAGGCGGCCTGTAACATTATTACCGGCAACACCATTTGCGTTATTGATTGTAGCATTGCTGGCACGGTTCACATCATACAACCGTTGCCAGTTTACCTGGCGCAAGTTGATATCACTCTTCATCAGATCATATAACATCTGTCCCTGCACAGGATCGGGTGCACTGGCCCATACAGCTGTATAGCTCGGTAAATAGCGATAATAATCCGGCCTTGGGTCAGCAGCATTGTACCAGTCAAATGCAGTGATGCTTCTGTCGCCAAAAGAAAAGCCGGCAGCTGTAGTGATCGTTGTACTATTATTGATACGATAATCATGAGTAAGAATGAACACCGGCTGGTGACTACGGGCAACACTTGCATTTCTTTTTACACCATTCTGATAGCCCCAGTTAGGATTATAATAATGATCATTGGCCAACTCTACCATTTCGCTTACAGAAGTTCCCTGTCTTCCATTCTCAGTTGGCGCACCAAAAGCTGTCAGCGAGAGCAAATGATTTTGACCAATGCGTTTATCAACCGCAGCAAAATATCCCCAGCCATCATAATAAGTACCGGGCACATATCCTTCACCGGCCCAACGGCGGCTGCCACTGATAGTGAATGCCCAGCCTTTTTTACTTAAACCGGTAGAATGCGTTATCATCAACCTGTTATTATAATTACGGTTGGATGATGCATAGCCAATACTTGTTTGTGTACGTTGCCTGCTGGCACGGGAATCAATATTGGTATTGCTTCCAATATCGCCGAAGGCAAATGTGTTATAACGCAAACCCCATGATACATCCCTGTTCCGCATCACATCATTCAATCCGCCCCATAGACCATAAGGAGTAAATCCGTTGTCAAGGTTATCCATCGGTATCCCGTTCATATAAGTACTGAACAGGTCATTGTCATAACCCCTGATCTTGAAACGAACAGCACTGAAGTTGAATGAAGCAGCAGAATAAAATGGATCCCGGCCGGCGGTTAGCAAAGACGAAGTGTTCTGTGCTCCTCCATCCCCGAGGTCATTCTCATCCAGCGAAACGACAGGAATATTATCCAGTACGCCTTGCTTTACATCTTCAATAAGGGTGTCTCTTCTGGCGGTAGTATCCACCTGCGAAAGGGCTGCAGTTCCGGTGCACAAAAACAGCAGGAGCAGCAATCTCATTTTAAGCATATTAATTTTTTTGGCAAAGGGGCAAAACTAAGACTGTTACAGTGAATGTGCTAATAAAAATAGGCACAACTTGTCCCGCATCAAGCGGGGTAATAATTAAATAACGCTGCTCAACTTTTTAAAGGTTGCCTGCGTCCTTTGTTTCTGTATGTTTGTCCCCATATTATTTATCGCAATATGAAAAAAGCTTTCATCCTTAACCTGTTAGTGTTGTTTTGTTTTTCTGCGATAGGCCAGAAAAAAGATTACAAACCGGTAATTGTCGCCTTTTACAACCTGGAGAACCTGTTTGACACATTAGATAATACGATGATCAATGATGAGGAATTCTTACCAAGCGGCCCCCGCAATTACAACGGTTCCATTTATTTTGACAAACTGACAAAGCTGGCCACTGTAATTTCAGAAATAGGTACAGAAATGAATGCAGATGGTCCTGCTATATTAGGTGTGGCTGAAGTGGAGAACGATACAGTGCTGAATGACCTTGTAAAACACAAACTGATCAAAGACAGAGGATATAAAATAGTTCACTACGATTCCAAAGATGCAAGAGGTATTGATGTGGGCCTTTTATATAATCCAAAATATTTTACGGTAGAAGCCAGCGATAAGTTATATGTACAATTACCCGGAGGCTCAAAAGATGCTTATTATACCCGTGATGTTTTATGGGTAAAAGGAAAGCTGGATGGAGAAACCATTCACATCTACGTCAATCACTGGCCCAGCCGCAGCGGTGGTGAAAAAAGAAGTGCGCCGGGAAGAAATGCTGCTGCACAGGTTTGTAAGAACCATATTGATTCCATTGCCAAAATAGAACCGAATGCTAAGATCGTCATCATGGGCGACCTGAACGATGATCCTATAAATGAAAGCGTAGCAAAAATATTAGGAGCAAAACCTAATGCAGAAGATGTGATAAAAGGCGGGTTATACAATCCCTGGACAGAGTTATACAAAAAGGGGTATGGTACGCTTGCCTACCAGGATGCGTGGGGATTATTTGACCAGATCATTATTTCTTATCCCTGGTTGAGCAAAGGGCAAGATGGATTGTTTTTTCAGCGCCAGCATATATTCAATAAAGAATACCTGGTAGAAAATAATGGAAGATATAAAGGCTATCCAATGCGCACCTGGGATGGCAACACTTACCGCGGCGGCTATAGCGATCACTTTCCTACTTATTTGGTTATGCTCAAAGAAGTAAAGCCGGAGAAGAAGTCATTTTGAGTTACGGGTTTCTGGTTTAGGTTTTGATCACAAAAGCTTGATTAATAGCGAGTCTGAATTAGATTGCTTCTAAGAAGATTGCTTCCAAAATTTCTTCAAAAACGACCCTCATTTCTGCCCCTGAACGCCTATCTTTGCCGCCCCAAATCTGTATTCGCAGATTCTTCAGTAACGGGTTAGACCGGCTGATGTCCAGTGGGAAAATCGAAAACCTTCCCGATCATATTGTCGGGATAAAAAAAACAAAATGAACAATTACGAACTGATGGTGATCTTCACTCCGGTTCTCAGCGATGATGAGTTCAAAGCCGAGCAAAAAAAATATGCGAAGCTTGTTACCGATGCCGGTGGCTCTGTAGTTGCTGAAAATGCCTGGGGATTGAAATCAATGGCTTACCCGATCCAGAAAAAAACAACGGGATTGTACTGGGTGCTTGAATTTACAGCAACTGCTGATTTCAATGAGAAACTACAGGTACAGATCCTGCGTGACGAATCAATACTTCGTCATTTGCTGACCAAACTCGATAAATACGCCGTCGAGTATAATGCAAGAAAAAGAAGTGGTGTTAAAACAGGAACCGAAAAATTAGCGGAGGTATAAGCCATGGCAAAAAATGAAATAAAATACCTGACGGCCATTAAGAACGACAAAAGAGTAAAGAAGTTTTGCCGTTTTAAAAAGTATAAGATCCGCTACATTGATTATAAAGATGTAGAGTTCCTGAAAAAATTCCTGAACGAGCAGGGTAAATTATTACCCCGTCGTCTTTCAGGTAACAGCCTGAAGTATCAGCGTAAAGTTTCTGATGCTGTAAAGAAGGCCCGTCAAATGGCATTATTGCCTTACGTAACAGATCTATTGAAATAATTTTAGCTGTTAGCTGTTAGCCACTAGCTAATAGCTTGCAACTAAAAGCTAAAAGCTTATAAAAATGGAAGTCATATTAATACAAGATGTAGATACTCTCGGCGCCCGAAATGAAGTGGTGAAAGTAAAGAACGGTTATGCCCGCAATTACTTATTGCCCCGTCAACTCGCTGTTGAAAATAATCCCAGCAATAAGAAGCAGCTCGAAGAAAGAATGAAGCAAGTGAAAAAGAAAGAAGATAAAATGCTTGCTGAGATCAACAGTGTAATTGAAAAATTAAAAGAAGGCCCGCTAAAAGTTGGTGCCAAAACAGGTACCAGCGGAAAAATTTTCGGTAGTGTTACATCACTGCAGATCAGCCGTGCCATCCGTGAGCAAAAAGGTTATGATATTGATCGCCGCAAGATCCACATCATTGACGAAGTAAAAGAACTCGGCACTTACAAAGCCAATATCGAATTTGGTAATGGCCAAAATGCTGAAGTAGAGTTTGAAGTTGCCGCTGAATAAATAAAGTCATGAGCCAAAAAAATTATAAGTCCTTCTGCACAGAGGGACTTTTTTTATACCCCAGCTAATCCTTATTCTATAAAAATCAATGATTTGGGCTCTATTACCAGCCAGAATAGAATTATTTATCATATCTCCGGAAAAAATGCTTTATTTTGTTTCGCTTTTGGTGTTCTTTACAGTTTCACAAGTCCTGAACGTTTCTCATATAATCCTGTGAATGTTCATTGGTTACTGTTTACTGTTGGCACTTTTTATTTTTTTTAAAACCTCTCAAAATGAACATTTACGTAGGAAACCTTAGTTGGAACCTGAAAGACCAGGATCTGTCCAACCTTTTCGCTTCACATGGTGAAGTAGGATCAGCTAAAATCGTTACAGACAAATTCACTGGCCGCAGCAAAGGCTTCGGATTTGTTGAAATGCCAAACGATGACCAGGCACAAGCAGCAATCGCAGCTTTGAATGGTTCTGAAGTTGATGGCCGTAACATTGTTGTCAACGAAAGTCGTCCGAAACCGGAAGG
>JABFRU010000020.1 GCA_013140985.1 Chitinophagaceae bacterium | reverse complement strand
GATCTACACTCGTACAATGCTGAAGAAAGCATAATGCGGTTTTTTGCCTGCCTACCGGCAGGCAGGCCGGTGAACATTTTTTAACAGGACATCATTAACGATTGTTGTAAATTCGATACTTGCTGTTGTTAATCAAGCATGGAGAAAATAGTCATTATACCCACTTATAATGAGAAGGAAAATATAGAGAAGATCCTTCATGCCATCTTTGGCCTGAAGGATGACTTTCATGTATTGGTAATTGATGATGGATCACCTGATGGCACAGCACAGATCGTAAAAGATCTTCAGTCAAAATTTCCTGGTCAATTATTCCTTGAAGAAAGGACCGGTAAACTCGGATTAGGCACAGCCTATATTCATGGATTCAAATGGTCAATAGCAAAGCATTACAATTTTGTTTTTGAAATGGATGCTGACTTTTCTCACAATCCCAATGACCTGCCCCGTTTATACAATGCCTGCAAAAATGAAGGAGCCGACCTTGCCATTGGTTCCCGTTATATAAAAGGGGGAGGTGTAGTGAACTGGCCAAAAGGAAGAATTGCACTTTCCAAAGGAGGGTCTTTGTACACAAGAATGATAACATGGATGCCGGTAAAAGATCCTACAGCCGGTTTTGTTTGCTATAAAAAAGAAGTATTGGAAGCGATTAATCTTGATCGTATCCGTTTTGTAGGTTATGCATTCCAGATCGAAATGAAATTTGCAGCATGGAAACTCGGGTTTAAAATAAAAGAAGTACCGATCATTTTCCAGGACAGGACACAGGGCAGTTCTAAAATGAATAAAAGTATTGTAAAAGAGGGGATACTCGGTGTTCTTAAACTTCGCTGGAACAGCATGTTCAAAAATTACCGTAAAAGAGTAAAGAATACTGACACTAAAACTTCACCGGTAAATACCGTAAAGTCAAATGAAATGCTCGCTGAATAAGAAGGCTTGCCTTCTTATTTCTTTTAATTAGTTTGCGGGACAATGAAAAAAGCATTCATTCAACTGCACATTGCTGTTTTTTTAGCTGGCTTTACCGGTTTAGCGGGCAAGCTTATTGAGTTGAATGAAGGCTTGCTTGTATGGTACCGTTTATTGATCACATCCATCACTATGTGGATATTGTTTTACTTTACCCGCAAGCTGAGAAGGGTACATTGGAGGGATATACTTAAACTCACTGCAGTTGGTTTTTTATCCGCCATGCATTGGGTCACTTTTTACGGTTCGATAAAAGAGTCGAATATTTCAGTGGCTCTTGTTTGTTTTTCGTCGGTCGGTTTTTTCACTGCATTGTTCGAGCCTTTGCTAAGCAAGAAGAAAATGAATGTGGTTGAGATATTATTAGGATTGCTTGTCATGACCGGTATCTATATCATTTTTCAGTTTGACCCGAAATACAAGAACGGTATCATTCTCGGTGTAAGTTCTGCTGTTCTCCTGGCTGTCTCCATGATCTACTTTAAATATTTTGTTGGCAAATTAGGGCCGGAAACAACACTTACCTATCAACTCAGCGGCGCATTGATAAGCCTGACAGTAGTGATGCCAGTATATCTTTATCAATTTCCTACCGGTTATATCATTCCTGACCTGGAAGACTGGATGTGGTTATTGGGGCTTTCATGGTTTTGTTCTGTAGTAGCATTCCAGTTAACGGGTCATGCTATCAAAAAACTCAGCGCTTTTACTGTTAACCTTACTTTTAACCTCGAACCGGTCTATGGGATATTTCTTGCCTTTATTGTTTATAAAGAAAACAAATTGCTGAGCCAGTGGTTTTTTCTTGGCTTTTCCATCATTGCGCTTTCATTGATCATTCATATCGTATTATTGCTGAAAGAAGCAAGAAAAAGGGATGCTTATGACCTCATCGAATCCATACCATCAAAAGATAGTTGAGTATTATAAGGATACAGAGAATGCTTACAAAGATTCCTGGGATCTTAATAATAGCCTCGCTATTCATTATGGATATTGGGATGAAAAAGTAAAAACGTTTCCTCAATCGTTGATTCGCATGAATGAAGTGATGATGGAAGCAGCAGCGATCAAGCCGACAGATAAAATATTGGATGCAGGCTGTGGTGTTGGGGGCAGCAGTATTTTTTTGGCTTCAACGATCGGATGCAATGTTGCCGGGATTACGTTAAGTGAACGGCAAGTTGAACAGGCAAAAGAAAATGCAAAGCAGAAAAAGGTTGATGATAAAGTGAAATTTGAAGTAATGGATTATTGCAACACCAGTTTTCCTGATGAAAGTTTTGATGTGGTTTGGGGCTGTGAAAGTATTTGTTATGCAGATAACAAAGAACAATTCATCAAAGAAGCATTTCGTTTATTAAAACCGGGAGGAAGATTGGTAGTGGCGGATGGTTTTGTTTCAAAGTTTGAAAATAATGATAAGCTGGTTATCCGGCAATGGCTCGATGGCTGGCAGGTAAATTACCTGGAAAGCCCTGTGCGGTTTGAAGTATTTATGCAGGAAGCTGGCTTCATCAATATTGCATATAAGAATATTTCCAAAGAGGCTTCACATTCATCCCGGCGGCTGAACCGTTTTTATTATCTCGCCAGTTTGTATTTACTCTGGAAGAAAATAAATTTTTCCAAACCGGCTACGGAGATGCAAAAGAAAAATATCAAAGCCTGCCGCTGCCAGTACAAGGGGATGAAAAAAGGGCTTTGGCAATATGGGCTGATCGTTGGGGTAAAATCGCTAGTAGGGAGTAGTAAGTAGCTAGTAGGGTGAAGACTCTGCCGATCCGCTATTCCTTAGTAGTTTTATAAGTACTGAATAATAGGAAACCACCTACTTGCTACTCGCTTTTTACTAACTTAGATACTTTAAAAAATCTCATTGCATGAAGAAATCCCTCATTTTTATCTTTTCACTATTCACCATTCACTATTCACTTGCTCAAAAAAAACCTCTCGACCATTCTGTATATGACAGCTGGCAGCATATCGGCGAACGAATGATCAGTAACGATGGCAAATGGGTGGTCTATACAATTGATCCGCAGGAAGGCGATAATGAACTGGTGATACAATCATCCGATGCAAAATATAAGAAGACTGTGCCGAGAGGATACAATGCACTGATAACAGAAGACAGCCGCTATGTGGTCTTTAAAATAAAACCATTTTATAAAGACACAAGGGAAGCAAGGATAAAAAAGAAAAAACCGGCTGATATGCCAAAAGATTCATTGGCTATTGTAGAATTAGGAAAAGAAGAAATATGGAAACGGGAAAAGATAAAAGGTTATAAAGCACCGCAAAAATCATTTGGCTGGATCGCCTACCAGTTGGAAGAACAGATCAAACAGCCCGGAGGTGTATTAAAGCCAACGAAGAAAGACAGTGTAGATATTAACAGCAAAAGGATCAGCGATAGCCTTTCTCATGTGATCGATTCATTGAACTCGGTCATTACAGAATTGGAAAGATCAAAAAAGAAAAAGAACAAGAATAAGGATGAGGTTGAGGATGAGATTGAAATTGAGGACGCCGAAGGAGATGATCCTGCCAGCGGCCCTGCAGATAGCGGAAATGATCTTGTTCTTCGCAATAACGCAACAGGCGAGGAGATCGTTTTCTATAATGTCCTCGAATATTATTTCAGTAAAACGAATGAACAATTGCTGGTAGAAATGGCCCGCAATCCGAGAGATTCATTCAGTTTTGCGCAGGTGATGTTATATGATTGCAAAATGTCGAAGGCAATTACATTAAGCAAAAAGGGAAATGAGTTTAAGAATTTCGCCATGACGGATGATGGCTCGCAGATCGCTTATGTGGCAGAAAGAGATGCGAAGCCCAAGGACCTGCAGAAATTTTATAAACTCTGGTATTATCAAAGCGGTATTGACAGTGCTATTATGCTGGTTGACAGGTATGCTGTTGGTATGAAACTCGGAATGACCATCAGTGAATACGGGAACCTTAACTTCAGCAAGAGTGGTAAGCGATTATTCTTTGGTACAGCGCCCATACAGCCGCCGAGAGATACGACCATCGTTGATTTTGAAAAGCCAAAAGTAGATATCTGGCATTATAAGGATGATTATCTGCAGACTGTTCAGAATTTCCCGGCAAGATTAAGAGCTGCACAGCAGGAAAATTTTTTAGCAGTATATAATTTTGAAACAAGTAGCATCAAACAACTTGGAAGTAAAGAAATACCGCAGGTGTTACAAACCAACGAAGGTGACGGCGACCAATTTGTTGGTGTAACTGATTTTGGTAAACGTATCGAAAGTCAGTGGAGAGGGAATACATTAAAAGACATCTATGCGATCGATGTAAATACAGGGAAAAATGAACTAGTAAAGGAAAATCTTTTTGGCCAGGTATATCCGTCTCCAACCGGCAAGTTTATCTTATGGTACGATCGTAAAGCAAAGGATTATTTCCTGTGGAATGGATATACTTCCCAGAATATTTCAAGCAAGATAAAATATCCATTGTGGAGCGAAGATGCTCAGAACCCGGAAGAGCCTGCCAATTATGGGATAATGGGATGGCATGAAGATGATGAAGCGGTGTATATATATGACCGATACGATATATGGCGTATTAAAACAGATCATAGTTCGCATACAACAACTATGACTAAGGGATTTGGACGTAGTGCAAAGAATATCCTGCGCCTTTTTTTCAGGGATAGTGAAAAAAGGTTCTTCTCAGATAATGATGAGTTATACATAAGGCTTCAGAATGATAAAACAAAGGAATACGGATTGGCAGTTGCAAAAACCAACGGGTATTTTTCTGAATTCGATTACCCGGATAATAAGTTTTTACCTCCCATTACAATTGCTGAAAAAGAAGTTTCCGGTAATAGAACTTTTATTTATACGAAGGAAACATATGAACGGAATCCGGACTTGTATTTTTGTTTGCATACATCACAGGGAGGTTTGGAAGATCCTGCTAAACCCAGTGTCGAAACAGTTACTGATATAAAACTTTCATCGATCAATCCGCAACAATCCAATTATCTCTGGGGTACAGCAGAGCTGTTCAACTGGAAAGCGTATGACGGGAAAGAAGCAGCCGGGATAGTATATAAACCGGAGAACTTTGATCCAAAGAAAAAATATCCCATGATCGTTTACTTCTATGAGAAATTGAGCAGCACATTATATGATTATAAAGAGCCGGCGCCTATCCGCAGCGCAGTGAATGTACCTTATTTCGTTAGCAACGGATATGTGATTTTCATTCCTGATATAAATTATACGACAGGTCATCCCGGGCAGAATGCATATGACTATATCGTCAGTGGTTCAAGAGCTTTGGTAAAGAAAGGCTGGGTAGATAGTACCAATATGGCATTGCAGGGTCATAGCTGGGGCGGTTACCAGGCAGCGCAAGTCGCAACCATGACAAAATTGTTCAAAGCCGTTTGGGCCGGTGCACCTGTTGCCAATATGACGAGTGCTTATGGAGGTATTCGCTGGGAGAGTGGAGTGAACCGTCAATTCCAATATGAGACCGGCCAAAGCCGTATCGGCGGAACATTATGGGAAAAGCTTCCCTTGTATTTAGAAAATTCTCCGCTCTTTCATTTGGATAAAGTAACAGCGCCGATGGTCATTATGGCGAATGATGCAGATGGCGCCGTGCCCTGGTACCAGGGTATTGAAATGTTCACTGCATTAAGGAGGCTCGGAAAAAAAGTTTGGATGTTCAATTATAATGGACAGGGACATGGACTAACACAGCGGCAGGATATGAGAGATTATCAAATAAGAATGCAGCAATTCTTCGACTGGATATTAAAAGGTGAGAAGCCTGCTAAATGGATCACAGAAGGTGTGCCTGCGGTGAAGAAAGGAAAGGAATGGGGATTAGAGGTTGAATAGTCTCACCCCTACATACGTTGTTTTTTTAAGAAACGATACGACCCAAAAATCCCCTCTCCTTAGGAGAGGGGATTTTTGAACGAGAACTCATTCAATAACGAATATTTTATTGGGGTGAGGCCTTACGCTGCCGCACTAATAAATTTCACCAAACTTCTCTTTGCAATAGGCAATAATGTTTCATCAACAGGAAAACTCAAATTTGTTTCTATTAAATACACTGCAGGATTAGGCAAATGATCCCATCTTTTTATCAGGGCTGATTTCATTCCTTCATAGGTAGTGGAGATGCTTCTTTCCCAGTTATCAATGAATAAAGTGCGGATGCTCCGGTATTTTTCATCATGTTTTTCAAAAATGGAAAGCCGGTAATGATATACACCGGTGGTTTTTTCAGCTCCGCTTGTCAAAAAGAAATAACCTTCATTCATATCAAGCGGGATGATACCCACAGGACTGATATTGATCTTTTCTTCCACAAATTCATAGATCTGTGTGCCGTTTCGGATAATATTTTTCATTTTACCTTCTGAATAATAGATGATACTTTCCAATTCTTCCATCAGTTCATCATCTGCGATCATTTTTTCATACAGCACCTGTAATTTTTCCAGTTGTATGCCGGTAAGTTTTTTTGGGAAATGCTCCTGCAGGTATTTTTTATTTTCCCGGAAGGCAACGATATTATTATAATGGAAAATGATATCGGCCAGTTGCGGATAGAGTTTATTCTCGGTAAAATATTTATTGACCTCCTGCAGGTAGGCGAGCAAAGTATATTTCTTCAGCTCAAAATCTATGCGGCCTTCGGCGAACCAGGTCTCGGATAACTGTTTCATAGACGGGGTGGGTTTAGTTCAACTAATTTACAAAAAAGACTAAAAGAAAGAAATAGAAGTTTATTTTTAGACTGTTAAAAGAAATACTATGAGATATTTATTGATCCTGCTGACGGCATTTATTGCCTGTTCCTGCGGTAATACATTTTATGTTGTTCGTCATGCGGAAAAAGCCCCGCCATTGGCAGGCATGTCTGTATTGGAAGCCAATAATCCGCCGTTGTCTGATTCAGGTGCTATCAGGGCCAATGATCTGAAGAACTGCTTAATCAGTGAGAATATTCAGCATATTTTTTCTACTGATTTCAAAAGGACAAGGAATACTGCAGAGCCTTTGCGTCAATTGACTAATAGCCCTCTTATTATTTATAATCCTAAAAAAGATTCCACTGCTGCTTTTATTGAAAGATTAAAAGCCATCACAAAAGGAAATGTATTGGTGGTCGGTCATTCCAATACTATTGATGATATTGCCAATATGCTCACTGGCGAAACAGTTGTGCCCGGTGATCTGAAAGATTCGGAATACGACAATCTCTATGTAATAAAAAGGAAAGGAAAGAAATTTGTATTTAAAGGAGAGAAGTACGGGGCGCCAAACCCCCACTGATAGTGTTAATGTTGAAGTCGCCTACTGCCCCTAAAGGGGAGTATTTCAGTAATTCTTTCTGCTGAAATGGTAATATGGATTATTAAAGAAACTATGATCGAAGTTCCCCTTTAGGAGACAGTGGTTTAATACTCCCTCTCTCCATTAAAATTCTCCAGCTCTTTCGCAACAGCAGTTAAGAAAGTAGCGCCGAGACTTCCATCTACGATGCGATGATCATAGCTCATACTTAAATACATCATGTGGCGGATAGCAATACTGTCACCATGTGGTGTTTCAATAACAACAGGACGTTTCTTTATAGCACCAACAGCGAGAATAGCAACCTGCGGTTGATTAATGATCGGTGTTCCCATCAGGCTTCCAAAAGTTCCGACATTGGTCATTGTGAATGTGCCGCCTGTTGTATCATCTGCTTTCAATCTTCCGTTGCGGGCATTATCGGCCAAAGAATTCACTTGTTTGGCCAAACCAACTAAATTCAACTGGTCTGCATTTTTAATTACCGGAACGATCAAATTACCGGAAGGCAATGCAGTCGCCATCCCGATATTGATATCTTTCTTTACAATGATCTTATTGCCATCCAATGAACAATTGACGAGCGGGAATTTTTTAATACAACGAACGATAGCTTCAACGAACAATGGAGTGAAAGTAATTTTCGTTCCTTCTCTTTTTTCAAAATCCTTTTTCACTTTATCTCTCCACATCACCAGGTTGGTTACATCAGCTTCAGTGAAACTGGTAACATGCGGACTGGTATGCTTGCTGCGCACCATATGGTCAGCGATCAGCTTGCGCATACGATCCATTTCAATGATCTCAACGTTGCCGGTATAATTTGTGAGTTGCTGGTTGCTGGTCGCTTGCTGCTGTTCGGGTTGAATTTTCGAAACAGGAATGACCATCGTGTCGCCCTGGCTCCTGGCTCCCGGCTCCCGACTAACTACTCCCGACTTTCTTCCGCTCACATACTGCAGAATATCTTTCTTCGTCACTCTTCCTTCATTACCTGTGCCGGGAATATTTTCCAGTTCCGTCATACTTACACCTTCACTGGCAGCAATATTTAAAACAAGCGGAGAGTAAAAACGATTGGAAGAACCGTTTGTAGTTTGAGGTTTGAAGTTTGAAGTTTGATGTTGTACTGTCTCAACAACAACAGCCTCTTGTACTTTATGACTTGTTGTTTGTTCCTTCACCGGAGTTGATACTACCGGTTTGGAAGATGTTGATTCAGCAGCGCCTGTTTTTATTCTTGCTATCACTGTTCCGATCGGCACCACATCATTTACTTTATATAAAATTTCTTCTATTACACCGGCGGCAGTGCTGGGTACTTCGCTGTCCACTTTATCGGTAGCAATTTCCAATACGGTCTCATCCATTTGTACAGTATCGCCGGGTTGTTTGAACCACTTCAGAATAGTGGCTTCCATGATACTTTCGCCCAGCTTTGGCATTATTAAATCAACAACAGCCATATTACTATTTTAGATTCTAGATTTTTGATTTTGGATTGAATACACGGTATTCCAGGGTTGCAAAAGCAGGCATTCAATCGACGGGGTCAAAGGTAATTATTTCCGCCTAATCCTATTTTAATCCTTTGAGTCCTAGTTCTTCAGTATGAACTTCCTCAGAAAATTCAGCGCATTGCCAGCGGTCATTTCAATATTCCTTCGCCGGTCAAAACGGAGATTTAGTTTGAAAGTTTCGATCTTTTCTTTGTTACCCGCCGCCATCCAAACAGTGCCAACAGGTTTTGTTTCGGTTCCGCCATCTGGCCCCATAATACCCGAAGTAGCGATGATATAATCGACATTCAACAGGGCAAGGGCTCCCTTTGCCATTTCCCGGACAGTCTCTTCACTCACAGCGCCGGTCGATACCAATGTATCATGTTTTACTCCGAGCATATTTTCTTTAGCCTCATAAGAATAACTCACTACGCTGCCATTATAATAAGCAGACGAACCGGCCACCGAAGTGATAAGATGAGCAATATAACCGCCGGTACAACTCTCTGCTGTTCCCATGGTCTTATTCTTTTCTTTCAATATCCTTCCAATTACTATTTCCAGCCCTTCATCTTTATTGGTCACCAGGAATTCTTTCACCAACTCCTGTAATTTTTCAAAATAAGGCGCTAATTCTTTTTCGACCTCTTCTTTATTTTTTCCGTGAGAAGTTAACCTCAGTTTTACCATACCATAATTGGGCAGGTAAGCCAGCTTGATATGCGGGGGAAGAGCAGGTTCAAAATCTTTCAGCATATCGGCCAGCATAGATTCGCCTTGCCCTGCCGTAAAAGCGGTTCGGTGAACGATAGCAGGCATTTCAAATTCTTTCAGTAAGCGGGGGATCACTTCATCCACCATTAGTCCTTTCATTTCATGCGGTACGCCGGGTAGGGAAATAAAAATGGCCGCCCCACCCCCCGCAGGTGAAGCCTCCCCAAGCCCCTC
>JABFRU010000078.1 GCA_013140985.1 Chitinophagaceae bacterium | reverse complement strand
GTGTATAGATTTTCTTTTACTACATTCTGAAAGGTAGCGCCGAAACTTTTTAATGATCGTTCCAGGCCCTGGTACACTCTTGTGATGCCTTCCGGTGTTACATCTCTTGCCACGGCACCGGAGATATATAATATATTATCCACTTTTACCACCTGCACATAACCGGCACTGGTATCCTGCTTCAATGCATTGTCCCAATGCCATTTTTCTTTTTGAATAGTACTGTCCTGTGCGCATAGTGTAAAAAAGAACATACTCTGGAATACGATAAAAGCGAGGATTGACTTTCTCATAAAAATTAATTTGCTACGAATGTAAATGAGAAAGCCGTTAACGAAGGTTAAAAATCCATCAGCGGGACTGATGGAAAGATGACTCTTTTCCTTTAATTCTTCTCTGTCAATACGTTTTATTCATTTACGGAACCCGGAAAGCTTCATTCCTGATATGGGAATTATGTAACTTTTTTTATAAGGTTATGTAACAATAATGAATACAAAACAGGTGATCTTTATACAAGATAAGTAATGGTTAAACATAGTCGGTCTGAGCAAGCTGAAGTTTGTAATATATTTAAAACAATTGTCCTAATAGTCTTCAGTTTGCCTGGCCTGACATGTTTACAAAAAGGTTATCAAGCTATTTCCTGCAAAATTCAAACAAAGAAGGGTTGACAAATATTTGTCAACCCTTTTTCATAAGATCAATTGCTATTGCTAATTCTTCCCGCCCAGCATTTCCTCCAGTTTCATCACCAGTTCTGTTTTGGTGATAGGCACTCCCATTATTTTGTTGTAGCCTTTGGCATCCACAAAATAAACATCCCTTATGATGCGGATCAGCTGGCCATTATTGATCTCGGGAATTAAAACGGTTTCAAAGTTCTTTAGTATGTCTCCCAAATTTTTAGGGAAGGGCCTTATATGACGAAGATGTGCATGACTGACTGCGTAACCTCTTGCCTGCATTTCACTGCAAGCTGATTTGATAGCCCCATAGGTAGAGCCCCATCCTAATACAAGAATTTTTCCTTTATCAGCGCCACTGTCCAATTTCAATTCAGGAATATAGTCAGCGATCTTATCAACTTTTTCCTGCCTGATCTTCACCATTAATTGGTGATTCTCCGGTTCATAATTTACATTACCGGTGATGTTTTGTTTTTCTAATCCACCAATGCGGTGCTCCAATCCTGCTGTGCCCGGCACAGCCCATGGCCTTGTTAATTTTTCATCTCTTAAGTAGGGCTGAAATTTATCTTCGCCATGACCGAGGTCTGTTTTGAATTTTACAGTGATCGGTTGCAACTGGTCTGATGTCGGGAATTTCCATGGCTCAGCTCCATTGGCAATATAACCATCGCTTAAAAACATTACCGGTATCATATGTTGTACAGAGATGCGCACTGCTTCATAGATGGCATCAAAACAATCACCGGGTGTGCTGGCAGATATGATCGGCATGGGGCATTCACCATTTCTTCCGTAATAAGCCTGCATCAGGTCACTCTGTTCTGTTTTGGTTGGAAGTCCTGTTGACGGCCCCCCTCTCTGAATATTAATAATGATCAATGGAATTTCCAGCATCACTGCCAAACCAATGGCTTCCCCTTTCAATGCAATGCCCGGTCCGCTGGAAGTTGTTACACCCAATGCACCACCATAGGCTGCACCGATCGCAGAAGTAATGGCAGCGATCTCATCTTCTGCCTGGAAAGTTCTTACACCAAAATTTTTATACTTCGCCAGGTCATGCAGGATATCCGATGCCGGTGTAATGGGATACGATCCGAGAAAAAGCGGCAGACCACTTTTTTGCGAAGCAGCGATCAAACCATATGCCACTGCCTGGTTGCCCATAATGGAACGGTAGGTGCCGGGTTCCATTTTCGCTTTGTCAACTTTATAAGTTGTAGTGAATGTTTCTGTGGTGTCACCATAATTATAACCAGCCTGTAATACTTTTATATTGCTGTTGAGAATATCTTCCTTTTTCCCAAACTTCTCTTTTAAAAAGTTGATGGAACTTCCCATATCCCGGTTATACATCCAGTATAAAAAGCCCAGCACAAACATATTCTTGGCCCTGTCCTTTTCTTTCATTCCCATGGTAAATTCTTTCAATGCTTCTCGGGTCATTTTCGTCACATCCATTTTTATCACTTCATAATTACCAAGACTGCCATTTTCCAATGGATTTTCCCCTTCAGGATAATTGGCGAGACGCAGGTTCTTTGCATCAAAACCATCAGTATTGACAATGATCTTTCCTCCTTTCTTAATGGCTGTAAGGTTTGTCTTCAATGCTGCCGCATTCATCGCCACCAGCACATCACAGGCATCACCGGGGGTAAACACCCTGTCGCTTGAAAAACGAAGTTGAAAGCCGCTGACACCGGGCAGAGTTCCTATCGGTGCCCTGATCTCGGCAGGAAAATCGGGGAAAGTGGCCAGGTCAATACCTAATAAAGCGGTATTATTAGTGAACTGCGTTCCTGTCAATTGCATTCCATCGCCGCTATCACCGGCAAATTTGATAACTACATCCTGTAAAGTTTCCTGCTTTCTTGTCATGCTTTTAAGTTGTGTTGCGAATTTAAAGCAAGTCGGGCATTAGTAAATTGATTTTTATCATAAAATAGTTCTGCATCCCGCTAAATCGGTCAATTAATTTTATCTTGCTTACCCGATTTTTAAATATGAAATGAGCCCTGATTTTATCTGGACGAATTCCATGTGGCAAAAAACAAGGTAAAAATAAATACATGAAAAAAAGCTTGAAGCTGTTGCTGTTCACCTGGCTTTTAGTGCCGGGTTTTTTACATGCCCAAACGGATGATGATATTTATGAAGCCAACCGCCTGAAAAAAGTTTTTCCCGACGACCGGGTGGTAGCTACTTCGCTGGAAGAGGAATATACTTTTGACAGGGGCCGCAGTGAAGACAAACTGCCGGTGGTAACTGCTACTCAAAATACAGGCATTACTTTTCTTGCCTTGCGGGAGAGAGCCAGTATGCAGTATTATGATTTTTATAATTCTTTTTGCAAGATCAGCTCCTTCAAACAACTGGAAAAAGTAAAAGGGATGTTTGGTACCAAGAAGAATTATAATGTAGGCTATGCCATTGACCGCTCTGCCAGCTCAAGTGATTTTTTCTCCGATGACAGCCGGGTAAAATATTTCAACATCCGCTTTACAGGTTATGGTGATGTGACAAGAGTAGAAACAGAAAAGAAATTCTTCGACAGTAAATACCTGACCAGCATTTATTTTCATACCTGGTTCCCTGCCAAAGAAAGGATTGTCCGTATTGTAGTTCCTGATTGGCTTGAGTTGGACATAAGAGAATTCAACTTTGCTGATTACAAGATCACCAAATCAAAAACACAGGAAAAGAATTCAACCGTTTATACTTTCAAAATACTGAACACACTGGGTGTTAAATCAGAAAGCAGGTCAATGGGTATGGCCTACACCTGGCCACATTTGGTGCTGGTGGTCAAATCATTTACCTATGATGGTAAAAAAGAAAAAGGATTTGGCGATGTGGGCGACCTGTACAACTGGTACAAATATCTATATGCCAAATGTGTGAACGATCCTGCTGAACTAAAAGCGAAAGTAACAGAACTCACTGCAGGCAAACCAAATGATATTGAAAAAGTAAAATCCATTTTCTATTGGGTGCAGGATAATATCCGCTACATAGCTTTTGAAGATGGTATGGCAGGTTTTATTCCCGCCACAGCACAGGAAGTTTTCAAAACAAAATATGGCGATTGCAAAGGCATGGCCAATTTAATGACGGAGATGCTGAAGCTGGCAGGTCTCGAAGCCTACATGACATGGATCGGCACCCGGCATATTCCTTATGATTATACATTGCCTTCCCTGGCTGTAGATAATCATTGCATCAGCACTGTTATTGTTGGCGGCAAAGAATATTATCTCGATGGAACAGAAAAATATATTCCTTTCGGTGATTATGCATGGCGCATACAGGGCAAAGAAGTTTTGATCGGCAAAGGGGATAAATATGATGTGAAGAAAGTGCCGGTGATGGATAAAGACAAAAACAAGATCCTTACGCAAACCACATTCCAATTAAAAGACAATGTACTGAAAGGCCATGTGAAAGTGACCTTGTCAGGCGAAGAACGTACCGGCTTCCACCAGTTCTATCATGAATTGCCCAATGATGATAAGAAAAAAATGATCGACCGCTATCTTGAATTCGGCAACAGGAACCTCATCGTTTCCAACGTAAAGACATCTGATCTTAATAACAGGGAAATTCCTGTAACGATAGAAGGTGATATTGACCTGAGCAACTACATCATCACTGAAGACAAAGAAGTATATGCCGGTATTGACTTCTTCCCGGAAAATTTGCGTGGCATTATTCCCGACAAAGACCGTCAACAGGATTATTCATTACATTCTGCCCATGTGATGCAGGATGAAACAGAACTGATATTGCCTGCAGGTTATAAAGTGGTTTCATTACCGGCTGCGATCAGTGAAAAAGCAAATGATTATGAAGTGCAGGGATCTTATACTGTTAAAGACAATAAAGTGACCTTCAAGAAAACATTGTCATTCAATACCGGCCGCATCCGTAAACCGGATTTTGAGAATTGGAAAGCATTTGCTAAAAAACTGAAAGATTTTAACAGCAATCTTATTTTGATACAAAAGCCATGATTGATCTCCCACAAAGCCACAAAGGATTCAAAGCAGATTTATCTGAAAATGATCTGGCTAAAATTGCCGTTGATATTGCCTACACAATTCATAGCATACTTGGTCCCGGCCTCCTGGAAAGTGTTTATGAATCCGCTTTTGTTTTTGAGCTTGAGGAAAAGGGAATACATTATACTCGTCAGCAGGACGTAACAGTAAAATACAAAACAGCTTTGTTGGATAAAAGCTTCAGAACCGATATTATTATGTGCAACAAACTACTTGTTGAATTAAAGTCAGTTGAATGCTTAGAAAAAATACATCATAAAATTACATTGAACTATATGAAATTAACAGGGCTCAAACTTGGTCTTCTGATAAATTTCAATGTCAATTTGATCAAAGACGGGATACACAGAAAAATAAATGACGGAGTAGTTTAAATAAAATCACTGTGATTTTCTTAGTGGCCTTTAAAAAATATTCCCACAAAGACCGCTAAGCACACAAAGAACCCCATTAGTGTCCTTTGTGTCTTTGTGGGAAACAAAAAATAGAGTATGAAAAAATTAGTTTTGATCATTCCCCTTTCAATTCTTTTTTTATCTGTCAAAGCGCAGGACGACGATGATACATTTAGCCCGTCGAAGCTTGAGTCTATAGCAAAGAACATGAAACTGATCTGGGATGATGCGGACCCTGATTTTAAAGTAAGCATTGTTCCTGAAAAATGGAAAGACGAAAGCGGTATCATCATCGCTCAAAAAACTAAATTCTCCTTTGACAAAGATGCCAATAAACTGGCCGTATATGAAGTTACCCGTCGTCGAATCAAAGTAAACGATAAGGATGCGGTCAATTCTTATTCATCTTTTTATTTTCGTATCGGGTCATCGTATGATGGTGCCGGGATAAAAGTGATCAAACCCAATGGTACCGTGCAGGATGTTTCGCTTCGCAATGCAGTGTTTGTTGAAGACAATGACGATGTGCCTTCCACTTTCGCTCCTTATATCGGCAAGGCAAATACCTACTACGATAAAAGCAAGAGCCGTACTTATTATTATAAAGTGGCTGTTCCCGATCTTACTCCCGGCGACATTATTGATTACGGAACCATTTTCTATGATGATAACACGGTGAAGAAGATGAGCTTTATCGAATTTGATCCTATCTATTTTGTTTGTACAAGAGAATATCCTGTTCTCAGTCAGAAATTTGAAATAGACACCGATGATAAATCATTTGTGAATTCCAAATCAACTATGGGTGCGCCGTTGTTCAAAGAATCGGGCAATACCAGCGCTGATTACACATGGGAAGACCGTAACAGGGAAAAATTGAAATCCAACCGTTGGGTAAATAGTTTAGTGGAGTTGCCCATGATAAAATTCCAGATCGTTTTTTCAAGAACTGAGAACCGTTCCGATCTTTTTATCGGCGATAAAGGGGAACTAAAACAAAATATCAGTCCTGAAGAGCTGGCTAAAAAAATGAACAGTCTCTATAACCGGCTGGATGGTTCTTATTATTACACAATGGCCAAAGCCTATCTCAAACAAATTGGCTATGCCGACCTGCGGGAAGAAGATTTTATCCAAAAGGCTTATTATGTTTTGCGTCACATGTCGCATTACAGGGCAAATGGTTTTTCCAGTGAGTTATTTGCGTCCTGCCTTACGCAATGCCTTGAGTTGAAAAAAATCCCTTACGAATTGATCGTTACATCACCGGCCAATGTTACCAAACCGGAGAATATTATTTTCAGAACAGAGCCGGAATGGATGGTCAGGGTAAAAGGCAAATACATTTTTAATGCAACCATATTTTCCAACCCATATGATTTCAAAGAAGAGTTTTTAAATACACCAGCCTATATTATTTCATTGGGAAAAAATCCAACGGCTACACCGGTCACTTTACCGGCCAGTACTGCTGATGAAAATATTACTACGAATACGATCTCTGCCGCAATGGACACTGCCACCCGCAACATGTCTGTAACATTACAAAAAGCAGTGGTGGGTCTCAGCAAAACATTTTACAATTACCAGGCTATGCTTTATACACCTGCGCTGGATGATGATCATCGCAGCTATGGTGGCGAGGACGATGTAAGAGCCGGCGCTAAAGATGCCGCATTGGAAGCTTATGAGACCCGTCTCCGGGAAAGAAAAAAAGAAGATAAGATCCGCAAGTTGGAATATATGAAAGATGTTTTCGAAGATGATTTCGACAACCTGACTGCCTACAATGAATTTACATTGAATACCGATGGCCGCACCTGGCGCAAGCAGGAACTCAACTACACCAATAAATTTGAATTGAGTGATATGGTAAAAGTGGCGGGCAATAATTTATTGGTATCTATACCCGGGCTAACCGGCGAACAACTTTTTGTGAACCGGGATGAAAAGGTTCGTGAAGTAGATGCTTATATGGGCTTTCCCCGCAGCCTGCGCAATATTATCAGCTTTACTATTCCCGATGGATATAAAGCTGTAGGCATACAAAACCTGAACACCAATATTGATAATGAAGCCGGCACTTTTGCTGTGCAGGCCACCATTGAAGGCAATAAGCTGAGCATACTGGTGAAGAAAGTATATAAGCAGACAATCCTGAAAAAAGAAAGCTGGCCTAAGATGATGGAGATGCTCGATGCTGCTTTTAATTTTTCGCAGAAGAAGATATTGCTGAAGAAGATATGATTGACAGTAACGCTTAAGTAATGTTATGCTAAAGTTTTTTATACCATTAGCAGTCATTTTCCTTTCTTGTTGCAACTCAGCTTCCAAAACTGATAGCCCCCAGAATGCTTGTGAGCATCAAAAGAAGGCCGATAGCGTTTCGCTTATGAATTTTTCCATTGAATTAAAGAAGGCGGTAATGGCAAGAAACATGAGCCATATCGCAGACCACTTTCAATTCCCTTTTCGCTACAATCCTTGTAGCACATATTCCCAAGACAATAAGCAAGATTCTTTAATAAGCCGGGATGAATTTATAGCTACGAAATACAACGACTTCTTTGGTATTTGGTTTATGGAGACAGTAAGCAAGGGATATCTATCTTACATTCTTGAACCCGATCATAAAGATGGCGGCTGCAGATTGATATTCAGCTACCCATATACTTTTATTTCGAAAAAAAGCAATTGCCTAAAGATTTATTTTTCTATCGAGAAAATACAGGGAAGATATAAGTTCATTTCTTCCTGGACATCTTAATAAACCATGGCGTCACATCAAACAACATCATGAGCAACAAAAAAGTAGTCGAAACTTACATGGATGCTTTTCATGAACATGATCATGAAAGGATATTATCCTGCCTCACCGATGATGTGACCTGGGATATGCCGGGATTCTTTTATCACCAGGGCAAAGAAGCATTTGATAAAGAAATAGAGAACGATGCTTTTACCGGCAAGCCCACTATCACTACTATAAGAATGGTAGAAGAAGGAAATATTGTAATAGCAGAAGGCGCTGTCACCGCACAAATGAAGAATGGCGGATTATTGGACGCTGTATTCTGTGATGTGTTCCACTTCGAGGGCGACAAAATAAAACAGCTCACCACTTACCTGATGCAAAGAAAACAGCAGAGCAGTTGATCACTTAACATTTTTTTCACAGCATGGCAGCGGCAACTTAGGAATCTTTGCAGCAGCTCCGGTTTTTCTATCATCAATTAAAAAGAAACACCATGAAAAAGATCTTACCATTACTATTCTTCTTATTGGCCTTTACAACTTATGGCCAGGACAAAAACAATTATGTCGGCTTTAATAAAATAACCGACCTGCAGGGGACAGACTATGTTATTGTTTCTGTCAACACCTACAGTAAATTGTATATGGAAGGCAGGTACCTGTTGTTCATCAATACAAGAACAGGAGAAAGCAGGGAAGCTGGCTTTCCCGAAGATGCTCATTTGGGGGCCATAGAGCAACTTAAATTAGACAGCCTGCAGATCAATAAGATCATTGTTTCCGGCAGAACAAAAGATGTGGATGGAAAAAAAGGTATTGACTGGAACGATCCGCAACAATTAATAATCATGTCAACGGATGGCAAAGAAAAAACACAAATAACGGATGACAGTTTTTTCATCAGCACCTGGGAGCTAAACAAACAAACCGGTGTGATAGTTATAACCGGTCATTATGATAGCAACAAGAATGAAAAATACGATAAGACCGATAAGCATGAGATCCAGCTCTATGATCTGAAGACGATGAAAATGCAAAGTAGATTATAATCATCAGGGAACTGTATTAACTTTACTCTGCTTCGGTTCGGGCTGAAGGATAACTGGATATCAGCACAACTTGTCCCGCTTTGCGGGAGCAGAAAGCTCTGGCCGTTGAGCGTAATTTCATACACACCATATTTAAACCAGAAAATGATTACAATTGACAACTATTTAGACAGCCACTACATACACCGGAGTAATTGGTTAAGAGCTGCTGTTTTGGGAGCAAACGATGGGATTATATCTATTTCAAGTCTTGCAATAGGTGTTGCGGCTGCAAGTTCAACAAGAGAACCTATTGTTTTAGCAACAGTCGCAGGACTTGTTGCAGGTGCATTATCAATGGCTGCGGGTGAATATGTTTCTGTAAGTTCCCAAACTGATACAGAAAAAGCAGATATAGAAAGAGAGAGGCAAGAGCTTAGGGATATGCCTGAAGAAGAGTTGAACATATTAGCTCAAATCTATGAGAAGAGAGGCCTAAAAAAAGAAACGGCAATGCAAGTAGCAATTGAATTGACTGAAAAAGATGCTTTGGCAACACATGTAAGAGACGAATTGGGTATAAATGAGATTAGTCAAGCAAACCCAATACAAGCAGCAATAGCTTCAGGAGCTTCATTCACAGTTGGGGGTGTATTACCTCTTTTGGTAGTGCTTTTTGCACCAGTAAAAATCATGGAGTATTGTCTATATGGTTTCACAATACTTTTTCTAATTATATTAGGCACAATTTCGGCAAAGACAGGAGGCTCAAGTGCAGGAAAAGCTATTGTACGTATTACAATCTGGGGGACACTTGCTATGGGATTATCGGCATTAGTTGGGTATATCTTTGGTGTTAAAGTATAATTTTTGAATTTGGAAAGTAATAGAAAACCCTAAATAAAACTATGCCCAACATGGGCTTATGCAATGCCGGCGACTCCCATTCACCACTCGCCAACCTATCCTCTTCCATCAAATATATTAGTGATTCCTCCCAGCAATCCCCCTCCTTCTTCTTTGCGGTGCCATGTTCCATATTCAACGATACGTCCTGCCAGGCGGCTGATCGGTAACGATTGTATCCATACTTTTCCCGGCCCCTGTAGTTTGGCAAAGAACAATCCTTCACCACCAAACATAAAATTCTTGATACCCTTTACAAATTCAATGTCGAACTGAACGCCGGGAGTATAGCCCACCACGCAACCGGTATCGATCTTTATTATTTCACCGGGCTGCAATGTTTTTTCTACGATATAGCCACCGGCATGCAAAAAGGCCATTCCATCCCCTTCTAATTTTTCCATGATAAAACCTTCGCCACCGAAAATGCCGACACCTAATTTTCTTTGAAAGTGAATACCGATACTTACTCCTTTTGCCGCACAGAGAAAAGCATCTTTCTGTACTATGATCGTTCCGCCCAATTCCCGCAGATCCATCGGGATGATCTTACCGATATAAGGCGCTGCAAAACTTACTTTCTTTTTTCCCTGTCCTGCATTGCTAAAAGCGGTCATGAATAAACTTTCCCCCGTCAATACTCTTTTACCGGCACTCATCAGTTTGCCAAAAAACCCGGTGGACTGCTGCGCCGATCCATCGCCAAATATGGTTTGCATTTCAATACCGTCCTCCATCATCATCATGGCGCCGCTTTCGGCAATGGCTGTTTCCTGCGGGTCCAGCTCTATTTCTACATACTGTAATTCTTCGCCATAAACTTTATAATCTATTTCATGATTATGTCTTGTTGTTGTACTCATGGTTTTTATTTTTTTACAAAGTTATGATGGCCGCCGTTCACCATGATAAACAGGGGTTAAGAGTCGGTATAAGCCCCTCTTATCCCGGTCAACGACCGTTTTGGTTCGTGTCAACACGAACCAAGGCCCCGGTATTTGATAAATGGCGATGGTTTGCGCTTTGGATTTGCTTATTTTGGCCTTCCTCTCTAAAGGAATTATTTAAGACAAAACAATAATATATGAAACAAAGATTGCTGCTGGTTGCTGCTTTTATTATGGCTGCAACAGTGTTGGTGACCGGCCAGACAAAACTGGTTGAAAAAGTTGCCAAACAGGGAAACGAAATTGTTATCCCTTACGAGAAATATGTATTGCCCAATGGCCTTACACTGATCATCCATGAAGATCATAGCGACCCTGTGGTGCATGTGGATGTAACCTACCATGTGGGTTCGGCAAGAGAAGAGATCGGTAAATCCGGTTTTGCCCACTTCTTTGAACACATGATGTTCCAGGGAAGTGATAACGTTGCCGATGAGCAGCATTTCAAAATTGTATCAGATGCAGGTGGTACACTCAATGGAACTACCAACCGTGACCGCACCAATTATTTTGAAACAGTGCCCAGCAACCAGATGGAAAAAATGCTCTGGCTCGAAGCTGACCGTATGGGCTTCCTGCTCGATGCGGTTACACAAAAGAAATTTGAGATACAGCGTTCCACTGTAAAAAATGAAAGAGGACAGAATTATGATAACCGTCCTTATGGTCTGGCATTTGAAACAGCTTCAAGGAATTTATACCCTTATGGCCATCCGTATTCATGGTTAACGATCGGTTATGTAGAAGACCTGAACCGTGTGGATGTAAATGACCTGAAGAATTTCTTCTTAAGATGGTATGGACCTAATAACGCAACTGTAACAGTGGGCGGTGATGTAAAACCTGCTGAGGTAGTGAAGCTGGTGGAGAAATATTTTGGTTCTATTCCCCGTGGACCGGAAGTGAACCCTGTTGTTGTTCCACCTGCAGTATTAACAGAAGACCGCTATGTTTCTTATACTGATAATTATGCCCGGCAGCCTTTGTTGCTGGTTGCGTTCCCCACCGTTCCCAATTATCATAAAGACATGGGAGCATTGGCTTGTTTGGCACAGGTTCTTGGCCAGGGAAAGAATTCTGTTCTTTACCAGGAGATGGTTAAAAAACAATTAGCCTTGAATGCAAGTGGCAGCAGCCAGTTATCTGAATTGGCCGGTGAATTTAGTTTTCAATTAGTACCGAGCCTGGGTAAAACATTGGCACAAATGGACAGCTTGTTCCGCAATGCATTGTTGACCTTTGAAGCAAGAGGTGTTACGGATGATGATGTTGCAAAATTCAAAGGCGGTATTGAAGCACAACAGATCAATGGCCTTCAGAGTGTGTCAGGAAAAGTTTCCCAGCTGGCCGCTTTCCAGACATTCACTGGTAATCCTAATAAAATTGCTGACCTGATCAAGATGTACTCATCCGTTACCAAAGAAGATGTAATGAGAGTGTATAATACTTATATCAAAGGGAAGAGTGCTGTTTTCTTAAGTGTGTTGCCAAAGAACCAGGAGAAGATGATCGCCAAAGCTGATAATTATAAAATTGATTCTTCTAAATATGATGCGCCTGAATATGGATATGCAGGCCTGAAGTATGCAAAAGCAAAAGACAATTTTGACCGCAGCAAATTACCGGGCAACGGACCTAATCCAACTGTAAAGGTTCCGAAGTTCTGGAGAAAAGATATGCCGAATGGGGTAAGAATGATCGGCACTGAATCAACTGAAGTACCAACAGTAACGGTAACGATCACCATTCCCGGTGGTCATTTGCTGCAGGCAAGAGATACAGCCAAGATCGGTTTGGCGGATATGTTTGCCGATATGATGAACGAGGACACCAAAAATTATACTGCAGAAGAAATGGCTGTTGCTTTACAAAAATTGGGAAGTTCGGTAAATATCGGCAGCCGTTTGGACGGGATCACTGTAAGTATTCAATCATTGAAAAAGAACCTGGATAAAACATTGGAGCTGGTACAGGAAAGGATGTTCAACCCTAAATTCACCGAAAATGCTTTCACCCGTATTCAAAAACAAAACCTCGAAAGCTTCAAACAGATCAAAGCTGATCCTGCCGCTGTAGCGGATATTGCTTTTGCCAAAATAAATTATGGCCCCAACAATATCCTCAGCATGAGTGAAGGTGGAACAGAATACACTATTAAGAACATGAAGCTGCAGGATATTCAGAACTATTACGACAACTATATGACATCACAGGGTGCAAAAGTGGTGGTAGTAGGTGATATAACACAAGCAGAAGTTTTACCAAAACTTACTTTCCTGGATAAATTACCAAACAAGAAAATTGAAATGCCCGCTGTTGATAATACACCGGCTCCGATTGACCAGACCAAAGTATATATGGTGGACATTCCAAAAGCGGCGCAATCACAGTTCCGTGTGGGATATGCTACCGGTTTGAAATATGATGCTACCGGTGATTATTACAGGAGCATTTTGACGAACTATGCATTGGGTGGCGACTTCAACAGCCGTTTGAATTTGAATCTCCGTGAAGACAAGGGCTGGACCTATGGTGCAAGAAGTTCTTTTTCCGGCGACAAATATTCAGGTGAGTTTGAATTCAGTTCGGGTATCCGTGCCGATGCTACCGACAGTGCATTGGTGGAAGTGATGAAAGAGTTGAATAATTACAGGGAGAATGGTATTACCGAAGCCGAATTAGGATTTATGAAAAATTCATTGGGTCAGCGGGATGCAAGAGCTTATGAGACCGGTTTCCAGAAGGCGGGTTTTATTGGCCGCATACTGGATTATAATCTTCCTGCCAACTATGTAGATCAGCAGAATAAAATTCTGGCCAAGCTTACCAAAGCAGAAGTAGATGCTGTGGCCAAGAAAATGCTGAACCCTGCCAAGATGAATATCTTATTGGTAGGTGACAAAGCAAAGATCTATGAGAGCATTAAAAAACTGGGCTATCCAATCATTGAATTAGATGTGGATGGCAAACCGGTAGAGAAGAAAGGTTTTTAAAATATTAATAAGACCATTTTTAAAAACGCTGCTCAACCGGGCAGCGTTTTTATTTAAATCAGGCGATACCAAATCTGTCGTAATCAGCTTTGAGGCCAGATTGTCCCGTAGGGACATAATGTCGGTAGATACAGACAATTTGAGATTATGGCGAGCCGTAGGTTCGCAATATCAATAAAGAGTTTTGTACCTACGGTACAACCATTCCTTTGTCATTTATTGTGCTACCGATATGTAGCCCCGATGGGGCAAATGCGGGCAATCATAAAACAGTGAATTGAAATTGTATAGCAATAATTTTCTTAAATTAGTAGAAAGCTTTTACCATGCGCCGCCACATTCTTTCATTACTGATGGTCATATCATTTGTTTGCTCATTACAAACAGTTGCCGATTCACAGATATTATACAAAGTAAATTTTCACGATAAAAATTATGGCGCCTATGAAGGTTTACTTGTCTATTTTAACGAAAGCAGCAGTTATATGCGTATTGCTTATTATTCTGCAGATAACAAATACAATGTCGTGAATGTAGATTACAAGTCCTCGACCGGCAGCTATTCTGATGGCTCTTCCTATTTCTATATGTCCGGGAGCAACCCGAAATTCATTACAGAAAATCCAGGTAAACAAACTTACAATCCCGATTATTTTATATGGAGAAAAGGCGTCAATGAAATAAACTGGAAACAGCCTTATACTTCTGACGATCCTAAACTGGATGTGAAGAATGAGATCCCCGTTGACTCTTTTTACCAGGTAAATCCCAATACCGTATCCGAAACTTTTCTTCGCAGGTTTTTTTGGGACAATGAGTCAGAATTTTTTGCACTGAAAAAGATATGCGGTTTGGACAATTCTGTTGTTACTCCTGTTACTGTTCCCGGCGCTAAGCTGCATCTCGTTGTTGTTGCCAATACATTGATCGGTGATATTGGCCCCAGTTGTACTTCCGACAGGGATAAATTAGATTATGAATTTAAAAGCATAGCCGAAGCCCTTGGTGTTGGTTATGCAAAATATATTGTAGATGGAAATAATTTTAATAAAACAACAGTTCAAAGCACATTGAATGGATTGAAACCCGGAACGAATGATATACTTGTTTTTGTCTATCGGGGACATGGCTTCCGATGGAGCAACCAAACAGATAGTTACCCGATGATGGACCTGCGGACATCCAATTATATAAACATTGAAGCCAAAACTTCGCTGGGGTTGAGTGAAGTGTATAACACTTTAAAAAGTAAAGGGGCAAGATTGAACCTGGTATTAGCCGATTGTTGTAATAATAATGTAGGCATCAACCAGGTGACCTCTTTTAGTTTTCTCAATTCGCAGGCGGACAATAAACCGGATGTGACTAAACTAAAATCTTTATTTATGACATCCCGTGGCACTTTGATATCAGCCGCAGCCCGTGCCGGGGAGTATTCATGGGCCAATCCTTTTGGCGGGTTTTATACGTTGAGTTTTTTACAAGCGATGAAAGAGAAAATAAGTTATATGAACAACAGCAGTTATTCCTGGAATGACATCATCACTTATACTACCAAGCTGGCAAAGGATAAATCATCTCCTGCACTTTGCAGTAATTGCACATTGCAGACAGGAGTGTCGTATGTGAATGTGACATATTAAAATTGAAAAGCGGCCTGAAAAGGCCGCCTTTTATTTCACCAAAACCACAACTATATAAAATGGTTGCAATAATAAGACAACAGCTATTTTATTTTTGCTGCACCTTTAATTTACCCAACCATACTTTTTTACCCTGGATCCTTCTTACTAAGAACATTATACCGACAAAAATGAAGAACAAGGGCCCCAGGAAACCGAGAATGGCCACCCATTTTGTCCCGTAAAATTCCTTCATCGGCCGCTTCAATCTTTCTGCGATCAGGTACATGCTCGGCACCATCACTAATGTTAAGAAAAATGAGAATATCAAACCGAAGATGATTGTCCAGCTCAATGGCCCCCAGAACACAACACTATCACCGCCAAAGAAAATATTGGGTTTAAGGTTAGTGAACAGTCCCGCAAAGTCAATATTAAAACCAACAGCCAGGGGTAATAAACCTAAGATAGTTGCAACCGCCGTCAGCAATACAGGAATGATCCTGATCTTACCCGCCTGTATCGCCGCTTCTCTTGTCCGCATTCCCCTGCCCCGCAATTCATCTGTAAATTCTATAATTAGAATTCCATTCTTAATTACGATACCAGCTAATCCCACAATACCTACCAGCAACATGATCGTTGCGATCGTCATTCCTGTCAATGCATAACCTAATAATACACCGATCACCGAGAAGAATATTTCTGTGATAACGATGAATGGTTTACTCATCGAATTGAACTGCAATACCAGTATCAAAAAGATAAGACCAATGGCGATCATGAATGCGGTTCCCAAAAATGCCTGCGTTTCTTTTTCCTGTTCGCTTTGCCCGCTGAGTTTGATGGTTACATCAGCCGGGATCTTTACCTGGTTCTTAAAATTATTGATCTGTAATTGCAGATCGGCATTTACTTTCGGCACCATCGTCGGGTCAAGCACATTACTTTGCAGCTGGATGGTACGCTTTACATTTTTTCTTTTGATACCACCTGTAGTATTGGTAAAGTCAATGGAGGCTACGGCGCTCAATGGGATTGATTTCACTTCCATGGTATTCATATCCATGAAAGTGATCCGCATATTCATCAGGTCAGTATAATTTTGCCGCATCAACTCGCTGGAGCGTAGCTGTATCTTGTATTCATCCTCACCATCTTTTATCTTGCTCACTTCTTTTCCGAATACAGCAGTACGCAACTCCATTCCTATCTGCCCGGTGCTCAATCCTTCGAACATAGCTTTTTCCCTGTCCACATTGACAGTGATCTCGGGATTGTCCAGATCGACATCAGCCTGTAAATTCTCAATACCATTTATCTTATTCGTATCTAAAAAATTATAGAGTTGTTTGGCAATAGCGGCAATGCTTTCAAAATTATCTCCCTGTATCTCTACATTCACAGGAGGATCGGTGGGCGGTCCGTTATCTTCTTTTGATACTTCCACGCTGGCACCGGGAATTCCCTGCACCACTTCTCTTATCTTGTCCATATAAGGCTGTGTGCTTTTGCCATTACGTTCTTCAAAGTCAACAAAAGAAACCTGTATCCTTCCCAAATGTGGTTGCACACTCCGGTTTTGGTCTCTGGGGTTATTGGCGCTGACAGCCACATTGGCAATGATACTTTCTACAAGCCCGTGAGGATTATTAGCCGGCAATTCTTTTTCCAATACTTTCTCTACTCTTTTTTCCAGTACACTTGTTATACTGTCAGTATATTTTACATCAGTGCCTACCGGCAGTTTCAAATACACATATACAAAATGGGGGTCGCCGCTCGGGAAGAATGTTTGCTTGGTTCTTCCCATGGAAATGCTTGCAAATAATAATCCAAATGACACAATGAATACGCCGAATAAAGAAACGAAAGCCCAACCCGGTCTTTTTCCTACCAATATCCATCTCAATAATTTTTCATACCGGTTCATGAGCTTTGGCAAAGCTCTTTTCTGGAAACGATGGATCATACCGTCCAGTACATATGTATTGAGTACGATGAGCAGTGCCATCAGGATCGCAAAATTGGCAAGACCAGCTTGTCCCATTACATGCAGCATGACACCGGCAATGGCGAATCGCAGAAACCATTTATTCTTAAATACAAGGCTTTTCTTTTTCCCGGTATCATGTGTATCCGGTTTCATAAAGCTTACCGCAAACACCGGGTTGAAGATGAACGCAACGATCAATGATGCTGCCAGTGTAAGAATTAAAATGGTCGGCAGGTAGATCATGAATTTACCGATCAATCCTTTCCAGAATAATAAAGGAAAGAATGGGGCCAGGGTTGTGGCCGTACCGGCCAATACAGGAATGAATACTTCTCCCGCCGCTTCTTTGGCGCTCCGGACTATCGGCACCTTCCCGTTATTATAAATACGATGCGTATTTTCAATAACGACTATCGCATCATCCACAATAATTCCCAATCCAAATAGCAAGGCGAACAACACAATAAAGTTCAGCGTAACACTGGTACCGATGATGCTATCGGCTATTGGTAAGAATAAAAATGCAACGAACACACTTAATGGAACACTTAACGCAACAAAAAATGCATTCGTTACTCCCATAAAGAACATCAGGATGATCAATACGAGTATAAAGCCAATGATGATCGTATTGATCAGTTCACCAAAAGATGTTTTTGTTTGTTTGCTGGTATCGCCGGTAAATTCTACCCGCAGATCTTTGGGCAATTCCTCACTCTTCTGCATTTCTGCTACAGCCGCTTTTACTTTATCCGCACAGTTGATCAGGTTCTCTCCTGCTCTTTTAATAATATTGAGTGTAACTACATTCTTTCCATCCAAACGGGCATAGCTTTCTTTTTCTTTGATCGTATCTTTTAATTCAGCAATATCTCTTAAATAAACAGAAGCTCCCTGGGCACTGCTTCGCACCACGATGTCATTCATGTCTTCCACACTGGCAAACTGTCCTTTCACTTTCAGCGTACGTTTCATGTCGCCTACTTCTATCAAACCACCGGTAATGTCATGGTTCTCCCTGGCAATGGCATTTTCAATATCCATGAAACTCACTCTCGCTGCCGTCATTTTATACGGATCAACATTCACCTGTATCTCTCTTTCCGGCGCCCCCACAATTTCTGCCCTTGTTACTTCGCCCAGCTCTTCAAACTTATCCTGCATCTTATCCGCATATTCTTTCAGTTTGATGCCATCATAATCACCGCTCACATTCACAAACATGATCGGCATTTCACTAAAAGCAAACTCCTGCACATCGGGTTCTTTGGTAAGATCAGTGGGCAGATCTGTTCTTGCTTTATCTATTGCATCTTTTACTTTTTGTTTGGCAAGCTCGGTCTTAACATCGGTATCGAATTCAACAATGATCAAACTATAATCGGCCTGTGAGGTACTTTGTATCTTATTTACTTTGGCGCCGCTGATGCCTTTTAGTTGTTTTTCAATCGGTCTTGTAACGAGGTTCTCAATATCCTTTGGTGAATTACCGGCATATACTGTAGTTACAGAAATAGTAGGCACCACAATGTCCGGGAACTGCTCTTTCGGCATTGAGTTGAATTTGACCAGGCCATACACCGTTATAAGAATTGCAACGATATAAATAGCCGTCCTGTTATCGATCGCCCAGTTTGTTGGTCCGAATTTTTTCTTTTTGGGATCGTATCCTTTGATGAGATCAGGTATCATAAATTATTTTTTTCGTCAATTGATTTTTGGTTTGTCAGCTGTCGTACTATGCAGACGCTTGGGTCAGCATCCCGACCAGCTTCGCTTCGTCGGGACACTTCATCGTTCTGTTCGCTTATCATCATTTTTGAAATCTCTTATCGATTTTAAAATTTCATATCCCATTTTATATGTCACCCCTACGGGGTTCAAATACATTTTTTCGTTTCATTCCCCGGATTGCATCCGGGGCTACCGATATTTCGCCCCTACGGGGCTAATCGAATTACTTCTGCTTTATATAATTTATCAAGCCCATAGTTATTATTCAACCTAAGTCTCCCCTTTAGGGCAACCAAGCCTGCGGCAAAGGTTGCGAGCATCGCTCAGGGGGCTTTATTTTCCTGTATTGATCGCCTGCCCGTCATACACCGAACGGTTGCCCTCTGTAATGATCAGGTCTCCGGCATTCAGGCCGCTGGTAATAAGTATGGAGTTTCCATACGCATCGCCTACCGTTACAATTTTTTTGCGGGCTACTGTTTTGTCTCCTGTTTTCTCTGCCACATATACATACTTGCCTTTCTCATCGCTTTGAACAACATTTACAGGAACGGCAATTGCATCCTTGATTTCTTTGTCTAAAATTTTCATCGTTGCGATCTGGTTAGGTTTTAAAACAGGATCAGCATTCAGTGTTGCTTCTGCTGTAAATGAACGGGTAACCGGATCTATTGAAGCACCCACTGCATTGATCGTTGCGGAAAAAGTGGTATCTGGTTCATTTATTATTACCAGTATTGGCATTTTATTTTTGACCTTCCCTATATAACTTTCCGGTACGTTTGCCACTATCTTAAGTTTGCTGTTATTGACAATGCGGATGCCCTTACCCGGCATAGCTGCACTTTGCGGAGAAAAGAATTCACCCACTTTTACATCTACTGCATCTACCACTCCTCCAATCTCTGCATATACATTTGACATATTAGCCTGTTCCTGCGCCATAGCTACCTGTGCCTGCGCAGCTCTTAACTGAGCAGCTAATGCATCCACATCTGCTTTTGCATTGATCACCTGCATCTCTGCGCCAATACCCTGTTTCCATAAATTCTGGTAACGTTCATATATAGTTTCCGCCTGCGCCAATCTTGCTTTCAATTGTCCTGTTTGTTGTTGCGCAGCGATCACCCCCTGTCTCGCCATCGCATCATCCAACTTTAAGATCAACTGTCCTTTGCCAACCCTTTGGCCGGGTTTTACAAGAACTGATTTTACCAATCCGCCTTGTCCTTTCGGAGCAACATAAGCCATTCCTTCGGCATCAATTTTTCCCTGTAGTTCGATATAGTGCCTGAAAGTATCTGTACGTACAGAATCCACCGCTACTAATTTCAAATCCTTTTGCGCTGCTTTCGGATCGGCTTTGGCGATCTGCTCTTCCAGCTTGCGGATATCAGCATCCAGCTTGTTCTTTTCGGCTTTCAATTTTTCCATCTTCTTTTTCATCCCGGCTACATCATCTTTTTTGCCGCCACCGCCGCAGGATGCAATAAAAAATGAAACCAAAACAATAATTCCAATTGCAGTTGTGATCCTTTTCATGTGTTTGCTTTTATTTTTTTATTTGTCACATGTTATTCGCCATAAAATTTTCTTCGCTGCTTGTTAAAATAGCTTGAAGATTTTATGTCTCATTTCATATTATTTGTATTACTCTGTGTAGTTATTTTATTCCTAATCTGTGGTCATAGTTTGCCTGTTGCTTTCAAAAAATCTACTTTGGCAATAACGGCATCATAAAGCGCTGTCACATAATTTGTCTGTGCCGCTTTCATTTCTGTTTGTGCTGCTACGATCTCGATCTGGGAACCTGTTCCCACTTCATATTTCTTTTTTGTTTGCTGGTAAATTTTTTCGGCCAGCTCCATATTCTTTTTCTGGAAATCCATGGTAGCAATAGCATTGCGGAAATTGTTCTTCGCTGCTTCCACATCATTATCTATCCAGCGCTTCAGGCTTTCCAGCGTATTATTTATTTTATCCACTTCAATCTTCGCTTCCTGGATCTTTGACTTCGTAAAAAAACCATTGAAGATGGGAATGGAAATATTCAGGTTCATATTGGAAATAGTGAACCAATCCCCTTTGCCGAAGAAATTCCATGAATCCCGCTGCGCATTTTTTGCATACAGCGCCGACAAAGAAACAGTAGGTATCTGCGATAGTTTGAAACGGCGCACATTGTACTCCAGTAACTGCTTTGAAATTTGTGCCTGTTGAAATTCTTTCCTGTCTTCATAAGTATATCCGTTCACTTCCAGCACTCCGTCCTTTACTTGTTCCTCGCTTACTTTATCTGTCAGCACCAGTTCATCACTGATCGGCATTCCCATCAGCATTTTTAAAGCATAATAACCGTTGGACACCTGGTTGAGCAATTTTTGTTTTTCTGTTTGCAGGTTCGAAAGCCTTACCGTTTCTTTATCAACATCCAGTTTTTCCCGGAAACCATTTTCATAAATGATCCTTGTATCTCTCAGGTTCTTTTCTACCAATGCAATATTGGCATCCAGTAATTCGATCTGTGTTTTACTTACCGCCAGCTGATAATATATTTTATAAATACTGGCCTTTATCTGCTCACTCGTTACCTCTGCTCCTTTTTCATAAAGCCTGATAGCAGCCCCTCTTGCCTGCAGGCCAACAAATACTTGTCCATCAAAAAGAATTTGTGACAAGCTGATTCCCGCATTAGCACTGAACTTGGTCCCAAACTGCGCCGCAATAAATCCAAAATCATTCGGCATCTGTATAGGATTACCATTCCCATCCTTCACACCTTCGTCTATCAATACCTGGTAAGTAGCCGGTGAAATAAAATTCGGTATTACCTGTGTAGCCACATTGGGATTATATGTTGTTCCCAGGCTCGCATTAATATGCGGATAAGCTGCCGAAGTAAATGCCCTGTTCTGCTGCTCCTGTACTTTTATTTGCAACAGTGCGTTCTTCACATTCACATTATTCTTCAAAGCATAATCCACCGCCTGCTGTACGGAAAATTCATGCTTGCGGGGTTTGGTCGTATCCGCTTGTGCAAAGCTTATTGCCGGAAATAATACCAATACGATCAGCTTCACTACACCCGAACTATTTTTACTTCTTAGCCTCTTCATACGAAATATTTTTTTTATGTTGCTCTTTATATTTTAGAATGAGTTTATGCCCTTTTAAAGTGGCCAGTCCATAGAGATAATGCTCGATAAACTCCTGTGTCACTTCGGCCAGGTTGTATTTTCTTGGCGGAAATACCGACATGTTGAATGCGATCATCATAGACTCCAACCTGAATTTGGACATGACATCTACATTGATCTCCGGCCTGAACAGTTCTTCCTGTATGCCCCTTTCCATATTCTTGCGGATAACATCCATCAGGAATTCATTTTTATGCTTTAGAAATTTCTGGTAAGAAGCCGCATGAAATTTCTCCAGGTCATAGATCACCATGGGATTCATATTACGGAATTGCTCGGCAATATGTTCCATCGTTAAAAAGATCTCATCCACCGCATCTTTTGATTGCGTACGGCAGTTCATGCAATCACACTGGCCTTTTTTTAATTCTTTGTCCACTACAGCATCTACCAGCTCGTCTTTATCGGCAAAGAACTGGTACAATGTCTTCTTTGACATAGCAAGGTCAGCCGCTATATCGTCCATAGAAACAGAACGGATGCCATACCGCATGAATAACTCGTCTGCTTTCGCCTGTATTCTTTCTTTTGGATCCATAATTTTATTAAAGCGGGGGCAAAACTATGGAAACTTTTTTCGTTACCAAAGTTTCCGGTATTAATTTTTTACTTTTTACCGGTTTTATCCTGCTGCCGGCCGATTTATTTTTAAACTACCTTTAGTCTTTAATCACATTTACACATGGCTGCGCCAAAACAAAGAAGTGTTTTCAAAAAGATCTTACGGTATTTCCTGCAGGGGCTGGTCATCCTGGCGCCTATTGGTGTTACGGCCTGGGTCATTTATTGGCTCTTTACCAAAGTAGATAATATTCTACGGCCTTATGTTGATATTCCGGGCCTTGGATTCGTTATCATCATTGTATTTATTTTATTGGTAGGCTGGGTCAGCTCTACTTTTTTAATGGGAGGTTTTATTAATCTTTTCGATTCCTGGGTGGAAAGGGCCCCGGTCATTAAATTCATTTATTCCTCTACCAAAGAATTCTTCGAAGCCTTTTCAGGTGATAAAAAGAAATTCGACAAACCCATTCTTGCCAATGCTTTTGCCGATGATGTGTGGGTGATGGGTTTTATTACAGATGAGGAACTGGCTAAATTCAATATGGGCGCCGAAATGGTTTCCATTTATATACCGCAGGCCTACCATTGGGCGGGACAGTTATATATATTACCACGCAACAGGGTAAGGATAATAGATAAGGTCGGCTCTGGTGATGTAATGAAATATGCAGTGACGGGAGGTGTAGTGGATGCAGAAGAAGAAAAGACTGCTTTACCGGAAACAGAAAAGAAATAATGAAGAAAATTCTCCTTCTCCTGTTTTTTTCAGCCATTGCAATCAAATCATTTTGCTGGGGTTTTTATGGTCATAAAAAGATCAATTATTACGCTGTGTTTCTATTGCCGCCGGAAATGATGGTATTGTATAAACAAAACATCGATTTCATTTCAGAACATGCTGTTGATCCTGATATGAGGAGATATGCGGTGCCGGAAGAAGCGCCAAGACATTATATTGATCTTGACCGCTATGGAAAATATCCTTTTGATTCTTTACCAAGAAAATGGAATGATGCAGTAGCCAAATATTCAGAAGATACATTGAATGCACATGGCATTGTTCCCTGGTGGGTGCCTGTCATGCTGCTCAGGCTTACCAATGCTTTCAAAGAAAAGAACCAGGCAAAAATTTTAAAATACTCTGCAGAGATAGGACATTATATTGCCGATGCCCATGTACCGCTTCATGCCAATAGCAACTATAACGGTCAATACACCGATCAGAAAGGTATCCATGGTTTTTGGGAAAGCAGGATACCCGAGTTGCTGGCAGAAAAAGAATGGGATTTTTTTATCGGCAAAGCAGAACATATAAAAGATCCGTCTGATTTTATGTGGAAGAGGGTATTGGAAAGTGCCGCAGCAGCCGATACTGTATTGAAACTGGAAAAAGAGCTGACCAACACTTTTCCGGCCGATCAAAAATATTCTTTTGAAGATCGCAATGGAATAACGATACGTCAATATTCATCTGCTTTCTCCATAAAATACAATGAGATGCTCGGAGGTATGGTGGAAAAAAGAATGAGGCAATCCATTTATGCAGTTGCTTCCTTCTGGTACACGGCATGGGTGAATGCAGGGCAGCCTGATCTTACTAAACTTGGTAACAAAGAGTTTACTGCCGACGACCTGAAAGAATTTGAAAACCTCAATAATTCATGGAAAACCGGTCGTCTTAAAGGGCGGGAACATGAATAAGTAATATTACAGTCAAATAAGGAAGTATTACGAGCAGAAGTGTCGCTTTATTTTTTACCTTTATTGCCCCGAAAATTATACCCCATTTATGAGAAAATTAATTCTTTTTCTTGCCATTGTTTCTTTAACAATTAGTGGCTGGTCACAGCACCAGGTTTTTGAATTGATGGACAGAACCGATCTTACCCTGCAGGAAATTGAAGCAAAAGCCAACCGTCATTTTGATTCTGTGGGTACCGGTCGTGGTACCGGTTATAAGCAGTTTCAGCGCTGGTTATATGAGCAAAAGTTTCATGTGGATGAGGACGGCCATTTTATTTCGCCACAAACAGAATGGAATAATTATTTGCAGCGTACTACTCTACGAAACGAATCCATATCAGCAGGCAATTGGGTACCACTTGGCCCCAGCGGCTGGACACACACATCGGGCTGGAATCCGGGCACAGGAAGAATTTCTGCAATAGGCATTCATCCTGCCAATCCAAATATTATTTATGCCGGTTCACCGGGAGGTGGTCTGTGGAAATCAATCAATGCCGGCGCTTCATGGACTCCATTGACCGACAACAATTCTTTATGGATGTCCATTTTTGCTATAACAATTGATAACGTCAATCAAAACATTCTTTATGTCGGAACAAGTACCGGCTTAGTATTGAAATCTCTTGATGCCGGTGCTACTTTTTCAAATGCAGGTGCAGGTCCGGGCGGAACGATCAGGAAAGTGCTTATTCATCCCTCCAACTCAAATATTGTTTTTGCAACAGCAAGTAATGGGATCTGGAGATCAGTGAATGCCGGTACTTCATGGACACAAGTGCATACAGGAAGCAAAGAAGATATAGAATTCAAACCCAATGACCCCAATATCATGTATGCATCCGGCAGCGATGTAGTACGTTCTGCTGATAATGGTGTTACATGGACCGCTTTAGGTGCAGCACAAGGTATTACCAATACCGGCCGCACACTGGTAGCTGTATCTGCCCATGATCCGAATGTCGTTTATGCAGCACAAGCCAGCGGTAGTTTATTTGGAAGAATGTATCGCTCAACTGATGCAGGATTGAATTTTGTAACAACTGTTGTAGGTAGCCCTGCCAGTGGCACCAACTATTTTGGTTACGAACCAACCGGAACGGGCACCGGTGGCCAGGCCACTTATGATATGGCCCTCGATGTGAATCCTGTTAATGTTAACGAAGTACATATCGCCGGTATTATTGTATGGAGATCATTGAATGGAGGTACAAGTTTTACAGCACAAACTGTTTGGTCTTATCCAAATAGCACAGGCTATAACCATGCTGATGTACATGGATTATTCTGGGTAGGTGGCATTCTTTATTCTATCTCTGACGGTGGTCTTTATAAAACATTGGACAATGGCGACAACTGGACTGATCTTTCACCCGGCATGTCCATTCGCCAATTCTATCGCTTTGCAAATTCGCAAACCAATGCGAATGTAATTACAGGCGGCGCACAGGATAATGGAAGTGTTGTAAGACAAGCTGGTGGCAACTGGGCCGACTGGTTAGGCGCCGATGGAATGGAAGGGTTAGTAAGTCCAACAAACCATTTGAATATTTGGGGTACCAGCCAGAATGGAAGTATTTACAGGTCAACAAACGGAGGCAATTCTTATTCAGGATTACCAAGACCTTCCGCCGGTAACTGGGTAACACCCTTATGGATCCATCCTACTGATCAAACTATTTTGTATGGCGGATGGACAGGAGTATATAAATCCACTACCAGTGGTACAAGCTGGACAAATATATCAACCGGTGTTATTACAACCCTGGTTGATGACCTGGCCGTAGCTCCTTCCAATCCCAATTATATCTATGCTTCGGATGGCGCTACTTTATGGGTAACTACTAATGATGGCGCCAATTGGACAACGAGATCAGCCCCTGCGGCTATCAATGATATTGCCATTGATCCCGCTGATCCCAATAAAATATGGGTAGCACTCAACAGCACTACCAACAGGGTAATGGTTTCCACGAATGGCGGCGCAACATTTACCAATGTGTCAACCGGCCTGCCGGCTATTGTAGCCAGAACAATTGTTGTAGATGATAATACACCAAGGGGTTTGTATGTAGGAATGAACATTGGTGTATATTATAAACTGGAATCGGATCCAAGCTGGTCAGATTATTCTACCAATCTTCCATTGGTTGCTATCAATGAATTGGAAATTCAGAAATCTTCAGGAAAAATAAGGGTGGCTACTTACGGCAGAAGTGTTTGGGAAAGTCCGCTAGCAAATGGCTGTGCTGTTTCATCACCAACTGCTAATTTCTCAGCCGGCGCCACCAATATTTGTGTTGGGCAATCTGTAACATTCAATAATACAAGCACCGATTGTCAAAGTACCTATGCATGGAGTTTCCCCGGTGGAACACCAGCTACGTCAACTCTCACCAACCCTGTCATTACCTATAATACGGCAGGAACTTATACTGTTTCATTGACGGTTACAACACCCGGAGGTACGGATACAAGGACAATGAATAATTATATCACGGTAAGTTCAAACCTTACGCATAGCATGAGTATCTCATCACCCAATACAGATATATGCCAGGGGCAAACAGCCACATTTAATCTTACAAATGCTAACCAGGGCGCATCCCCTGTCATTGAATGGTTGAAGAATGGTGTAGTGATCTCGGGAACTTCTGGTCAGACAACTGTTGTATTATCTGGTCTTGCCAATGGAGATATTATCAGTTGCCGGGAAACAACCAGCCTTGGTTGTGCTACTCCTGCAACCATTACATCAAATGCGTTTACAATGATCGTATCGCCGAATCTCACACATACCGCTTCTATCAGCACACCAAAGACTCAATTATGTTCAGGTGAATCAGCAACCTTTACGCTGGCCAATGCTAACCCGGGTTCATCACCGGTCATTAATTGGTACAGGAATGGAGTGCTTATTCCGGGAAGTACAGGTCTTTTATCTGTAACGATCGCTGCTCCGGCCAACGGAGATGTGATCCATTGTGTTGAAACCTCCAATGCAAAATGTGTTTCTCCTGCTACTATTACAACCAATACAATTGCTTTGACAGTAACACCGATGCCGCCTAAACCAGTAATCACCCAGAATACGGGCAATCTCAACTCATCCACAGCCATCGGCAACCAATGGTTCCAGACTGGTTCAGCGATCAACGGTGCAACCAACCAGCTTTATCGTCCGCTGTTCAATGGTACATACCAGGTGCAGGTAACCGTAAATGGTTGTAAGAGTCCTATGTCCGATCCCGTTTTTATGAATATTGAAGGGGCAAATATCCTTTATCCGGTTCCTAGCGATGATAATATGACATTTGATTTTTATATCCCTGCCGGCTCTTCCAAATACTCTGCACAATTGTTTAACAGCGGGGGACAACTGGTGTACCAGCAAGATGGAAACGGTCAAGCGGGTCTAAATCGTATCACTTATAATTGGGGGAGATTTGCAGCGGGTGTATATACTTACCAGATGCAGATCGGGCCTGTTATATATAAGAAAAAACTGATCCTGCAATAAAAAAATTCTTCCCTCATTATAATGCCCTGCTTACAACAGCAGGGCATTATTTTTTATTAGCTTTGCGCCTTCATTATTTTCCATTTGTGTTACAAAACGAAACATTGATACTCCATAATTTCAACGCCGGTCCTTCTGTTCTACCCAAAGAAGTTTTTGAAGAAGCCAGCCGTGCTGTTATTGATTTCAACAATACAGGTCTTTCTATTTTAGAGATCGGTCACCGGACACCGCTTTTTCAGCCGGTAATGGAAGAAGCAAGAGGGTTGGTAAAAGAGTTAATGGATCTCGATGCTGATCATGAAGTATTATTCCTGCATGGCGGCGCCACAACTCAATTCATGCAGGTACCGATGAACCTGCTGAATGAAAATGAGATAGCTGCTTATACCGAAACAGGCACCTGGGCCAATAAAGCGACCAAAGAAGCAAAACTGTTTGGCCATGTGGAAATAGCCGGTTCATCTAAAGGAACAAATTATACAACGATCCCAAAAGATCTTACTGTTACACCCACAGCAGCGTACCTGCATATCACCACCAATGAAACAATAGCAGGAACGCAATGGCATCAGTTGCCTTATGATTGCGGCGTGCCGCTGGTAGCTGACATGAGCAGCGATATACTGAGCCGGGTGATGGACTTTAATAAATTCGATCTCATCTATGCCGGTGCACAAAAGAATATGGGTGCTGCAGGAGTGAATATTGTTGTGGTCAATAAGAACATATTGGGAAAAGTTAACAGGAAAATTCCTACAGTTCTTGATTACCAAAATCATATCAAAGAAGGAAGCATGCTGAATACACCGCCTGTATTTGCTGTGTATGTAGCAATGCTTACACTTCGCTGGTTAAGAAATAAAGGTGGAGTAGCTGCTATCGAAAAAGAAAACAATGCAAAAGCAAAATTGCTTTACGATACATTGGATTCACTGCCTTTATTCGTTACCCCTGTAGCCAGGGAAGACCGGAGTAAAATGAATGCTGTATTTATTATGAAAGATCAGCAGTTGGAAGCGGAATTTTTGGCACTGTGCAAAAAAGAAGGAATGATCGGGGTAAAAGGACATCGTAGCGTAGGTGGTTTCAGGGTATCGATGTATAATGCAGTAACGATAGAAAGTGTAAAAGCGATTACGGACCTGATGAAACATTTTGCCTTATCTCATAGCTAAACAAAACCAACAATGTCTGTTATTAGACCTTTTAATGCGCTGCGGCCAAAACCTGAATTAGCACAACCGGTTGCTTCCCGTCCCTATGATGTGCTGAACAGTGATGAAGCAAGAACCGAAGCAAATGGCAATCCTTTTTCTTTTTTACATGTTACCAAATCAGAGATCGACCTGCCCGCAAATACGGATGTTCACAGCCAGCAGGTATATGATAAAGCTAAAGAGAATCTGGAGCAGCTGATCGAAAACGATATTTTACTGAAGGAAGAAAAGCCCTGTTACTATATCTATCAATTAATAATGCAGGGAAGAAGTCAAACAGGACTGGTTTGTCTTTCCTCTGTGCAGGATTATTTTGATGACGTTATCAAGAAACATGAATTCACCCGGCCGGAAAAAGAAAAAGACCGGATCGATCACATGCGGACCATCCGGGCACAAACAGGTAATGTGTTCATGGCCTGCCGTGATGTGATGGAAGTAAATGCGCTGATCAGCGGATGGAAGATGACACAAAAACCTGTTTATGATTTTGTGGCAACAGATGGCGTTCAGCATACCATTTGGGTTGTTGACAGGGATGTGGTCATCAATTCAATCACACAATTATTCAACAACAATGTTCCCTTCACTTATATTGCCGATGGGCATCACCGTGCCGCATCCGCAGCCAAAGTAAGTAAGCAATTACCGGATAGTGAGGATGCAAAATATTTTCTCACTACTATTTTTCCTGCCAGCCAATTGGCTATTCTTGATTACAACAGGCTGGTAAAAGATCTCGATGGACTGAGTGCTGCAAAATTCCTGGCCCGCCTGCAGGATGATTTTTATATCACATTAAGTTCCGAACCGGTAAAACCTTCACAGTTGCATGAGTTCGGAATGTATCTTGAAGGGCAATGGTATATACTCAGTTCCCGCAAAGGAACATATACAAATGATCCTATCGGTGTGCTTGATGTAACTATTCTTTCCAATAATATATTGGATAAACTATTGGACATCGAAGATCAGCGAACCGATAAAAGAATTGATTTCGTCGGTGGTATCCGTGGATTAAAAGAATTAGAAAAAAGAGTGAACAGCGGCGAAATGAAAGTGGCTTTTAGTTTATACCCTGTCACTATTGAACAATTATTCGCTATTGCTGACAGCGGCAATACAATGCCGCCTAAAAGCACCTGGTTTGAACCGAAGTTGAGGGATGGATTGCTAACTCATTTAATATAACAAGTGGGGAGTAGCAAGTAGCTACTAGCCGTTTTTCACTAACTTGCAACAGAATCGTCGGATACGCCGTCTCTGTTTTTAATTTAGCACTTCATGAAAAAATTATCACTTCTTTTTGTCGCCGCTTTTCTTTCAATTGGCTTAATGGCCCAGGACGATCCCGGGAAAATGCATGAAACAGCCAAAGCTTTTATGCAGTCGGGCGACTATGATAACGCCATTATTGTTTTGACAAGGGCTTTGCAGATCGACAAGAATAGTCTTGAAATGCAAAAAGACCTGGTGATGAGTTATTACCTGAAAAGAGATTATGCCAAAGCGCTGGATGGTGTGGAAGAGCTGATCAGCCGCAGTGATGCCGATGTAGCCACATTCCAGATAGCCGGCAATGTATATAAGGCATTGGAACAAGTGAAGGACTGCGAAAAGATGTACAAAAAAGCATTGAAGAAATTTCCGAAAAGTGGTCCGTTATACAGCGAGTATGGCGAACTGCTTTGGGCTATAAAAGATTTTAATGCCATCACCCAATGGGAAAAGGGGATTGATGTGGATCCAAACTACAGCGGCAATTATTACAATGCTGCCGTTTATTATTTCTATGCAAAAGATAAAGTCTGGAGCCTTATTTACGGGGAGATATTTGTGAACATGGAAAGCATGAGTGAAAGAGGTGCAGCAATGAAAGAACAGCTGCTGAACATGTATAAAGAAAAACTCTTTGCTGAAGCCGACCTGATGAAAGATGAAGAAAAGAACAAAAATGAATTTGCCAAAGCTTTTTTACAAACAATGAATAAGCAATCTTCATTGGCAAGCAAAGGGATCAATACAGAAGTGCTGACGATGATCCGCACCCGCTTCATATTGGATTGGTATGCCAATGTCGGCGGCCGCTTCCCTTATCGTTTATTCGAGTACCAGTTGCAGTTGATCAAGGAGGGCATGTTCAGTGCATACAATCAATGGCTGTTTGGCGCCACAGAGAACCTCGCAGCTTACGAAACATGGACAAAGAACCATGCAGAAGAATACAACAACTTCAACAATTTTCTTAAAAGCCGGATATTCCGCATGCCCGGCAACCAGCATTATAACTCACCGGAATAAGCTAGTAGGGAATAGCTAGTGGCTAGTAGGGTTGGCGTGCTATGGCGAGCTTTCTTCCCACTCCCCCACTCCCCTTTTTTTGTTACCGTTTTTTGCATAATTTGTCCATGCAAGAATTGCACTGTCATTAATAACGATTGCCATGACTGAACCCCGCCGATTATTCGATTGCCTCGAGTTCCACCTGGAAAGAAAACCGCTGGATGATATGCTGGCCGGTAAAGAAAGCGGTCAATGGAAAAAGTATAGTACAGCCTCGGTAAAAGAAACGGTTGATAAACTAAGCGCCGGTTTATTAAGTCTCGGTATCAGTTGCGGTGATATGACTGCCGAAGGAAGAGATAAGGTCGCTATTCTTTGCAAGAACCGTCCTGAGTGGGTAATGCTCGATATGGCAGTACAGCAGATCGGTGCAATCCTCGTTCCTGTTTATCCAACTATCAGTGTACATGAACTGGAATTTGTGCTGAGTGATTCACAGGTAAAATTGGTATTTGTAAATGATGAAGACCTGTTCTTAAAAGTATTGAGCCTGAAAGAAAAAGTGAAAAGCATACAGGATATTTTCACTTTTGAGCATGTGGCCCATGGCAGGCATTGGAAAGAAGTATTGGCATTGAGTACACCGCAACTCATTGACCAGGTAAAACCCATTGCCGGTAAAATTAAATACGAAGATCTCGCCACCATCATTTATACATCCGGCACCACAGGAACACCGAAAGGTGTTATGTTATCGCATCGTAACATTGTTTCAAATGTACTGGCATGTATCCCCTGTTTCCCCCCCGGCGAAGAACTGAGATCATTGAGCTTTCTTCCCCTGAATCATATTTTCGAAAGAATGGTTACCTACCTCTATTTGTTCAGGGGTACTTCTATTTATTATGCTGAAAGTTTGGACACCATTGGGGACAATCTTAAAGAGGTTAAGCCAAATATGTTCACTACCGTTCCCCGCCTGCTCGAAAAAGTGTATGATAAGATCATGCAAAAAGGAAATGAGCTGACAGGCATAAAAAGAAAATTATTCTTCTGGGCACATGGCTTGGCAGAAAAATTTGAGATCAACAAGAACCAGGGAATGTGGTACAATATGAAACTCGGTATTGCCAATAAGATCATCTTCAGCAAATGGAGAGAAGGATTGGGAAATAATATCAAATGCATTGTTACCGGTGGCGCTGCAGCGCAGGTACGATTGATAAGAATTTTTACTGCCGCCCGCATCCCCATCATGGAAGGTTATGGATTAACGGAAACATCGCCGGTGATTTCGGTGAACCGCTACCAGGAAAGCGGAAGAAGATTCGGAACCGTAGGTCCGTTGATTGATGATGTGCAGGTCAAAATTGCGGAAGATGGCGAGATCCTTTGCAAAGGCCCGAATGTAATGATGGGATATTACAAACGTCCTGACCTCACTGCACAGGATATTACAGATGGCTGGTATCACACCGGCGATATCGGGACATTATCACCTGATAATTTCCTGAAGATCACCGACCGCAAAAAAGAATTATTTAAGACAAGCGGCGGAAAATATGTGGCGCCGCTTGCAATTGAGAACAAGCTTAAAGAATCGCCTTTCATCGAACAGGTGATGTTGATTGGCGCAGAAAGAAAATTCGTCAGCGCATTGATCGTTCCCTCCTTTCCCAGCTTATTGGACTGGGCGAGAAAGAATAATATTATGGAAACTAACAGCGAAGCACTGATACGTCTTCCAAAGGTCAATGAATTCTATAAGGAGTTGGTGGAAAGCTTCAACAAATTTTTTAATCCTGTTGAGCAGGTAAAGAAATTTGAACTATTGCCCAATGAATGGAGTGTGAATACCGGTGAAATGACTCCCAAGCTTTCATTGAAAAGAAAAGTCGTAATGGAAAAATACAGGGATATCATTGAAAGGATCTACCAATAGCCAGTATCAAACTGTGGGTAGCTTGTCTTAGTCCATTTTTCCTCCTGAAGAATCTGGTTTGCCGCCCGGGCCCCTGCGCCGCTGGATCATCTTCTGTATGAAATCATCAAATTTAGTTTGCTGGTCGCCGGTAAAAAGTGTCCTTACTTTCCTGAAGTGGGCAATGGTGGTTTTATTAACAACCTCCTGTTGTTCAGCGATCAATCCGCTGTACCTGCTCACCAGGCTGTCATTCACACTCTCTTCTTTTACCAGGTTGAACATTGATTTTTTTAACCCTCTTATTGAATCAAGTACAGGACGTATTGCATTGAAATGCTCTTCCTTCATTTGTTTGAATTGAGTTTGTTGCTGTTCGGTCATACCCAGTTCTTTCACCATCATTCCAAAAGGATCTTTGCCGCCCGCTTTTTTATCGCCCTGTCTTTTTCCTTTCAGCATAAAGACCAGCATGGCCACATTGATCAGCAACAGCAGTATTACTGCAATGGTCAAAAATTTATTAGAGCCTTTCATTATTATTTATCCTGGTTTAGATCGTACACAATACTGTTTTCATAGAGATTATATTCTGCGGCAATAGATTGATCAGATTCTGTATCAATAGCAACAACAGTGTTATCACTACTATTATCCCCTTTTATCAGCATGGTCGCATTGGCAACCAATACCAAAACAAGAGACGCTATCACATAGGCGGGTTTTAACCTCCAGCCACGGTTAGGTTCGGGGGCAAGCCCCTTTTCCATCCTTGCTTTTAAACGGGTATAAAAAAAGTCAGGAGCAACAGCTCTACCAGCCCCGTCAAGGCTATTGAGAATGTCCTCAATATTGTTATTTCTCTTAGTTGACATAATCGGCCTTTTTGACGTTATAAGGTTATAAAAACTTTCGTTAATGGAATGCTTATCCTTCCTCCTTTTCTAATATCTTTCTAAGGTTCTGCTTAGCCCTGTGCATCAGTGATTCTACAGCCGGCACTGTTGTCTCCATGACCTCGCTTACCTCCTGGTAACTAAGGCCTTCCATCTTATGCAGGGTAAAAGCCGTCTTCTGCTGATCAGGCAGTTTACCAATGGCTTTAAACAGTTTAGCCGCATTCTCTTTTTTCTCCAAAGCCACCCCGGGGTGATTAAAATCAGGTATCTCATGCAGAGGTTCATTGCCGTCTCCCATCAGGCGCTGGATAAAGCCAAAACGTTTTTTGCTCTTGCGGCTTCGCAAAAGATCCAGTGCCCTGGTCGTAGCTATCCGGTAAAGCCAGGTTGATAATTTCGATTCCCCCTTGAATGAATGAATGGAACGATAGACCTGTATAAAAACCTCCTGCGCCACATCTTCTGCATCTTCGGCGTTTTGAACAACACCGAGAGCAGTATTATAGATCCTGTCCTTGTAATGCTCCACTAAATATTTAAAGGCTTGTTCATCTCCGCTTTGCAGGCCCTGTATCAATTCTTGTTCCGTCAAGTGCTGGTCTTTGATTCTTAATGTACGAAGATAAGTTGTTATGAGGGTTTGTGGTTTCTGGTTTCTTGTTTCTGGTTCGCTTTGTAGCAGGCATCACGATACCGTAAGATACCTCCGATCTTTAAACAACTAGAAACCTGAAACTCGAAACTATCTGCTGGCTTGCCAGATAAAATAAATATTCAGGAGGGTATAAACAGCCAGCAATGCATTACCAAAACGCCGGTCAAGCTGGTCTGCTTTTTTATGCTTATTCCTTTTCACTAATCGCAGCGACCATGCATTGGCAACTATAACAGCCAGTATGCAGAATAAAGTAATGCCGTGTAATGTATCCACTAAGGTGAAAGAAGTTGATTCCGGCAATGAAGAATCTATGATATACTTATTACCAACCACGGCAAACAAGGCTCCTACACTTAATCCAAAACGGGCATCCAGTATATCAGCATGAATAAAGAAACATACATAGGCAATCAAAAAAGCGATATACATGCCGAGGAACATCTTCCAGAACAAGCCACCGGCAGCCCTGTCAATCACCAATCTTACCCTGAAGCTGCTGTATTCACTACGTGGTGTTTTGACATTATCATCGCCGAATGCCGTTTCATACTTCTTAACGCCTGTAAAAACAACACAACTGTCAATTATCCAGCCATTCAGGGCGAAGCGTTTATCATAGTGTTCGCCGACTGTATCCGCCACAAAAAAGAGCGACCTTGAATCATATTGAGAATTCTCGATAAAAAGCCGGAGCCGTTGTTTGTCAAAAGGAAAATTATTGATCTTCCAGGAATCTTTCATCACACATTGCATCTTCATCAGCATATACACCCGGCCGCCGGAAGTATCCGTAGTAACATAAGATTGGGTAAAAGACTTGGCATTGGGTATCTCCAGGTTATTTTTAAAATCAAAAGCCTTGTTCTTGTATTTGAACCATAACCAGAAGCTGATGCTGTATTCTTTTTGCTTGAAATCTATATCATGAATACTAGTGATATATACACCGGTGCTAACGGTATCGGGTGCTGGGGGTTGGGCATACAATGAATTGCCG
>JABFRU010000029.1 GCA_013140985.1 Chitinophagaceae bacterium | reverse complement strand
AGTAGGAATACTGGATAGCTATTTTCCCGGCGCCAATTTTTTTACAGAGTTTGAACGGTTTGACAGGTATTGCGAAAAACTCCGGCGCAGCGGCCAGGCGATCGATTATGTGAGTGTGTGCAGTCCCAATTACCTGCATGACGCACATGTACGCTTCGGTATGCGGATCGGTGCTGATGTGATCTGCGAAAAGCCAGTTGTACTGAATCCCTGGAATGTGGATGCGCTGGCAGAGATGGAAAAAGAAACAGGAAAAAAAGTGTACAGCATTCTCCAGTTGCGGTTACATCCTGCTATTATCGCCTTGCGGGAAAAGATCCTTACAGGCGGTGATGGAAAAAAATATGCTGTCGGTCTGAAATATATCACGGCAAGAGGCAATTGGTACCAGTCAAGCTGGAAAGGGGATATTGACAAAAGCGGCGGCATTGCCACCAATATTGGTATTCATTTTTTTGATATCCTGCTCTGGATATTTGGCGAAGTAAAGAAAAATATTGTTGGCAGGCATGACAGCAAGACCGCTTCGGGTAAACTTGAATTTTCAAATGCAGAGGTCAACTGGTTGCTGAGCATCGATGCGGAACAACTTCCGCCGGAAGCAAAAAGCAATGGTCATTCAAGTTACCGTTCTCTTGTTATTGATGGAGAAGAAGTGAAATTCAATGACGGATTCAACGAACTGCATACAGGATCATACCGGGAGATTCTCTCGGGAAAAGGCGTCAGACTCCCGGAAACAAGAAAAGTGATCCAGTTGCTTCATGATATAAGAAGCAATAGCTCCTGAGATTGCTTTATTAAAGTATTCTATAAATTCTTATGATCAGAAAATTACTGGCCCGTATCAGAAAGATCGTTCCTGTTAATTACATCGTACGGAATGTAATAAGATCTATGCAGCGATCATCTTTTGCATTACGTAAAAGATGGCCGGTTTCGGGAACTATCAAAGGCCATTATGACGGTATTGACTTTAAAATATATAACAGGTGTGATGACACACAGGCCTACTATTATTATTATGGTATGCATTACCACGAATTTAAAATTCTCGGGTTGATGTGTGCTTTCTCAAAAAGATCTAAGCAAATCATGGATATAGGTGCGAACACTGGTCTTCACTCAATAATAGTAAGTAAAAAATGTCCGGACATTAAGATATATGCAATTGAGCCCTACCCGGCCAATATTACGAGGCTTGAGCAGAACCTCAACATGAACAGTTGTACAAATGTCGAAATAAAGAAAGTAGCACTGGGCGAAACAGAAGATACGATCACTTTTTATGTGCCGGATGACAACAGTGTCTCGGATGTAAGCTCTGCAGTGAAAGATCATGGCGGGAGGATATATGACCGGGTTCATTGGAAAAAAACAGAAGTACCCCAGACCACATTGGATAAATTATCTACCGAAGTAGGGCAGATCGATTTTTTTAAATGTGATGTAGAATCCTATGAAATAAATATGTTCAGGGGAAGTATGAACTTTTTTGCAGCAAACAGGCCCCCATTCTTAGTGGAAATATCTCTTGACGAAGATAAAGTTGCTTTCTTTAACGAGTTCGCAGTAAAATTCGGCTACAACATATACTTCGTAGGTGAAGAAGGGCTTGTACGGATGGATAAATTGTATGATTTTGATGTATGGCCCAATTTCCTTTTTTCCCAATATAAAAGTGAACACAATTTTATCCCATATAAATACATGGATGAATTTGTTGAGAAAACCCTTTCAACCCAACATGATCCATATAAACGATAATTGTGCGGCTGCGTAAACAGTTATTGATCTATTTCGGGGTAACGGCTATTAATGCAGTTCTTTCGTTTGTCATTACCTCGATGCTTACGCATTATATCGAACCTGCTGACTATGGAAGGATATATTTATACAGTTCATTCCTGAATTTATTGACGCCATTCATCACTATGGGGATATTGTATCCTCTATCGGTGGAGTATTTCAAACGTTCGCATGAGTCCTATAGTTTTTATTTCAGCAACGCACAGGTCATCCCGCTGATCAGCCTCGGCATTTTTACCATACTATGTATTGTATTTCAAAATCCGCTGTCACAGCTTTTAAAAGTCTCAAATGTATGGATATGGGCGATGCCGCTTTCTGTCTGGTGGATCATGATAAATGATACTTCAGCGATGATCACCCGCAACAATAATAAACCCTACCAGTTCGCATTTTTTGCAGTAGGAAAAAATGTAGCGGAGATATTGCTGACAATTTTATTTGTCCTGTCATTGCATTGGTCGTGGCAGGGAAGGTTAGGATCAGCAGCAGTAGGGCCTTTATTATTAGGGGTTATTTCCATTTATTGTTTTTACCGATGGAAACTGATCGAGAAAAAAATCGACTGGCCATTGGTCAGAAGAATATTCCTGCTGAGTTTTCCTTTCATCTTTGAAAGACTCAGCATTTTTATCATGAATTCCTCTGATCGATATTTCATCGATTCGTATGTGCAAAAAGGAACCCGGGAGGTGGGCTTATATGGTTTAGGCGGACAAATAGCAATGATCATCTTCCTGGTAGTTATATCTATGAACAGCGCCTACCAGCCACATATATTCAAAAGGATGTCGGAAGGGTTAAAGCACAGGATCCACAAAACAACATACTGGTATATCCTTGCATGTGCTGCAACCGTGGGCCTTATTTTTATTGGCATACCTTTCCTGTTCAATTTTTTCATCAGTGGCGAATATGCAGGTGCAAAAAAATATGCTTACTTGCTTTGTGCCGGTTATTTTATGTGGGGCATCTATAATGCTTTCCAGGCATATCTTCTATATCTCCAGAAGAACCGGGAGATCATGCTGATCGCCATATTGGGCATGGTGATCAGTTTATCTTTGAATTTTTTCTTTGTCAAACAATATGGGGCCGAAGGCGCTGCCTATACAAGTATGATCACTTATACTATAATGGCAGCTGCCAGTTTTTGGCTCGTTCGTAAATATTATCTTTTAAAACATGAGTAACTCTTTTTTAAAAAATGCCTCTTACACAGTGCTTGATTGGGTGACCCTGAAAAAAGGTATTGCCCGCCGTATAAATGATATCAAGGTCCGCTTCCCGCCAAGATGGATGCGTTATTTTCCCGGTGATTATGAGAAAGAGAATTATGCTTTTCTCAAGCAGTACCTGAAACCCGGAATGGATGTAATAGATATTGGCGCCCATATCGGCTTATTCAGTGTGATATGTTCTCAATTAACGCAGGGAAAGGGAAAGATCATTTGTTTTGAACCAACACCGGGAACTCATAAACTTTTATTGGAAACATTGAAGCTGAATCATAGTAAAAATGTAACCCCGGTGCAGGCGGCAGTAAGTGATAAAGTGGGGAATGCTACTTTTTATATCAGCACTGCAGACGAGGGCTGCAACAGTAATAGTCTTGTAAAGAACAGGGAAGAGAAAGATCTTTTTGCCTATGATGTAAAACTCGAAACAATAGACAATATTACTGCCGGGCATTCTTTGAAACCATCGCTTATAAAAATTGACGTAGAAGGAGCTGAATTGGATACGATCAAAGGCGGTGTGCAAACTTTTAAAAACCATAAACCTGTTTTAATAATTGGTCTTCATCCTGCATTCATAAAACAGAAAGGGGATTCACTGGAAGCTATCTGGGACCTGTTGCAGGATTGCCGTTACCAGGTGAAGCTGGAAGATAAACTGATGACGAAGGAAGATTTTTGCAGCAGGCAAATATTGTTCGACGTTGTTTGCTTTCCTGCATAAGATATATTGAATGAAGGAAAATAACGACATGGATCCAAAGAGAACGCCAAAAAATATTCTCTTGTATTATTTGCCCAATAAAAGATCGGTTGCTATTGAAACGCTTTGCAATGAAATGAACAAAACCGGCAACAAACTGATCGTACTTACCCAATCACCACGGGGTGATTTTCATATGCAACTGGATAAACTTGGGATCATCAATTATTCAAAAACATATTCCAGCCGCCTTTCCATCTGGAACTATATCCGACATTTTTTTTATTTGATCTCTTTTTGCCGCAGAAATAAGATCCATACAGTGTGGAGCCATTTGAATATGTGCAATCTTGTTGCGGTGTTCGCACAGTATTTTATTAAAGCAAGGGTGGTTGTTTTCAGGCATCATTTTCACCGGAGCATAAAAACGGAAGGTTTCGCTTCTGTTCACCCGAACGAAAAAAAAATGGACCGGATGATCGGGAAAAAGGCAAAGGAGATCGTCGTTCCTTCGAAAGAAGTATATAACGGAATGGTGGAGTATGAAAAGATACCAGCCGGGAAAATTTCTATCATACCATATATATATGACTTTGCGCAATATGCAAGACCGGATGAAGAAAATGTAAAGAAGATCAGGGAAGAGTTCAAGTCAAAACTATTGATCATCACCGCATCCCGGATGATCAAAATGAAAAGACATGCTCTTGTATTGCCGGTCTTCAATAAACTGGTGAAAGCAGGGCTTGATATTAAAGTAATATTGCTGGATGAAGGAGAAGAACAAGAGAATCTTAAGACTTATGTAAAGGAAAACGGATTGACCAATCATATTTTCTTCCTGGGATTAAGATCCAATATCATTGATTATCTCTCTGCTGCCGATCTGTTGGTGCATCCATCACAAACAGAAGCCAGCAGCAGCCTGGTGAAAGAGGCCGGGTGGGTGAAAAGACCGGTAGTTGTTTGCAGCGGCGTTGGTGATTTTGATGAGTATATTATGCATGGGCAAAATGGGTTTTTAGTACAGTCCCCTGATGAGGCCGGTGAATTCGAAAAACATATCCGCTACGTTTACGAGAATCCATTGGAAGCACAAAAAATGGGAGAGGCGCTTTACCGTAAAGTGCGGGAAGAGTTCTCACCGAATAAAAAAACAATAGACGCTTATGTTACTCTTACCTGATCTATGAAAAGGGTTTTATTATTTTATCCTCCCAATAAGCGATCCGTTGCCATTGAAACACTTTGCAAGGCAGTACATGAATCCGGGAATGAGTTGATGATCCTGACACTGACGCCAAAAGGCCCCTTTCATGAAATGCTTGAAGGGAATGGTGTCAAAACTTTTTCTATTCCGCAAACACATAACCGCAGCTGGAAATATCTAAGGTTCTTCAAACAATCAAGATTTCTGATCCGTTTTTGCCGCCAGCATAATATTGATACAGTGTGGAGTCATTTACAGGAAGCCAATATCATTACCATTATGGCCCAGCGGTCACTGAAAGCAAAAGTGGTTTTATTCAGGCATCATGCCGAGTCGGCCTTTTATGCTGAGTTTGGAAAAAAAATGAACCTGAAAAGAAGCAGGGGGGAGGTGATATTGGATAAGATCATTAACAGGTTTGGAAAAATCATTGTCGTTCCATCATCGGGTGTTTGGTATGGCATGGAAAAATATGAGAGATGCAAAATGAATAAGGTAAAACTGATCCCATATATCTACGATTTTTCAACCTATCAAAAACCGGATGCCGGGAAACTAAGATCATTGAAAGATAAATATCCATGCAGCCTGATGCTGATCATGGTGAGCAGGATGGTAGCTTCCAAGCAACATGGTCTTGTTTTTGAGATTGTAAATAAATTAGTGAAAGAAGGATTATCCATAAAAATGATCGTAATGGATGATGGCCCTCTTCGTCCTGAACTGGAAAAATTTATCGCAGAGAATAACCTGGGCGATCATATCATTATGACAGGATTCCAGGATGATTTTGTGAATTATATGGCAGCTGCTGATCTGCTGATCCATCCTTCTGTTACCGAAGCCAGCAATAATGTGGTAAAGGAGCTGGCCTTGCTTGAAAAAGCTGTAGCTGTTTGCCGTCATGTAGGCGATTTCAGCGATTATATTGAAGATGACAGGAATGGTTATTTCCTCGAAAGGAATGACCTTGAAAAAACAATTGAAACAGTTATCCGGGATGGGTATGCTAACCCGGACAAACTAAAAAGATTTGGCGCCGAACTTAAAAAAGATGTGTTGCGGGAATTCAGTGATTCGACTGCCAACAGGCAACGGTTCCTCGACCTTTTGAACTAACCAATCGTAATAGTACGAACAACATATTGGAAAATTTCTATTCAGCAGAAGTAGCAATACCCATTCTTGGGATAAGGGCTTAGTTTAAAGGCTCTTTTATTACCAACAAGCAAGAACTGTGATATAGTTTTACAGCTATCCAATATCCGGGGATAATATAGTTATCACTTCTCCGGTGAATTTAAACTGTAAAACCTTCTTGCTTATGCAAGGGAAAACCAAACTGGTATCTGTTATCATTCCGGCATACAATGCATCCGCTTTTATTGATGAAACCATTCAGTCAATATTTGCACAATCGTATTCAAACTGGGAAATAGTTGTTGTGGATGACGGTTCTACCGATGGAACCTCACGGATCTGCAGATCATTTGATGATAAAAGGATCAAGGTCATCAGCCAGATGAATGCAGGTGTAGCAGCAGCAAGGAACAATGGCTTAAAACATACAAAAGGTGATCTTGTTGTTTTCTTTGACGCAGATGACCTGATGACAACTGATTTTCTTTCATTAAGAGTACAGGAGTTGGAAAACGATCATGCGATCGGTTATGTTGGCGGTATTGTTGAAACTTTTCCTATAGAGGTAAAATCAAGAAAAGCAGCCGGCTCAGATCCTGTGAATGAAATTCTTTTTTTCGATGCAGCTTTCGTAACAGTTCCGTCTAATTACATGTTCAGAAAAGAGATATTGGTTGATAATCATATTTTCTTCAATAAAGAACTTAGCAGCAGTGCCGACAGATTTTTTATTATTGAAGTGTCGAAGTTTGCAAAAGGAAAGAATATTTCCGACGAAAGAGCCAGGCTTTTATACAGGCATACCAGCCAAAGCATGTCAAACAAAGTGACACCGGGCCTGATCATTGACAACGAAAAATTTTATTACGAATTAAAAAAGAAGAACCTGCTGCCTGCAGGTAAAGAACATAAATTCAAAAGTTTTTATTTCCTTTCTCTTGCTAAAGGATTCGGTATGGTGAGATACTGGAAACGGGTTTGCAAATACCTTGTCATGTCTTTTATCAATCACCCTGTTTTCTTTACTGAAAATTTTGGCAAAAGCATCTTCAGGACCTCTGCAGGGAAATAATACCTGCAAAAATTTTCTTTCAATCTTAATGCATTTTAATTTATGTCATCGGAAAGACAGCCGGTAGAATCATCGGGCCGCTGGTGGGGTGAACATATACACCGCTACAATGAAGCCCTGCTTCTTATCAATTCAAACGATATTGTTTTAGATATTGCCTGCGGCACGGGTTTTGGCACCGATATCATCGCTGCTAAGACCAATGGAAAAGTGATTGGCGGTGATATAGCCAAAGAGGCAATTGATGAGTGCAATGGCCGCTGGAATAAAATGAACCTTGAGTTCAGGGTATTGGATGGAACCCAACTGGATTTTCCGGATAATTATTTTGACAAGATCGTTTCTTTTGAGACGATCGAACATACGGGTCAATATAAAGAGATGGCCGCTGAGTTTGCAAGGGTATTGAAGCCGGGTGGTCTGTTGATCCTTTCAACACCCAACCGGGAAGTATCGAGTCCTGACGGTGTTATTGTTAATCCTTATCATATCCAGGAGTTCACCGTTGATGAACTGAAACAAATATTGCAGCAGGTGTTTCCGCATGTTGATTTATCAGGCCAGCGTTATATACGCTATGATAAGGGACGCCGCATGGGCAGGCTTTTTGAAAAACTATTCCTCAGTTTTGGTATCCGCAAGCTTCCCTACAGCTGGCGTAGTGGTTTTATGAGAACATTCTTTGGATATCCTTTGTATCCAAGAGATATTGATTTTGTATTGGAAAAAGATATTGCCCGTATTAAAAAAGAATGCCCGGTGCAGTTTGTGGTTTGTAAAAAATAAATGATGTCTTCCCCTTTGGTTTCTGTTATTATCCCGGTTTATAATGCTGAAAAATATATTGAACAGACAATACGGTCGGTATTGGATCAAACGTTGCAGGATTTTGAGATCATTGCATTAAGCGATGGCAGCCCGGATGGATCGGCAGCGATCATTCAGCGTTTGCAAAAAGAAGATAGCAGGATATACTTTATTGATAAAAAAAACACCGGTGTTTCTGATACAAGAAATAAAGGGATACAACAGGCAAAAGGAAAATATATTGCTTTCCTTGATGCTGACGATGTATGGAACCCGGACAATCTTGAAAAGAAAATAAATAAAGTAAAGGCCAGCGGCAGGCGATGGGTCTTCAGCGATCATGAATATATCGATGAGAATAATCAATGGCTTTCTTCACCCGAAAGGCCTTTGCGGGAAGATGCTATCCTGGAGAGATTGCTCTTATGGGAAAAAGGAGATGTGGTTCCCGGGCCCTGCAGTAATATCGTTGCGGAAAAAAAGCTTTTTGATGAGGGAGTTCAATTCGATGTTCACTTATCTTCACCCGCTGACAGGGATATCAGTATCCAATTGGCGGCAAAAGCTGAACCGGCCATTGTTCATGAAAGGTTATGGAAGTACCGCATTCATTCGAAAAGTATGTCCAATCAAAATTTGAAAGTAGCAGATGAAGTGATCGTTTTTATCAGGAAAATGAGGAAAAGTAACTTGTTTTCCAGCAAGCGGATCAGGAGAAGATCATTGTCTAATCTGTATTATATGCTGGCCGGCTACTATGGCAGTAATGGTTACAGGCTGAAAGGAACAAAATATTTTATCAGGTCGTTCTTATTTTCTCCGGGCAATATCTGGAATAAAAAGATCAGGCCTGCATTTGCAACCAAAACCAAGAAATAACGCATATGAAAGTATTAATTACCGGCGGCGCCGGTTTTGTTGGTTCATCGCTGGCTGATGCACTGCTCGCAACAAACAAGTATGATGTTGTGCTGGTGGATAATCTTCTTACCGGCAATATCAGGAACCTGCCCAGGCATCCCCGGTGCCGGTTCATCAAATGCGATGCGAATAACTATAATGATATCGCCCCTGTTTTCCTGGCCTTCCATTTTGATTATGTTTTTCATTATGCCGCTGTGGTGGGTGTAAAAAGAACATTGGAAAACCCGGTCATGGTTCTGAATGATCTGCAAGGGATCAGGAATGTATTGGATCTATCCAAAAATACCGGTGTGAAAAGAGTGTTCTTCTCTTCTTCATCCGAAGTGTATGGCGAGCCGGTTCATTTACCGCAGCATGAGCATAACACACCGCTGAATTCAAGATTGCCTTATGCTGTTGTAAAAAATGTGGGAGAATCTTTTTGCCGTTCTTACCAGCAGGAATATGGACTAGAATATACATTGTTCCGTTTCTTTAATACCTATGGGCCCAAGCAAAGCCCTGACTTTGTTGTATCTAAATTTATAGATGCGGCACTGGAGAATAAGGACATTACTATTTATGGTGATGGATCGCAGACAAGAACATTCTGTCACATCACAGATAATGCAACAGCCTGCATCAATGCCATGGAAAAAGATCTTTTTGTAAATGATGTGGTGAATATTGGCAATGATGATACGGTTACAATACTTGAGCTGGCGAAAATGATCATTGAACTGACCGGTTCTTCTTCAAAGATCATTCATTTGCCGCCTTTACCGGAAGGAGATATGACCCGTCGCCAGCCGGAAATAACAAGTATGAAAAAATTATTGAACAGGGATTTCGTTTCATTGAAAGACGGCCTGAAAGAAATTATTAAAAATCGTAAGTAATACAGTTTATTGAATGGTAAAGATCATTAACCCTTTTAATAAAAAGGGATTGACAGCTATTGACGGAGGCCTGAGAGATGAGGATGGCAAAGTTTTTCCTGTAACAAATGGAGTACCCCGATTTGTTGAAGCCAATAATTACACGGATAGCTTCGGCTTTCAATGGAATAAGTTCCAAAAAACACAGATCGACAGGGAAACAAAGAATTCAACTTTTTCCAAAGCAAGATTTTTTGCAGCTACTAACTGGGATAAGGAAGATCTGTCGGGTAAAGATATTCTTGAGGCCGGCAGTGGCGCTGGCAGGTTTACCCAGATCGTATTAGATCATACAAAGGGGAACCTTTACAGCATTGATTATTCTGATGCTGTTTCTGCCAATTACCGGAATAATGCACATCATGGGGATCGTTTACAATTATTCCAGGCAAGTATTTATGATATGCCTTTTCCGGACAACTCTTTTGATAAAGTTTTCTGCTTTGGTGTATTGCAGCATACTCCCGATTTTAAAAAATCTGTACAATGTTTGGTTGCCAAAGCAAAGCCCGGCGCCGAGATCGTTGTAGATTTTTATCCCATCAAGGGATGGTACACCAGGATCAGCGCAAAGTATATGCTGAGACCTTTTACAAAAAAGATGTCTCATGAAAAACTGTTGGGTAAGATCGATCGCAATGCCAATCGTCTTATCAGGACCTATCGTTTCTTTGATAAACTGAAACTGGGGATGATAGCACACCGCTTTATACCGATGTGTGATATCAACAGGACGCTTCCGGCAAACCTGTCCAAAGAAGAACTACGGGAATGGGTAGTGCTGGATACATTCGATATGTTCTCTCCTGCTTATGATAACCCGCAACGGATCAAAACTGTAAAGAAATGGATGGAAGAAAGCGGAGCAGAAGTTCAATTCGCTGACTTTGTAACATATGCTAATAATTTGAGGATGGCGATCGTAAGAGGCATTAAGAAAAGCAAGTAAAGAACCTTTTTATTAATAATGTTTATGGTTCCCGGGAACAGTAAAATTACTGGGACAATAGAAAAACCCACAGTAGTATAGCAGGTATAAATGCCCAATCTGATTTACTAATCAAAGAGTTACTTTGTTAGGAACGGGTTTTGCATCAACTTAGTGGCAATAAGTCATATCCTTTCAAAAAACCATTTTATGAAGAGGGTCCTGTTCACTGCACAGGTAGTTTTAATGGGGTTGTTTATTCTTTCAGTAGTTACTCTCCTGTTTCAATTTACAGGAAACTCTAATCCATTAGCAAGGTTCGACAACGCCAAACCCACTTATAATAATACAGAGAAATACGACTCCACTCTTTTAAGGCTGACCAACCTGGAAAAGCTTGAACAGTATTGCGACAGCCTGTATGTTGCAAATGGTTACGCATCTAACCAGGAAAATTTTGAAGAGAATTATACTCTCCTGGTTTCTTCAGTTGTCAGCAGGAGATTCTATCACGGCTATTCGTACTATGGATTTAAAAATAATTATCTCGCCTTCCTTTTTTCCAAAGCAACTAATCCCGGTTACAGTGCGGTTGTGATACCGAATGATATTTTAAAATTCCCTTTTGCTGCCTGCAGCCAGCAATCCATTGTAATGATGGAACTATTGAGAGCAAAAGGCCTTAAAACAAGAAAGATCTCTTTCCTGGGTAAGGTAGCCGGCGGTCATTTTTGTTTTGAAGTTTTTTATAATAACAGCTGGCATTTTTTTGATCCTAATATGGAGCCTGACGTTGCTGTTTTAAATGCATATAACAGGCCTGGCATTGCATTTCTTGCCAGCCATACCGATGTGTTATTGGATGCATACCGCCATCATGCAAAAGAAACGATACTCGACATTTTCCCAAGTTATTCTTATGGAGAAGTTGATAAATTTCCGGCACCTACAGCCATTGTATTTCATAAGATCACAAAAGCATTATCCTATACGATCTGGATCTTCTTATTTGGAACATTTCTTTTGGTTCGCCGTATCTATAAGCGGTTAATCAGTAAACAATATGTGCGGAATAGCAGGATTTATTTCCCCCAACCTGAACAGGGACCATCTTCATCTTATTACCCGGGCCTTACAGCACCGGGGGCCTGATGCAGAAGGCTTTTATTTTGACGCAGCAGACAATATTGGGCTTGGTCATCGCAGGCTAAGCATCATTGACCTGTCTGAAGCGGCGAACCAGCCTTTTTATTCGCATGATGGCCGCTATGCCATGATCTATAATGGGGAAGTATATAATTTCAAAGAGCTTACTGTTAAGTATAATATTCAACCCCGCACATCAAGCGATTCAGAGATCATCCTCGAAGCTTTTGCTCAAAAAGGAGTGGAGTGTATCAATGATTTTAATGGCATGTTCGCCCTTGCTATTTGGGATACACAGGATAAAAAATTATTTGTGATAAGGGACCGGTTTGGTGTAAAGCCGGTTGTTTATTATCTTAAAGGCAATGATTTTGCTTTTGCTTCAGAACTGAAAGCGCTTCTAAAATTACCCGTTGAAAAAAAGATCAACCCTGCTGCATTGCAGGATTATCTTTTCCTGGAATACATACCGGATGCGAAATGCATATTGCAGGATTTCTATAAACTTCCCAAAGGACATTACCTTGTTGCTGATAATGGTAAGGTCTCAGTTAAACCTTATTATCAATTTATTGAAAAGATCGTTCAGCGGCCATTGGCACCAAAAAAAGAAGATGATGCATTGAATGAATTCGAAGATCTGCTTGGTTCTGCTGTAAAATACAGGCAGATAAGCGATGTGCCCATCGGCGCTTTCTTGAGCGGAGGTACTGATTCTTCTCTTATCTGTGCTTTATTCCAAAAACAGAATACCAATCCTGTCAACACATTTACCATTGGGTTTGATGTTGCCGGTTATGATGAATCGGGATATGCATCACAGGTAGCAGGCATCCTGAAAACAAATCATAGTGAGACACATCTTTCAGATAAAAGCTCCATTGAGATAGCGGACCGTATCGTTGATCATTATGACGAACCGTTTGCAGCGCCTTCTACCATCCCAAGTTATCTCGTTTGTAATGTTGCAAGAAAAAAAGCTACTGTTGCCATGAGCGGCGATGGTGGTGATGAACTCTTTATGGGTTATGGTTATTACGACCTGTATAGAAAAGTAAAAAAGATCTATCGCATGGATGCAGGCATTGGCCGGCATTTGATAAAAGCCATTCTCAGCATGAAAGGAGGTGAGAAATATGGAAGGGCTTCCAGGTTGTTCAATTTGCCATCAAAAGATATGCTGGCTCACTTGTGGTCTGAGCAACAGTATATGTTCTCAGAAAAGGAGATCAGGTCGTTGCTGAATGTTTCCGATACCGATCTTTCTATCAAAGACAGTTGGAGAAAAGTTGATGCGATGGATCTCTCAGATTTTGAAAAAATCTCTTTGTTTGATATTGAACAGTACCTCGCTTACAATCTTTTGTATAAAATGGACATCGCTTCCATGGCAAATAGTCTTGAAGTAAGAAACCCTTATCTCGACTATCGCCTGATGGAATACAGTTTTAATCTTCCGCAAGATTTTAAGATAAAAGACGGCACTGCAAAATACCTGATGAAAAAATTGCTTGAACGATACCTGCCGAAGGAGTTGGTGTATAGGAGAAAATGGGGCTTTCCTGCCCCGCTGGGAGATTGGATGGGCCGGGAATTATCTTACCTGCTGGATAAATGGCTGGCTCCCGGGCTGATCAGGTCGCAGGGGATCTTCAATGAAAAAGTAGTGGCCCGGTTTGTCAATGAATTCAAAGCCGGTAAGAAATACCACGACAAAAGAGTCTGGTCATTGATCTTTTTCCAGATGTGGTATGCAAAATATATTGACGGGAATGGTAATTAGAAATTTTTTATTTCACCGGGTAAGTGATGAAAAAGATGCCATGTGGTCACCCATGACAGTGTCGCTTTTTTCAAGGATCATCCGCATTCTTACAAAAAAATTTTTAGTTGTTCCGTTTGAGGCTTACCAGGATGACCCGGGGGCATTCTCCTCCGGGAAGAAAATAGCAACGGTAATGTTTGATGATGGCTATAAGGATAATATTGAATTTGCCGCACCGGTCCTTGCTCAATTCAAATGTCCCGCATCATTCTATATTGTTACAGATTGTGTTGATAAGAACATTCCTACCTGGACATATCTTGTTGACAACGCCTTGTCAAAAACAAGAAAGAACAGCATCGAACTTTCCTATGATTTTGTTCCTGAAAATTTTAAAACGATTGAGCTAAAGAATTTGTCCGGAAAAGAAAAAGAGATAAAGCCCTGGCTGAAAAAATTATCCAATCAACACAGGTTGCTGATCATGCGATCACTTCTTGAACAATGTAATGATGTGGAAACACCCCGCAAAATGATGAACTGGAATGATGTCCGGGAGCTTGGTAACAATGGATTTATTATCGGCTCCCATTCTCATACTCATCCTATGCTGGCCTCATTGCAGAATGAAGATGAGATCTCGGAGGAATTAAAAATATCTTCTCAACGAATTCAACAGGAGACCGGGAAATTGCCGGCAACCATTTCCTATCCTATCGGGAGTTATGATAGCCGTGTCGTTGTTCTTTCAAAAAAAGAAGGATATAAATATGGTTTGGCAGTGAAACAAAAGTTCTACAACACGAACAAAGATGACATATTTGAAGTTCCCCGTGTTGAACTATACGAGGAGCCATCTTGGAAAGTGAATATGAGAATAAATGGCATGTACAGTTTTGTAAAAAAGATATGGCCGTGAGGAAACTGAAAATAGTTATCTGGTGCGGTGCAGGAGCCAATCAAAAGGCTTTAGCAAATAAAATTGCAGCGGCGTTTGACCTGGCAGGAATAGTAATGGATGACCATTCCGGTGGATCAAAGAAATCGGGCCGCAAAAACCTGCTTGCAACTCTTTGGGACCGGTTCCGGTTTCGCCCTGTTTATAATGCATGGAAAAACCTGATGCATCACTATGATGAAAATTTCCCAAACTGGCCCGGTAAACCTTTTTTGAAAGTCTCGGATATAAATAATGAGGAGACGATCTCTTTTACTGCCAACCTGCAACCTGATCTGATAGTTGTTTCTGGAACATCATTGATAAAAAAACCATTGTTCGGTATTCCTGTATCGGTTGGTATCATTAATCTTCATACGGGTCTTTCTCCTTATGTAAAAGGAGGGCCAAATTGTACCAACTGGTGTATTGCCAATAATGAATTTCACCTGGTTGGTAATACTATCATGTGGTTGAATGAGGGGATCGATTCGGGCAATATCATAACTACGGAGACCGTGAGTATTCAAAATACAAATGACCTCGCAGCAGCTCATAGGCTGGTAATGGATCATGCACATGACCTTTATCTCAGGGCCATCAAATATATTACTGAAACGGAACCTCATTATAATTCTGTTCCGCAAAACACCATTGACAAGGGTCAGTTATACCTGACAAAAATGTGGACAGCAGGAAAAAGAAGACAACTGATCAAAAACTGGAAGAAAAGAAAAGGATTTGTAGCTCCTTCTATTCCCAAAACAATTTCACTTGGCTCATAAAGTTCTTTATATCTCTTACGATGGAATGACCGATCCGCTGGGGCAATCACAGGTGTTGCCGTATATCATTGAATTATCAAAGAGGGGATATCAATTTACCCTGTTAAGTTTTGAGAAGAAGAAAAGATTTGATTCGGAAAGAAGCATCATTGAAAAGATCGTAAAAGAAAATTCAATTGAGTGGGTTCCGCTTTTCTTTACTTCAAAACCCCCGGTACTGTCTAAAATATATGACCGCTGGAAATTACTAAAAACGGCTTTTCGCCTTCAGCGGAAAAACAAATATGACATTATTCATTGCCGCAGTTATATAGCAGCGGAGGCAGGATTGAGGTTGAAGAAAAAATTTGGGACTAAGTTCTTGTTTGATATGCGGGGCTTCTGGGCTGATGAAAGAGTGGATAACGGCCAGTGGGACCTGAAAAAAACTTTGTACAGGAAACTATATGATCACTACAAAAAAAAGGAAAAACAATTTTTCCTGGAAGCCGATGCGATCGTTTCGTTAACAGGGGCGGGGAAGGATCATATACTTTCTAAAGATGAGTATAGAGCTCTTTCCATTGAAGTGATCCCTTGTTGCGCAGACCTCGGGTATTTTGATTTTGGAAAAGTAGCTGCGGAAAGATCACAAAAACTCAAAGGAGAGTTGGCGATCTCTTCCGCAAAAAAGGTCATCACTTACCTTGGTTCTGTTGGTGGCTGGTATATGACAAAGGAGATGTTTGCCTTTTACAAACAATTATTATTGACACATCCTGAATTCATTTTGCTGATCCTGACAAAAGATGATAAAGAAAAAGTAATTAAAGAAGCATCGGAAGCCGGAATATCCGCAGAGCAACTTGTTGTCCGGTATGCAAAAAGAGAAGAAGTACCTGTTTATCTTTCGGTCAGTGATTGCAGCATTTTTTTCATCCGGCCTACATTTTCCAAAACAGCTTCTTCTCCCACCAAGCATGGAGAATTAATGGGAATGGGTATTCCTGTTATCTGTAACGATATCGGCGATACCGGCAAGATCATTGAAGCAACAAAAACAGGGGCGATGATCGGATCTTTTACCGGGGAAGATTACAGATTGGTTATTGAAAGGTTACCGGAGATACTTTCCATACCAAAGGCATATATCCGGCAAAAAGCCTTTGATTTTTTTGACCTGGAAAAAGGCGCCGAGAAATATTCGCAGCTATATTCAAAAATATTAAACCACAACGATCAATAATGGTTAAATCTACCGAAGTACAATCTGTCAACAGGGTTATAAAATGTTATGATGTTCCCGGTGTGAACATTGATCATAAAACAGTTTCATCCTTTGGTGTGGAGTGGAATGCTTTTCATGGATTTTCTGAATTGGACCTGCAATACACAGGGGATATGTATTTTGATATTGTTACCAAAGAAATGCTGAACGATCAGAGTACGGTTATTGATATTGGTTGTGGAAGCGGTCGCTGGATCAAATACCTTGATGGCCGGTATAAAAAAGTGATAGGACTTGATCCCAGCGAAGCCATTTTCGCTGCGGATAAATTATTAGGGAAGAATGATAAAGTGGAGTTGGTAAGGTCGTCAACCGATCATATTCCATTTCCCGACGGATATTTTGATTTTGCTTATTCGTTAGGAGTGCTGCATCATATACCCGATACAGAAAAAGCATTGGTTGATTCTGTGAGGAAAGTAAAAAGCGGGGGACACTTTCTTGTATATCTGTATTATAGATTTGAGAACAGGCCATTCTATTTCCGGATTTTTTATTGGTTATCCAATTTAGTAAGAAGAGGGGTTTGCAAACTTCCTCATCGTTTGAAAAAAGGAGTATGTAATTTTTTGGCGGTAATACTTTATATGCCTTTTGTTTTGTTATGCCGTTTTCTAAGGTTCATCGGCGTTCCTGAAAAAATAAGGTTTCATATTCCGTTACAGGCCTACGAAAAACAATCTTTTTATATTATCCGTAATGATAGTCTCGACCGTTTCGGTACACCGCTTGAACAGCGATTCTCAACCAAACAGATCACAGCCATGATGACAAAAGCCGGATTGACCGATATCCGTTTCTCTGATAAGATACCATTCTGGCATGCAGTGGGCAGGAAGATTTGAAATTTGAATAAGACGCCAAACATCAAAAGTGAGACCGTTTCACTTTGACATCTCACGAGTCACTTAATAACAACTTAGTTTTCTTTTATCTCCAATGCTGTTAGCACTCCGTTTTTTTGCTCTTGATGATCTATTGCTGGGTCCGTTATGCCTGCTTATTCTATATGCTATAATTAGGAACCGGGCCGAAAAAAACAATGACCCGGAGGTCAGGAGGATCTATTACCGCGGTTTTTATTTTAAGATCATCTGTGTGTTGGCTTACACATTTGTTACAGAATTTGTTTTTAAAGGAGGTGATACAGCTCTTTATTACCAGAGTGTGCAGGATCTCCGGGCGGCTTTAAGAGAAGATTTTGATTACCTCAGTACAATTATAAACAGCGTAAAGCTGTCAAAGGAAAATCCATTAACCCCTTTTTTTACCGGCGATAATTATGCTTACGATTATACATATAATTATATGCTGTCGTCCAGTAATTTTTTTGTGCCAAGGCTTGGGTTGTTGCCTTCGTATGTCTTCTTCAATAATTACCTGTGCATCAATTTTGTTTTTGGATTCTTTGCATTAGGCGGAGCCATCCGAATCTTTAAATTCTTTCATTATTATTACCCGGATTATAAAAAGGAGATCGCACTGGCTGCTATATTCCTTCCCAGTGTTGGGTTTTGGAGTGCGGGGCTTCTGAAAGACCCTGTGTGCTTCGGTTCGATCGGTTATATTTTGTATGCAGTGCAAAATATTTTTGTCAGGAAGAAAAATATTAAGGCTTCGGTCATATGGATAATTGTTTGTGGTTTCCTGCTGTATTTTATCAAAGTTTATATCCTGCTCACATTGATACTCGCTATTTTGATCTGGCAGTTTGCCGAGACCAACAAGTTGATCGCTGATAGAACACTTAGAAATATTTTTTCTTTTCTTACGTTGTTTATCTCATTTCTTGTCGCTTATTTCCTGTTGAATTATTTTACTTCGCAGGAAGCAGCAAAGGAGTACAAATTAGATACGTTACTTGACAAAGCAGAGTACCAGCGGCGGGTGATCCAGGACCTCGCCTCTACTGCACCCCTCGGTTCCAACTTTTCTATTAACACATCCAACCCTGTAGCGCTGGTGCCAAACAGTATAGCAGCCACTTTTTTCAGGCCTTTTTTGTGGGAAGTAAAATCGCCGGTTGCATTATTTTCGGCTATCGAGTCATTGCTTTTTCTTCTTTTTACTCTTTTCTTCTTTTTCAAAAGGGGTGTTGGCAAATATTTCAAACTGACTTTTGCTGACCCCCGTATGCTGATGTGTTTCATTTTTGCTATGGTATTTGCGGTGGCAGTAGGGGCTTCCACCAGTAATTTTGGCGCTTTATCAAGATATAAGATACCCTGTATGCCTTTTTATTTCATGGGGTTATTATTGGTGTATAAAAAAGCAGCGTTGCATTATCCAAAATGGTTTTATAAAATACTTAAATGGGTATAATAGAAATTTATGTGCGGTATTGCAGGATCGGTTAACCATTCACTGAACATAGAGCAGCTTACAAAGGACTTGTTTCATCGTGGACCTGATGAGCAAACAACTTTTGAAACAAATAACCTGCAGTTGCATCATCACCGGCTGGCGATACTGGATATTGCCGGGGGCAAACAACCGATGCAATATGGTGCTTATACTATTATTTTCAACGGAGAGATATATAATCACCTGGCTGTACGCAAAAAATACAACTTCAATTGCAATACGAATTCCGATACAGAAACAATCCTTCATGCTTACGCTAAATTGGGCCCTAAATGCCTTGATGATTTTGACGGAATGTTTGCGTTGGTGATTTATGATGAGAAGAAGAATGAATTATTCCTTGCAAGGGACAGGGCGGGGAAGAAACCACTTTACTATTTCTGCAATGGCGGGAAATTTATTTTCTCAAGTGAGCTGGGAGCTTTAAAAAAACAATTGCCGCTTGAAATAAATGAGGAGAATATCCGGCAATATATCCGCATGGGATATTTCTATAAATCTTCTACTCCTTATAAAAATGTTTTTGAGATACCTGCTGGCAGCTTTGCCTGTGTTTCTTTGGAAAAACCGGAAGTAAAGATCAGCAAGTGGTGGAATATTCATCAGTATTATAAACAACCATCGCCAGATGATTTTGAAACAGCCAGCCAGCGCATTGATTCCATTCTGCATGATGCTGTAAAGAACAGGGTTGAGTCTTCTGACCTCGAAGTAGGTTCTTTCTTAAGCGGCGGTATTGACAGCGGTATCGTAACGGCGATCGCCAAACAATACAATTCATCATTAAAAACATTTACTGTTTCATTTGATGGGGAATACGATGAAGCGCCGCTGGCAAAACTGGTGGCTGACAGGTATGGTACTGCTCATCATGAAATAAGAATCTCCTTTGATAATCTTGTCAATGATATTGAGAAGATATTGATCAATTACGGCGAACCTTTCTTTGACAGTTCTGCAATTCCCAGCTATTATGTGAGCCAGGCGGCAAAAAAACATCTGACAGTTATACTGAATGGTGATGGCGGTGATGAGCTGTTCGGCGGTTATCGTCGGTATGTACCTTTTGCCAAATATGATTTTTTCAAAGCCGGGGTTTTTACCAAAACGATGGCTTCATTGTTTCATGCCATCATGCCGGCATCGAATAATAAAAAAAGTAAATACAATTATATTTATCGGTTGGCCGATCTTGCCCGGAAAAACAGGCTCGGTGTTTATCTTTCTTCTACCATTGATAGTTTTGAAGGGTATGAAAAATATTTATCAGGAACTGGTTCTTGTCTTGATGTTGTAAAAAAGGAGTTTGACGAAATGAACCGATCCGGTCTTTCAGGACTTCAGAAAATAATGAACCTTGATTTTGATAATATTCTTGCCGGCAACCTGCTGGTAAAAATGGATATTGCCACCATGGCGCATTCTCTCGAAGGAAGAAGCCCGCTTCTTTGTAAAGGATTGCTTGAGTATGTTCCTTCTGTCAATGATTCATTTAAAATAAAAGGAACGAAGACAAAATATATTTTACGGATGCTGGCGGAAAAGTATTTGCCGGCTGAACTGATCCATCAACCAAAAAGAGGATTTGAAATTCCTTTAAAGAAATGGATCGATGGTGAATTGAAAGACCTGATCGCTTCTTATGTATTATCACCGGGTGCTTATGGCAATAATTTTGTTGATGCATCCTTCATCCAAAAAATTTGGAACAGAAAAGTGAAGACGGGTGATGAAAAAAGGGCAAAGATGATCTGGACATTATTTGCGCTGGAAGTTTGGTATCAAAAAATTTATAATGGAACTGTGTAACTATGACTGAAGGAAGAAAAAGAATAGCTATTATCGAAAATCATGAGCTGGGTATCTATTCCATCCGGCATGATCTTGTGAAAGCGATCGCTGAAAAATATGATGTGACGGTGTTAACGGAGGTGGATGATTCATTCAAGAATGGTGATCTCGAAAAACTGGTTCACTTTGTTGATGTAGGAAAAGCAGTACTGAATCCAGCCACAGCATTGAAATATTACGGCCGCCTAAAAAAAGCATTACAAAAAGCAACCCCTGATGTGGTTCTTACATTTACGATCAGGCCGGCCATTTATGGCAATCTTGTTACCCGGAGCCTGAAACTTCCAACTATTTCTACTATTACCGGCACCGGCCCCTTGTTCGACAGCAGAAGTATTTCTTATACTATCGCAAGACAGTTATATAAACGGGTATTGAAAAAAACAAAATTTGTTTTCTTTCCCAACTATGATGACCTCAATGGTTTTGTGGAGAGGGGTTATATCAAAAGAGAACAAGCCAGGAGAGTTCCGGGTTCGGGTATCAACTATGAACAATTTTCTCCTCAACCATCTACAAGGGCCAATGATGGAAAATTTGTTTTCTTATATATCAGCCGTTTGATAAAAGATAAAGGGGTGATGGAATATGTGGAGGCGGCATCCATTCTCAAAGATCATTTCCCCAATGCAGCATTTCATATAGTCGGCCCTTTATGGACAGGCAACAAAAAATCATTGACTGTTACGGCAGATGAGTTGAATGGATGGATTGAAAAGAAGTGGATCGTTTATCATGACAAACAGAAAGACGTAAGGCCCTTTATTGCCAATGCTGATTGCGTGGTAATGCCTTCTTATCGTGAAGGCATGAACAATGTACTGCTCGAAGCAGCCAGCATGGCAAGACCATTGATCGCAACAGATGTAACGGGCTGCAGGGATATTGTAGATAATGGAGTGAATGGTTTGCTTTGCAAAGTTAAAAGTGGCAAAGACCTTGCTGAGAAAATGAAGCGGATGATGAGTTTATCATCCGGTGAAAGAGAAACGATGGGGCAAAAGGGGAGAGAAAAAATGATAAAGGAGTTTGATAAAAAAATAGTCATTCGCAGCTACCTCGAAGCCATAGAAGAAGTGTTACAAAGCGACGTGAATAGTCGTGAATCGTTAATCGTTAATGGAATCCCGAATAATCAATCACCCATTGACGATTGACGATTTACGATTGACGAAAAAAATTCCAAATTGATGGAAACCAACAAGCCACATGCTTTCACCCTGTCGATTGACTGGGAAGATTTTGGCCAGTTATTAGGAAGAGACCGTTCGGGTGTATTAACAGCTCCATTGCCCAAAACCATTGACCGGCAAACAGACATCATGCTGGAGATGCTGAACGAGACCGGGAAGAAAGCTACATTCTTTATTTTGGGGATGCTGGCAGAACACAGACCTGATCTTGTAAAGAAGATCGCAGCCGAAGGCCATGAGATAGGTTTGCATGGGTATTATCACATTAATATGCGGAAGCTGGATCGTCAACAGGCTTATGATGATCTGTATAAGGCAAAAGAATTGGTAACAGGTATAATCGGCGGGCCTGTGTATGGTTACCGGGCCCCTTATTTCTCTGTTGATGAAACGAACCTGTATGTTTTAGAAATACTCGCTGAACTGGGGCTTATATATGATAGCAGCATTTTCCCTCTCAAATTAAAAAGATACGGGATAGCCAATTTTAATAAAGAAGATGCGTTATATAGCCTGCCGAATGGAAAACAGATAGTAGAGTTGCCACTGACTGTGGCGCCGTTCAGGGGAAAAGATATTCCAATTGCCGGTGGAGGCTATATCCGGGCTTTCCCAAAGTTCTTTTTGAATAAAATGTTCAGGAAGCTTGACAACGATCAGCAGAATGTGATGTTGTACATGCATCCTTATGAATTTGATACCCGCTGGATAGATTGTTCAACGAATTATCCAGATAAGGCGAAGTATTCAAAAGCAAAAACCTTTTTGATTAATTTGCGCTGGAATTTATTCAGGGGTACCATCCGGGGTAAATTAAAATCATTATTAAAACAATACGAATTCATTACTTGTCTTAAAAAAGCAGAATATGTCAAAAGCAGTACACACAGCCCAACAGTATTGGGACGTCCGTAGCGATCTCTTCGCCAACTATTACAAAAAGCCATCCTTGTTCGACAAAATGTTCCGCAAAGCTGTTTATACAAGAACAGCTGTTGCGCTGAAAGTTATTAAAGAGTGTGGCCAATGCACTGTATTAGATATTGGTTCCGGCCCCGGCGTTAACAGTGTTACCTGGTTAAAGAATACCGATGCAAAATTTCTATTAGGAATTGATTTTGCCGAAAATATGAATGAGTATGCAAGAAAGCATGCTGAGGCTGAAGGAGTGGGCGGCCGTTCTAAATTTGTTGAGGGAGATTTTATGACCTATGATTTTGGTATGGATAAATATGATGTATCTGTTGCTGTTGGTGTAGCAGATTATGTAAAAGATATGGATGTTTTTTTGAAAAAAATGGATAATGTCACCAACAAAGCAATGGTAATTTCATGGCCATTGAATGGATTAAGAATGGCGTTGCGCAGGTATCGTTATACCTGCCCGGTTTATCATTATAATGAGGCTGATGTTCGCCGTCTGCATGAAGGGCTTGCTATCAAAAGCCTGGAACTGGTACCAATGCAAGGTGGTATAACAAGTATCGCCAGAAAATAAGTTCATTATCAAATAAATATGTTGCTACCCCCGACTTTGTCGGGGGTAGCTTTGTTTAGAATAGGCCTTTCACTATTGGTCTGTCGGAAATTTACGTTTGGGCTAAGAGTACTAGCACCCTATTATTAGTTTCTCCTGGTACAATTACTTGCACTCCGGGTATTTGGCTTCTATTTTTAAACCCGAATCCAATCAATCCAAACAGATGAAAACCACAATTAAAAAGCCAGTGGCTATTGTTGGCTATTCCGGTCATGCCTATGTTATCATAGACATCCTGCTTAGTGCCGGGCGACTGGTAACTGCTTACTGCGACAACGAAGAAAAAGAATTCAACCCTTATCACCTTACCTATCTCGGAAAAGAAAGTGATGTGATCAACAAGCTGAAGAAGTTTGATTACTTCGCTTGTGTGGCGCATAATGGCATCCGCCAAAAGATACATGAGAACATGAGCAAGGTGTTGGGAAATCCTATCAGCGCTATTCATCCGAGTGCCGTTATTTCTGCTTCCGTAAAAATGGGCGATGGAATAATGATCGCAGCGAACGCTACTTTGAATCCATTGGTACAATTAGGTAAAGGTGTTATTTGTAATACATCTACCAGCATTGATCATGAATGTATCATTGGTGACTTCAGTCATATTGCACCCGGGGTAGTTCTTTGCGGAAATGTAACTGTAGGAAACGGAACTTTCATTGGCGCAAACTCAGTCGTACGCCAGGGAATAAAAATTGGCAATAATGTGATCATTGGTGCGGGAACGGTAGTAGTAAAAGATGTGCCGGATAATATGACGGTGATCGGTAACCCTGCCCGCTCGTTGACGAAGAAACCTGCCCGCAAACTGGTGGCAGCATAAAAATTATTTTTACCGTTTGACCAATAATCCCCGACCCCGTGAACACACACGGGGTTTTTTTGTTCTTTGAAAATAAGAGAAGATAAAAACTAATAGATAAAAGATAAAAGTTGTTCTAAATCGGATTTTACTTTGAATACTTAAATCTCTAAACATCAAAGCTTTTTTCGATTTGGAAGTACTTTTATCTATTAGTTTTTATCTATTATCTGTCGCTATTTCTTAATAACTTCGCCACCGCTGAATATCAGCTAATTTACGAGTAGTGATGTCAAAAGACCCGAAGGATCTGCGGATCTTATTTTTGAGGAAAAAGGATAATCAATATGCCCAGCGGGCCGAAGATTTTATCCGTCAATATTTTCAGCACTCATTGATCTTTACCGGCGGAAGAAAGGACAAACTTTCCGAAGAAGTATTGAACTGGAAAGGTGATTTGGTGATCTCCTTCATTTCATCATGGATCTATCCCCAATCACTGTTGTCGAATGCCGGGGTTGCTGCTATTAATTTTCATCCCGGAAGTCCCGAGTATCCCGGAACGGGTTGTACCAATTTTGCGATATATAATGGAGAGAAGGAATATGGTGTTACCTGTCATCATATGGCCGGGGGAGTAGATTCGGGAAAAATAATTGCAGTAAAAAGATTCCCCGTCGCAGAAAATGATTCAGTGTATAAAGTAACACAGCATTGTTATAAGTTAATTGAAGAGATGTTCTATGAAATAATGAATGGCATATTGAATGGACAACCGTTGCCTGAAAGTGTTGAGAAGTGGAAAAGAAAACCCTATACACGGAAACAATTAGATGAACTTTGTTGCATTGACCCTGGAATGAGCGAAGAAGAAATTCAAAAAAGGATCAGGGCTACGACCTATAAAACACCGTGGGCCTTCACCAAAATAGGGGAACATATTTTTAAACTACAAGCTGAGCATAAATAATGACCACCGATACATTAAAAAATATTTCAAAGAGCCCTGTTACAGGAAAGGAGTATGAGATACCTTCTTCACCCGATGATAAAAAAGGTATCGATGCTTTTATGGCGCTGCACCCGGGTAAGAAAGTGGTGGTGGTGCAGGGATTGGGCTTTGTCGGTTCCGTAATGGGTTTGGTAGTAGCCAATGCATTAACAGAAGAATATGCTGTGATTGGTATTGACCTGCCAACACCACAATCATATTGGAAAATACGTTCGATCAATGAAGGAATATTTCCTGTTATTGCCAGCGATCCTAAAATTGATGAGTATTACCAAAATGCGCTGCAAAAGAGAAACTATTATGCAACATTCGATAGCCATGCATACAGCAAGGCGGATGTAGTGGTGGTAGATATTAATCTTGATGTAAAAAAGCAATCTTCCGAAAAGAATGACCTCGAAGGTTACAGCGTTGACCTCACTCCTTTCAAAAAAGCAATAGAAGCGATCGGCAATAATTGCAAGGAAGATGTTTTGGTATTGGTAGAAACAACGGTGCCACCCGGAACATCACAAAAAATTGTCAGGCCGATCCTGGAAGAATGTCTTTCTAAAAGGGGATTGCCAACAGATAAATTAAAAGTTGGTCATTCTTATGAAAGAGTGATGCCTGGTCCTAAGTACATTGACTCTATCCAAAATTTTTACAGAGTATTTGCGGGAACAGATGATAAGAGTACAGCGGCGGTTGAGAAATTTTTGAGAACAGTTATTCGCACGGATGAATATCCATTGACAAGGCTTGGGAATACAAATGCTACGGAGATGGCGAAAGTGCTGGAAAATTCTTTCCGGGCCATGAATATCGCCTTTATGGTAGAATGGAGCCGCTTTGCCGAAGAAGCCGGTGTTGATATTTATGAAGTGGTGAATGCGATCCGGATGAGACCCACACATAAGAATATTATGTTGCCGGGATTGGGTGTTGGCGGATATTGTTTGACAAAAGACCCATTGCTGGCCAGCTGGGCAAGAATGAATTTATTCGGCAGCGAAGAGAAACTGCACCAGAGTGAAAAAGGAGTGCATATCAATGATAAGATGCCTTTGTATGCTTTTGAGTATTTGCAATCGCAGCATAAAGGATCGTTGGAAGGAAAGAAAGTTCTGTTGCTGGGTGTAAGCTATTTGAATGATGTGGGTGATACCCGTTATACACCCGTGGAAGGTTTTTACGATCAACTGGAAATAGAAGGTTGCGAGATCACCCTACATGACCCACATGTAAAATATTGGGAAGAAAAAGATCTTTGGCCGAATCATCAATTAAGTGAAGTGTTAGGACAGCCTTATGATATTATTGTCATCACAACAGGGCATAAAGATTACAGGAATAATACAGCGATGATCGAAAAGATAAAACAGTTACCGGCTTGCTGGGTGTATGATACAATTGGTGTATTCAGTAATGATGAAATAAAATCGTTGAGCGAAAAACATACAGTGAAAGTAATTGGAAGGGGAGATCTGTAAAACCTCCTCAAACCCCTCCACTGGAGGGGCTTTAGAAATCTGTGGCTTTGAAAATTTATCATTCAGTAGTAACTGAGTAGTGGAAAGAAGGTAAAGCCCCGTAGGGGCTGTATGTTGGTAGCCCCGGATGCAATCCGGGGAAACAAGGAAATAAAATGTTTTCAGAACCCCGAAGGGGTTCAATATTGTTGAATAGAATTACAGGACGATGATCAGGGAACTGAAGTTGATAAAATAAAAAAATATCGGGGCATTGCTTCGGCTTCGCCCCGCAAAAGGCTTATGAGTAAAAAAGTATTGTTATTAGGTGGCGCCGGTTTTATCGGCTTTAATATCACAAAATACCTGGCAGAGAACAGGGAGTATGAGCTGACGATAGCTGACAACTTTGCAAGAGGCAAGCAAGATGATCATTTCACTGAACTTGTCAATAAGCACAATGTAAAAGTAGTGGCCGGAGATTTTACTGATCCTGTTACATTCGACCAACTCGATAATAATTATGACCAGGTATATATGCTGGCATCAGTAGTAGGAGTGGATAATGCGAATTCTATTCCGCATGAGATCATCCGCATCAATACGGCTTTAATTTATAATACACTTGAATGGATACGTCGTTCTAAAATTGGTAAGGTATTGTTCACTTCAACAAGTGAATGCTATGCCGGCACCATTGAAGCATTTGGATATGTAACGCCCACACCAGAAGAAGTTCCATTGTGTATTCAGGAGATCGGACATCCAAGATTTACTTATGCAGTTACCAAAATGCTGGGCGAATCCGGTTTTTTGAATTATGCAAGGATACTCGGATTTGAAACAACGATCGTTCGCTATCATAATGTATATGGCCCGAGAATGGGTTTCAAACATGTGATCCCGCATTTGGTGGTTCGGTACAGGAAAAATGAAAACCCGTTCAAAGTTTACGGGCATGATCAGACAAGGGCTTTTTGTTATATAGATGATGCGGTAGTTGGAACTGTATTGGCAATGGAACAACCGGGCACAAATGGTGAGATCTATCATATCGGCACACAGGATGAGATCAGTATTGGTGATTTGATCCATTATGCAGGTGAGCTGATGGATTTCAAAGGACAATTTGAGAATGCACCCACTTACCCCGGTTCGGTAAGCCGCCGCTGTCCCGATATCACCAAAGCAAGAACACAATTAGGCTTTGAGCCGAAAATAATGTGGAAGGAAGGATTGAAGAAAACAGTAGAATGGTATAACCAATATCTTGAATCAGGAAAATTAGTGTATGAGTAATGAGAAAATGATACCACTGAGTGTACCCAACATTGCGGGTAATGAATGGAAATATGTAAAGGATTGTTTGGATACCGGCTGGATATCTTCAGTCGGTTCTTATGTTACCCAGTTTGAACAAATGGTCGCTGATTTTGCAGGTGCAAAATATGGTGTGGCTGCTGTGAATGGTACGGCTGCTTTGCATATTGCATTATTATTAAGCGGTGTAAAGCAGGATGATTATGTTATTCTTCCTAATCTGACTTTCGTTGCTTCGGCGAATTCAATAAAATATCTCGGAGCTGATCCGTTATTAATTGATGCTGACCCTGATCTCTGGCAAATGGATCTTGACCTGCTGGAAGAGTTTTTGGAGAATGAAACGGATGAGAAAGACGGCCATTTATTTTATATACAGGATGGTCGTCGTATCGGTGCCATCATGCCGGTGCATATTTTAGGAAATATGTGCGATATGGATCGCTTCCTTTCTATTGTAAAAAAATATCCATTGCCGATCGTGGAAGATGCAACAGAAGCGCTGGGTACTACTTATAAAGGAAAAAGCGCCGGTACCTTCAGCCCATTGGCTTGTTTTAGTTTTAATGGCAATAAAATCATTTCTACCGGCGGCGGTGGTGTGATCGTTACTGATGATGAAGCTTTGGCCAAACATGCAAAACATCTGACCACAACAGCCAAAGCAAGCGCCGATGAATATTACCATGACGAAATAGGATATAATTACAGATTGGTAAATGTGCTGGCGGCGATTGGCGTTGGGCAAATGGAATTGCTTCCTTCTTTTATCAAAAGAAAAAAAGAATGTGTTGACTTTTATAAAAATGAATTGACCGGTGTTGCTGATATTCGCTTCCAGCAGGAGCTGCCGGATGTAACAACCAATGGCTGGTTATTCACTATTCAAACAGATAAGCAACAACAGTTGCTCGATCATTTGAATGCTAATAAAATTCTAAGCCGCCGCTTCTGGATGCCGATGAATAAATTGCCCATGTACAAGAATTGTGTTTATGTTCAGAAAAAGGATAATGCGGATTATATTTATAATACATGTCTCAGCATTCCCTGTTCAACCAATATTACCAATGAGCAACTGGAGATCGTAGTGAAGGAAATAAAACAAGCGATAGGATAACTATTAATGAATCTGCAAACAAAATCATTCACTTCAAATAAGCCAGGGCTGTGCCCTGGTGGCCTCCTCTGAAGGAGGAGGCCGGGAGGAGGCTATGTATAATTTCATCAAACGCTTTTTTGATATCATTTTCTCCCTGGTGGCGCTGATCATTCTACTGCCCATTTTTATTCCTATTATTCTTCTTTTACTATTGACAGGTGAACATGAGGTTTTTTTCCGGCAGGAAAGAGTAGGATATAAAAATAAGATATTCCGTATCTGGAAATTTGCTACGATGCTCAAGAATAGCCCGAACATGGGCGATGGCGATATTACGAAAAGAGGCGATCCGAGGATTACAGCAGTTGGAAAATTTTTGAGACAAAGCAAGATCAACGAATTACCGCAGGTAATAAATATTTTGACCGGTGATATGTCATTCGTTGGACCAAGACCGTTGATGAAAGTTGGATTTGACCGGTACTCTGATGAGATGAAAGCAAAAGTGTATAATGTAACTCCGGGCCTTACAGGCATCGGCTCCATTGTATTCAGAGATGAGGAATTGATCATTACCCAAAGCAAATTGCCGGTGCAGGAAACATACAGGCATATTGTATTACCGTATAAGGGCGCAGTAGAAGTTTGGTACCAGCAGCACCGGAATTTTTATACCGATTTTATGATCATGTTCCTGACGGCATGGTATGTAGTGTTCCCAAAAAGTAAATTGGTGTATAAAATTTTCCCTTCGCTTCCTAAAAGAGAATTGTACATAGCAAATAATTAATTTTAGTCTTTAATAATAACCGTGGGACTATTTTCTAAATCAAAACCTGCAGCCGGCAAAGCTGAACTTAGTTTACTAAAGGCGGATATGCATTCCCATCTACTCCCCGGAATTGATGATGGTTCCCCTGATATAAAGACCTCCCTTGAACTGATCAAAGGAATGAGAGAGTTGGGCTACACAAAACTTATTACTACCCCTCATATCATGTGGGACATGTATAAGAATACAAGAGAGGGTATTTTGGAGAAGCTGGAGCTACTTCGTTCTGCGGTAAAAGAGGAGGGGGTTGATGTAGAAATAAATGCAGGTGCCGAATATTTTTTGGATGACTATGTTCATGGTTTAATAAAAAATAATGAACCTCTGCTAACGATAAGTGGTAATAAGGTGTTGGTTGAATTCTCTATGGCATTTCCCTCGCATAGTTTAAAAGATATTTTATTTGATATGCAGATGCAGGGTTATCAGCCCATCATTGCTCATCCTGAGCGATATATTTACCTGGAAAGGACCAAAGATTTTTATGACGAATTAAAAGATATCGGCTGCCTTTTCCAGGTCAACTTGCTATCATTGACCGGTCATTATGGTCGCACCCAGCAGGAGCTGGCTCAGTACCTTATTAAGAAAAAATATTATGATCTTGCCGGTACTGATCTTCATCATGCCCGGCACCTTGATGCCCTGCATAGCAAGGAATTGGGGCAGCATCTTCAAAAACTGATGGATTCCTGTACGATCACCAACGATCAACTTTAAAAAAAAGTAATTGGCTGAACTTTTTTTTACTTTGTTTGTCAATAAGGTAGTATGAATGTATTTACCATAAAGGATCTTGAAAATCTTTCCGGGATAAAGGCCCATACGATCCGCATGTGGGAGCAACGCTATAATTTTTTGAAGCCCAAACGCACCTGTACCAATATCCGCTGCTATTGTAATGATGAGTTAAGGACCCTTCTCAATATTGCCCTGCTGAATAAATATGGGTTCAAGATCTCTCACATTGACAAAATGAAACCCGAAGAGATCAGGGAAAAGATATTGTCTTTAGGCGATATAAAAGCGCAGCAGGAAAGGGTCGTAAATGAGCTTGTGCAGGAAATGGCAGAGCTCAATATGGAGGAATTTGAAAAGATCATGGGCAGGTATGTTGCTTCCAAAGGAATAGAGAGAACAGTTACTCAGATCATATTCCCTTTCCTTGAGAAGATCGGTATCCTGTGGCAAACGGGTCATATCATTCCTGCACAAGAACACCTGGTAGCCAATATCATCCGGCAAAAATTGATCGCAGCGATCGAAACCGCCAGCAGCGGGACAAGGATCAATAAAACAGTTCTGCTTTTTCTGCCCGAAGGAGAATATCATGAAATGGGCCTTTTATTCGTACACTATATTTTAAAAAGTAAGGGGATCTGTACCATTTACCTTGGAGCAAATGTTCCGCTGAAAGATGTAGAATGCATTCTTAAAATAAAAAAGCCCGATCTTGTTTTCATTCATCTTACAGGAACCGCTCCTAACTTTCATCTTGATAAATTCATGCAGAATATCGAAAAGCAACTGGCTACTGAAACAATCATCTCAGGTTACCCTGTACAGCATTACAAAAAAAAGCTGCCATCTTGTGTTCAATTGAAACGTTCCCTGGCAGAAGTGATGGAATATTTGGCAGTCCTTGCCTGATTTTTTGTTTAAGAAATAAATGCAAAAAGGTTGTTTTAGCTTAACAAAGAAAATGTAAGCCCGGATTGGTCTATCGCCGGCTTTTTTGTTTAACTTTGGACCAATAATTGTTAAACAAGAATAAATGTCCACTCTCGAGTTCAATAGTATGCTTATCAAGAATGCAGATTTTCTGAAACCCTTTGCCATTAATCTGACAAGGGATACGGAAGTTGCTAATGATCTTTACCAGGAAACTCTATATAAGGCATTAGCCAACCAGGAAAAATATCATACAGGTACCAATCTGAAAGCCTGGTTATTCACCATCATGCGGAACATTTTTATCAATGATTACCGCAGAAAAGTCAAACAAAAAACCATTCTTGATAGTACGCCAAATGATTTTCTCGTAAATCTGAAACAGGCTACTGTACAAAATGCTGCTGAAAGTGCGCTGGAATTAAAAGAGATCAATAAAGCGATCCGGCAATTGCCTGAGATATTCAAAACTCCATTTTTGTTGTACTTTGATGGGTATAAGTATAACGAGATAGCTGAGATGCTTCACGAACCACTGGGAACTGTCAAAAGCAGGATCCACTTTGCAAGGAAATTATTGAAAGAACAGATCAGCCGTTTCTAAAAATTTTTCTGTGGCCAAAAAAACTGTGATCGTCATCGGCAGTGGGTTTGCTGGTTTGTCTGCTGCATCTTTTATGGCACAAGCAGGGTGGGATGTGACGGTCATCGAAAAAAACGATACACCTGGTGGAAGGGCCCGTCAATTAAAGGCCGATGGATTTACATTTGATATGGGGCCAAGTTTTTACTGGATGCCAGATGTATTTGAAAGATATTTTGCACAGTTCGGAAAAAAGGCCAGCGATTATTATTCATTGAAACGTCTCGATCCCTCTTACAGGATATATTGGAATGATGATTTTACAGATATCCCTGCCAATTTTGATGAATTAAAAAAAGTATTTGATGCATTAGAGCCCGGCAGTTCCGCAAAGTTGGAGAAATATTTACTCGAGGCGTCTTACAAATATAAAGTGGGAATGCAAAAACTGGTTTACAAACCGGGCCGTTCTCTATTTGAGTTTCTAGACTGGCAAACCATCAGCGGTGTTTTTAAATTGCAGGTCTTTACTTCCATTAAAAAACATATTGCCAGACATTTTACTCATCCTAAGCTAAGACAATTGATGGAATTTCCTGTCTTGTTCCTTGGTGCGTTACCTCAGGATACACCTGCTTTGTACAGCCTTATGAATTATGCCGATATTAAAGGAGGTACCTGGTATCCGGAGGGTGGTATGTATTCGGTGGTGCAAGGTATGTATCAGCTTGCTACAGAACTTGGCGTTAAATTCCATTTTGGAGAAAAGACAACAGGCATACTGGTCAAAGGAACAACTGCTAAAACTATCAGTACTGATAAAGATATTTATGATACACATGCTGTCATCAGCGGAGCTGACTATCATTTCACTGAAACAAGATTATTACCTGAAGAATGCCAGAGTTATTCAAAAAAATATTGGAATAAGAGAGTAATGGCTCCCTCCTGTTTAATGTATTATGTAGGGCTGAATAAAAAACTTAAACAACCTGTTCATCATTCTCTTTTCTTCGATGTCCCATTTGAGAAACATGGGGAGGAAATTTATAAAAATCCTCAATGGCCATCTGAACCTTTGTTCTATATGAGTGTTTCATCTTTGAATGATGAAAGTGCGGCGCCGCCCGGATGTGAAAATCTTGTTTTGCTGGTGCCTGTCGCAGCAGGCCTGGAAGGTGACAGCGAAGAGATAAGAGAAAAATATTTCCAGGTGATCGCAAAAAGAATAGAGAATCATTTAGGAGAACCAATTTTAGATTCGATCATGTACAAAAAAACCTATTCGGTAAGTGATTTCGTACATGATTATAATTCGTTTAGAGGAAATGCCTATGGATTGGCGAATACACTGAAGCAAACGGCGATCTTCAGGCCTTCCTGTCAAAGTAAAAAAGTGAAAAATTTATTTTATACTGGACAAATGACGGTGCCGGGCCCCGGAGTTCCGCCAAGTCTTATTAGTGGAGAAGTAGTGGCAAAACAAGTGATAAAATTATCATCATAATTTTCTTAATTTACAATTGATGGTTCATTTATTTCATACTACGAGTGAAAATTGCAGCAGGATGGTTACAGAGAATTACAGCACTTCTTTCTCTTCCGCTATCAGGATGCTGCATAAAGATCTGCGGACGCCAATTTTTAATATTTATGGCTTTGTTCGTTTTGCTGATGAGATCGTAGATACTTTTCATGAACATGACAAAAAGTATTTGCTGGAACAATTTAAAAAGGAAACGTTTGACGCTATTGAAAGAAGTATTAGTTTGAATCCCATTTTAAATAGTTTTCAACGAACAGTAAATGAGTATGATATTGACAGGGGCCTGATCGCTTCTTTTTTCAAAAGCATGGAAATGGATATCGAAAAAAGGCAATATAACCGTGAGGAGTACAAAGAGTACATCTACGGTTCGGCTGAGTCTGTAGGGCTTATGTGCCTGGCCGTTTTTTGTGAAGGCAAAAAAAATATTTTCGAGGAGTTGAAAATGGCGGCCCGTTCACTCGGGGCAGCCTTTCAAAAGGTAAATTTTTTGAGAGATATTAAAGCAGATTACAACGGGCTGTCGAGAATTTATTTTCCCGGCTGCGATTTCAGCAATTTCTCCGGGGAAGACAAGAGAATGATAGAAAAAGATATTTGCAATGATTTCAATGAAGCGTATAAAGGAATTCTGAAATTACCACTCAAAGCAAAGTTTGGCGTTTATGTAGCTTACAAATACTACCTGTCTCTTTTTAATAAGATCAAAAAGATGAAGCCGGCAAAAGTGCTGGAGAAAAGGGTCAGGATACCTAATTATTACAAAGCCCTCATTATCTTCAGGGCGGGTGTAAAAAATCAGCTTCGATTAATTTAAGTATGAATAACAGCCAGGTGATATTGGTGGATGAAAACGATAATTCAGTTGGGGTAGCCGGAAAGCTGGAGACTCATCAAAAAGGAATGCTGCACCGGGCTTTCAGCATTTTTATTTTTAATTCAAAAGGGGAAATGCTTTTACAACAAAGGGCATTGGATAAATATCACAGTGCAGGATTATGGAGCAATACCTGTTGCAGCCATCCTGCACCGGGAGAAGAAATGGTTACTGCGGCACAAAAACGTTTAAAAGAAGAAATGGGATTTGAGACATCAGTAAAAAAGATATTTGATTTTATATACAAAGCCGAATTTGATAACGGACTTACAGAATATGAATTTGATCATGTGTTGGTGGGTGAATATGACGGACCGGTTAGGTTGAATAACAATGAAGTAATGGATTGTTGTTACAAAGATGTGGAGGAAATAAACAGGTCATTGGAGGATCATCCCAAAAAATATTCTGTTTGGTTTCATTTGGCTTTTCCTAAAGCAATGGATTGGTGGAAACAACATTATAATTACAAAGCAGGATGAATTAGTATTTTTGCAAAGTGGGAGTGCTGTATTATATATTGGTATTGATCGCAACATTTATCCTGATGGAAGGGGTGACATGGTGTACTCACAGATTTGTAATGCATGGGTTTTTATGGTACCTGCACAAGGATCACCACCAGGTGGAACCCGGTTTTTTTGAAAAGAATGATACCTTCTTTATCATTTTTGCAGTGCCTAGTATTTTATTGATCTATTTCGGAAGCTTCGATCATATCTGGTGGATGCAGGCTATTGGTTTTGGTATTATGGCATACGGCGTTGCTTATTTTTTAGTGCATGATGTGATCATTCACCAGCGGTTCAAATGGTTTACGAGAAGCAACAACAAGTATGTCAGGGCCATTCGCTGGGCGCATAAGATGCATCATAAACATCTTGACCGTCATGAAGGAGAAAGTTTCGGGATGTTATTTGTTGCCAAAAAATATTGGGACAAGATCCGACAGGATAAAAAACTGATGGCTGGCAAAAAGAAAGTGGAATATGCTCCCGAAGCAGAGTAACTGCCTTTCAACTTACTATCTTTAGTTTCTGAACTCTCCAACTACATACGACTACATTATTGCCGGTGCTGGTTGTGCAGGACTGAGTCTTGCCGTCCACATGATCCATTCGGGAAAATTCTGTGATAAAAAGATATTGATCGTTGATAAGGATAATAAAAAGAAGAATGACCGCACCTGGTGCTTCTGGGAGCAGGAGCCGGGAATATTTGAGCCTATCATATATAAACAATGGGAAAAGGTTTGGTTTCATGGACAGAACTTTTCCCGCCTTCTTGAGCTATCACCCTACCATTACAAGTTAATACGAGGAATAGATTTTTATAATTACTGTTTTGACCTGATTGGAAAACAATCCAACATCACAATAAAGCCCGGCGAGATAAAAGAAATAAAAAATGAAGAGGGAAGGCCAGCGATCATTATTGATGATGAAAAAATCGGGGCCAGGTATATTTTCAACAGCATTCTTTTTGAAAAACCCCGGTTGAAAAGGAATGAGTATTTTTTGTTGCAACATTTTGAGGGATGGATGATTGAAGCTGAAACGCCATCATTCAATCCGGGGGAGGCTACCCTGATGGATTTTCGGGTGGGGCAAGAGGAAGGAGCAACTTTTGTTTATGTAATGCCTTTCTCAAAAAAGGAAGCATTGGTTGAATACACTTTGTTTTCTGAGAAATTATTAGAGCAGCAACAGTATGATGAAAGGCTGAAAGACTATATCAAAACTGTTTTGCAGATCGGATCATACAAAATAAAGGAAGAAGAGTTTGGTATCATTCCAATGACGAACCACCGGTTCCCGGTAAATAACGGAAACATTATCAATATCGGAACAGCTGGCGGACAAACAAAAGCTTCCAGCGGTTATACATTTCGTTTTATTCAGAAACATTCTGCGGCTATTGTCCGGCAATTAATTTCAGGGAAGAGCCCGGTGGTTAAACAAACAAAAAGGAAATTCCATTTTTACGACAGTGTGCTGCTGAATATCCTTCAGCATAAAAAACTTTCTGGAGAAAAAGTGTTCTCTGATATGTTCAAAAAAAATAAACCCCGGCCATTGCTGAGGTTTTTGGATAATGAAAGTTCTTTAGGAGATGATCTGAAAATTATTTCTTCGTTGCCCACATGGCCTTTCCTGAAGGCCGCTGCAAAACAATTGTAATTAATTATCCGGATCCATTTGCATGAATTCCCTTTTTACTGCTTTCAGCATGCTGAACAGTTGAGCCACTTGTATCAGCAGCAATACTACCAGGGCAAGCATAACATACCAGGGTAATGTGACAGCTTTGATAGCAACTTTTTCGTCAGCAAATTTGACATTATAATATTTGGTCAGGGCTGATCCGAATGCCATACCTGCAAAAAGAAAGGAAAGCAGCGAAAAGACCACTTTGAGGAACATGATCCTCATCGTGGAGTAACCTACTTTAAAATTTTCAAGAATCGCTGCCGGGATAATGAGTACTAAAGCGATCCAACTCCAGTTCTTATTGAACCATGCGTCGTTCAATGTAAGGTTCAAGATGATGAGCAGAACAATAGATGCTAATCCCCAGGGGAATAAAAGAAAAGTTGAAGGTTTGCCGGGTGTAGTAGCCATAAGTAGTGGTTTTGTAAAGAAAGATATAGATATTTCAGGTAAACAAAAAAAGACTTTATAGACAGCTTATTGCTTTTTGTCCGGCTTATCATCGGCAACAATACGGGAAACGATCTTAGTGAGGGCATGAGCAATACCGGCTTCTATAACAAGATGATTTTCTACTTTCATGACACCTTCAACAGATGCACAAATAAGTTGGGCATTCTCTTTTTCATGTTCCGTATCGGCTTTTCCTTTTAGTATTACTGTACCGTCATTTACGGCCACCTCCATTTTTGAATCGTCAATTGCGGGGTTATCATGCAGTAATTGTTTGATCCGTGACAGGATCATTGTGTCATTATTTTCTGAAGATCCGGTATGGCTGGTATCGGTTGGCATATTCTATAGTTACCAGGTGCTGTTACCTTAAAGTTACTTATTTAATTGATCATTCTCTTTGCCGGTAATAAAAAGTGGAGATCATCACTAAAAAACGGAGAAATTGGTAGGAGCTCCATTGTATGAATTGTTTAAGGGAAAATAACCGGGTGTTATAAATAGAAAGATCAATAGCTTCGCAATCCTTATCAATAATCGCATCAATTTCCTGGTGCACTTTTTTTGCAAACACTTCATCCTTTACATCAATATTCAGTTCAATGCTTGCATAATTGCTTAACTGGTTAAGGTTATAAGAACCTAAAGTAACATAATGCCTATCTACAACCGCCATTTTTGCATGAAGGATGGTAGGTTTATACTCATATACGTTGATTTTATTTCGTACCAACCAGCGATATAAATACCGTTCGGCATCTTTAACCACTTTTATATCTGAAGTTTTGGCCAGCACTACTCTTACAGCTACTCCTCTTGCAGCGGCCCTTATTAATTGGCGCCGGAATATTTTTCCAGGTAAAAAATAACTGCAAACAATAGTAATATTTTCAGTTGCGAGCCGGAAAAAGGCTGAATAGGTTCTATAGACCTCCTGTTTTCCTTTTACCCAATCATTGCGGCTTACCCTTGCCGGCACCCGGTCTTTTTCAGTGATGGGATATACTGTTGCCTGCTCTTGTGGCAACAGGGAATTTCTTTTTCTTTCCCACATATTCCAGCAAACGGATTGTAAAACGGCGCATACTTCACCTTCGATATATAATGCCATATCAAACCATGCTTTATTGCCGGGAAGGTCATTGTACCGGTCAGCAATATTCATACTTCCTACCAGCGCTTTTATGCCATCTGCTACTGCTACTTTATGATGAAGGCGACGGCCAAAATAAAAATATCTGCTTTTCATCAAAGGTTCAAAAAAGCGAAAATTAATGCCGGCTTTTTTTAGATCATTAATAAATTCCTTCGACAGCTTTTGAGAAGCAAAACCATCAGCCAGGAGGTAAACAACCACTCCTCTTTTGGCGGCGTCGATAAGTGCATTGGCAATAGATTGTCCTGTTTTGTCATCGCCGAAAATATATGTTTGGAGATGAATAGAATGAGAAGCTTCATCAATCATCTGTTTAAGCAATGTAAAAAACTCTTTACCGCCATGAATTAATGACACCGTGTTATTTTCCAGGAATGAATTTTTGTAATGCTCAGGATCAAATTTTTTTCTGAAAATGTTTTTAATAGAAGATGGCATTGCGGATAGTGTGTTGCCTTTGTTTTACAAGGAAAGTACCAGGTCAAACAAGAAGTGTAGCCTCGACAGGAATCGAACCTGTATCTGGAGCTTCGGAAACTCTTATACTATCCATTGTACTACGAGGCCAGAAAAATTTGAAAATTTGATGATGTATCAATTTGAAGATGAATGATCCCTTAATCTTCAAATCTCCAAATATTCAAATCCTGTATTATTTAATCAATCCACTTGCATTAGTAGCAAATACCTTTACTGCAATGGCGAGCAAAACTACGCCAAAAAACTTTCTTACAGCAAGCAAACCTGCTTTGCCTAACACTCTTTCAATCATGTTTAAGGAGAGTAAAACTAAGTAAATAATAATAAGGTTTACAAGTATGGCGCCAAGGATCATGTATTCCGCATTTTGATCGGTCTTTTCAAATGTGGCTTTCAGTGACATGATGGTTGTCAGCGTACCGCTGCCTGCAATCAGGGGAAAAGCGATTGGTACCAAGGTACCCGCCGGGGCGCCTTTTTCCGATTTGAAAAACTCAATTCCCAATACCATTTCAAGACCAAGAATAAAAATAACTATGGATCCGGCCACGGCAAATGACTTGATATCAACTCCCAATAAATTTAAAAAAGGTTCGCCAATAAAAAAGAACAATATCATCAGCAGCCCGGAAATAAGCGTCACTTTCCATGCACTGATCCTGCCCGTCTTTTGCTTTATAGATATTAGCATAGGAACAGACCCGACCACATCAATGACGGCAAATAACGTAAAGGTCAGCGTAAGAAACTGTTCAAAATTAAAATACATGGCATTGGTTTCTGCAAATGTACTTACCTGAAAACATATTTCTCCTTAAAGAGATTCAATTCACCGGATAAATAAAGCAGGCAATTACTGCACAGGCAGTCATTATATCGTTGTTCAATATAAACTCTTTGTTCGACAGTCAGGCTGACATTATAACACTGGCACTGTGCGATATTCCCCGGCTTGCATTCAAAAACCTTTTCGCAGCGGGGGCATTTCTTTATTTCATGTTTGCACATACCTGTCACAATTGAAAACTTACACCGCCGGTAAAATTGAATTTCCTCGAATTGTAGCCAAGTATATCAAAATACTGCTGGTTGAAAAGGTTTTTCAGGTCAAGAAACAATTTTGCATTTTTGTCAAATTTGTATTCTCCGTAAAGATCAATAGTGAAATAGGCCCTTAATATTTCAGGAGCAGCCCCATAAATGAATTCTTCTCTTTTACTTACTGAACGTATCGCAACACTATAATAAAATGCTTTTGTTGCCTGTACGCCAACATTCAGGTTGATGGCGCTTTTTGGTATGCGGTAAAGATTATAATAAGCAGTGTCTTTGCTGATCGGTGTACCCGTACCGTCAAATGCGGTAGTCGTTTTGCCATTGGTATAAGTATAGTTGCCGGCCATGGTTACTTTGCCTGAAGAATATTTTGCTTCCAACTCAGCACCATAATTGGTTTGTTTACCGGCATTCAAATACAGGCTTGCATAAGTGGATGGATCGAATGTGTAAATGATCGCATCTTTTGTATTGCGATAAAAGCCGGTGACCCTGAACCAAAAATTCTTTACAGAAAAAATTTCTGCACCTGCTTCGGCAATGATCCCTTTTTCGGGGGCCAGTTTGGCATTACCGACTAACGGATCAAATAATTGATATAGCGTGGGCGTTTTAAATGCCGAATAAAGATTTCCAAAGATTTTGTACTTGTTATATACAAAATAAAATGGGTTTAAGGTAAAACTGATATTGCTTCCGTAATCAGAATGTTTATTCCATCTTCCGCCGAATTCTGCATTGAAGCCGCTTTCAGTTTTAAGGATCACTGAAGCATAAGGGCTCAATTGGTTCATTTCGGCATGTAATGGGGCCGGAGCATAAGGGCCAAAGGGGCCGGTAGAAAAATAATCCTGGTCGGTATTATTCAAACGATAGTCAATACCGGCTACTAATTCCAGATTATCCAGCTTCAGGTTGCCGTACAATTCTGCAAAATGGGTGCGGCCAGTATAATTACTTTTTGAATAATCAACATAAGGACTGCTTTTGTGAATAGAATCATCGAGATAATTTCTTTCTGTCCTGTTGAAATTATAATTAAGACGAATAGCCCCTTTATTAAATTGATAAATAAGCCCGGCGCCAGCCTGCTTATTATTGCTCTTTACAGTATGATCTTTTTCATCTGTGAATGCCGATGCATCGAGATCGCCCCTATAATAATTATAGGCACCGGAAAAAACCGTCCTGATCTTCTTGCCGATCTTACAACCAAATCTTCCATTTACGGCATGTTCATCAAAACCATCTTTGTCAAATATGCCAGTTTTATTTTTATCATAAGCGGCGGAAAAACCATCGGAGCTGGTATGTGTATAATTCAAAGAATACTCAGATTGGTTCTGTTGTTTGCCAATGCCAACAGCCTGCTTCAATGTGTTATAACTTCCGGCTGTAAAATTCCCAAAAACAGAAGTCTTGTTAATTCCTCCTTTTTTCAAAATGATATTGACAATTCCTGCCACAGCATCGGAGCCATACAAAGTGGATTGGCCGCCTTTTACTATCTCGATCCTTTCTACCTGGTCAAGACTGAAAAAATTAAGATCAAAGTAATTAGTGATAACGGATGGATCGTTAACGGGAATCCCATCTATTAATAATAAAACATTACCTGCCGATGAGCCCCTGATGCTGACCGTTTGATTAGTACCCAACACATTGCTGTTGCCAATGATAGTTGTACCGACAGCAGTATTTAATAATTCACCTAAATTTTTTGCCGGGCTTTTCTCTAATTGCCGGCGATTGATAACAGTGAGTACTTTGCCTGTCTGGCTTTGCTTTTGTTCAAACTTGTTGGCAGTAACGACTGCTTCGTCCAATACTTTAGCTGTTGAATCCTGCGCTGATAGCTGGTTGCTGATAATAACAGCAGCCAGCACAAAAAAAACTTTTCTCATAACAATGAGTTTTTGTGTGACTGCTTCCAGGAAATAGATAGAAATATAAATGTCGTCCGACTTTTACATTTCAGCTTTTCACCCGAAAGCAAAATAAATGTTTAACTGGCCTGGCAGGTCTTCTGGCTTAGCCTTTGTTGAAACCTTCCCATTTCGGATGAGCCGATACAGTGGTAACTCTTCAACAATTGTACTCTCAATGCTCCTCCTTCGGAGGAGTTTGGTGAGGCCTTACAGCTACGGGGATAGCACCGGATTTTAACCGGTTTCCCTTTTAATGCTGACATTGATCGTCAGCAAACCAAACCGGTGGCAAATATAGGCAGAGTATTTTTTCTAAAGAGAGGAGTTTTTAATAAGGGTTCGGTAGAAACGTTGCTTGTGACAATACAACGATACAATGGTTTAATCAATTCTTTTTATTTCTTACCAATATTTTTATTCTGCTTTTTTTTAACGTATCCTGTAAAATGAGTTATGTTTTTCTGCGTTTGGCAGATAAGTTGCTATTGTTATTCGCCGCATCACTTCTACCGGGAGTTTTTAAACTAAAAAGACAACTGATGAAACGCATCCCATCCCTGAAAGCTTTAATAGCTGTCATAGCTATATGTTCAATTAGTAAAACATATTCGCAGGATCATAAGTATGAGTTTGGTCTCAATCTTGGTTTTACTGTTTACCAGGGAGATCTTACACCAGAAAAATTCGGGGCATTTAAAACACAGAAGTTTGCGGTGGGTCTCCATGTGAGCCGTATTTTGAATCAAACCTTTTCTATACGGGGTAATTTATTGATAAGTACATTAAGAGGAGACGATGCAGTATATGCTCAGCCGGAATACAGGCGTTTGCGAAATTTTAATTTTACATCCCCGGTGGTTGAGTTGTCATGTTTACTTGTATTTAATATTACGGCGCAAAATTATGCAGACAAAGGTCTTTCTCCCTATGTATTTGCAGGAGGAGGCCTGGCCTATTTAAATATTAAAAGAGACTGGAGTCGTTTGAACAGGGATTATTTCAATGCCCAGAATCATATATTAGCCGATGGGCTGGCTATTGACTCCGCACATTCCTTACCCAGGATAATACCTGTTATTCCTGTTGGTGGTGGTCTTCGTTATTTCTTTAGTCCGCAATGGGGATTGAATGCAGAAGCATCTTACCGGCTTGGTTATACCGATTATATTGATGGATTCAGCCAGGCAGCTAACCCGGAGTTGAAAGATCATTATCTTAATTATGCGATCGGTATTATCTATCGCCCCGGAAAAAAGAATAAACTCGGATGCCCTGTCATGAAATATTAAAACAGTTACTTTTTCGCAGCCTTGATCCATTGAAATGATATTCCCGCATAATAATTTCTTTCCGGTGCTGCATTATAAAAACGGCCGGCAGCGGCATTGATGTCATTACCTAAACTATAATGCCCGTTCAGCAGGTTGTCGGCACCGGCATAAAAATTCAATTTGTATCTTTTATGCAGCGTTTTGCCCCAGCCTGCTCTTAATCCCAGGAGATGACAGGCATTAGCCCCGACAGTGTTTGCATCATTCAAAAATATCTTTGAAGCGGCATAATAAGTTGTGTTGATATAAAGACCACCGTTCAGCAACAGGTCGCCCAGCAGCGAAAAACTATTCGCAGGAACAGAGGGAACTGTTTTTCCTGAAAAATCATCTGTGCCTTTTACAAAACTTCCGTAACGGAAATGATTGAAGGTGTAAGCAACTGCGATCCTGAACTGGTCAACAAAACTTTGTAAAGAGTAGCTTTTTGAATAGTCCGCATTCAACTCGATCCCTTTTTGTCTTATATCGCCTGCATTCACAAAAAAATCAGCGCCGGAAAGATCCCTTCGTTGCACCAATGCATTGTTTAGTTTGAAATAAAACCCGGTGGCTTCTAATCGCAATTTTCTCCTAAAGAGATCATAGCTGAGCATCATTTCATAGTTCCAGCCATATTCTGCTTCGAGACCGGTGCTGATCACACCGGTTGAAGGAAGTAATTCTGCAATGGTAGGAGGAGAGAAACCTCTTGAGACAGTTGCTTTCACCGATAAGTCAGGAGTAAGGACAGTTTTTACAGAAAGTCGTGGCGCCAGCTCACCCTGGTAGTTACGGTTTTGTTTCATAACAGGATAACTGCTTAAGCGGCTAAAACTAACTTTGGATCTATTGAGACTGATACCTGCATTGAAGAACCATTTATCCTGTAAGTTGATATCTGCTTGCAAAAAGAAATTATATGTCGTGTGATTAATATCATCATTTGTTTGCAATGTATCAGGATTGCCATTCTTATTCTTTGCAACCTGGGTATTAAAATACCCCTGCTGGAATTCACTGCCGCCTACATATTGAAAGATGTTATGCCCCGACCCTGATGCATTAACTTTTTTATAATAAGTGAAAACGGTCCTGCCACCAAAGGATGGTTCATTTCTTCTTTCATAATTCCGTATAGCCGGATTCTTTATTTGTGAAAAGGCCCCATATAAAGTAGTAGCATTTTTAAATGAAGAATTAATTTGATAAACATTGGTAAACCCTGCGGTAATATTTTTTTGAAAGATGGCGGCCTGTGCATTTTCTGCCGAAGGAAACCCACCGCCGGCAGGTCTTGCTTGTTTTGGGTTGGCAATGAATTCTGCTAACGTTAATGCACCCGGCGTTTGATAATACATATCTGTGAATAAAAGCGAAGCGGTCAGTTGTTGTTTGCCGGAAAGTTTAATGGAAGAATGCCAGGAAAAATTATCCCTTCTCATTTTTGTTTGCATGCGATAGCCGTTGCTTTGATTGTGGGCATAAGTGAGCTGGGTTTTATTCTCCTTCTTCCCAAAACGGGCCGAAGCAAAAATATTTTGTAAACCAAAACTGCCTGTGATGTATTCGGCATCTGTTCCGGGTTTGAATGATTGGTAATAATTCAGCAAGACCAAACCCCCGGTACCGGCGCCATACATGCTTCCTGCGGGGCCTTTGAAAATTTCTATGTAAGAAAAATTATTGTAAGCAATTTGGTTGAAATAAGTATTGCCGCCCGGATCGGTGAGGGGAATATCATTCCAGTACACTTTTACATTACGAACACCAAATGGCGAACGAAGAGAACTGCCTCTTATATTGATGCGATAGCTCCCCGGAGATCTTTCTTCCATCCGAACACCGCTAACAGTATTAAAGCCATTGACCAATGAAATTTTATTGTACCGGTCACCATTATTGAGTTGGATCACTTTTACGGAAGAAATACTGGTCTCATTCAAACGGCGGTTCTGTTCAAATGATCTTACCGTTACTTCATCCAAAATTTTCAATGAATCAATGCCTTCTTTTTGCAGGAGCGAATCTATCTGTGCCCTGCAAGAAGCTGTAATAAACAGGAAAGAAAAAAATGCAAGTATGACTTTCATAGAATGATAGGAACTGGCAATATAAAGTTAGACTGTTTTCTTTATCTTCAAGCCATGAGTAGCAAGAATAAACTGAATCTTACAGATATAAGCCTGATCGTAGTAAGTCTTGTGATCGGGATGGGAATTTTCAGAAATCCTGCTTCGGTGGCAGCTACTTCAGGTAATGAGACGATCTTTTTTTTACTATGGGTGGCCGGTGGATTGATCGCCTTATGCGGTGCGTTGACCTATGCAGAGATCGGTCAGCGGTTACCGGCCATGGGTGGTTATTATAAGGTATTTGCGGAATGTTATCACCCGTCAGTTGGTTTTTCTGTCAATGCGATCATTTTGATCAGTAATGCCGCATCGCTGGCTGTAGTAGCATTGATCGGAGCAGATTATGTAAGCGATCTTTTATATGGGAAGCCAAGCGGCAATTTTTTCAATACAACTGTTGCCATTGTGGCCGTTGCTGTTTTTTTTGGAGTGAATATGTTTGGCTTGAAGACCAGCAGCCGTACGCAAAATGTTTTAATAATAATTAAAGTGGCATTGGTTGTCCTTCTTATTGCCAGTGTTTTTAAAGGAGTGGTCATTGAACCACATGGATACGAGAAAGGTTCGCCGCTTTATACATTGGATAACAATAGCGCCATTACCTTATTTCTTATTTCGTTGATACCTGTTTGTTTTGCCTATGGAGGTTACCAGCAAACCATCAATTTTGGCGGAGAAGTAAAAAGTACCCGCAGTATTCCCAAGGGTATCATCATCGGTATCATCATTGTTATTACGTTGTACCTGCTTATCAATTTTGCCTATACACAGGTTATTGGTTATGATAAAATGAAAAATGCATCTGCTATCGGTGCCTTGCTTTGTGAAGCATGGTTTGGTAAAGCAGGAGGCAAGGTCTTTGACGGACTAATGTTCTTGTCAGTACTTGCTTATGTGAACATTTTATTGATGAGTAATCCGAGAGTGATGTTTGCCATGAGCCAGGACAAAGTTTTCCCCAAAATATTTTCTTATCGTCATCCAAAAACAGAAGCATTGGTAGCAGGATTGGCGAGTTTTTCACTTATAACTATTGTCATTACTTTTTTTGGAAAAGGAGTTGATAATATTTTAAACTTCACTATGTTCCTCGACAGCATTGGCATGAGCACTTCTGCTGCTACATTATTCATATTAAGAAAGAGAAAGCAAAACGAAGTGATGATAACCGGCTCCTGGAATAAATTTACTCCTGTGCTGGTCGGCTTTTTTGTTTTCAGTTATTTTATGATCGCAGTAGGTGTAGTTATTAAAGACCTGAACGCAGCGTTTATCGGAGTGGGACTACTTGCATTCTTTCTTGCATTATATTATTTATTCCTTCATAAGAAAACAGCCTGATGGACATTTCGCATATCATCAACGAGTTGGGAGAGGACAGAGAAAACTATTTCAATGCCGTGTCTCCGCCCATCATGCAGACCAGCAATTTTGTTTTTAATAAAGTAGATGACCTGCGCAAAGCTTTTGAAGATGAGATGGGAGGTTATCTCTACAGCCGTGGGTTGAATCCTACCGTTGATATTCTCCGGAAAAAATTAGCCGCACTGGATGGAGCGGAAGATTGTTTGGTATTTAATAATGGTGCTGCGGCCATTTTCGCCGGGATTTTTGCCAATATAAAAACAGGCGATCATATCGTATCAGTTGCCAAACCTTATACATGGGCGCAACGGATGTTTGATATGATTCTGCCCCGCTTCGGCATTACAACCACTTATATTGACGGAACGAAAATTGAAAATTGGAAAGAAGCGACAAAGTCAAATACAACTTGTTATTATCTTGAATCACCCAATAGCTGGGATTTTGCTATTCAACCGATCAAAGAAGTAGCTGCATTTGCAAGATCGAAGAATATTGTGACCTTACTCGATAACAGTTATTGCTCGCCATTGTATCAAAAGCCCATTGAAATGGGAATTGATCTGGCAATGCAAACAGCAACAAAGTATATTAGTGGGCATAGCGATACTCTCGGTGGTGTGCTGAGCGGCGCACATGACATGATGAAGAAAATATTCAACAGTGAATATTTGAATATCGGCAGTGGTATTCAACCTTTCAATGCATGGCTTTTGATAAGAGGGTTAAGAACAATGCCGGCAAGGTTTGAACGTATCACAAAATCAACAGCAGAAGTAGTTGCTTTTATGAAACAGCATCCAAAAGTGGAATCAGTTCTATTCCCGTTCGATGAAAGCTTTCCGCAGTATCAATTAGCCAGGCAGCAAATGAAAGGGGCATGCGGGTTATTTACTGCTGTTTTGAAAACAAATAGAATGGACACTATAGTAAGATTCTGTGAGTCACTCAAACATATTATGATGGCGGTGAGCTGGGGTGGGCATGAAAGTTTGATCATTCCCAAATGCGCCGGTATTGCACCTGCTGATTTTGATCCTTCCAATAAAGAGCATCGCTATGTCCGTATTTATGTGGGGCTGGAAGATCCAAAATACCTTATTGATGATCTCTCGCAGGCTCTTGCGAAAATAGATTGACAATTTAACGGCCAATTGCCAGAAATCAGCTGGAGCGCAACTCATTTCATTTATTTTTGCGGTATGATCAGGCGATATATACAACTGGCTATTGCATTATTTTTTTTGCAATCTTCTTTTGCGCAACCAGCCAGTGAAAAATGGGATCTGAGAAAATGTGTTGAATATGCACTGGAGCATAATATTTCAGTGAGACAAGCCGACCTGCAGATTCGTTTTGCAGAACTCGATCTGAAACAAAGTAAGCTGGCGCAATATCCCGGCGTTAATTTCAGCACCAATGCAGGTTATAGTGCCGGCCGCAACCAGGACCCGACCAACTTTAGTTTGACCACCACAGGATATTTTTTCAACAACTATTCGTTGCAGACAAGTGTCGATCTTTTTAATTGGTTTACCAAAAAGAATACTATCACTGCAAGGGGCCTGAATTTAAAAGCTACTGAAGCAGGAGTGGAAAAGGCAAAGAATGATATTGCATTGAATGTTGCCGTAGCTTATTTGCAAATATTATTGGCGAGAGAACAGATCAACCTGGCAAGTTCAAAGGTCACACAAACAATATCACAATTAGAAAGCACCCGCAAGCAAGTGGATGCAGGTAAACTTCCGGAATTGAGCGCTGCTAATCTTGAGTCCATATTGGCTCTTGACAGTTCTAATCTTATTACTGCTGAAACAGCCGCACAGCAATCATTGTTGCAGATGAAAGCATTGTTGAATTTGGATGCAGCAACGCCATTCGATGTTTTTACTCCGGCTGCCGACAGGATACCGGTTGAGAATCTCGCCGACTTGCAACCCGAAACTGTTTATAATTTAGCTATATCAAATATGCCGCAGCAAAAAGTGGATGACCTGAATTTGCAATCAGCAAAAAAATCTGTTGACGTGGCAAGGGGTTCTATGTATCCAACGATCTCATTGTTTGGAAGCCTGGGCAGTGCGTTTAACAGCAGGGCAGAAGAAATTAAATCAAGAACATCATCAATCCTTCCTATAGGTACAGTAACTGTAAGCGGTACCCCTTATACAGTTCTTTCCATATCGCCATTTGATAGTTATACTACCGGGAAGATCGGTTACTTCGACCAGTTGAATCAGAATTTCAGACAATCTATCGGAATAGGTATAAGTGTTCCGATCATGAATGGCGGAGCGCTGAGGACTGCATGGCAACGTTCAAAACTGAATGTAAAACAGGTAGAATTACAAAAGGAACAAAACAGTTTTACATTAAAGCAAGATATTTACACAGCTTACAATGATGCGGTTGCGTCTTTGCAGAAATTCAATGCCAATAAAAAAGCGGTGGAGGCAGCACAGAAAGCTTACGATTATGCCCTGAAAAGATATGATGTAGGTTTGTTGTCAACCTATGATCTTATTACCACACAAACAAATCTTCAGCAGGCCAAAAGCCAGTTATTGTATTCTCAATATGATTATTTGTTTAAAATAAAATTGCTGGAGTTCTATAAAGGACAGGGATTGAAACTATAAAACTCCTCTAAAGGGGAGACTTGTATATTTGAAATAGATTCGATAAACATACTATATACAATGAATAAAGGTTTAAAATGGACGCTTATCGTTGTTGGAGCTGCAGCTGTTTTATATGTTGGCGCCAAAGCAATGAGCGGCGGAAAGAAAACGGAGAAAGTGGCAACAGCAAAAGCTGCCAAACGTACTATTGTTGAATCAGTGAATGCCAGTGGTAAAATTTATCCTGAAGTAGAAGTAAAGATCAGCCCTGATATATCCGGGGAAATAACAGAATTAAATGTGGAGGAAGGCGATACAGTAAAAAGCGGTGAAGTGCTGGCCCGTATCTATGCAGATATTTATTCATTGCAAAGAGACGAAGCTGCATCAAGAGTAAATCAATCAACAGCAACTGTGGATAATGGAAAAGCCGCACTGGATGCATTAGAAGCAAATGTGAACCTGGCGCAGCAAACCTATGACCGTAATAGAAAATTATACGATGATAAAGTAATTTCCAAAGCCGAACTGGAACAATATGAAACAACACTTCGTTCGGCACAATCTAATTACAAAGCGGCACAGCAAAATATAAGAAGCCTGCAGGCCAATGTGCAGAGTACACAGGTTGGATTGAACAAGGCAAATAAAGATCTCAGCCGTACCACACTCACGGCGCCGATGAATGGTGTGATCTCTTCATTGAAAGTAAAAAAGGGGGAAAGAGTGGCAGGCAATAGTTTTAATATTGGCACGGAGATGATGACGGTTGCTGATATGTCGGTGCTGGAAGTAAGAGTGGATGTGGGGGAGAACGACATTGTAAAAATTGATATCGGAGATTCAGCTGACGTAGAAGTGGATGCTTACAATAATCGCAAGTTCAAAGGTGTGGTAACCAAGATTGGTAGTAGTACGAAGAGCAGTTCTGCTCTTGGCGCTGTTTCTACCGATGTAACGGAGTATGAAGTGAGGATTCGTTTACTTCCTGAGTCATATAAAGACCTTGCTGATAAAACTTTCCCGTTCCGCCCGGGTATGAATGCCAGTGCCGATATAAAAACGAGAAGGGTAGATAATGTACTGGCCGTTCCCATTGGCGCTGTCAATGCAAGAGTAAAAGGAAGTGATAAAAGTATGGCGGATAAAAAGGAAGAAGAAAAAAACAAGGAAGAAGAAGGCATGGCAAATGAGTTACAAAGTGCAGGTGAAGATGAACTTGAAGAAGTAGTATTTATATTGCAAAAAGATGGAACAGTAAAAAAAGCAGTTGTGAAGTCAGGGATACAGGACATTAATTATATAGAGGTCGTTAACGGTTTGAAAGAAGGAGACGAAGTAGTTACGGATCCATATACGGCTGTTAGTAAGACATTAAAAGAGGGTATGAAAGTGAAAGTGGTGCCGAAGGACAAACTCTTCGGGAAATAGACCGCTTATTTTTGGCGCTATACTACCTTTAATCATTCTTGTCATTTAATCAGAGAAATCAATGGTTCGTTTTGGTATCATCGGTGGCGGTAGTTGGGCCACAGCGCTGGCAAAAATTCTTACAGACAGGAAGCATCCTATCAATTGGTGGATAAGAAACCGGGATACAATTGATCATATAAAAACACATTGTCATAATCCAAATTATTTAAGCTCGGTAAAATTTGATTGCAAGCTTCTTTCTTTGTCTGCTAATATTACTGAAGTTGTAAAAAACTCTGATATATTGATCGTTGCCGTTCCGTCGGCTTATGCAGAAGAAAGTCTTGCAGCATTAAAACCGGCAGATTGGAAAGGCAAGAAAGTAGTTTCTGCTATTAAAGGATTGTTGCCGGAGAAGAATATTTTATTGAACTATTATTTGCAACAACAATTTAATGTGCCGCTTGAAAACTATTTTGCCGTGCTGGGCCCTTGTCATGCAGAAGAAGTAGCAGCAGAAAAACTTTCTTACCTTACTTTTTCGGGATCCGATATCACTGCTGCTTCAGAGATCGCTTCTCATTTTACCACAGAATATATCAACACTATTACCAATCATGATATCCTGGGAGTTCAATATGCGGCAGTATTAAAGAACATTTATGCATTGGGTGCCGGTATTGCTCATGGCCTTGACTATGGCGATAATTTTTTAAGCGTTTACATTGCCAATGCAGCGGATGAAATGGCCGGCTTCCTCAAAAAATTTGGTGTTGAACATATTACTGTAGGTGATCATGCCGGAGAGGACCCTGTCACCCATCGTAAAACTCCCAACTATGCGGCATCGGTTTATCTCGGTGATCTGTTAGTAACATGTTATTCTTTATACAGCCGCAACAGGACCTTTGGCAATATGATCGGGAAAGGATATTCTATTAAAGCAGCTCAGCTTGAAATGAATATGGTGGCTGAAGGATACAACGCTGCCAGGTGTATTTATACAATTAATAAATCCGTGGATGCAGCAATTCCCATAGCTGAAACGGTCTATAAAATACTTTGGGAAGATGTTAAAGCCTCCGAAGGATTTAAACGGATAGAACAGGTTTTGGTCTGAAAGTAAGGTTCAAAAGTTTAAAGGTTTAAAAGTTCAAAGGTTATTACAAACCCGGGAACACTTAATCTTAGACCATTAAACTGTTGAACTTTTAAAACGTAAAATATACCCTATGCCACTCTCGTACCATGGTTTTGCTCCTGCTGCCATCCTTGTGATGGTGCTCTGCCTCGTTGGAAAACAGGTATATGATTACTGGAAACATAATCATCAAAAGCTTTAACTTCATGGGTAAAAAAAGCCCCATGGTTAATTTTTTTCAAGCCCTGTTTTTAATAGCTGCAATCACCCTCATTGTTATTAATGTTATAGAGTTCAATAAGTGGCAGGAAGGAAGAAAAGAAGGCAGCACAAAACCTCACCCCATTAAATGGTTTAGTTTCATTCTTACTTCAGTGATTTCCGTAGGTTGCGCACTGAATGTGATTATTTATTTTGTCAATAAATAATTTTTAAAAGAATAATTCAGCTGCAATCCCATCAGCCAACAGCTTTCCTTCCCGGGTAAGCGTTATTGAAGTATTTCCTGATTGAATCAGACCGGGTGCAATGAATTTTTTTGCTTTATTCATTATCTCATTTTCTCCGATCCCAAACTGAGAAAGAAGTATTTTTAAATTTATTCCCTCCATGGTTCGCAGCGATGTCATGATATATTCGTTCAATTTCTGAGTTGCTGTCAGCACTTCTTCATCAAAAGGAATAACCCCCTTATTAATGGATTCAATATAAAGGTTGTTATTAGCAATATTCCAACACCTGCTTTCGCCATTATATGAATGTGCTGAAGGACCAAGGCCCAAATATTCTTTTCCCTTCCAGTAAGAAGAATTGTGCCGGCTTCGCCAACCTGGTTTACTGAAGTTGGATATTTCGTAATGTTCATACCCGGCCTCTTCCAGCCATTGCATCAACAAGAGAAATTGTTCTGATTGTTTATCGGGATTGATGTCGTCACTTTTGTGCTGCTGTATCATTTTGTGCAGCGGCGTTTTTGGTTCAACCGTTAATGCATAACAGGAGAGATGCGGGATATTCAATGCAATAGCCATATCAACATTGCGTTTCCATTTTTCATTGGTCAATTGGGGAGTACCGTAAATCAGGTCGATCGTTATGTTGTCAAAATGTTTTTTTGCCAATTGCAAATTGTCTATTGCCTGTTGAGCATTGTGCGCCCGGTTCATCCATTGCAGGTCTTCATCAAAAAAACTTTGTATGCCGATGCTAAGACGGTTGATACCAGTCTGTTCCCAACTGATCAATTTTTCTTCAGTTATATCATCCGGATTTGCTTCAAGAGTTATTTCTGCATCTTGCGATACAAAAAAAACTGAGCTGATCTTTCTTGTGATAGCTGATAACTCTTCTGCAGCTAATAAAGATGGGGTGCCACCGCCAAAATAGATCGTTTCAACTGTTTCATTGTTTAAATAACTCTTTTGCAGGTCGATTTCTTTGATCAATGCATTTATTAATTCAGTTTTATTGCGAAGAGAAGTAGCAAAATGAAAATTGCAGTAATAACATGCCTGTTTACAAAAAGGTATATGAATATAGATTCCAGCCAAATCGTTTGAGATTTAATGAATAATTTAGTGGTGTCCCAATGAAGAAGTCCAGGCTACAAATATCGGTTCTTGTTTTGTTGTTGAACGTTTCTGCTTTTTCGCAGAACAAATTCAACCTGCACATCAAAGGAGTGGATAAGGACTCGGCGACTATTGTATCTAATGCAGGGTTGCAGACAAAATTTGATTCCCGTGCCGCCTGCGAAGAATATATGTATAAATTGCCCGGCTATCTTCAATCAAAAGGATATGTTACTGCCTCTATTGATAGTCTTCAATATTACGGTGAGTTTGCCAGGGTGACATTATATATAGGAGAACAATATCGCTGGGCGCAGGTAAGTGCAAAAACCGTTGAAACAACTTTGCTGGATGCTATTGGCTGGCAGGAAAGAATGTTTGCTGACAGGCCCATGGATTTTGCACAGGTTCATATCCTCGAAGAAAAAATACTGGATCATTTGGAGAACACCGGTTATCCTTTTGCCCGGGTTTATCTTGACAGCATTCAACTGGACAACGACAAAGTTTCAGCATTATTAAAAGTGAATAGAGGACCGCTGTATAAAATTGACAGTATCCGCTTGTATGGAAATGCAAAGATCTCTAATAGTTATCTGCAGCGTTATCTTGATATTCCCAACGGAAGCATATATAACAGGAGAAAATTATCCGGGATCAATAAAAAACTGAATGAACTGACCTATGTAGAACAGGAGCAGCCTTTCAATATTACTATGCTGGGTACCGGTTCCGTTTTAAATTTATACCTGAAGCAAAAGAAAAGTAGCCAGGTCAATGCATTGGTTGGGTTCCTGCCAAATAATGATCAGTTATCATCTAAAAAATTATTATTAACGGGCGAGGCAAATATTCTTTTGAAAAACGCATTGAATGCCGGCGAAACGATCGGTCTCAACTGGCAGCAGATACAGGTAAAATCGCCAAGGCTTAATATATTATATCAGCATCCTTATCTTTTTAATTCCCCGTTCGGACTGGATTTTTCTTTTGATATGTTCAGAAAGGATAGCAGCTTTTTAAATGTGAATTTTCAATTGGGAGCACAATATGTTTTGAATAATAACCAGTCGGGGAAACTTTTCTTGCAAAAATTCCAGACAATAGTCAGCGAAGGTGGAATTAATACAGCTTTGCTTTTACAAAACCGCCGCCTGCCGGATGTGGGCGATGTAAGCTCCTGGAATATCGGGCTGGATTATGAATTGAATAATACCAATTATCGCCCTAACCCGAGAAAAGGAAATGAATTCAGGATAATAACAACGATAGGTAAAAAGAAAGTAAAAAAGAATAATCAAATACTGGATCTGAAAGATCCGAATGACCCCAATTTCAGTTTCGATAAATTATATGATACAGTAAAACTTAGTACTTATCAATTGCGCATCAGGGCAATGGGAGCAAAATATTTCCCATTGGGCGGACAAAGACATGCGATCAAAACAGCGATCAATGCCGGGTTGTTCAAAAGCGGAAATGTTTTTCGCAACGAATTATTTCAAATTGGAGGTTATAAATTACTGAGAGGTTTTGATGAAGAAAGCCAATATCTCTCACAATTTGCTATTGCTACGATGGAGTATCATTACCTGGTTGGTCAAAATTCTTATTTCTATGTTTTGATTGACGGTGGTCTTGGAAGGAACAGCAGCCAGGATATAAAGATCAATCATACATATTTTGGCACTGGTCTTGGTCTTGCTTTTGAAACCAAAGCCGGCATCTTCAACCTTGCCTGGGCAGTTGGGAAGAGGGATGATACGCAATTCAACCTGCGGCAATCGAAAATTCATTTGGGGTTTGTAAACTATTTCTGATATTCTTCTAAAACAGCAATTCAGTTCGATATTTTTGCAGCATAATAACTTCTATTTGTCACGGCTTTACTTTTTGTTTTTATTATTGATGTTGAACGGGCCTGTTTTTGCCCAAAATAATACTGACCCTGTACGTAATGATACTACGGCCCCGGTATTATCGCCACCCACTACTCATCAGGTATTGACAATTGATGCTGTTGCAACATTCCCTGATTCAATTTCAAAAGTGCCTCGCAAGGATAGTACCTGGAAATGGGATGCCACAATTCCAGTCACTATGCAAAACCTGCAGTGGCAACAGATGAAACGCAATCCTTATTTCGGGTTTGCAGAAACACCGGGCACCTTTTATTCTGACATAAGAAAAGTGAACGGTAAAGAGTTTCTTTTTTATCTCCTGGTCATTATATTACTCGGCTATGCTTTTTTGAAAAATGCTTTTCCAAAATATTTCACTGACCTTTTCAGGCTTTTTTTCCGTACCACATTAAAGCAACGGCAAATAAAAGAGCAGTTGATGCAAACGCCGCTCCCATCCATGCTGCTGAACGGTTTCTTTGTTATAACTGCGGGTTTGTATATCAGCTTCCTTTTGCGACACTATAATTTGGAAATACCGGGAGGATTTTGGCTGGGGTTTGCTTATTGTTGTCTCGGTCTTACTGCGATTTATTTTATCAAGTTTATAGGTTTGAAAATATCCGGCTGGCTTTTTAGCAAGAGCGAGGTGGCAGACAATTACATTTTTATTGTTTTTGTTGTCAATAAAATGATCGCCATACTTTTATTACCTTTTCTCATTTTACTGGCCTTCGCTACCCCACCTGTTTATGATGCTGCCCTGATAGGTTCCTATTGTTTGGTGGGTGGGCTTTTTTGTTATAGGATCATTCTAACTTTTGCGGCGATTCGTAATCAAGTCAAAGTCAATCCTTTTCATTTCTTTTTATACCTCTGTGCTTTCGAAATAGCTCCTCTTTTGCTGATTTACAAAGCCTTGTTGCTGTTTTTCGGGATTACTACTTAACTTTGCCGCCAACTTTAGCCAAACAGAACATGACTAAACCAGGGGTTACAAAGGCCGATGTGGAGGCCAAAGCCATACAAAAGATCCTGATTACCCAGCCTAAACCTGAAAGTGATAAGTCACCTTACTTTGAGCTTTCAAGAAAGTACAGTGTAGAGCTTGACTTCTATCCATTTATTCGTCTTGAGGGCATACCAGCCAGGGATTTTCGCAAACAGAAAATAGAGATACAGCAGTACACAGGCGTGATCTTCACAAGCCGCAATGCTATTGATCATTTTTTCCGCATTTGCGAGGAAATGAAGGTCAGTGTTTCGCAGGATACAAAGTATTTCTGCATAACAGAGGCTGTTGCACTTTATCTGCAAAAATTTATTCTCTACCGTAAACGTAAAGTATTTTATGGAGCTGATGGAACGAATAAAAGTATGTTTGATGCCATCAACAAACATAAAGGCAATGAAAAATTCCTGTATGTCTGTTCAGAAAACCAGCAGGACAATGAGATCGTAAGCTGGTTAAAGACCAATAGCTGCGAATTCACTCTTGCTTTTATGTACCGCAGTGTTAGCAGCGACGTAAAAGAAGTATTGACAAAAACAGAATATGATGTTATCTGTTTCTTTACGCCCAGTGGAGTAAGAAGCTTGTTTGATAATGTTCCAAAGTTCAAACAAAATGGAACTGTTATCGGGGCTTTTGGAAATAATACAACCAAAGCAGCAGAAGATGCAGGATTAAAACTGGAAATAAAAGCACCACAACCCCAGGCGCCAAGTATGGTAGCTGCACTGGAACAGTTTTTAGCCGCCAACAAGAAGAAGAAATAGTTTATTGTAATTAAGAATAGTGAAGATGGACACTGGATAGTGTCCTTTTCTTTTTGCGAACTTCGCCGGGAATGCAAAAACACAGCAACCATCTTATACATGAGACAAGTCCTTATCTCTTACAACATGCCCACAATCCGGTGAACTGGTATCCGTGGGGTGGTGAAGCAATAAGAAAAGCACAGAAAGAGAACAAACCTATTCTTGTAAGTATCGGCTATGCTGCCTGCCATTGGTGCCATGTAATGGAACGGGAAAGTTTTGAAGATGAAGCCACAGCTGCGATCATGAATGAGAATTTCATCAATATTAAAATAGACAGGGAGGAACGGCCCGACCTTGATCATATTTATATGGATGCGGTACAGGCCATGACCGGAAGTGGCGGCTGGCCGCTAAATGTTTTTTTGACACCAGATGCAAAACCATTTTATGGCGGCACCTATTTTCCACCAGGAAGAGCTTTTAACCGGCCTTCATGGCAAGAAACACTACACAGTGTTATACAAGCTTTCAGGGAAAGACGTCATGAAATAGATGTGCAGGCAGAAAATCTTGTCGATCATATAATGAAGTCGAATTCTTTTGGAATTCAAAGAACAAAAGAAGATGAAATTATTTCTCCGGAAAAAACAAAAGAGATATTCAACAACCTGATGAAGTCTGCAGACAAAGAGTGGGGTGGATTTGGCAAGGCACCTAAGTTTCCGCAAACATTTTCCATTCAGTATTTGTTACGATACGCTCATGTTTATAAAAATGAGGAAGCATTATCGCAGGCTTTGCTGAGTCTTGATAAAATGATCGAAGGAGGGATTTATGATCAGGCAGGGGGTGGCTTTGCCCGTTATTCCACCGATAATGAATGGCTGGCTCCCCATTTTGAAAAAATGCTTTATGATAATGCACTGCTTGTTTCTGTTTTATGTGAAGCATATCAAATTACAAACAAAGAGAGATACAGAGAGGTGATAGAAGAAACAATGGATTTTGTTCAAAGGGAAATGCTTCACCCCGAAGGTGGTTTTTATTCAGCATTGGATGCGGACAGTGAAGGTGTCGAAGGAAAATTCTATGTGTGGAGTTTAAAGGAAGTGGAAGAATTGCTGGGTGAGGATGCAGGTCTTTTTTGTGGATTTTATGATATTACGGAAAAGGGAAATTGGGAAGGGACAAATATTTTAAGAATAAAAAAACCAATTGAATTATTTGCCAATGAGAAAAATATTTCTATTGATCAATTAAGGAAATTACTTGAAAAATGTAAAAGAAAATTATTAGAACAAAGAGATAAAAGAGTTCGGCCATTATTGGATGATAAGATCATTCTCGGCTGGAATGCTTTAATGAATACAGCCTGCTGCAAAGCATTCGGTGCAACCGGCAAAGAAGAATACCGGCAACTGGCCATTCGAAACATGGAGTTTCTGCAATCAAAATTCAGGAGAGAATCCTACCCCGTTTTTTTTCATACATGGAAAGATGATAAAGCAAAATTTCCCGCCTTTCTCGATGATTATGCTTTTCTCATTGAAGCATGTCGCCATTTATTAGAGGTAACGGGAGATATTGCCTGGTTGCAAACGGCAAATGGGTTAACTGATTTTGTTGCAGCTCAATTTGATGAAGAATCAATGGTGGTGACCAACAATGCAAATGAGTCATCGATTGAACGGCCTGATTTTTTTTATTACACGGAGAAGGATCAAAAGGATGTGATCGTCCGGAAAAAAGAAATGTACGATGGCGCCGTTCCTTCCGGCAATTCTGTAATGGCCAAAAATCTTTATCATTTATGCATGCTTTCCCAAATAGGTGGATGGAAGGGCCGGTCTTATGGGATGATCAGTTCATTGGGCAATGCTATTGTAAAATATCCCGGATCATTTGGAAACTGGGCTTGTTTGTTATTGGAAATGGTAGCAGGTACCAATGAGATTGCTCTTACCGGTCCCGGGTTTGAACAATTGTTACCGGAATTGCTCAAAGAATATGTTCCGCATAAGATCATTATTGGTTCGGCAGATGGTGAGAGGAATCAAATCTGGCCGCTTTTGAAGAAAAAGCAATCTACCAACCCTCCTTCTTTATGGCTTTGCCGCAATTATACCTGCCATCTTCCCGTATTTTCTGTAAAAGAGCTTATTTCCCTGATAAACAGGCCTCCGGAGAGGTAATTAATTTTAAGTTAATACAATAAACCCCACATACCTTCCGTTAGAACTTTTACCCCGTAAAATGTGCTTTTATTGCTAAAAAATAAATAGTATCCTTGTGCTGAAGAATAGTTCAAAATATTATATTTGCCCAATACCCTTTAAGTGTATGAGAATGAAAAACCTTTATGTAACTCTCCTTGCAGCTGTCAGTATGATTGTGCTGGCAAGTTGCAGCAGCGGGAAAAATGGAAAAGGCAAAGGCGGAAGCCTGCCAAATGACGGACAAGTGCATGGAGTTGCTCCTGCCAGCAAGTACTCACTACCCCGGCCAAAGGGAATGGTGTACGTACCGCAGGGTACATTCCATATGGGTCCCAGCGATGAGGATCCTGCATTTGCATTTAGTGCCCGTAACCGTTCTGTATCTATCAGTGGTTTCTGGATGGATGCTACCGAAATTACCAACAATGAGTACCGTCAGTTTGTAAACTGGGTACGGGACTCTGTAGCAGCCCGCAAAATGGGAAAAGTAAAACCAGGCGCTGATGGGGAAGAGTATGTAGATTGGAAATTCATGCAAACTTTCAAATGGGGCGATCCTAAGAATATCGAAGCTGTGTCTGAGATATTGGTTACACCGGAAGCCAGGCTGAATGGCAAAAAAGAAATTGATGCAACCAAGCTTATTTATGCTGGTGATGTATTTGACCTGAAAGAAGCTGCTAAAAGAGAAAATGCAGGACAACCCCGTTCAAAATTCATAACAAAAAATGCCTTTGGTAGTTTTTCAATTGCACCTGATACATTATGCTGGATCCGGGACTTTGCCTATTCTTACAATGAGCCGATGACAAAAAGATATTTTTCGCATCCCGCATTTGGCAACTATCCTGTAGTAGGTGTTAGCTGGAAACAAGCATCCGCATTTTGTCATTGGAGAACACATTACCTGAACTCGTATCTTGAAAGCAAGAAAAGAGCACAGGAGTCTGATTTCAGGCTGCCTACTGAAGCACAGTGGGAATATGCAGCCCGTGGCGGCCGTTCTCAATCAATGTTCCCCTGGGGTAACTATTATCTCCGTAATAAGAAAGGATGTTTGATGGCCAACTTTAAGCCCGGTCGTGGTAACTATCCTGAAGATGGTGGCTTTTATACAGTTCGGGCCGACGGATACTGGCCTAATGATTATGGTCTTTATTGCATGAGCGGTAACGTAGCTGAGTGGACATCTTCTATTTATTATGAAGGCCGAAACAATTTCCAGCATGATATGAACCCGGATGTTCGCTGGAATGCAAAAGATGACGATCCCCCCCTGATGAAACGCAAAATTATTCGTGGCGGAAGCTGGAAAGATGTAGGCTATTACCTGCAAACAGGAACCAGCACTTATGAGTACCAGGACTCTGCTAAATCCTACATTGGTTTCCGTTGCGTAATTGACCTGCCCGCTGCGCCATCAAAAGGAAAAGGTAGCAAAAGCAAAAAATAATTGAAATAATCATTTAAAAATATGAGAGGGCAATTATTAAAATTTGTCCTCTCATTTTTTCCACCTTCTTAACTAACAATTCATCACTTTCTAAACAATTTAAAAAATCCAATTTTATGGCAGCAGCAATTCCTTCCAAAGTAGCAAAATGGGTAGATGTTGGCGTTTCTTTCGGAGCAGCATTAGTAATCTGGGGAGCCCTCAGGAAAATCACACACCAGCCCGATGCAGACTTTTGGCTTTTCTTCGGCTTAACTACTGAAACAATAATCTTTGCGTTGTATGGTGTATTATATGCCATTTATCCCCCTATAAAAGATGCTTCGCATGATGAGGAGCAATTTTCAATAGCCGGCGAGAAAGCAAGAAAAGGATTTGCTTCAATGGATAAAATGCTGATGGATGCTGATATTACCCCGGATACAATGAAGAGATTGGGAGATGGATTCAAGCAATTGAATACTACTGTTGGCGGAATGAACAATATCAATGATACCATTGCTGCTACCGGAGATTTTGCTGCTAAAACAAGAGAAGTAACCGGCACATTGGATAAAGTAAAAGATGCTTATGCTACTGCTGCAAGTTCTGTGGGTGCATTCAATACCGCTACAGAAGGAGCAAGAGCATTTCATGAGCAGATACAAGTGCTCACAAAAAATCTTTCTTCGTTAAATACTATTTATGAGTTGGAACTGCAGGAAAGCAACAACCACCTGAAAGCATTGAATGCTTTTTATGGTAAGCTTTCTGAAACCTCTGCTTCTATGCTTAACAGTGCAGAAGATGCTAAAAAAGTGCAGGATCAGATCGGTCACCTGGCAACAAACCTGGGCCGCCTGAACAATATTTATGGAAATATGCTTACAGCAATGCAGGGTCGCAACTAAAACAAAACAATTGAGAAAAACGATCCCGTATCCTTATTTGAGACAAGTCACTATTACTAAAAATAAAAACCATAAATAGTTATGGCCTTACCTAAAGAGCCCAGGCAGAAGATGATCAATATTATGTACCTGGTGTTAACAGCACTGTTGGCACTAAACGTATCATCTGAGATTCTTAATGCCTTTAAGACAGTGAACAATAGCCTTGTTAAGACCAATACAGCAGTTAGCGCTTCGACAGACCAAATTATGAGTTCGTTGAGTGAAAAAAGAAGCGAACCAGGAACAGCACAAAAGGCCAATATATGGTACCCCAGGGCTGAACAGGTCACTCAAGCTGCTAAAAAAGTAAATGATCTTATACAAGCATATAAGAATGATATTCTTAAAGCTTCAGGCGGAGATCCCAATAATCCTGATAAGAAATTCAAGGAAGATAATCTTGATGTCGCAACCCGGTTGATGATTAAACAAAAAAAGGGTGAGGAATTGCTTAAAGCACTTACTGAATTTAAGACCACAGTCGGCGGAGTCGGCGGAGACTCTGTCAGAGCTGAAATTGAAAAACTGATGCAGATAGATGTTGAGAAACCTAAAACTCCAACAAGTGCAAAAAAATCATGGGAAGAAGTTTACTTCCACATGGTGCCCAGTGTAGCAGCTTTGACTATCCTGAGCAAGTTTCAGAATGATGTTAAGACCACTGAGAATAAGGTGGTGAATTACTGCCATGAGCAGGTAGGAAAAGTTGTGCTAAGATTCAACCAATATGAACCGATTGTTGGTCAGAGCGCATCTGTACTGCTGCCGGGACAGGAATTGGAAATCAAAGCAGGTTTGGCAGCTTTTAATAGCGATAAAAAACCCCAGGTTTCAATTAATGGATCTATTGTACAACTGGATGACAAAGGTCTGGCTGTTTGGAAAACAACAGTCAATTCAAGTGGTACAGTAAGGGTGGTGGTTAATTTCACTGATCAGGATGGAAACCCTCAATCAAAACCTTATGATGTGCAGTACACTGTTGGTCAATCCAGCGCTGCGGTTCAATTGGATAAAATGAATGTATTGTTCATAGGAGTTGATAACCCTGTAACAATCTCGGGTAGCGGAGATCTGGGTAGTCTGAGTGTGTCGGGCTCCGGGGGAGGAATTTCACTAATCCCCAATGGGCCAGGTAAATACTTTGCAAAAGTTAACAGCGAAACAAATGATTGCTTTATTACAGTTACTTCAAAAGAAGGGAAATCTACGAGGGTACCATTCAGGGTTCGTTCTATTCCCGATCCAACTCCCTATGTTGGACAGGTTAAAAGTGGCGACATGCAGGCTTCTGCTTTCAAAAGCCAGGCTGGTGTAAGGGCCATTGTTGAAAATTTCTTCTACGAAACACAATTTAATGTAACTGGTTTCCGTATTACTGGTGATGGCGAAGGTTTTGATGAAGGTGTAATAGAGGCTATTAATACAGGCGCTTCGTGGAATGAGGCAAGAAAAATTATTAATCAGTGTCGGTCGGGTTCATTTATAACAATTGAAGATATTCGGGCAGTAGGCCCAGACGGAAGATCAAGAAAGCTTACTCCAATGATCTTTAACCTGAGATAAAAATTTTGTATATGAAAACAAGGAATTTGAAGGTGTTACTGCTGCTGTTGTTGTTGAGTACTGTAAATACAGTGGATGCTCAGAGAAGGGGCAGAAGCCGTACGACTGGTACTAACCCTGCTACCACTAACCCAACCGCAGATACTACCAAGCCATCACAGCAGGTGAACAATAACACTCAGCCCATAAGTTTTAATCCCTATGGTAATGTGCCTATTGAAATGGCTCCTTCAAGCGGCGGATTTACTGATTCTATAAAACCATCAATGAGGATGGATGGACCTTTCCATAAGCAGGTGGCCAACCGTGTCCCGCTTCCTTATGAAGATTTGCGTCCGGATGATGCATTGTTCCTGGAAAGAATATGGAGAGAAATTGATATCAGGGAAAAAATAAACCAGGTTTTTCGTTATAAATCCGAGGATAATAACGGTGATCAACGCTTTATCAATATGCTGGTGAAAACGATCAGGGATTCGCTTGCAAAGGGAAAAGCGTTAGCATTTAGCGGAGATGATGACCGGTTTACGACACCTTTGGATTCTTCAACTTTCGAAAGAGTATTGAGTGGGGGCAATCAATGTGACACGCAGGCTGTGTATGATCTTAAGGATCCTACGTTAATTACTAAGTATGTAGTTGTTTGTAATACCCTCAACCCTGATGAAATAGTTAAGTTCAGGATCAAAGAGGATTGGGTTTTTGACAGGGAAAGCAGCCGGATGTTTGTAAGAATCATTGGTATTGCTCCTTTAAAGACAATTTATGCACTTGATAAAAAAACTGAAAGGGATGCGACACCTATGTTCTGGGTTTATTATCCTGAAATAAGGCCTATGCTGGCTAAATATGAAGTATATAATCCCAAGAATATGGGACAGAGCCGGATGACATGGGAAGAGCTTTTTGAAAGCCGCATGTTTGGCAGCTATATCGTAAAATCAACGCTGGACAACCCAAGAAATCAGTTTATCAAGAGGTATATAAAGGACCCGATCCTTGCTTTGCTGGAGGGTGATAATATTAAAGAGAAGATCTTTAATTATGAGCAGGATCTTTGGTCGTATTAATACTGTTTAAACATCTTTTTAAGCCCCTTTTCAGGGGCTTTTTTATTACTTACATCTTTGAGCCTTAATGCATAAAAAAACTTCTCAAAATAGTAATTCTCCTATAGGAAAGTTGGATAAATGTCGTATTTTCGTTTCGGTTTTTCATAGGATATTGGATTTTAAAAACGGGGCTGGATTTCTATCCGGGCCCCATTTTTTTTAGCCTCCCTGCCCTCCGAAGGAGGGTTCTTATTTTCTTAAAGTAGTTAGTGAACTTTTCTTCTGCACAGTGGTTGTTTGATAGTACTGGTTATTCGGCAAAATGACGGATTGCCATCCTTGCCTTTGCTATTCCGATCACTTTTCCAAGTTCTATTTCTCCTTTTCCCTGACGGATGATCTCTTTGATGTTTTTTACAGACCTGAATTCTTTAAGCAATGCATCTGCCGTAGTTTTCCCAATACCGGGTATTTCTTCTAATTCATTTTTAAAAGTGCCCTTACTTCTTTTGCTGCGATGAAAGCTAATGCCAAAACGATGTACTTCATTCCGTATATGGCGTATGAATTTCAGGCTGGTACCATTATAAGGTAGCTTCAGCGATTCTGAATCCCCGGGAAAAAACAATTCTTCTTCATTTTTTGCAAGACCTGTGAATGTCATTTGCCCCGTAAGCTCCAATTCCTTTATTGCTTCTATAGCGGCGCTTAGCTGGCCTTTACCGCCGTCAATTATCACCAGTTGAGGAAACGGCTGACCTTCTTCCTTCAGTCTTTTATAGCGACGAAAAACGGCTTCTTTCATCGTAGCAAAATCATTGATGCCTTCCACTGTTTTTACATTGAAATGCCGGTAGTCTTTTTTGCTGGGTTCCGCATTTTTAAAACAGACCATGGCAGAAACGGGATAACTTCCCTGGAAATTTGAATTATCGAAGCATTCTATATGCACCGGCAATGAAGGCAGAGTAAGGTCTTCCTGCAGTTGTTCAAGTAGTTTTATTTTTTCAGGCTTTTTGGTATTTAACTGGAGCCTGTCTTTATTTTTTAGTTCATCAATAAAATGCTGTGTGTTTTTTTGGGAAAGCTCCAATAGCTTTTTTCTGTCGCCGCCTTTGGGAACAGCTACTGTAATTCCTGCTTCAGGATAGTTGACCGGAAAAGGTAGAATTATTTCTGAAGCATCACTGTTAAAAGTAGCTCTCAGTTGTGCTACTGAGAACAAAAGAATTTCTTCGGGTGATTCTCCCAGGTGAGTTTCTGCTCTCGTAGTTTGCGTTTGAATAATGGAACCATTCCGAACCATCAGGTAATTAACGTAAGCAATATCTTTTTCTTTTAGTATTGAAAACACATCAAGATCACTTGTTCTTGTATTGGCTACTACCGACCGTGACTGGTAATTTTCAAGGAAATCAATTTTCTTTTTTACAAGTTCTGCTTTTTCATAAGCAAGGGTAGTTGCATGATTTTTCATTTCTTCTTTGAAATGGCGGATAACAGGAGACAAATTCCCTCTCAATAAGTTTTTTAGTTGGGAAAGATTTTTTTTGTAATCCGCATCCGTTTGAAATCCCTGGCAGGGCCCTTTACAATTGCCAAGATGATATTCGAGACAGACCTTGAATTTTCCTTTTTTAATATTTGCTTCCGAAAGGTTCAAAGTACAGGTGCGCAATGGAATGGTTTGCCGGGTGAATGCAAGCAATTCACTTACTTTTTTCACAGAAGTATAGGGTCCTAAATATTCCGAGCCATCATTTATCTTTTTCCTTGTCAAAAAAACTCTCGGGAACGGTTCGTTCTTAATAACAATAAAAGGATAGCTTTTATCATCTTTCAGATTGATATTATAACGGGGCTGATATTGTTTGATCAGGGAATTTTCCAGCAAAAAGGCATCCTGCTCCGAATTGACAATTGTGAATTCGATTTTTGCAATTCGCTGTACAAGTTCATGTGTTTTATAGCTGCTAAATGTTTTGATAAAATAGGAGCTGACCCTTTTTCGAAGGTGCTTGGCTTTTCCTACATATAGTAGTTCGTTGCCGGCATCAAAATATTTATAGATGCCGGGTTGTGCAGGTATAGTAGAAGCAATAAGCTGAAATTCTTGCTGCGTCATTGGTAAGGGTCTTCATTCCAGGATACTTTTATGGTAGTGATGGTTTCCGGTTTTCCAGATAATTGCCGGATAGTGGTTACCTGGAAACTTTTATCTATTTGCCAGAGCATATTCTTTTGTATTATACTATCCCGGTTGCTTATAACCCTATTAATAATGATATTATTCACATTATCATTAGCAGCGATATCGGGAGTGATCAGTAACTCCTGCTTCTGCACTTCTTCCGCCTTGGGATATAATGGTGTGTAGGTGATCACCACCTTATTGATGGTGGCATCGTACCGGGACTCTTCCTTGTATCGCCGGGCTATTTTTTGGTCAGAAAGATCCGGTATGTCAAGGAAATCTTTGGCGGCTTCTCCAAATTTTTCTCTCGGGATATAAATAGTATCGTTATGTATGCTGTCTATATATTCTACACGCATAATAGAATATAATGCCGTATCTACATGTGCGACCTGCCCCCTGATAAGAGAAAGAACAGAAATATATTTTTTCTCAGGTTCTTTTTTCTTCTGTTTGCAGGCAAATAGCAGGACAATAGAAAAAAGAAAGATCAACGAATGTTTAAACATATTCAAAATTACTTGAAAAGAGGGGTTAAAATAAAATATCCCGGGGTATAAAACCGAACGGGATATTTAAAGAGATTGTAAAATTATTGAACTTTATTTCCTTAGCATAACGCCTACTTTCAAACCAAAGTCAAATAAATGTTCTTTAACGGGATATTTATCGTCAAAGCTTGACAACATCTGGTAGCGAACATGCGGGCCCACTTTCCACTGTATTTTGCCGGTACTGAGGCCTGCAAATATTTCAAGACCGCCACTGAAATTCCACTTGCGGGTAAGTGAAGGTACTTCAACATAATTTTTATAATCAGTAGATAGGAGGTACACTCTGTTGCTAAGCATATAAGTGGGTTGCACATTGGCCGCAATGCCCAAGTCAGTTTTGCCTCCCCTGTTAAGCTTCAATTCAAGGCCTACCGGCAATGATGCGGATATATAAAGATTTCTGAGCCAGCTGGCATTGTCGCCGCTAAAGTTGCGATAATTAGCTATAGTGGAGACAGAATTGGCGCCGCCACCTGTATTGAGTGCAATCGTCGCTACTTCACTATTATATGTATAGGCCCTGATGTCATACTTGCTTACATTGAACTGCATACCTGCTTTTATTTTCAGGTTTTTTGTAAGAGGGTAGCCGGCAGCAAAGCCCATTTGTAATCCAATATCTGGCTTGTGAGTAACCAGGCTGTTAATGTCAGAGATCGCTGTATAATAATTCAAGGCATTGTTATTAGCAAGGGCCGAATTAATGAATGCTTTATTCTCCATCAGCTTACGATAACTGATAGTAGGTGAGAAATAAACTTCCCATGATAATCTTTTCTTTGAACGACGATGTTGGTAACTATTGACAACACTTTCGATCGTCAGCGGATAAATATCTCTCTTATCCTCTTTTATGATTGGGTTTTCGGCAACAGTAGAATTTGGAGCTACTTTATTTTCAGTGAATCCCAATGGGCTGATATTAGTTTGGGATGGTTTTGAAGCAAGTACTGGCTTGTCGTGAGCATTTCGTTTTACTGTTACAACAGGGGCTTTTGTAGCCAGATCCGGCGCTTGTGACAAAGCAGTAACCGGCGTTTCATTTACAGGAGAAACAACGGCAGCAATCTGGTAATCGTTGTTATTGTCTTCTTCCATCAAAGCGTCTGTAATAATAATATTGTTGCTCAGGTTTTCTGCATTAGAAATAAGGGGAGTGCTGCTTTCTTTACCGCTGCTTCCGCGGGATGCAACATAGATCTTCGGTTCTTGCTTTTGTTTTGAAACAATAGTTGGTTGCTGGGAAGGTATTTGAAATTTATTGGCAGCAATTTGTTCTTTCTTTCCTGTTCCTATCATCAGCCATGTTACTGCACCCGTGGTCAGCAATAATAATGCAAGTCCGAAGCCGTACCATTTTCTTCGGGTATGAAGTGTATAATGAACATTCTTCCACACCTGTTCGGATGGATACATCCTGTACTGGTCGGCGTTTTGTTTTACAAACTGCTCAAAATCTCTATTACTAAACCTATTTTCCATAACCAGTTGTCAATTTGGGTACGTTTAAATATTAGCGGCCAGCGACAGCCAGCCAACCTGTTTGTTGTTTTGGTTTTTGTATGATTCTTTTACGGATCAAAATATCTTCTAACATTGCTTTTGCCCTGGTGTATTGGCTGCGGCTGGTGCTTTCTTCAATATCCAGCATATTAGATATTTCTCTGTGACTATAGCCTTCCACCGCATACAAGTTCAGTACTGTTCTATACCCGATCGGCAACAATCTTATACATTCTACTACCTGTTTGGCCTGGATTATAGCCGGTACACTGTCCTCCCTTACCTGTACCCCGGTAGCATGAATGATATCGACACTTTCATTGAACTTCTTATTCTTCTTAAGGATATTAATACAGGTATGAACAACTATCCTTCTTATCCATCCTTCAAAAGCACCCCGGTTCTCAAAAGTGTGCATCTGTAAAAAGACCTTAATAAATCCTTCCTGCAACATATCCTCTGCATCCTCCCGGTTATGAGCAAAACGATAACACACTGCCAGCATCTTAGGGCTGTACCTGTTGTACAGCTCCCGCTGTGCGGTGGTATCGTTGTTCAAACAACCTTTTATTATGGCTTCCTCGGTCATAACTGCCTTTGGTTGCCTGTAAATTAGACAATTTTCCAGTATCAATGCTGCACATCTTTGTAAAATTTTGAGGTAAATGGAAAATAAAAGGGGTGAAAGCCAGCGGCCTTCACCCCCCTAAACAAAGAAAAGTAGGATACTACCAATTTGCCCGCAGGGCTACAATGAAATTTCGACCCGGGGCAGAAAAACCGGATGCGAAATAACGGTAATTGCGATCGGTTATATTTTCAACCCCCAATTGCAACTGAACACTTTTACAAATGTTCACATTACCTCTCCAGTTCAATGTAAACCATGATGGCATTCCCTCTGGGGTGGCATATTGCTGGTTGTCTTCCCCATCTGGATTGTAATCTGCTATTTTTTTCCATCCGTTATACATGGCATATAACTCCATGCCAAATCTTGATTGCTGATAGTTCAGGCTTGTCTTTCCAAAAAATGGAGGAATATGATCCTGTGGTAGTTCACCTGCACCAAATTTTTCCAATCTTCCTTTTGTATATGTAGCTGTGCTGGATAAAGATAAACGGTTGGTAAAATTGATCCTTACATTGGCATTAAAACCGTAAGTCTTGCCTTTGTTCAAATTCTGGTTGGCATACACGGCACTTGTTACACCACCATAAACAATTGAATCTTGCCCGTTCAACTTAAATGGAGCCCCAACGATAGCATTCCGGAAGAAAGTATAAAAGCCAGTTACTTCTACCCATATCGTTTTTCCTATTTGCTGTCTTACTCCAAGATCAATGTTATAAGTGTATTCCGGATCGACATCAGTATTAGGCACATATACTCTTTTAGCGATAGAAAAATCGAAAACCTTTACAAGGTCATCAATATTCGGCGCCCTGAAGCCTGAAGAAAGACCCAATGATATGCGGGTTGAATTTTGAGGATTGTAGATCAATCCAAGATTGCCCGTAACAGCAAAATTATCTTGCTCAAACTTAGTTACAGGCAAATTAAAGAATGAATTATCAACCACATTGGAGCTAAGGCTTACTAGCTGAAAACGGATACCATCATTTAATACCCATTTGCTATTTTTAATTTTTAGAATATGCTGTGCATATAAACCGAAATAATTCATATTATTCTTTCCATCAGGATAGCGGGTATCCAATTTGGTAACAGCTCCGGTGTTAAGATTGGTTCTGTCGGCTACAGATTTTACATCATTGAATTGTCCGTCAATACCAACTGTGAGCTCATTGTTGCCGAAGATCTTTCTTCCGTCGATCACAAAGCCCCAAACTTTTATTCTTTCCCTGCGGCTATCGAAACGATCATAACGGCGATATTCTCTTTGCTGACGGCTTTCTGCAAGATCCTGGTAATTGATATTTGCCCTGAACTCATTAATAAAACCAAGATTTTTTGCATTCAGTTCATAAGCTCCCAATATCCTTTTTTGCGGACCATAAAACCATTCTGCATAACGAAGTGTCGTGCCGATAGCTCCTCCAAAATTCCTTTTATCCTGCAGCCTGTCATACCTCGGCACATCAGTCGTATTGGAATACTGGAAGTTTAACAAGTGAGATACTTTTTCACTTTGCTTGAATAAAAGTTTCTGCACTACATCCCATTGTTTGTAGCCGGAAAATTTTTGTGCCTGCGGATCTTTATTCGCAATAACGGAATCTTTAAATCCAAAGAATGCGATCAATGAATCACGGCGGCCGAACGTGGGATATTTATCCGGGTAGTTCTTCCCCATTTTCATATCTCCAATATCACTATAAGTAAATGAAGACAACCATGCCCATTTTTTGGTTCCCAAACTAAGATCAACATGTACCGTCTTTTCATCATTGGCCGAACTAAGCCGGGTAAAAGCGGAACCGGTTGACAGCATTTTATTGTTTAATGAAAGTTTCGGTGATTTGGTACGCAGATGAACAATCCCTCCAAGCCCATCACTACCATAAAGAGTAGAAGATGGGCCATACATTATTTCCACCTGTTCCATTATGTTTTGATCAATTGTAATAACGTTTTGCAAATGGCCTGCCCGAAAAACAGCCGTATTGTGACGGATACCATCCACAACTATCAATACCCTGCTTGCCTCAAAACCACGAATAACGGGGCTGCTGCCGCCTTGCTGGCTTTTTTGTACAAATACATTACCGGTATTAATCAGCAGGTCGCCGGTATTCTGGCTATTATATTTTGCAATGGTATTAGCTGTCAACACATCGATTTTCTGAACGATATTTTTTTTCTTTTCCGGAAATTTGTTTGAATAAACGGTCGCTTCGTCTAATGTTTTTTCTGTTGTGCTGTCATTTTGTGCATTGCTATACATGCATGTATATGACAATGCAAAAAGCAGTAACACTTTTTTCATAAAAATCTTTTTTGATTACAATAATAGTTTGTCGGTGACGAGACTATTATCCAACCTGGGGCGGCGGAGTCAATATTTTCCTGAACTGGCTGACAGTGCTGACAGCTAACCAGTATTTATAAGTATGATTTTTTAAGAGAGGATTGAAATTGTCATCTTGCTGATCACAAAAGACAGGCATATATTTAAATAGCTGTGCTAAAAATTTATTTTGCTCCCCGGACTTGCCTGCTTCTTTTCTTTCTTGCTCTACCAGCAAAGTTTCTTCCTCATCATATAAGCCGACAAAAGTATAAATGCCATTCTCCAATTTTTTTGTTTGAATATCAAACATGCTGTTGTTCACCCATATTTCATGATCGTCCATCCAGATCACTTCGCTTTCGGGAATTATAACAGTGTGTAGTTCCTGTAGCTCTAACTCTTCTTTCATCTTGTGACGTATCTCTTTTTTCTTTAGGGTGACAAAAAGAGTAAACAGCAAAGGAGTAAATCCAAGCAGCATGAAGAACAGGCTGGATATTTTTTTGGTTGCGGTTTTCAAGGCTTTAGAAAGATAAACAAAGATATGGCTATTTTTTTCGGATAAGACTGTCAATCGGGTATTTGGCCTTCATTGTATCCATCACTGCATTAGCCCAGTTGATGATCTTGTCTTTCTCGTCCTGTGTTAGTCGGGCATCTTTATGTGTCCATTTGTAAGAATTTAAAGGCATTTTGCCATCCTTTATCATTTCAACAGTTTCTTCCATTTTGTGGTATTGGTAACGAAGCGGACGATTGGTGTACTCGTCATAATTAATATGCTTTTTCCCATCTACAATGTGTTTGTTCAGCCACCAGTGTATAGGTTGAATTTTTGCATACCATGGGTACCTTGTATTGTTACTGTGGCAATCATTACACGCAACAGTTAATATCTTCTTTACATCAGGCGGTATTGCAAAATTGTTGCCGATATAGTTGGGTTGGGGACCCTCTGATTTATTCTTCTTCGGGTGAAAGAACTGGATAGCGATCAGCGCAACCAGCAAGGCGAGCAGTAGTTTTTTAAATATCTTCATAAATATACTTATTGGTTCGAAATTAATATTTCTCCAGTCATTTCACTGGGTACAGGAAGACCCATCATAGTTAAAATAGTAGGAGCAATATCGCCCAATTTACCGGGTTTTATATTGCCCTTCCAATTTTTATCAATAATGAATAAAGGAACGGGGTTCAATGTATGTGCCGTATTCGGCGAACCATCTTCATTGATCATATAATCTGAATTGCCGTGATCGGCAGTAAGAAAGATCGTATAGCCATTTTCTAAACCAGTCGTAACAATTTGCTCAACACATTTGTCCACTGTTTCTACTGCTTTGATAGCCGCACTCCATATTCCCGTATGACCAACCATATCTGCATTGGCGTAATTGAGACAAATAAAATCAGCCGTTTTGTTTTTTATTTCTGGTAAAAGAGCTTCCGTTACTTCGTAGGCACTCATTTCAGGTTGCAGATCATAAGTAGCTACTTTGGGAGAGGGAATCATAATTCTTTTTTCACCCTCAAAAGGAGCTTCCCGGCCTCCGCTAAAAAAGAAAGAAACATGCGGGTATTTTTCTGTTTCCGCAATACGAATTTGCTTCAGGCCATTTTTCTCCAATATTTCCCCTAACGTATTATTCAAATTGTCATTATCAAAAACAACATGAACATTTTTATATGTCTGGTCATATTCTGTCATTGTCGTATAATCCAGGGAAAGAGCATACATATTGTAATCCGGTATATTGACCTGGGTAAGTACTTGTGTTATTTCACGGCAACGGTCAGTGCGGAAATTAAAACAGATGGCTGCATCTCCGTCTTTTATAGTAGCTAATGGTTGCTGGCCTTCGTCAACAATTACAGTTGGTTTGACAAATTCATCGGTAATTTTTTTGCCGTAAGAATTTTCTACCGCCGCTACTGCATCTGTTGCTTTTTCCCCTTCACCTTTTACTAATGCATCATAGGCCAGTTTTATCCTTTCCCATCGTTTGTCTCTATCCATAGCAAAATAGCGGCCACTTACAGTAGCGATCTTTCCAACGGTTTTATTTAAATGAGCCTGTAATTCTGTAATAAAACCCAAACCGCTTTTAGGATCACAATCCCGGCCATCGGTAAAAGCATGAATGAAAACATCTTTCAATCCTTTTTCTTTACAGGTGTCAATGATGGCTTTCAAATGATCGATATGAGAATGGACACCACCATCGCTTACCAATCCCAAAAGATGAAGCGATTTATTATTTTCTTTCGCAAAATTTAGTGATCGTAACAGAACAGGATTGTTAGCAAGAGATCCATCTTTTACAGCCACATTTATTCGTTGCAATTCTTGGTACACGATTCTGCCTGCGCCCAAATTAAGATGCCCTACTTCTGAATTTCCCATTTGGCCTTCAGGCAGGCCAACTGCTTCACCGCAAGTGATCAACGTCGTATTAGGATATTTCAGATATAATGATTTTGTAAAGGGAACGTTTGCGTTTTGAATTGCATCAGCCGATGCAACCCGGCCTAATCCCCAGCCGTCCATGATGACTAAAATGATCCGTTTTCCTGCCATTTGTTAATAACAATTTATAAGTAGTACAAATACACTCATTTTCAGGGAACAATGCTGTGTAAATCTACATTCAATTCATCTATTCAAAGGCAAAAATGATTTAAAGCAGCTGATTTTTATTATTTTGTAGTTGAATATTGGCTTATATAAAGTGGCATGTTTTTCGATTAGTAGGCTATGAAAACATTTGTTATGAAAACGATTTTTACATTTCTGTTGGTTGGCTCGGTACTCCTGCTCTCATCCTTTGCGACGCAGAGCGGTATTGACGAGGTAATTGGCGCCCTTCGTTCAGGAAACTCGACGGAACTCTCAAAATATTTTGATGAGAACATCGAGGTTACCCTACCCGATAAAAGCGACAGTTACAGCAAGGCGCAAGCACAGCTTATTGTAAAAGATTTTTTTAAGAACAATGGAGTAAAAGGATTTGAGTTAAAGCACAAGGGCGATGCCCCTGATGGCCATTACTGTATTGGTACATTACAAACAAATGCAGGCAGCTTCCGCACTCATGTTTTAATGAAGTCAAAAAGTGGAAAAGAGCTGGTGAAAGAGATCAGGTTCCAGGCAATAGAGTAATTCATTTAAATAAGATATAGGCAAAGCCCTGACGGTAATCGTTGGGGCTTTTTTTATTGGAGCTATTGAAGTACTATTTTTGCAATCATGAGTTTCGACAAACAATTAAATCATCTTATAGATGAGGCGTGGAAAGAAGATATTGGTGATGGCGATCATTCCACGTTGGCATCTATAGATCCGGATGCAAGAGGTAAGGCCGTATTAAAGATCAAGGAAGATGGCATAGTAGCAGGAATGAGGGTAGCTGAAAAAATATTCAACTATAAAGATGCCTCTTCTGTTTTTACTCCCTTTAAACAAGATGGTGATGAGATGAAGTATGGGGAAAAAGCTTTTGAAGTAGAAGCAAAAGTGCATACCATCCTGCAATGTGAAAGATTGGTGTTGAATTGTATGCAACGAATGAGCGGCATAGCTACACTGACAAAAAAATACACAGACAAATTAAAAGGCTATAAAACAAAACTGCTTGATACCCGTAAGACAACACCCAATTTTCGGTTGCTGGAAAAAGAAGCGGTAAGGATCGGCGGCGGGGTTAATCATCGCTTTGGTTTGTATGATATGATCATGCTGAAGGACAATCATATTGATTATTGTGGTGGAATAGGAAAAGCAATTGAAAAAGCAGCTGAATATGTAAAGGCTGTAAAACCTGGGCTAAAAATAGAGATAGAAACAAGAGGCATTGATGATGTAAAAAAAGTAATTGCAATGGGAAAGGGGAAAGTTTTCCGCATCATGCTGGATAATTTTAGCCCGTCACAAATTTCTGAAGCATTGAAATTGATCCATAACGATTTTGAAACCGAAGCAAGCGGGGGTATCAATCTTGATAATATAGAAGAGTATGCAAAAACAGGTGTAGATTATGTGAGTGTGGGAGCATTGATACACCAGGCAAGGAGTTTGGATCTTAGTCTTAAGGCCTCCCCAAACCCCTCCGAAGGGGAGGCTTTAGTTTCCTAAATTTTTAAAGTCATGAGTAAGAAGAATAAGCCAGATACAAGAGGATTTGTGTATAGCACCGATCCGAATTTTTCTTTTGAGGAAGATCAAAACAGTGCAGAAACATTGCAACCTGCCCAACAAAAACTAAAAGTAAGATTAGATGCAAAACACAGGGCCGGCAAAGCGGTAACCCTTGTTGAAGGCTTTATTGGTAAAGAAGAAGACCTTGAAGGCCTCGGAAAAAAAATAAAATCATTTTGCGGAACAGGCGGCTCTGCTAAGGATGGTGAAATAATAGTACAAGGCGATCAGCGGGAAAAAGTGATGCAGTGGTTAATGAAGAATGGATATAAGCAGGCGAAGAAAATATGATCATACAGGTTCTCTGGTTGTGCTCTCTTTATTCATTTCATCATTCATATAATAGCTCAACGCTCCGCTCGGGCATTTTTTAACCTGTTCAATTGTTCTTTCAGTAGTAGCGCCATCCATTTTTATCCAGGGTCTTTCCTTAGGATTGAATACCTGTATCAATCCTTTCCAGCACATGGTAGAGTGGGTGCAAACTTTTGGTTTCCATACAACCGTTACTTCGCCGTTGGTATATTTTTTTGTTTCAACTGACATATTATTGCCCTTGTGCTAAACTATACGCTTTTTTATTCCCCCATTTATTCAGTAATTCAAAGGAGCAGATCTTAAAGTCACCACTCATGCTGACATACAGCCCAATTACATCCTGCTGATTCAATGCTTCATCATTGATGCTTTCAAAACGGACATTGTATTGGTTAACGAGATTAGTGTAAACAGAACCTGTCGGCCACACCTGTGTGCCCCTGTTACTGATATTGATCAAATTGAATTTTACTCCTCCATGACGTTTACATTTATCTGCAATAGCAGTTGGCTGCTCATCACTTTCAATAAAAAGATCCACACCAACGATTGTTTCAGCTTCTGCTTCTTTGGAGATCATCATTGAATTTATTTCCAATTTTAAAGGTGTAGGTGTTCCCGGTATGTTAGGGATTATTTCTTTGGCGCCGATCTCAGGTTTTTTTCCAAAATTGCCAATGATAGTATCAGCGAATTGAGTTGTATTGACGGAGGGTTTTGTTTTATCACCAAAATCACCGGTATGAACACCGCTTTCCAGCGTATATAGCAAAGCATTTTCAATGACAGCGGCATTTTCCATTAATCCAACATGACGAAGCATTGCTAAACCACTTAATAAAAGAGCTGTGGGATTCGCAATGTTTTTTCCCGCAATATCCGGCGCTGTACCATGCACTGCTTCAAAGATGGAAATATGATCACCGATATTAGCAGAAGGCGCAAAACCTAATCCACCAACCAAACCCGCACAAAGATCGCTTACAATATCGCCTTGCAGATTGGTGAGCACTACTACATCAAATGTATCAGGTCTTGTTACCAGTTTCATGCAGAGATCATCAACGATCACATCATCCGATTTCAGATCAGGATATTCTTTTGCTACTTCATAAAAGCATTCGAGGAATAAACCATCTGTCAGTTTCATGATGTTTGCCTTATGACCGCAAGTAACCCGTTTGGCTTTTTTCTGTCTCGCCATTTCAAATGCATAACGGATCACCTGCATACTGCCGGGTCTTGTGATAAAACGACGGCTCAGCGCCACATCATGTGTCAGCATATGTTCGATGCCACCATATGTATCTTCAATATTTTCCCGCACAACAGTAATATCTATCATGATGCCGGCTTTGGAGAAAACAGTATCTACTCCGTGTAATGTTTGAAACACTCTTTTGTTGGCATAAGTATTCCATGTTTTTCTCGCTGTAACGTTCACACTTTTTACTCCTTTACCTTTGGGTGTTTCCATGGGGCCTTTAAAAAGCAAACCCAATGCTTCAATTGTCTCTTGTGCCTGCGGCGTCATTCCATTATTAAAACCTTTATCAAACACCCATTTGCCCATTTCAACAAAATCATATTCAAGGGGAACTTTGTTTGCCGTAAAAATTTTCAACACAGCTTCCATTATTTCAGGACCTATTCCATCACCTTTAGCAACAGCTATCTTCATATAGAGAGATTTTTAATTTGAGGTGCAAAATTACAGGTTTAACGTTTAAAGTTTAATGTTTAAGGTTGTTCTTCTGCCCAGAGAATATTATGATATTGGGGAATCCAACTTTAAGCTTTAGACATTAATCCTTAAACAACTATGCTTTCCGGCAATTTTCCTACTTTTACTGTATGACAAGCATGATCTCAGAAGGAGTTAAGGTGATCGTAGAAACCTTTTACCAGCCCGATTACAGCAACCCGCTGCAGTCTGAGTTCACTTTTGCATATCGCATAACGCTTGAAAATCATAATTCATTCCCGGTCAAACTTCATCGCCGGCACTGGTATATTTTTGACAGCAATGGCAGCCATCGTGAAGTGGAAGGAGAGGGTGTGGTAGGAGTGCAGCCCACTTTACAACCCGGCGAACATTATCAATATGTCAGCAGCTGCAATCTTCGTTCAGAAATGGGAAGGATGTACGGCACTTACCAAATGGAAAATCTGCACAGCAAAAAAATGTTTGATGTAGGCATCCCTTCTTTTGAGATGGAAGTTCCGTTTAAGGGTAATTAGAATTGCTAATACAGATTTTTCATGCAAAGAATTGGGATCTTTCAAATTCAAGATCAGTTTACAATTACCGGAAGAGGGCTTGTTGTTTTAGGCCAGTTATTGGAAGGGGTTGTAAAAAATGGAGCGACATTGAAGTTTGAATTCGAAGGTGAAAATATTCTAATGCAAATTATCTCTGTAGAGTTCGCAGATAATGTATCAGAAAAAAAATCATGGGTTGGATTAGTTGTTGCCAATAAAAATGAAAGGGAAAAAAACTACATGCAGGATAAAAAAATAAAAGAACAAGTAGCCGAAATCTTCGAATAATTACGAGAATATTATCTCGGCTTATACTTCGCTATTTCCAGAATTTTTCTGGCATCCATTCTCATTACTTCTTCCGGGTTCATGTTTGGGTTTTTAGAAACAAATTTTTTTACGATCTGCCAGCCGATCCATTGACCCAAATTACCGGGAGAATTTTCCGGAGAAAAACCTTGTGTGAATGGAGCTTCGCCAATAAAAGTTTGAATATCCAGTTGGTTGATCGAGTTCAGGTCGGTCGTTCTTATTATCTCACTCCATATCATTCCTTCATTTCTTTTGCACCAATCCAATTGAGTTTTTGTAAAACCAGTTTTAACAGAGTCAGGAGCTGTTGGTAAAAACTTATCGAGCAGCCACCATTGTTTCCCTTTTTCAATCATTTGCTCTACCAGTGGTTTGGCGCTGCTGTTATCCGGAAATAACTCAAGTATCACCCCTTTCATGCAATTAGCGGTAATGTATTCTTTGGAAAAACGACGGGAGATGTACAAAGGAAATAGCTCCAGTACTTCAGGTACCTGGTAGATCGAAAAATCTTTTCCGGCAAACAGTTGAAGCCCGATGGCTATTCCATTGGCAGTAATAGCAACACCGGGTGCATCAAAAGGTCCGACAAATAAGATCGCTTTACCTGTTTTATAATCCGGGAAATAATATTTTACAAACTGAAACGCCTTCTCCAATTCTTTTTTCAACCAATCTGTTTTTTTGTATTCCGGTTGAATGGAATTAAAAACAACTGTATAACTCTTTAGTATTTCTTTCGTCACCAGGATTGTATTGGAATCCGTATTGGCCCCGCTTACACCAAGGATCTCCTGCATGAAATCGCCATAAAATCCGGGATGCTCCTGTGAAAGTTTCGAAAGACCTGCCGTGATGTTATTCGTATCAATGCTAAAATAGCTTTGGTCAAACCGTTCGATGGGGATGTCAACTTTTATACCGGAAACATCGGGAATGCCTTTCTTTTTTTTGCAGGCAAATAAAGAAACGGAAATGAATAAAAGGGCGGCGATTTTTTTCATGGTTATTGTAAACGAAACAGGTTCAAAATTGTTGCGAACGCAAATTTACCGGTTTATAATTTAGCATTATTTCGCAGGCTATTGGCGTAAATTCGCAATATGAGAATCGCTTTAGCACAGCAGAACTATCATGTCGGCAATTTTGAGCAGAATACCCGGAAGATCATTGAAGGAATTAAGTGGGCAAAGGAACAGGGAGCAGATCTTGTGCTATTTCCGGAACTCTGCGTTTGTGGTTACCCGCCAAGAGATTTTCTGGAATTCGATGACTTCATCAAAAAAAATTACCAGGCCATAGATGAAATAAAGCAACATGCCGATACGATCGCTGTATTGATCGGCGCTCCTGAAAAAAACCCGGTAAGGGAAGGAAAAGACCTCTTCAATGCGGCTTATTTTTTATATGATAAAGAAATAAAAGCAACGGTTCATAAAACCTGCCTTCCGAATTATGATGTTTTTGATGAATACCGCTATTTCGAACCGGCCTATGATTGGAACATCATTGAATTCAAAGGAAAAAAACTGGCGGTCACTATTTGCGAGGATATCTGGAACCTTGGTGATAATCCTTTGTACAGGAATTGCCCGATGGATGAACTGATGAAAATGAAGCCGGATATCATGCTTAATCTTTCTGCTTCGCCATTTGATTATACTCATGTTGAAGATCGAAAAGCGGTTGTTAAACTGAACGTTCAGAAATATAAACTCCCGATGTTCTATTGCAACGGCGTTGGCAGCCAGACAGAAATTGTTTTTGACGGTGGTTCATTGGTCTTTGACAAAAATGCAAATTGTATCAGCCAGCTGCCATTGTTCAAAGAAGCAATGGAAGTATTTGAATTAAAGGGTGACGGCACTTTTGATCTTCCTGTAAAAGCTTATGCAAAAGACCTGCCCGATGCTGAATTTGTACCGCTTCAATTGGAGTATGATCTGTGTACAGCCGAGATATATAATGCTATTGTACTCGGCATCCGGGATTATTTTTCCAAAATGGGATTTACAAAGGCAATCGTTGGCAGCAGTGGCGGCATTGACAGTGCAGTAACGATCGCATTGGCATGTACCGCACTCGGAAAAGAAAATGTCAGGGCCATATTGATGCCTTCTCAATATTCAACTGATCATTCAGTGAGTGATGCAGAGCAATTGAGTAAGAATCTTGATAATCCTTATGATATCGTCCCGATAAAAAATATATATGATAGCTTTTTGATGGAACTAAAACCTATTTATAAAGATTCACCTTTTGGCTTGGCAGAAGAAAACATCCAGGCAAGAACAAGAGGAAACCTGCTGATGGCTATTGCGAATAAGTTTGGATATATTTTATTGAATACTTCTAATAAAAGTGAACTGGCCACCGGTTACGGAACATTATATGGAGATATGGCCGGCGGGTTGGGTGTATTGGGAGATTGTTATAAAATGCAGATCTATGCATTGGCAGAATATATTAACCGGAACAAAGAGATCATTCCATATAATATCATTACAAAACCGCCTTCTGCAGAATTAAGACCGGGACAAAAAGATACTGATTCATTGCCTGAATATGCTGTGCTTGATAAACTCCTATATCAATACATAGAAAGAAGACAAGGCCCCAATGAAATCAAAGCAATGGGCTTTGACGCAGCATTGGTTGACCGGGTTTTGAAAATGGTAAATGTGAATGAATATAAACGCAACCAGTTCTGCCCGATCATTCGCATTTCACCCAAAGCGTTTGGCGTGGGCAGGCGAGTGCCGATCGTTGGCAAATATTTAAGCTGATGAAAAAGATCATTATTTTTTTATCGTTGGCAGTTACATTTTCATCCTGCTTCAAGATCTATGAAGCAGTAAGCAGCGTATTGATCGTTGAAAGAAGTGCCTGGGTTGATACCCGGACACTGACCTTTTATTATAAAGGGAGGGAAAAAGTGACCAGTATCGATGTGTATTTAATGGACGATAAAAGAGAGATCAGTTACGAGAAAGACTGGAGCGGTATCCGGCCTATTGTCATTGAGCTTGATTCGATAGGCCCGACTCTTACAAAGCAAAGTGTAAGCATCCACATCAACCGGGAAAATACACATTGGAGAGACGACCACTCTGTCTTTGTTTACAAGACGGACTGGACAGAAAAGAAACGGATTAATTCAACCCATACTCATCATTAATGCTTGTAATGAAATGTATAAGCCTGGGGATCACCGGGAGCTCCAAAATTCGCAACCTGCGAAACCACTAATGCTGTTTCCGTTAATGATACCAGGGTAAAATTGGTTGAACCGCCAGGGAAGAACGGAGTATTTAACGCCAATATAGTTTCACTATTTTGCCAACTCCAGGTAAATGTTGCCGGAGCAGGACTCGCACAAACAATAGCTCCTTCATTGACTGTACCGTTTGTCGAAGAAGTAAACGTAACAATATTGTCTTTGTAACAAGCATTAGTGACACCTGATACATCAATAGCACCCTGGAAAACCTTATCAAAACTCCATGATCCCTGCATGATCAATTGCGTTTTGGTTTTGGCAGGAGTCGTATTATCATCATCATCTTTACCGCAGCTGGAAAGAATAATAGTTGAAGAACAAACGGCAATAAGAAGAAAGTAGAGTTGTTTTTTCATAATTAAATGGATTATCACACAAAATAGGCATTCTTTTCAGAGAATAAAAGGCAAAATTCCTCAAAAATGACCGGTATTTTCCGCCGCTTGTAATAACGGCAAACGATTTGCTTTAGTCCAATTCGTATTTTTAGCCTCACCCTCGATCCCTCTCCTCCGGAGAGGGAGGCTAGGCCACATAACATAACTCAACTAAGTAATAACAAATCACCTTTTGCATGTTTACCCATCTTCAGAAATAAAATTTAATAAGCTATGTTGAAAACTGCCGAAGATATCAGGCTGCTAAATGAACGCATTAGCCATGCAGGTCAATTCACCGATAAACTAAAACAGGAGATCAATCATGTGATCATTGGGCAAAACAATATGCTTGACCGGCTGCTGATCGGGTTATTAAGCAATGGACATGTTTTATTGGAAGGAGTACCCGGTTTGGCAAAAACCCTGACGATAAAATCGCTTGCACAAGCCATTCATGCCAAATTCAGCCGCATACAATTTACACCAGACCTTTTGCCTGCCGATGTGATCGGTACAATGATCTATAACCAGCAAAAAAATGAATTTGTAGTTCGTAAAGGACCCATCTTTGCCAATTTTATTTTGGCAGATGAGATCAACCGGGCTCCGGCAAAAGTGCAAAGTGCTTTATTGGAAGCAATGCAGGAAAGGCAGGTTACTCTTGGGGATACAACATATCCGTTGGATGAACCATTCCTGGTATTGGCTACACAAAATCCATTAGAGCAGGAAGGAACGTATCCTTTGCCCGAAGCACAGGTGGACCGGTTCATCATGAAAGTGATCGTTGATTATCCAACCATCAAAGAAGAACAAATGATCATCCGGCAAAATGTACAGGGAATAAAAGGCCCTTCTATAAAACAAGTTGTTTCTGTGCAGGAAGTATTGAATGCAAGAGATCTTGTAAGAGAGATATACATGGATGAAAAAATAGAGCAATATATTCTTGATATTGTATTTGCTACCCGTCAACCTGAAAAATATCAACTGGAAAAATTAAAACCACTGATCTCTTATGGTGCATCGCCGAGAGGAAGTATCAACCTGGGGTTAGCAGCAAAGGCGCAGGCATTTTTGAATAAAAGAGGGTTTGTGATCCCTGAAGATATAAGAAGTATTTGCAAAGATGTATTGCGTCATCGCATCGGGCTGACTTATGAGGCAGAAGCGGAAAGTGTGAATGTGGAAGATGTGATAGAAGATGTGCTGAAGAAAATAAATGTGCCTTAATGCTTACTACTTCAGAAATATTAAAAAAAGTTCGCCAGCTTGAGATCAAAAGCAAGAAGCTGACCAGTGATCTCTTTACGGGTGAATATCACAGCGCCTTTAAAGGAAGGGGAATGTCATTTAAAGAAGTAAGAGAGTATGCCGCCGGCGATGATATCCGTTTTATAGACTGGAATGTATCGGCAAGATTTGGTCATCCTTACAGTAAACTGTTTGAGGAAGAAAGAGAACTTACAGTAATGATGCTGGTTGATATCAGTAACAGTTCATTATTTGGAACTGTGCATGCAAGAAAAAAAGATATTATTACTGAAATAGCAGCGGTGTTAAGTTTTTCTGCGGTTAATAATGCGGATAAAGTGGGTGTGATATTTTATAGCGATGTGGTAGAAGCATATATCCCACCCAAAAAAGGAAGACAACATGCTTTATATATTGTAAGGGAATTATTGAGTAAAGAACCCAAAGGAAAAGGAACGGCAGTGAGCAAGGCACTCCGTTTTTTTAATAATTCTACCAAACAAAAAAGTATTGCTTTTGTGCTGAGTGATTTTTTAGATGCCAATTATGAGGATGCCCTGCGGATCGCTGCCAAGAAGCATGATGTAACAGGTATCAAGCTCTATGATAAAATGGACATGCAGTTGCCCGATGCTGGTTTGCTGCAGGTGCGGGATCCGGAAAGCAATAAAACAAAATGGGTGGATAGCAGTGATAGTTTTGTTCGTTACAGCTATGAACAGGAATTTTTCCGGGTAACACAATATGCCACGCAGATCTTTAAAAAAGCGGGCAGTGAATTATTGCATATTCGCACCGATGAAGATTATGTAAGAGTGCTGAAGAAATTTTTTATCAGCAGGAACCGCTGACCACAAACATTGGATCATCCACATGAATTTCCCCAAAATAATATTTTCATTGTTTCTTATTGTAGCTGTCAATAATATAGCAGCGCAAGACCTATCTATATACGCAGCGGTTAATAAAAACAAGATACTGATCGGCGAGCCGTTGGAACTAACCATTAGTATGCATTTTTTCCCGGATGCTACAGTGTCATTTGTGCCAATTGATTCTATAGAACATTTTGAATTATTGGAGAACCCGGTTTTCGATACTTCCCAGGAGAATGACGGAATATATATCAAGGCTATATATAAACTCACCAGCTTTGATTCCGGTCACTGGGTCATCCCCGCATTTGCGCTTTCCCCCGGAGCAAAAACTGATACGATCCCCGTTGATGTTGTTTTTTCTGATTTTGACCCCAACCGGGATTATCATGATATAAAAGATATCATCGAAGTAAAGCCGAAAAAGAAAACACCCTGGTGGTGGTTTGCAGCCGGCGGGGCTTTATTGTTATTGCTGGCGTTAATTTATTTTTTAAGAAAGAAAAAGGCGATAATAACTAAAAAGGAAAATCCAGTCATTTCTTTAAATGCTTATGAAGAAGCAATGATGGAGTTGGATGAATTGCAACGATCAAAGCCAGACCCAAAAACTTTTCATTCAAAACTTGCCGGCACCTTCAGGTTATATGTCTATCGAAAAAAAGGAATACTGTCACTGCAAAAAACAACAGATGATCTTGTTTTGCAATTGAAAGGATTGGATATTTCGAAAGAGCAATTCGATAAACTGGCGCAGGCATTACGCCTGGGTGATTTTGTCAAATTTGCCAAATACATTCCAACAAATGAGGATGATATGAACTGCTTTAATAGTATTTTGGAATCTATAAAACTAATCGAACAATCAGGTTCTTAAGCCCCTCCTTCGGAGGGGTTTGGGGAGGCTATTATGCTCTACAACTGGCTTAAAAATATAAGTTTTGCTTACCCGCTGCTGCTGGCATTATTTGCCTTGCTTCCTGTATTGATATTTTGGTATGTAAAGAGGAACAGCAGGTCGCAAGCTGCTATAAAAGTTTCTTCAATACATTCTTTTACAGTTTCATCATGGAAGAATCGGTTGCGGCATTTGCCATTTGTTCTTCGTTTACTTGCATTGAGTTGTTTGATACTGGCCATAGCAAGACCACAAAAAAGAAGTGATGAGCAACGAACAGAAGGAGAAGGGATAGATATCGTATTGTGCATCGACGTAAGCGGCAGTATGGGTTCGGGTGATATTCCACCATCGAGGATGATAGTAGCAAAGGAAGTAGCGGCAGAATTTGTTCGTAATCGCCCCGTTGATCGGATAGGGTTGGTGATATTTGCAGGAGAAAGTTTTACGCAATGTCCTATCACAACAGACAGGAATAATTTGATTGCACAAATAGAAGCACTTCAAAGCAATTCAAGACTTGAATATGGAACAGTGATCGGTGAAGGATTGGCCACAGCTGTTGATCGGTTATCAAAAAGCCAGTCAAAAAGTAAGGTCATTATTTTATTAACCGATGGTAAAGAAGATCCGCCGGAAACAAGATTGATAGACCCGTTGACGGCCCTTGAAATTGCCAAAGCAAAAGGAGTAAAAGTGTATGCGATCGGGATGGGGGCTGTGGCATCTACTATTGTTGAAAGAACGGGAACCAAACCCGGACAAAAAAATCCCAATATAGAATTCATTGATGTGGAATTATTACAACGCATAGCTAATGAAACAGGGGGCAACTATTTCAGGGCAACGGATAAGGAAGGGTTGAAAAATATTTACAGCCAGATCGATCAACTGGAAAAATCGAAAGTAGAGATCACATCTTTCAGGCGATATGAAGAAAGATACCTGCCATTTATATTAGCAGCATTAGGCTTTCTCTTTTTAGAAGTATTGCTCCGCTTCACCTTGTTCAGAAAGTTCCCCTGATATTATTGGCGCTTATTCGTGTTAATTAGTGAAATTCGTGGCACATGAGAGCTGTTGTTTATAAATCCACCGGGAGCTGGTATATTGTAAAAGATGGTACGGGCCGGTTTCATAATGCCCGGATGAAGGGTGTGCTGAAGATCGATGACATCACTTCCACCAACCCGGTAGCGGTAGGTGACGAAGTGGAGGTAGAAATTGAGAGTGAGAATGAAGGCACAGCCACCATCAGCGAAATAAAGCGCCGCAATAATTATATTAACCGGCAATCACCGCGGCACAAACACCAGCATCATATTGTAGCGGCCAATCTTGATCAGTCAATGCTGGTAGCTACATTAAAAGAGCCCAGGACCTCACAGGGATTTATTGACCGTTTCCTGGTAGCTTCTGAAATGTATCATGTAAAACCTTTTATTGTTTTTAATAAATCCGACCTGTATAAAAGAAAAGAGTTGGATAAATATGAACAATGGAAAGGTATGTATGAAGCCGTTGGATATAAAGTTTTGCTGGTAAGTGCAACTGAGAATGAAGGAATAGAGGACATAAAAGAATTGCTGAAGGATAAAACTACCCTGATCAGCGGTCATAGCGGCGTTGGAAAATCATCGTTGATGAATGTGATATTTCCTGAAATGAATTTAAAGACCGGTGAGATCAGTGGATGGAGTGGCAAGGGACAACACACAACAACGTTCGCTGAAATGTACGACCTGCCATTCGGCGGCCGCATCATTGATACTCCCGGTATGCGGGAATTTGGTTTGGTGGATATCGATAAGCAGGAACTTTCCCATTATTTTCCTGAAATGAGGGACAGATTAAATAATTGTCAGTTCAATAATTGTTTGCATGTAAATGAGCCGGGCTGTGCGATCAAAGAAGCGGTGGTCAATGGTGAAATATCTGAGGACCGGTTTGTGAGTTATGTTGGAATACTTGATTCGATCGAGCAAAAAAGCTATTAGCAGATAATAACTAATAGATGA
>JABFRU010000023.1 GCA_013140985.1 Chitinophagaceae bacterium | reverse complement strand
ATGTAACAAACTTTTAAAACAAGTATTTGCAGTGGTAAAAAACAACAGCCTGTATCAACCTAATTACTGTTCACCTAAACCCTGAAAAAGTAAAAAATTTATTTGATTTTTTACACAGTTCATGTTAGCGGCAGTTTTTATTTTGTCGAGTAGTATTTCCACGTCTCTTTTGTTATATCCGAAATTATTTTTTCAGTACTTTCTCTCGTCTCAGTTATGTTTTTTAGGTAAATAGAAATAATCAAATGTTTACCATTTGATAGTTTTACAATTCCTACATCATTCATTGCCACTCTTAAATTGTTTTCATTTGTGCCTGAAATTCCTGTTCGATGTGCTAATTCTGTTCCTTCTGGAAGTCCTGCTTTCATCCAAGTAAGTCCTCTCGAACATTCTACCATTATTCGGTATAAATATTTGGTTGATTTTTTTTTGATGACTTTTCCTTTGTAGAATTTCTCCAATAATTCTGTAGTTGCTAATGGTGTTGTAGTGTTGATGTATAAGTTTTCCCAAGTCCTCATTTCTTGTTCGTTTACTTTTATAACAAAATCTTTTATCCCTTGTTTATTGATGAACTTTTGAACTGTTTCTGTACAGCCAATTAATTCTAAAAGAATATCACAACCATTATTATCGCTGTGCGAAACGGTATATCTCAACAATTGGTCTAAGGTCAAATATATATTTCCGCCTGGATATTCGTCTCGTATTGGGCTCCAAGTGTCTTCGTGTAAATCTTCTTTTTTTATAAAAAGTTTCTGTGATAGAGAAAGTTTTCCTAGGTCCACCAAATTTAAAGTTGCCAAAGCAATATGAAATTTAAAAACACTCATTAAAGGTGCATTTAGGGTTGCATTAATGTTTAATGTGTCTTTACCCTCGATATTTTTTATTGATATTCCAATTGTTGCATTTTTAGTAGCAATAATATTTTCTAACTGTTGTCGAAGTTCAGTTTGTCCGAAAATTTGAGTGGTAGTAAAAATTGTTAGAAGAGTTAAAATAATTTTTGTCATTAATTTACTTTCAATATTTAAGTATTTGTGTTCGTGAGGTAAAATTGCCGCTAACACTTAAATATACGCCACTTCTTGCACAGAAAAACCTTAATTTCCAATACAAATCTGTGCAAATGGTACTACTCAAATACTGGAACCCAAAGTATGAAATTGCTCTTGCCGATTGGCAATCAGCTTATCAGTTTCCTCAAAAACTAAAAATGCAAATTGAAGTTTACAGGGGTGCACTGTATTACAGGGCTAAAGGTTCAGCCCGGCGTATTAGTTATTTGCAACTAAAGAAGGGATTACAAAGAAAAAATATGGGAATTATAAATGAGTTACTCCCTTTTTAGTTCACCGCCTCCCTGATCTTCACCAACTGCTCCAATAATTCTTCCAGCAGATCAAGTTGCAGCATATTGGCCCCATCGCTTTTTGCTTTGGATGGATCGGGATGTGTTTCAATAAATAAACCATCAGCGCCGGCAGCAATGGCAGCTCTTGCAATTGTGCCGATCATTTTTGGATTGCCGCCTGTTACACCTGATGCCTGATTAGGTTGCTGCAATGAATGGGTAACATCCATGATGACAGGCACACCATGCGCCTGCATCGCAGGAATATTTCTCATATCAACAACAAGGTCCTGGTAACCGAATGTGGTTCCCCTTTCGGTGAGCATTACTTTTTTATTACCGGCATCTCTTATCTTATCAACTGCAAACTTCATGGCTTCGCCGCTAACGAACTGTCCCTTTTTTACATTCACTATTTTGTTTGTCTTTGCGGCAGCTACCAGCAGATCGGTCTGGCGGCAAAGAAAAGCAGGTATCTGCAATATATCTACATATTTGGCAGCATTGATTGCTTCTTCAGCAGTATGTACATCAGTAATAACAGGTAACGAGAATTGTCCGCCGATATTTTGCAACATCCGCAGCGCTGTATCATCACCAATACCGGTAAAAGAATTGCCGCTGGTCCTGTTGGCCTTCCGATAGGAAGATTTGAATATATAAGGAATGCCCAGCCTGCTGCAGATCAGCGAAACTTTTTCGGCCACTTCCAGTATCAGTTCATTGCTTTCTACCACACAGGGACCTGCCATCAGAAAAAAATTTTTCTTTTCATAGTGCTGCGCTTCAAAAAGGTCTTCGAGAAATTTTTCCATCCGGCAAAGATAAGAGGGAAGCTACAAGGCACAAGGAGCAAGGTACAAGGGTAACCTCCGGGGCTTTGGATATATTTCTTGTACCTTGTTTCTTGTATCTTGTGCCTTTATCAAGATTGCTATGCAAAAAGAAAAGATACTCGTCATCGGCGCTTCGGGGCAAATAGGGGTGGAACTAACATTGGCATTAAGAAAAATATATGGCAATGCTAATGTGGTGGCATCAGATCTCCGTGAACAAAATCCCTTGCTGGAAGGAACAGGACCTTATGTCAGTCTCGATGTAATGAATAAAGAAATGCTGCATGTGCAGGTGATACGACAAAATTTTACACAGGTATATTTACTGGCAGCTATTCTTTCTGCTACCGGTGAAAAAAATCCCACCCTGGCATGGAACCTGAATATGCAGGGGTTATTGAATGTGCTCGATATAGCAAGAGAAGAAAAATTGCAAAAAGTCTATTGGCCATCATCCATTGCGGTGTTTGGCCCGACATCACCCAAGCAAAATTGCCCGCAGCAAACTGTAATTGAACCAGCCACTGTGTATGGCATCAGTAAATATGCGGGGGAATTCTGGTGTAATTATTTTTATCATCGTTATGGAGTAGATGTAAGAAGCCTGCGTTATCCCGGCCTCATCTCTTATAAATCAGCCCCGGGTGGTGGCACTACCGATTATGCTGTTGAAATTTATCATGAGGCATTGGAAGAAAAAAAATATGAGTGTTTTTTAAAAGAAGATACTTATTTGCCGATGATGTATATGCCCGATGCGATCAGGGCGACAATAGAACTGATGGAAGCGCCGGCCAATAAGATATCAGTCCGTACTTCCTATAATATTTCGGCGATGAGTTTTTCTCCCAAAGATATTGCTGCCGGGATAAAACAACATATCCCTGATTTCAAGATTTCTTATAAACCTGATTACAGGCAATCCATTGCTGAAAGCTGGCCGCAAAGCATAGATGATACTGTTGCAAGAAATGATTGGGGATGGAAGGAAGAATATGATCTTGCTGCGATGACAAAGGATATGCTGGAGAACCTTAGAACAAGTTGATAGAATTACACTTCATTACCTGGTAATGCTGAATTTTTCAAATGGCTGCAACGCAATTTCAGCTACCTCCACCCCGGTTACAACAGCACGGGGTGGTCCTTTTTTACACCAGTCCGTTAATTTGTTCAATTGTTCTTCTGTGCCGGTTGCTATTATTGATACGTTTCCGTCCTGCAGGTTCTTTATTTCGCCTGTGATACCGAATTCAACTGCTTTTTCTTTTGTGTTTTGCCGGTAGAATACGCCCTGCACTTTACCTGAAACTATAACGGAAATAGTTTTTAGCATGAGATCAATTTAGTTTCCCACAAAGTCACTAAGAACACAAAAAGGCCCATTGATCTTAACTGCCTGGTGATTTTGTGTCTGTGTGGGATGCCTTTATTTTTTAAATACGATAAGGTCAACGATCTGTTCGAGCCAATGCTGGTCTGTGCTGTCAAACTGGTCGTATTCGCTGCTATCAACATCCAGTACCGCCACTACTTCATTATTACGGATGAGAGGAATAACTATTTCTGATTTTGATAAACTGCTGCAGGCAATATGACCGGGAAACTTCTCTACATCGGGTACGATCAACGTTTTAGCCTGCGCCCAACTGGTTCCGCAAACACCTTTACCTTTTTTGATCCGGGTACAGGCAACAGGTCCCTGGAAAGGTCCAAGTACCAGTTCTTCACTTTTTACAATATAAAATCCGATCCATAACCATCCAAACTGCTCTTTCAATGCGGCCACCACATTGGCCATATTGGCTACAAGGTCTGGTTCCCCTTCTAATAAGCCTTTTACCTGCGGAACAAGGGATTCGTATTGTTCCGCTTTATTGCCGGTAATTATATTCAGGTCTTCTGCCATAACACAAAGGTAAATCCGGCCCGGTTATTATTAATTTTTTGAAACGCCTATATTTATTTTTTATAAATGACAGTTTACTATCAAATGGTTTGTATTTTTATTGTCCTCATAAACATTATTCTTTTTAATCTTAAACTGACAGGTTATGGCAACTAAAAAGAAAGCCCGCAAGAAAGCTGCCCCCAAAAAGAAAGTATCTAAGAAAAAAACAAGCCCGGCAAAAAGAAAAGCTGCTCCGGGGAAGAAATTAAAAAAAGCAAAAGCTAAACCAAAGCGTAAGCCAGTTGCAAAGAAAAAAGCGGCACCAAAAAAGAAGAAAGCCGCCCCAAAGAAAAAGGCAGCTAAAAAAGTTGTGAAGAAGCCTGTAAAGAAAACAGCAAAGAAGAAAGTAGTGAAGAAAAAACCTGCACCAAAACCCAAAGCAGTTAAAAAACCTACTCCTGTTAAAAAAGCCGAAGCGCCCCAACCAGTTATGGCCCCGGTAATGGTGGAAGAAATAAAAGAAGTTTTTATGACACCGGAAGGTGAAGTGGAAATAACTGAAACTATTGTTACCATGGAAGTGGATGATAACAATGATATGGATGGTAGCGATAATAATGAAGAACCCGTGGATGATGATTCAGAAGAAACACAGGGAAATGCATAAATGATAGCAGCACTAAAAAACACTACCGCCTTTTACTGGCGGTTTTTTTATACAGGGGATTTAATTGAGTTGCACATCTGCATCAGCTGTGGTGGAGTAATTCTTTATCTCATTGTACAAAGTATCCCTTTCCACCGGTTCTCTTTTTACCTGTCGTATCAATGCTACTAATTCCGAAGTTGTCATCGACGGTGTTTGTTCTTCTGAGCCGGCCATGCTGTAAATTTTTGTGGTATCATCAATGGTTCCATCAATATCATCTACACCAAATGACAAGGAGAGTTGTGCATTTTGCCTTCCCAGCATCGGCCAGTAAGCTTTCAGGTGCGGGAAATTATCGAGATAGATCCTTGCGATCGCATACATTTTCATATCCTCCACCACACTGCTTTCATGGATATAGCTCATGTCATTATCCTTGTTACGAAACTTTAAAGGAATAAATGTATTAAAGCCTTTTGTTCTGTCCTGCAATTCTCTCAGCCTCCTCATATGATCAATGCGATGTTCATATTTTTCAATATGGCCGTATAGAATGGTGGCATTGGAATGTATGCCAAGCTTGTGAGCCGTTTCATGGATCAATAGCCAGCCATCAGCATCTACTTTATCAGCACATATCTTTTCCCTTATCTCCGGATGAAAAATTTCTGCACCGCCGCCGGGAATACTATTTAATCCTGCATCAATTAAAAATTTCAACCCTTCTTCCACATTCATTTTTGCTTTGCGGAACATATAATCATATTCAACGGCTGTAAATGCTTTGATATGTAATTCCGGCCGATGTGCTTTTATAGCTTTTAATAGATCGGCAAAGAATTGCAAATTCATTTTTGGATGAACACCGCCAACGATATGTACTTCGGTGATCGGTTTGCCGTCATATTGTTTTACCATGTGCAGCATCTGGTCAATACTCATTTCCCAGCCTTCTTCTTTTTTTGCATAAAGCTTACTGTAGGAACAAAAATTGCAACTGAACACACATACATTGGTAGGCTCAATATGAAAATTGCGGTTAAAGAAAACTTTATCGCCATGCAGTCTTTGTTTGATCTCATTGGCAAGACTGCCAACAAAACCCAAACTTGCTTTTTCAAAAAGCAACAGACCTTCTTCGTCAGTTATTCGTTGTCCGGCTTTTACTTTTTCGGCAATATGTAACAGATCAGATGAAATTCCAGCTTCAGCTATCATAGTATTGACAAAGGTAGGTCTGAATTATGGATTGGATAAATTCTTATCTTCCCTTTTGATTGTTTACCATTCAAAACAAGCCCATGAATATCAAAATAAGGTTAACAGTACTTAGTTTCTTGCAATTCTATGTTTGGGGTGCCTGGCTGATAACTTTTGCCACTTATTTTTTTACTAATGGCTTAGGCACTGGGTCTCAATTCAGTGATATTTTCTCTACTCTCGCCATTGCCTCTATTATCATGCCCGCCCTAACCGGGATCATTGCAGACAGATGGATCAATGCGGAAAAATTATATGGGGTACTTCATATTTTGTACGGTGGTTTTCTTTTCTATGTAACGCAGGTGAATGATGCCGGCAGCTTATATTATGTTATACTTGGTGCAATGCTTTGTTATATGCCTACTATCTCATTATCGAATTCAATATCCTATACGATCCTAAAAAATAATAACTATGATGTAGTGAAAGTCTTCCCACCTATCAGGGTATGGGGAACTATTGGGTTCATCGCGGCTATGTGGACGACCAACCTTAGCGGAAGTAAAGCGAATACTAACCAGTTCATCATTGGTGGAGCAGCAGCTATATTATTGGGCATTTATTCTTTTACATTGCCTAAATGTCCTCCGCAAAAAGCTATTTCCAAAGGGGCACCGCTCATTGAACAATTAGGCTTAAAAGCATTTACACTTTTTGCGAAATACAAGATGGCTTTGTTCTTTATCTTCTCGATGTTCCTGGGTGCAGCTTTGCAATTGACGAATATGTATGGAGATGTTTTTCTGGATGATTTCAGAAAAGTACCTGCATTTGGCCCCGATTCTTTTGTGGTAAAGTATTCGACCATCGTTATGTCCATTTCACAGATATCGGAAACAGTGTTCATTCTTACTATACCATTTTTCTTAAAACGATTTGGAATTAAAAAAGTAATGCTGTTCTCCATGATCGCATGGGTATTGCGGTTTGCATTATTTTCTTATGGTAATCCCGAAGAATTCCTATGGATGATCATTCTTTCCTGTATCATTTATGGAATGGCATTTGATTTTTTCAATATATCCGGGTCGCTGTTTGTGGAAACGACAACGGATCCTTCTATTCGTTCCAGTGCACAGGGAGTATTTATGATGATGACAAATGGTATCGGCGCTTTCCTGGGAAGTAAGATAAGCGGCTTTATTATTGATAAGTATTATACTTTGAAATTTACCGATCTGAACAGCTTATTAGATTATTTAAAGACAGATATAAATAATGCGGCGACGAAGCAGGTATTAGAGTTCAATGAAGTGTTACCCGATAAAACACTGAAGAATCCTGTATTTATTAAGCAATGGGAACCTATCTGGCTAACATTTGCTATCTATGCTTTGATAGTAGCTGTTTTATTTGCAATCTTCTTTAGACATAAGCATAACCCGAAAGAGATAGGAGAAGTTAAGCACTAAAAATCTTTTTACGAGAAAACCCCGCCAATCAGCGGGGTTCTTCTTTTCATTTCAATTATGAGAATGTTAGGTCTCTTATAAATGTGCTTCGATCTTCTTTACAAAATTCCCTTTCGGCTGCGCACCTACTAATTTATCTACTACCTGTCCGCCTTTGATAAAAAGGATAGCGGGGATGGAAGTGATGCCATAGTTCATGGATACCTGTGGATTATTGTCAACATTCAGTTTGCCCACATTCACTTTGCCATCATATTCTTTGCTCAGTTCTTCAATAACCGGCCCGATAGCCCGGCAAGGTCCACACCATTCCGCCCAAAAATCAACTACAGTAAGTTTATCTGAAGCGAGTACATCTGCCTGGAAATTGCCATCTGTAAATTCTTTTGCCATTGTATTTGTTTTAATTTTTTGTTGTCCTTTTACAATAAGGGAAATGCAAATTTAATTCCGTTATACATAACATGCGAAGCTGTCGTAAAGTTGTGGGGAAATGTGCAAAAGTTGTCACTCTTTGCGGTAGAGTTGAAAAATTTACGGTTGACAGGTTGGCAGGGATTGTTTGGTTGTTAAAAGGTTGTATTGTTTGAGAATTGCTTTAAGGTAGTAATGATTTAGCGATCAAGCATGCTTTAATGATACTTTAAGTCACTGTTCTTTTTGCTGCGATAACGTATAAATGAGATCGAAGCGTTTTGCGTAATCCTCAATAGGTTCAAGCCCAACAGAAGCCCGGCGCTTATTCACATTGGGTTCGTCCTGGATCGGGTAAAACTCATATTTACCATTTTTACCGATCTGGAGCTGACTCCCGTAGATCTGTTCTTTTCCCTGTTTCATCAATATTCTGTCTTCAAGCAAGGCTAACTCAGCTGCCTCTGCTTTTCCTTTTGTTACTGCATCCTGCATTACCGGGAAATAAGTTACCTGTGTTAATGAATCTGAATGTTGGATCACCAGGAAAACAGTTTGAGTGCCCTGCCTGCCTACTTCTTCGGGGCCGGGCCACCCATAAGTATCGATAATCTTTTTCACCCGTACCAGATTGACAGAATCCTGGCGCATTATCTTTTTCATCAACGATTGTACCTGTTCGGATTGCCAGCCATATTGTTTTTGCAGCTCATTAAGCTGATGACGGCCTCCCTGGTCCTCATTATAAATTGTATCCAATAAGTCGGCTAACGGTTTATTGAATGTTGATTGAGCAGAGATAATGTTTATGGAGAAAACTAGTGTTATGAGCAGTATAATTTTTTTCATTGCTATAAAAATTTGCTTACTGTAAAATGTCAGACCATTACACAGTTGTTACCTGCACTTCCAGCTCCGGTTTTTCTTCCAGGAAATGGATCAATTCTTCGTTCATTTCAAAGCCGCCACTCATTGTAACAAGGCTGATTTTCAGCTTGTTCTTGGGTTCTGTCAAAATAAACCTCAAGGTTGATTTACCAGGATAAAGCTTTATGTTCTTTTCTACAAAATTGACCATTTCACTGTTGATATCCTGCGGATGTGCCTGTATGCTCACTTGTTTGGTCAGGTGCTTTTTCATTGTTTCGGCAAGGGAAACACTTAACACTTTAAATTCAAATTCTTCCTTGTTATACCGCCGCTTGAAAAAGCCTGTAATAAAAACAGTGGTGCCCTGCATCAAAAAAGGAGAGATGCGTAAATAATCCTCACTGAATAAAATGATCTCTGTTTTACCACTGTAATCTTCGATCACAAAATTTCCATACTTATTTCCGCTCTTCGCAATTTTATGCTGTGCATCTGCTACCAAACCGATCAAACGGAATGGCCTGCCGGGATTAGGATGCATTCGTATCGCTTCCCTGAACTCATTAAAATCAACAATAGGAGTAACCCCATAATGTTTCATTTCGAATTTGTAATGATCCAGCGGATGACCGCTCAGGAACATACCTGTCACTTCTTTTTCATGTTCCAATTGTACGATCAGGGGCCATGGCGCACATTCCGGCAAGCGGGGTGGCGGAATTTCTATAGAAGGCAGATCAGCAAATAATGAATGGGCGGTGGTTGCATTCTGAGTAGCGATCACCTGCCCATATTTTATAACCCTGTCCAAACCATTGGCTGTTTCTCCTTCAGGTATGTGAAAGAATTGTGCCCGGTTATGTTCGGTGAAACAATCGAAACCGCCTGCATACGCCAAACTTTCCAGGGTCTTCCTGTTAACGGCACGATGACTGTTGCGTTTGATAAAATCAAAAAGGCTGATATATGTCCCGTTCTTTTGTCTTTCAGTAATGATACTTTCAACAGCAGCTTCGCCAACACCTTTTAACCCACCCAAACCAAAACGTATCTCACCTTTGTCATTTACTGCAAAGCCTTTCAACGATTCATTGATATCGGGCCCCAGCACTTTTAGCCCCATCCGCTTACATTCTTCCATGAAGAAAGTTATTTTTTCTATGCTGCCGGCATTATTCAATACAGCCGACATATATTCAGCAGGGTAGTGGGCTTTTAAATAAGCGGTTTGATAAGCTACATAGGCATAACAGGTGGAGTGAGATTTATTGAATGCATATTGAGCAAATGCTTCCCAGTCTGTCCAGATCTTTTCTAATTTCCCGGGAGGAAACAATTTTTCTGTTGCGCCGGCAATGAATTGTGCTTTCATTTTATCCAGCACAGATTTTTGTTTCTTACCCATTGCTTTGCGCAATACATCCGCATCGCCTTTACTAAATCCCCCCAAACTCTGCGCCAGCAGCATTACCTGTTCCTGGTAAACAGTGATGCCATATGTTTCTTCTAAGTATTCCTGCATTTCAGGTAAATCATACTGAATGGCAGAGCGGCCATGTTTGCGGTCAATATATTCAGGAATGTAAGCAATAGGGCCCGGACGATACAATGCATTCATCGCAATAAGATCGCCGAACTTATCGGGTTTTAATTCCCGTAAATATTTTTGCATGCCCGGACTTTCGAACTGGAACGTACCGATGGTTGACCCATGCTGGTATAATTCAAATGTTTTCTTATCGTCAAGGGGGATTTTATCAATATCAATTTCTACTCCGTGAAGCAGTTTGATCAATGCCAATGCATTCTTTAAAATGGTCAATGTTTTTAATCCCAAAAAATCCATCTTCAGGATACCGGCATTCTCAATATCGTTGCCTTCTATCTGCGTTAACCATAAAGTGGATTCTTTAGAAATGGCCACGGGGATCATTTCCATCAGGTCTTTCGGTGCAATAATAATACCTGCGGCATGAATGCCGGTATTGCGGACAGAACCTTCCAGTCTTTCTGCTTCATGTAAAACCTTTCCTGCGAGAGTATCTGTTTGTTTATAAATTTCTCGTAGCTTCTTTACATTTTCGAGGTCATCATTTTGCAGTCCATCTTTTTCTTCTAATGATTTTTCTCCTCCTGAGCTTGCCGAAGGATTTGATTTCATCGGTGCATGTAAAACTCTTCTTAATTCAATGCCCGGCCGGTCAGGAACCAATTTTGCCAATGCATTTGATTCCGGCAATGGAAGATCCATTACTCTCGCCACATCTTTGATGCTCATCTTGGCAGCCATCGTGCCATAGGTAATGATCTGCGCTACCTGGTTCTTTCCGTATTTTTCAACTACATAATCAATTACTTTTTGTCTTCCTTCATCATCAAAGTCGGTATCAATATCCGGCATTGATTTTCGATCAGGATTCAAAAACCTTTCAAACAGCAAATTGTATTTGATCGGATCGATATTAGTGATGCCGATACAATATGCGACAACGGATCCTGCCGCCGAACCACGACCCGGCCCGATATAAACATTTTGTTCCCGGCCTGCCCTGATAAAATCACTTACAATCAAAAAGTAACCGGCGAAGCCCATCATCTTGATGGTAAACAATTCAAATTCTATCCTGTCTTTTATTTCATTGGTCAGATCTGAATACCTGCGATTGGCCCCTTCATAAGTGATATGCTTTAAATACTCCCACTGGTTCTTTGATTCAGCCGATACGGTGTATTTGCCGATCGTTTCTTCTTTATCATGCAGCTGGAATTTTTTATCAATGGGAAATGCAGGCAATAAAATATCACGGGTAAGATTGAGCAATTCTACTTTGTCAACGATCTCGTTGGTATTGTCAATGGCTTCGGGCAGATCGCCGAAGACCTTGCTCATTTCTTCTGTTGTTTTGAAATAGAACTGGTCGTTGGGAAATGCAAAGCGTTTATTCTTGGAATGAACATCGTCGTCGGTAAAGTCCAGTTGTTTTTCCGTAGCAAATTTTTCACCGGTATTGATACAAAGCAAAATATCATGTGCATTGTAATCTTCTATATCTACATAATGGGAGTCATTGCTGGCAATGATCTTTACATTATATTTCTTTGCTAATCTTACCAGTACCTCATTTACTTTATCCTGCTCGGGCATACCATGCCGCTGCAGCTCTACATAATAATCTTCCTGGAAAACATTGAGCCACCATTTGAATTCATTCTCGCCTTCTTCTTCTCCTTTTTTCAGAATGGCCTGTGGCACCATCGCACCGAGGCAACAAGTTGTTGCGATCAATCCTTTATGATGCCGTAGAATTAATTCTTTATCTATACGGGGATATTTGCTGTACATCCCTTCAATGAAACCAAGTGATGTCAGCTTGATCAAATTGCGGTAACCCTCTTCATTCTTTGCCAGTAATATTTGATGATGGCGGGGATCTCTTTGTTCTTTCGTAAAAGTTTTTTGATGACGGTCTGTAGTAATGTAAAACTCACAGCCCACAATTGGTTTCACTTTTACTTTACCATTCTCATCTTTATTCTTATAAGCTTCGGCCACAAATTCAAATACGCCGAACATATTACCATGATCGCTGATGGCCAGCGCCGGCATTTCATCTTTTATCGCTTTCTTATAAAGATTTTGAATAGATGCTGCTCCGTCAAGCAAAGAGAATTGTGTATGGACGTGAAGATGAGAAAATTTCATTTCAAAGGGAATTAGAAATAAGGAATAAGAAATCAGAAATGAGAAATGAGAAAGTGTTATCGTCTTTGTATTGACTTTCTCATTCCTTATTCCTCATTTCTTATTTTTTATTTTCATGATCAGTCTTTATCTTTCTTTTTAAATGTAAAAATTGTTATCGAACCGCTATAGCTGCACACCCATGCTTCCAGGTCTTCATCATCTTCATAAATATCTACGCCAACCGGGTGGCCGCCACAAGGCAAAGATGCTATTTTCTCAAAGTTGTCGTCATTGATCTTATACACATCCACATAATCGCTGGTGTAACAAGTGACGAAAATAAATTTGTGGTTTTTTGATAATACGATCGTCCTTGGTTGTGCATGAGTTTGAGCAGAAAATAATTGTTTGCCTGAGGCTGCATCAATGCAGGCAATTGTATTAAGACTATTATAAGAAACAAATAAATGCCCGCTTGTGTCCATCACAATATGCCGGGGACTGCTCCATACATTCATGATCGTATCACTTTGCCATGTATCATTATTCACCACATTCAGGCTCGAGCCGCCCATGATAGCGATATAGGATCTTTTATTTTTATCATCCACAGCAATTCCTCTTGGAATAGCCGATACAGGAATAGTGCTGATCACTTTCCCATAAGGAGAAGCATTGCTATCCATTTCCAGCACACTTGTGTTACGGGAATGCCAGTTGCTCACTAATAAATATTTGCTGTCGGCTGTCCTTGAAATAACTTTTGGTGTCTTTCCTGTTTCGATCAGCGGCACACGGAATGAATCTGTTTTTGACTGGCCGGGATACAAAACAGTGATGGGTTTTGTTTTTTGTTCTTTTGTCGTTACCGCATTGTTCTTTGAAAAATCATCTACCCAAATAGGAACGATGCCTTCTGCATTGTGCAATGACACCCATAAAATTTTATCATCATGGCTGAAACAGGCTTCCACCGGTTTTTCCTGGAAAGAAGCAATGGGACGGCTTTTATTATAATCCCAACCCATGCCACGGGTAGGCGTGAATTTGAATTCTCTTGTGATCTTTTTACTCTTTTGATCAAACTCATACACACTCATTCCTTCGAGATTCATCGCATATAATTTCGAGCCGGATGCAGTAAAGATGACAGACTTTGTTCCGGATGCGGCCGTGAGTACTTGTTTGTCTTTGTATTTTAATTCATCATAGTGTTTTAATTTCTTAACGGGGAGGGTATCAACAGCAATTGAATTTATTAAATTCGTCTTGTCGAATGTAGGGTTGCTGTCTGCTGTATTGCATCCTATTGACAGGAGAAAAATACTGATGAATGATAGTAATGCTTGCATGGTAGAATGACGAAATATGATGGACTTTCGATACGTTAAAAGATCATTCTGTAAATTAAGTTGATTTCCCTCAAAATATCGGTCAATATCCACAGCTGTTTATAAAAGGTAAACTACTTTATTACAGTGATTTAGTCCTGTGGCAATTTTGTGGCATAAAATTCGTTTAACAGATATGATTTTTTTCGGATATTAACCTATATTTTTGCACGCCTTCAGTAATGAAGGGAAATTTTGCCTGCTGGCAGACAAAATTTCGATGAGCCCCGTGAAATCATCCTAAAAAGAAAGACGTAATGGCCAAACAGTTGATACCAGCAATAGCCGTAATGCTATTCCTAAGCAGTTGTACAGCGTTCAAATCGCTGAACTTATCCAATAACCGTAAAACGGCTTCTTCTGTAGCACCCGCAAGTTCCCAGTCAAAATTTATAGAGGACATTTCAATTACGCCACAGAGCACTATTGATAAAACACAAGTAAAGCTTGTGCCTAAAACAATTCCGCCTACTCATGACAGGAGCACAGAAGTAGTGGTGCCAACTGTTGTAAAAGAAGAACCCAAACCACAAGCCAGCCTTGTTGCAAACCGCACTACGGAAGTAGAAAATGCAAGCGCCGTGCAATTGAAGTATGCTATATTGCTCAATACTGAAGTGGAATATTTGCCTAACAAAACATTATTGGAAAGTGTAGATGAATGGTATGGTGTAAGATACCGCACCGGGGGGAATACAAAGACAGGCGTCGATTGCTCTGGTTTTACTGTTGCAGTTTATTCTGCTGTGTATGGCATAGCGCTACCGAGAGTTTCCCGAGAACAATACAGGATCAGCCGCAAAATATCTATCACTGAATTACAGGAAGGTGATCTTGTTTTCTTCCGTACAAGGGGTTCAGGCGTTTCGCATGTAGGGGTTTATCTGGGCAATAATAAATTCATTCATGCTTCTGTTTCAAGGGGAGTGATGGTCAACAGCCTGTTTGAATCTTATTATGTGCAGCGTTTTATCGGCGCCGGAAGAATAGATGACAAAGAGATAGCAGCTTCTTCTAATTAGTTTTTATCCTCAATCTTTTTTTGATCGCTTGCAACACCGGCTGAATGTCGGGAGATAGTTTCATGAATACCGCTCCCAGTCCATACAACAGGATGAATGCGATACTTCTTACCAGCATGCCGGCAATGCCGCTCATATCCCTGCAAGCGAAATAGCAGATCCCATAGCAAGCAGCAGCGAGTAATACCGTGTATAATGATTGTATCGTAAGCGGGAATAAATTGAATTTATTCCGGAGAAAAATAATGCGGATAGAATTATAAATGGCCATGGAGATCAGGGTGCCATAGGCAGGTCCGATAATGCCGAGCTGAACGGTCAATATATAGGTAAGCGGCAGCATGATGGCGATCAGGATAACACCACTGATCAACTCAAAGCGCCAAAAGACCGAGGTGGAAATGATCTGTGCGTTCACCCCTGTACCCATATCAATGATCACAGAAATACCCAATATAAAGAATACCGGCGCTGCATCCAGATAGTCGGGTTTAAGTCCAAAAGTGATCACTGCATCTGTGAAATTGAGCCAGATCAGGAGGAAGATCGCACAGGCAAACAATAATTGGTTGATAGAGGAACGCTGATATACTTTTTGCAGCATGCTCATATCTTTTTCTTTCCATGCTCTTGAAAGACGGGGCATGGATGCAGTAATGATCCCTCTTTGTGGTGCCAGCATGATGCTGGTCACTATGGTTGCCAGTGCAAAGATGCCGGCTTTGTCGAGGCCATCCTCCAATTTGGAAGCAATAACAAATGAATCAAACACTTTTGATAAAGCCTGTAGCAGGACGGCCCCATAGAAAAAAGAACAAAGCAGTATGATCTTTCTTGAATATCTCCGGGTGACCTTACTTAGTTTAAAAGTAAAATGGATCTTTTTAGTAATTAGTAAATAGAACAACAGCCCGATCGCAATAGCAGGAAAAGTGAAGGAGAATAATTTAATGAAGGTGTCAAAGTCTTTAATGACTCCCATGATAAAGAACACAATGATCACCGTGATAAAAAGTCTCCATGCTACTTCTTTAAAAAAATTGGTGACGACAGGTTTGCCGAGATTCCATGTATAAGCTTCCAGTATGGTGAATATGATAAGGCCAAGACCAAATGGAAATACCCAATAATAGTAGGTCACCAGTAAAGGAGCATTGGCTCCGAATTTTTGTATCACCAGGCTTTTAAGTACGATACCGAGTGTCATTATCACCAGGAAGCCAACTATGCTTACCAGCAATGCCAGGCTAAGCATATCATTTTTCTTTGGCGGCAAATGGTCTTTATAGTAAGGGAAAAATTTTGTGATATAAGCAGGCATACCCAATGTGGTCAACCCGTTCATCAGTACTGCTATGGCAATGAAAATAGTGGTAAGCCCATATTCGGCTTTATCAAAGTTGCCTTCTTTGGTAAATAAATAGGTATTGAGCAAACCAACAGCAAAGCCGATATATATAACAACCGAAGAAATGATGCTCTGGCGGCGGATACTGCTCATGCCAGTAAAGATAAGTAGTAGAATTTGATCAGTTATTGTCCTGCTCCCGGCGGTGGGGGTACACTTTCAAATGTACTCCCGTTCACTTTTACTTTTACATAAAAATTTTTATCGATCTCTACCGCTTTTTTCTTCATAGCAGCAGTAAATGCTGTTTTTTTCCATTCAGAAGTCGGATATAACCAAAGACCGTCATTATTAAGCCGGACAGGCATAGCAAAACCAGGAACACAATTGGCCCAACGATAGGACAGGTTACCGTTGGCATCTTTTAATTCGAGTTCGGGAATTTTTGTTGTTCTTAAATATTGATCAAAAATTTTTGAGAGATCTTTTCCGGATTCTTTTGATATATAAGCTTCAACATTTTTAGAAGTAGTTGTCTTGTGCCAGAATTCTTTATTTAATCCCCGCAATATTTTTCTGAACAACTCATCATCATTGATGATCTGCCTGATCGTATGTAAAAGATTGGCGCCTTTGTTATACATATCACCGCTGCCTTCCTGGTTCACTCCATAGTGACCGATCAGTGGTGTTTCATTTGAGATATTTGACCGGAGACCCTGCACATATTCATCGCCTGCTTTTTTGCCCCAATGATATTCTACAAATAATACTTCGGAATACATGGTAAAACCTTCATGCACCCACATATCAGCAATATCATTAGTGGTAATATTATTACCAAACCATTCATGTCCTGCTTCATGAATAATGATATAATCCCATTTCAATCCCCATCCGCTGCCGGAAAGATCAGAGCCGAGATAACCATTCAAATAATGATTGCCATAGGCTGTGGCGCTTTGGTGTTCCATTCCCAAATGAGATGATTCTACCAGTTTAAAACCGTCTTCATAAAAAGGATAGGAACCAAACCAATGCTCAAATGCTTTCAGCATGGGTTTTACATCACGGCCAAATTGATTTTTGGCTTTCTCCAAATTGTAATCCAGCACCCAGTAATCGAGAGAAAGGTTTTTTTCTGTTTCGCCAATATAATTATCTGAGAAGTTCACATACTTGCCGATATAAGGAACGATATTATAATTGTTGATAGGATTTTTTATTTCCCATATCCATGTGGTGGTTCCATTGCCGTTCGGTCTTTTTTCTTTTAATCTTCCATTACCAACAGCTACTAATGAATCAACAACTGTTATAGTAAGCGTTGCACCGTTATCCGGCTCATCACTTTGGTGATCCTTGCAGGGATACCATACACTGGCTCCAAGTCCCTGGCAGGCAACTGTCATCCAGGGGCGGTTCTTATCATCCTTTGTAAATATCCAGCCACCATCCCATGGCGGATGAATAGCTTCACGGGGTTTGCCATGATAGACTATCGCTATGGTATGAGTGCTTCCGGGCTGGGCCTTTGGCAAGGGAATATGCCAAACATTGCCTTCATTGTAATAAGGCATTGCAGGATGGTTGATATAAAACTTGCCATCATAAAAAATACTATCAACCTTCAGTGGTTGTTGCAGATCGATCTGCATATAATCTGATTTCTGGCCCGGCAATACTTTATACCCGATGGTTGTTTTGCCAGTGATCGTTTTGGCTTTGTAGTCCGGTGTGACGGAAATATCATAATGAAGTACATCCCACCATGACCTTTCGGCATTAATAGTTCCTCTTAATGAATCCTGGCGGGTGAATTTTCCTTTCTGGTTCAATGGTTGTGCCAGGGAAGAATAAGTAATAAGAAATAAAAAATAAAAAATGAATAAGTATGGGCGAATGTATTTCACGATGCTATTTTTTGTTGCTGTAAATTTAAGCTTTGAATAGGATGATAAAAGTAAAATGTGATTACCGGTTTTTCCTCCTCATGACGGTTGTTACCGGCAGTTTGGCTGCATGTTATAATGCAGGCAAGTCGGGCAAAAAGATATTTCACTATAATGAATTCAATGGGATCTCTTCACTGGACCCTGCTTTTGCCAAAAGCCAGGCTACTATGTGGCCGGCGCATCAATTATTTAACACATTGGTAGAAATTGATGACAGCCTGCATATCGTTCCCTCTATTGCAAAAGATTGGGATATATCGGAAGACAGAACGGTATTCACTTTTCATTTAAGAAATGATGTTTTCTTTCATGATGATAAAGCTTTTGAAGGATCAAAGGGCAGAAGGCTTACAGCCAAAGACGTGGAGTACACTTTTTACCGCATCATGAACAAGAGTACGGCCAGCCCCGGGGCCTGGATATTCAATAATAAAGTTGATTCATTGAAACCATTCACAGCCATTGATGATACAACGTTTCAGTTAAAGCTGCTTCATCCTTATAATCCTATTCTCGGCATTTTGTCCATGCAATATTGTTCTATTGTCCCCCGAGAGGCTGTAGAGAAATATGGAACTGATTTCCGCCGTCATCCTGTGGGCACCGGGCCTTTTCAATTTGTGGCGTGGGAAGAAGGACAGGCATTGGTTTTGAAAAAGAACCCCAATTATTTTGAAAAGGATAGCGCCGGCAACAGGCTTCCTTATGTAGATGGCATCAATGTTTCTTTTTATGACAGTAAGGCCACTGAGTTCCTTTTATTCAGGCAAAAGAAGTTGGAATTCATCAATGATATTGAAGCTTCTTTTAAAGATGAGGTGCTTACAAAGAGGGGAGTATTGAGAAGTGAATGGGACGGGAAAATCATTTTACAAACAAGTCCGTATTTGAATATTGAATATCTCGGAATTTTATTTGATTCGACAAATAAGCTGGTACAAAATTCCCCGATGAAGTTGCGTAAGATCAGGCAGGCGATCAACTATGGATTTGACCGGCGTAAAATGGTATTATATCTCCGTAATTCATTAGGCACAGCGGCGGAATCAGGTTTTATCCCGATGGGTCTTCCCTCTTTTGATTCAACTATTGTAAAAGGTTATCATTACGATCCGGCCAAAACAAAACAATTATTAAGTGAAGCCGGTTATCCTGATGGCAAAGGTTTGCCGGGGATAAAATTGTTCACCATTGCTATTTATGCAGACATGGCAAATTTCATTGCCAAACAATTGGAAGAGGCCGGCATACCTGTGCAGGTAGAAGTGGTTCAAAAATATTTATTGCTGCAAATGACCTCAAATTCAGAAGCGGCTTTTTTTCGTGGCAGTTGGATAGCAGATTATCCTGATGCAGAAAATTATTTAGCTGTTTTTTATTCTAAAAACCCTGCGCCGCCGAATTATACCCGTTATAAAAACCCGGCATTTGATGCTTTGTTTGAAAAAGCATTAACAGAGAACAATGATTCGATACGTTACACTATTTACCAACAGGCTGATCAGATGGTGATGAATGATGCACCAGTTGTTCCGCTTTGGTATGACAAAGTAGTGAGGTTAGTACAGCCTGCTGTAAAAGGGTTTAAACCGAATGCACTAAACCTGCTTGAATTAAGAACGGTCAGGTTAGATTAAATCTTACAGCGCCAATATTTTTTTATCTACAATGGCCAGCAATTCAAATTTATCCGGTGTGAATTTCTCTTTATAAGTTTCAAAGAATACATCCGGGTTCTGCGGGGAAGAATATTCGGTATTGCTGCCTTTGAAAGCCGATGACCATACTTCATTTGTATCTACCAGTATAAATTTTGTAATGATCCTGCCGGTATCATCTTTTAATAACAGGAAACATTGAAAAACATATTCAGCAGTCATTTGCCATTGTTCGGGTTGATTATTGGCCGCCTGGTTATAATAACCGGCCGGAAGCTGGGGTGAATAACTCCCCGGGACCAGCACAGTGCCCGGTATTTTATTCACCAATGCTCTTGTACTGGTTGAGACTGCCTTTGGTTTTTTATATCTCGTATAACCTGTCAATTCAGGTTCGGTGATATAAAAATCAATGCTGTATTTTGGATGGCAATCGTCACCACAAACTTCTTTATCCTTCAACTCTTCGGAAACAAGCGGCAATTTTTCAGTCAGTATATTCCATACTTTATTGCCATGTCCCCAATAATCAGGAAGGTTGATCCTGTACTTATTCTCACTAAGGGGTAGAGTTTTGTTTTGTGCTATGGCAGCGATTGAAAGCAGCAATAGGAGGGCGGCACTGGTAATGATCCTTGTCATAAGCAAACGTTTGCGTAAAAGTAGAATTATTTCATTTTTTTCAAACATTATAGTGTTAAAAAAAATAAAAGAAATGCAGATCAATTCTTCAGTTTGTCTTTAAAAACTTTTCTGAACTTGTCCATCTTGGGCCTGATGACGATCTTGCAATAAGGATTGTTATTCTCATTATTTTCAAAATACTGCTGGTGATAATCTTCGGCAGTATAGAATTTAGTGAAAGGAGTTATTTCAGTTACGATAGGGTTATCAAATGCACCGCTCTTGTCCAATGCTGCTTTATATTTTTCTGCTTTTTCCTTTTGTTCATTGTTATGATAAAAAATACCGCTTCTGTATTGTGTGCCTACATCAGCGCCCTGGCGATTCAAGGTAGTGGGATCATGTGTTTCCCAAAAAACTTCCAGCAATTCATCAAAACTGATTTTGGATGGATCATAAACAATTTGCAGACATTCCGCATGACCTGTCTGGCCGCCGCACACTTCTTTATAGGTTGGGTTTTCTTTTTGCCCACCGGTATAGCCTGATGTAGCGCTGATAACACCATCTAATTGTTCAAAGATCGCTTCGGTGCACCAGAAGCATCCGTTGGCAAATGTGGCCGTATCTGTTTGTATAGTATTCGTCATAGTAGTTTTTATTGATGGTTGAGCATGCATAAATGAACCGGCAAAGCTTGCAGCTAAGATCATCAAAACGTTTATGAGATTCTTCTTCCGGTTCATTTGTAAATTTCCTGCAATTTACGATGATGCCGGACCATTAGTTTGGTAAGGGCTTGTATTATTGCTTTTTTCATAGCACATTAACAGATATATGAAAAAAAAGCGAAGCCTTACAGGGCTTCGCAGGTATTTAAGGAGTGTGTAAGTCAGCTTTGAATATAGTTCTGTAATTGATCAATTGTTTCTTTTTGTGTAAGAATGGTTTCTTTCACCACATCACTCATCGAAACAATACCCGTTAATTGATCATTTTCAAATACTGGCATGTAACGGATATTTTTTGATGTCATTGTTTCCATACAATACTCGATGCTGTCACCGGGTTTTGCAGAAGCAAGATCTGTTGTCATGATCTCTGCTACAGCAGTAGTGGATGAATTCTTTCCTTTTAATACAACTTTTCTTGAATAATCCCTTTCCGTAAAAATGCCGAGATATTTATTGCCTTCCAATACTACTATACAGCCAATATTTTTTTCAGCCATTACTGTTAATGCATCAACAACAGAAGTATTGGGAGAAATGGAAACAACAGGTCTGTTTTTCCTTGCAAGGAGAGAAGAAACATTGTTCATTGCCGGTAAGTTTCTGCATGAAATTTACAAAAAGAACCAACCTGTTCAAAAACTATTTATCAATGTCCTGTTTATTGGTGATAAGTCTTTGAGTAATGAACGGGCAGGTCATTATTACTACTGGAATAGCCAAGAGGGTAGTGCCGATCTCACTCATCGGTAGTGTCTCATTATGAAAAAAAGGCATCCCACAAAGACACAAGAACCACAAAGTAGTTAAGATCAATGTGCCTTTTTTGTGTTCTTAGTGTCTTTGTGGGAAACAAAATTGAAACAGATACACTATTCACTCATCAAGTTATTAAACATCCGTCATAAAAATAATTTACCTTTCCGATGTTGATATATGGATCAAAAACCAGCTACCATAAAAGAAATAGCCAAACGGCTGAGTGTTTCTGTTTCTACCGTGTCGAGAGCATTGCATGATCATCCCAGTATTGGGGTGAAGACCAAACAGCAGGTACGGAAAATAGCCAAGGAGCTTAATTATGAGCCAAACCAGGCTGCTATTTCTTTTAAGCAGGGGCGAACAATGACATTGGGAGTGATCCTTCCTAATCTTGGTGAAGAATATTTTTCTATTGCGATTAATGGAATTGAGGATGTAGCCACAAAAAATAGTTACACTGTTTTGATCGGTCAATCGCATGATGATGTGGAAAGAGAAGAGCAAATAGCAGATACGATGCGCCGTCACCGGGTGGATGGTTTGATCGTTTCATTAGCAAAGACAACTAAATCCTTCGAACATTTTAAGCAGTTGGAAAAATTCAAGATACCGGTAGTGTTCTTTGACAGAGTGCCTGATCAGCTTGACGGCGCTTATACTGTTTCCTGTAATTTGGAAAACAGTTCTATTGACCTGGTGGATTGGCTGGTAAGCAAAGGCCATAAACAGATCGGTTTTATAAAAGGACCTGATACGCTTATACATTCTAAACAACGGCTTAACGGCTATCATGAGGGATTGAAGAAAAATAATTTAAAAGGGGAAGCTTCATTAGTTGTATCAACAGATCTTAGTCGCAAAAAAACAGAGGATGCCATGCAAAAATTATTGGCGTTGAAAAATCCCCCGACAGCAATAATTGCTTTTAATGATTATGTGGCGCTGGATGCTATCCGGTATTCCCGGTCGCAGGGATTAAAGATCAACAAAGACATTTCATTTGTCAGTTATGCGAATCTCCCGGTCACCAATTATCTTGACGAACCCCCTATAGCGTCAGTGGAACAATTCCCTTACCAGCAGGCTGAAAGAGCAACGGATATTTTATTGCGTTTGATCCATTCAAAAGGCCTGGATAAAACCATTCCTCACAAAGTGATATTGGAAAGTAAAGTGGTGGTGAATATTTAACCTGGAATAAAAAATGCAGCTTAAATGCTGCATAAAAAGCGGAGAGAGAGGGATTCGAACCCCCGGACCTTTTGGGTCAACGGTTTTCAAGACCGCCGCATTAGACCGCTCTGCCATCTCTCCGGCGCAAATGTACGAGCAGCAACGTTTAAGGCAAAATCATTTATGAATTTTATTTACAAACGGGACCAGTATAGTTAGCACCTTCATTTAATTTCGCATCAAAGTTTTTTCTTGAAGCATCTTAAAGCCCTCAATAAATATTTCTGGAAATATCGGGTTCGGTTAGGTATTGGACTTGCTTTTGTTTTCCTGTCCAACTATTTCAACGTTCTGGCGCCGCAGGTCACCGGGTTTGTTACTGATTTTGTGCAGCAAAAATTACCTGGTTATAAAACGCCTGATCGTCCGCCCCGGTATGATGCATTGGTAACAAAGGTTACCGGTTGGTTATCTTCCCCCGATTATAGCTGGATAAAAGTGGTGGCACTTTGTGGTATTGTTATTCTCATCCTTGCATTACTGCGGGGTTTCTTTCTTTTTTTAATGAGGCAGGCTGTTATTGTAATGAGTCGTCATATTGAATATGATCAGAAGAATGAAGTATTTGATCATTATCAAAAATTAGATACTGCTTTTTATAAAACACACAGCACCGGCGACCTGATGAACCGTATTGCAGAAGATATAAGCCGTGTAAGAATTTTTACCGGTCCTGCCATTATGTACCTTGCTAATCTTGTTGCTATCATTTCACTCAGCGTTTTTTTTATGCTGAAGAGAGATGCGGAATTAACGATGTATGTATTAATCCCGTTGCCTGTTCTGGCCATCACCATTTATTATGTCAATAATACGATCAATAAAAAGAGTGAAAGGATACAGGAATCTCTTTCCGATCTTACAACCAATGCACAGGAATCGTATTCAGGCATTCGGGTGATCAAATCATTTGTGCAGGAAAAAGCAATGCAGGGTTTTTTTACAAAGAATAGTGAAGAATACAAGAAGAATGCAGTGAGCCTGGCCAAAGTAGAAGCGATCTATTTTCCGTCGATCACTTTTTTGATCGGCCTGAGCACTTTATTTACGATCATGATCGGCGGATTGTATTATATAAACGGCAGTCATGGTATGCAGTTAAATACCATTGTTGAGTTTGTGATGTATATCAATATGCTCACATTCCCTGTCAGCGCCATCGGCCTTACCGCAAGCATGATACAACGGGCAGCAGCATCACAAAAAAGGATCAATGAGTTTTTGCATACCAAACCGGCCATATCAAATGATGTAAAAGCTTTGATGCAGGTATTGGAAGGCAGCATCCGTTTCTCCAATGTGAATTTTATTTATCCTCACACAGGCATCCATGCAATAAAAGATTTTGATCTTGAAATAAAAAAAGGAGAGAAGGTTGCTATTGTAGGCAGAACCGGTTGTGGTAAATCAACCATTGCCCAATTATTATTAAGGATGTATGATGTCAGCAGCGGTACTGTTTATTATGATAATAATGATATCCGTTCGCTTGATCTTAAAAACCTGCGGGAACAGATCAGTTATGTACCGCAGGATGTTTTTTTATTTAGCGATACAGTGGAGAATAATATCCGGTTTGGTTTGCAATCAGCAGAAAGATCATCGGTTGAAAAAGCAGCTGTGCAAGCAAGCGTTGATAAAGAAGTGGCCGGGTTTGCTCACCAGTATGAAACCATGATCGGGGAGAGGGGAGTTACTTTGAGTGGTGGTCAGAAGCAAAGAATATCTATTGCCAGGGCATTGATAAAAGATCCTGAACTTGTACTCTTTGATGACTGCCTGAGTGCAGTGGATGCTAAGACAGAACAGGAGATCATCAATAACCTGAATGAATATTTAAGCGATAAAACTGCTATTATCATTACTCACCGGATATTTTCCCTTTTCAATTTTAATAAGATCGTCGTTCTTGAAGATGGAAAGATCATAGAACAGGGTACACATAGCCAGCTTTTAGAAATGAAAGGGTACTATGCTGATCTGTATGCACGTCAGCGGGAGCAGGAGACCAGCAGGGAGTCTTAGTCTTTAACGGGTATCACCAAAGCCATATTGCTTGTCAATAAAGGCAGACTAAATTCTGCAATACCAAGTAGTGTATCTGTTTCAATTTTGTTTCCCACAAAGACACTAAGAACACAAAAAAGGCACATTGATCTTAACTACTTTGTGTCTTTGTGGGATGTCTTTTTTCATAATGAGACATTACCCAATACCAAGACCGATTTGGCCGTTTCGAAAACATCTATATATTTGTGAACTCCAACAACCAAAGCTATTTTTTAACTGCTAAAATCTTTTAACGTGGCGTACGAGAACAATGACAAGAAAATAGAAAGCATTTACAGCAAACGCATCCGTGCAGGAAAAAGAAGAACCTACTTTTTCGATGTAAGAGCTACCCGGGGAAATGATTATTATCTGACCATCACCGAAAGCCGCAAACGGTTTGATGATAACGGGTACGACAGGCACAAAATATTTTTATATAAAGAGGACTTCAATAAGTTCATAAAAGCATTGGGAGAAGCGGTTGATTATGTAAAAACAGAATTGATGCCTGATTTTAATTTCGATGCATTTAATCATGATGAAGTTTCAGAAGAAACAAACAATCATGAAGCCGTAGCCGCTGACCAGGTATCAGCGGAGGAGAAACCTGTAGAGTCTGATCCGGTTGCTGAAGAATCATCTGTGGAAAATAAGGCTGCCGAGGATGTGGATAAATGGTGAGTTTTCACCTGAAACCAGTCCTGTCTTGGTTTTGGAGGAGGCAACCCGGTGCCGCCTTTAACTGATACAGTCTTAATTATTTATCATCCGGATTATTTTTTTTAAATATCCCAAAAAAAATTACCTTACAGCCCGATTACGCCATAACTGCTATGGCGGGATGTAATTCATCAATTAAAATATCTATTATGCAACCAAAATTTACGCTTAACACAAAGGGAAATGTGTTGACGAGAATCATTGCTATTGCATTGGTCTTTCTCGTATCAACTCAAGTCTCTTTTGGGCAGAAGACGGAAGAAATGCGCAATCCCGGAAGCCGCCCAGATGCCTATTACAATCCTCCGACAACTGTGACGGCCGAGCCAATACTACCTATGAAGACAATTCCTTCAGGAGTATTAGTTCAAAGGGTGAATGCGCCAACTGTTATAAGTGCCCCGGGCAATATGAACAATGGTAATGCGCAGATCAGTTTTAATTTCACCAATACCAATGGCTTTGCAGTTATCATTCAGTCAATCGCTACTGCTTTAGCAGATCTTGGCGCAGGTGCCCCTGTTCCAGTTAGTTTCTCTGCATATTATAAGCCGGGAGCTATCGTTGGTAATCCGGGACCGGCCACTGCCGGTAATGGATGGACTTTATTTGGTTCTGCTAATATAGCTGCTCCTACTTACAATATTTTTCCTACAGCCGTTCCTGTACTTACCACCTGCTTAACGGGTTTGACATTGAATATACCTGCCGGTGCTACTTATGGAATTATTATTGGTACCGGTACAGCAAATCTTGGTTACATGAACTCAACTGCTGCCGGCGCTACTTTTACAAATGGCGGATGCAGCATTTTTGTTGGCGGTGGCAGCGGATGGGGTGGCCCGGCAATTCCCGGAACTCCAGCTAATAACCCAAGAGCTTTCATTGGAAGTATAACATTTGACCAGGCAATTTGTATTCCAACAAATGCAACTCAACCAATCATATCTTCTGTTCCTTCTAATACTTGTGCCGGTTCTCCAATTACCCTTAGTGTAATCAGCGGAACGTTGAACGGAGCTGCTAACTGGGTATGGTACTCAGGCGGAAGTTGCGGAGGCGCATCAATAGGAACTGGCTCGTCTATAACTGTGAGCCCCGGAGTTACTACAACATATTCTGTTAGAGGCGAAGGTGGTTGTGCCCCTTCTCCCGGCCCTTGCGGTCAGCAGACAGTTACAGTAACACCTTGTACTTGTTTAACACCTGATGTGGCAACAATATGTGCAGGGTCTATTCAACAATTAACAGTAACACCTACAGGTGCAACAACGCAAACATTCACCAGTGCTGGTGGGGTCACTATTCCTGCTTCAGGAAATGGTTCGCCTTATCCGAATAATATTGCTGTTGCCGGATTACCAACATGTGGTGTATATGTACAGTCGGTTGCTATAAACGGTATTACACACACATGGCCCGGCGATATTGATATTGCTCTTAAATCCCCGGGAAACCAAACTGTGATCCTGATGTCGGATATTGGTGATGCTGGGGCAAACGGAGTTTCCGGCAGAAACATTGTTCTTAGTGATCAGGCTGCGGGTCCTATTCCAGTTCCTATTTCCAATGGTACATGGAGACCTACAAATTCAGTCGGAACATTCGGTGTAGAACCGGATAACTTCCCTGCACCTGCTACAGCCCCGATCAATCCTAATAGCCCAACACTTGCATCTTTCAGCAGCAGCCTTAATCCGAATGGAAACTGGTCATTATTAGTACTCGATGATGCTGCGCCTGATGCCGGATCAATTACAAGCTGGAGCATTACTTTCAGAATTGTTCCGACAGCAACATGGAGCGGTCCCGCAGGTACGATGTTTACTAATCCTCAGGCCACAACACCTTATGTTGCCGGTTCTTGTACAGATGCTATATGGGTTACCCCTGGCACAACCAGCACTTATACTGCTACCTTCTCAGGAGGTGCTTGTGCTCCAACTCAAAATGTAACTGTTACAGTTCTCCCAAGGCCTAATATTGTTATTACGCCAAACCCCGGAGGTTGTGCTCCTGTTACGCTTACTGCTACAGGCGGTATTGCATATACATGGACACCGGGTACTGGTTTAAATGCAACAACAGGTTCTTCTGTAATTGCTACTCCATCATCTGATCAGACATACACTGTTCTTAGCTATGGAGCCAATGGTTGTTCTAACACAGCTACTGTTCCTGTAAAAGGAATTTCAACAGCATCTGTAATCACAGCGGCTCCGCCACAGCAAATTATTTTAAGTGAAGGTTTTGATACAGCACCATTACCTGCCGGATGGTCAGAGAATAATTTAAGTAACCCTATTGGCGCACCCGGCCCATTTGTTGGTTGGTGGCAGGGTACTACCGGTGGAGTTGGTGGCCCTCATTCAGGTGCCGATTTCAGGGGATGTGCTTTCCTTTCAGGATCTGGCGTATCTACACTCAGTAACTGGTTGATATCTCCGGTGGTAACCACACAGGTTGGTGATACACTTACATTCTGGTCTTTTGCTGCGCCTCCGGGATTCCCTGACAGGCTGCAGGTAAGATGGAGTGGAAACGGGGCAAGCACCAATGTTGGTGCTACTGCTACAAGTGTTGGCGACTTCTCCAACGTGTGGATGGATATTAATCCAACTTATCTACTTAATGGTTATTCATCAGCATGGACACTCTATAAAGTTCCGATTACAGGTATAGCTCCATTCGTTGCCGGAACCGGACGCATGGCATTCCGTTATTTTGTAGAAAATGGTGGTCCTGCAGGCTTTAACTCTAACTTTATCGGAGTTGATGATGTTCTTATAGCCCGTCCTTTACCGGGATGGTGTCCTAATACTGTTTCTACTTTATCTGTAAACATAACAGGTGGTGTGGCTCCATATACACTTGTTTATACAAATGGAACTACACAGACCAGTTATCCCGGTTACACCAGCGGTACACCTATCCAGGTTTCTCCAAGTGCAACAACTACCTACACGGTTGTTTCTGTAATAGGAGCGAATGGATGTCCTGGTATCGGCAATACAGGCAGCGCAACAGTAACAGTAATACAGCCACCTGCGATTACTGCTCAGCCTGCAAACACAACAGTTTGTGCAGGCGGTAGCGCTACATTCACAGTGACTGCTACACCTGCTGTTTCCAGTACTACTTACGCATGGGAGTTTAGCAGCAATGGTGGTGCTACATGGAATCCAGCAACAGGAGCTCCTTATTCTGGCGGAGCAACAGCAACGCTTACAGTTAACCCTGTTACAGCAGGTATGAACGGATATCGTTTCCGTGTGATCATAGGCGGTCAATGTCCGCCACAGCCTATAACCAGTAATGGTTTAGCTACATTACAGGTAAATGTTCCTCCTACAATTACAACACAACCTGCTAACGTTACAGTTTGTGATGGCAAAACAGCTACATTCAGTGTTGTTGCTTCAACGACTGTAGGTACGGTTACTTATCTATGGCAGCAAAGTGTTGATGGTGGTATTACATGGACAACTGCACCAGGTGCAGCTACATCGGCTACTTATAGCTTTACTGCTAATTTGCTGATGAATAATTACAGGTATAGAGTTGTAGTTAGCGTACCGCCTTGTGCTACTACGGTTACTTCTACACCTTCTACCGGTGTTATCCTTACAGTGAATCCATTACCAGTTGTAACTATTACATCTGCTGACCTGGCGATCACTCCTGGACAAACAACAACTATCACAGGCACCAGCGTTCCGGCCGGAACTCCAACCGGATGGTCATGGACACTGAATGGTAATGTTGTACCTCCTCCGCCAAATCCACCATCAACTGGACCAAGCATCTCAGTTGGTATTAATGGATTAGGTACATACCAGGCAACAGCAACTGCTACAGGTACTGGTTGTACTAACAAGTCTAACCTGCTGACAATTGGTGCAGAACCATCTGATCGTCTCTGGATATATCCAAATCCAAACAATGGTAATTTCGAGATCAGGTTGTTCTTTGATGGCAATGCCGCTGAAAGAAGAAGGATTCGTATTTACAATGCACAGGGTCAGCTTGTTGCTCAGAAAGAGTTTGACCTTGTACAGGGATCTCCTTCTTACCTGCAAATGAAATTTGAACTTCCAAGACTGGCTGCCGGAACTTATGCAGCTAAGGTTACAGGTTTGAATTCAGGAAATACAGTTTCAGGATTGTTTGTTGTTTCTCAATAACAAACAGGTCTATCAATATTCAAAGCCGTCTCGTTTAAAACGAGACGGCTTTTTTTTGTAAGAAACCCAATGAAAATAGGTTGTTGAATCAAAGAACCCCGGTTAATTTCATTTTTTTGCGGGTTCGTTATTTTTTCATTTGCTTCCAGGCATTGATAAGACCATTGGTAGATGAATCATGACCTGTTACCGGGTCATCATTTTCAAGCTCAGGTAATATTTTATTGGCGAGTTGTTTACCCAGTTCCACTCCCCATTGGTCAAAACAAAAAATATTCCAGATGATACCCTGTACAAATATTTTGTGTTCGTACAGGGCGATCAGTTCTCCAAGTGAGTAAGGAGTGATCTTTTTTATAAGAAAGGAATTAGTAGGTTTGTTGCCATCAAAAATTTTATGGGGGAGAAGCTTACTTATTTGTATTGCCGATAAGCCCTGTTCTTCCAGTTCAGCCTTTGCTTCTTCTTCTGTCTTGCCGCTCATCAGCGCTTCTGTTTGTGCAAAAAAATTGCTCAACAGTTTTATATGATGATCTCCGACAGCATTATGACTTTGAGCCGGGGCAATGAAATCACAGGGAATGATAGACGTACCCTGGTGGATCAACTGGTAGAAAGCATGCTGCCCATTTGTTCCCGGCTCACCCCAAATAACGGGGCCTGTTGAATATTCAACTGCTTCGCCATTCCTGTCGATACTTTTGCCATTGCTTTCCATGCTGGCTTGCTGTAAATATGCTGCAAAGCGATGCAGGTATTGATCATACGGAAGGACCGCTTCGGACTGTGCCCCAAAAAAGTTGCAGTACCATATTCCGATCAATCCCATTAGCACAGGAATGTTTTTTTCAAATGAAGTGTTTCTGAAATGATTATCGGTGGTATGTGCTCCTTTCAGCAGCTGTTCAAAATTTTTATAGCCGATCGTTAATGCTATGGACAAACCGATGGCACTCCAGAGTGAATAACGGCCGCCCACCCAATCCCAGAATTCAAACATATTTGCTTTATCGATCCCAAACTTCACAACTTCTGCTTCGTTGGTTGATAAAGCGACGAAATGCCGGGCAATATGTTTCTCTTTTTTTGCTTTATTCAAAAACCATTCTCTTGCTGTATGTGCATTGGTCATGGTCTCTTGTGTGGTAAAAGTTTTGGAAGCGACCAGGAACAATGTTCTTTCAGGATCAATTTTATTTAATGTTTCAGTGATATGTGTTCCATCAATATTGGAAACGAAAAAAGTTTCGATTTGGGCGACCTTGTATGGCTTTAATGCTTCTGTTACCATCAATGGCCCAAGATCGCTGCCGCCGATACCTATGTTTACAATGTATTTTATTTTTTTACCGGTATAGCCTCTCTTTCTTCCATTATGAACAGACTGGCAAAAATTTTTCATTTGGCGAAGCACTTTTTTTACACCGGGCATCATGTCAACACCTTCTGTAAAAACGGGTTCGCCGGAAAAATTGCGCAGGGCGGGATGCAGAACAGAACGATGTTCTGTTTCATTGATAAGATCGCCATTGAACATAGCTGTTATTGCATCTTTCAGCTTACATTCATTTGCTAATTGTAAAAGAAGTTGAATGGTTTTCTCAGTAATAATATTTTTGGAGTAATCAAAAGCCATCTCGTCAATGCACAGAGAGAATTTTCTGAAACGGCCAGGATCGTTCTTGAACAGGTCCCGCATATGAACATCCTTCATTTCCGCAGCATGTTGTAGTAATTGCTGCCATGCTTTTGTAATTGTTGGGTTGATCCTGGGTAACATATGCTGAAGATACTATAGTTGTTCAAACACTTTTATAGTTCTTGTGGTCATTTCCGGGCTGATATCTAGATGAACAACAAGTCTTATACGGTTAGGAGAAATGGCATACCCAAGAATGTTATGTTCTTTCAGTTTTGCAACAAGGGCCGGGGCTGAAATTGAATCATCCAGTTCAAAGATGATGATATTAGTTTCTACAGGCAGTACCATCCTTACAAATTTTTTATAGGCGATCTTATCGGCGATCTGCCTTGCATGATTATGGTCTTCACTTAATCGTTCAATATTATTTTGCAATGCATAGATGCCGGCTGCCGCTAAAAATCCTGCTTGCCGCATTCCTCCTCCAAAAACTTTTCTTATGCGCCTCGCTTTTTTTATAAAATCTTTTTTACCCAAAAGCAAACTGCCCACCGGGCATCCCAGGCTTTTGCTGAGGCAAACAGATATGCTGTCAAACGTTTCGCCATATTGTTCGGGAGTTTCCTTCTTTGCTACCAGGGCATTCCATAATCTTGCACCATCAAGATGGAATGCCAGTTTCTTTTCTGTGCAAACGGCTTTTATCTTTTTTATTTCTTCAAAATCATAACAACTTCCGCCGCCACGGTTGCTGGTATTTTCCAAACTTACCAAACTTGAATGCGGCCGGTGTGCATCATCGGGCTGAATAGCAGCTACTACTTGCTCGGCAGAGATCCTTCCTTTATCGCCTTGTAATAATCTTACGGATGCTCCTGAATTAAAAGCAATGCCCCCGCCTTCATATTGATAAATATGCGAGGACTCATCGCAGATCACTTCATCGCCGGGTTGTGTGTGACATTTTATAGCGATCTGGTTGGTCATGGTGCCGGAAGGACAGAATAAAGCAGCTTCCATTTTAAACATTGTTGCCGTTAATGTTTCCAGTTCATTGATCGAAGGGTCTTCGCCAAATACATCATCACCCACTTTTGCTTTCATCATCGCTTCCATCATGCCGGGGGTGGGCTTTGTTACTGTATCAGATCTGAAATCAATTATCATCCTCTTATTTTCCTGCAATATACTTCGTTCACTCCTCAATTTAAACAGTTGGCGAAGGCTATTATACGGGTTGCCGTTTCTATTGTTAACTTGGCAACTTTATGAACGAGCCAAGCATTATTCAATATACACTGCTGATCCTGGTCAGCCTGTTTTTTGCAGTGGGCGGAATATATATGCTCGGTAATTTCAGAAACCTTTTCAAAAGGGTTGTTACAAATGAATTGCTCCGGAAGAATATTGCAGCCTGGCTGATCATTCTTTGCCTTTCGATCGCAATGGTGCCAATGAGCGGCGGTTTTTTTTACCTGCTGGAAAGATATGGATGGGGGTGGGCAATAGGGAGCCATTTTATTTCAGCAACTATATGCACCCTGATCATTTACAACCTGGCGAGAGTGGTGGCAGAGAACCGTCGTTTAAAAAAACTTTCTATTATCAAACACAGTTCGCTGGTAGTGATCACCCTGGTAATAGTGACCCTGGCGGTCAATATTCCTATAGCTCACTGGATGTATCACGAAGAAGAAGCAAAACGATACATTAAATATTCGGTCAGCAACAGCGCTTACCTGGCTGCAGCAGCGGGAATCGTATATGGACTTACCAACTATCTTGATATTGCAAGAAAAAGAAAATTCGATGAAAAGGAATTGGAACTGAGCCGTCTCCGTGAATTAAAGACCAAAGCAGAACTGGATGCCTTGCATTCCAAGATCAATCCTCATTTTTTATACAATGCACTTAACTCGATCGCTGATCTATCGATAACAGATGGAAAAAAGGCAAGGAAAATGACAGTAGCGTTGGCCGATCTTTTTCGCTATAGCATTAATTATAATGATCATAATTATTCTTCGATAAAGGATGAAGTGGAAATGGCAGAGGTTTATTTGCAGATTGAGAAGATAAGATTTGAAGATAAACTCACTTATTCTTTGAATGTGGACAACGAGCTGAAACATTATCTCGTTCCAAGATTTGTATTGCAACCTGTGGTGGAAAATGCAGTGAAGCATGGATTGAAAGTAACAGGGAAGATGACAGAGATACTGGTAGAGGTAAAAAGAAATGATAATGGGATTGAGTTGATCGTTGCCGATAACGGACCATTGTTCCCGGCAGAGCTTTCACCGGGTTATGGGGTGAAGAGTATGTTTGACAAACTGGAATTATTATTCCCCGGCCGTTACGAAGTACATTTTTCCAATGAACCAAGAAAACAGGTAACCATTCATATTCAAAAACTGATGAAAGATGAACAGGTTGTTTAAAGCAATAATAATTGATGATGAACCGGCAGCCCGCCGGTTGATGAAAAGCCTGTTGCAGCAGCACAAAGATGTGGTGGAAGTAATAGGAGAAGCTTCTAACGGGAGAGAGGCATTGGGAAAAATTGATAGCCAGTTACCAGATCTTATTTTTCTGGATATACAAATGCCTGATTTAACAGGTTTTGAAGTGATCGAGCAATTGAATCATCAACCTGATATCATTTTTACAACAGCATACGAGCAATATGCCATCAAAGCTTTTGAAACATTCTCCATTGATTATTTACTAAAGCCGATCAAAGAAGAAAGACTGGAGCAAAGCATTGCCAAATTGAAAAAATTTGGGAAGCTGAATGCCGGTATTGATATATCTGAACTTCAACAGATCATTCAGCAATTAAGGACGCCGCAAAAAGCAACTGCTCTCCCCATAAAAACAGGCGACAAGATCAACCTGCTAAAATTCGAGAATATAAGCTACCTGGAGGCACATGATAAATATGTTTTTATTTATACTATTGATGGACAAAAACATCTTACCGATCAATCATTAATGTCCCTGGAGGAAAAGCTCCCGGCACAATTTTACCGGGTTCAAAAGTCATATATCATCAATAAGGAGAGGATAAAAGAGATGCATAAACATTTCAACGGCCGCTTTCTTTTTACCATGGATGACAAGAACGTCACTAAGATCAGCTCCGGCCGGACCTATAATGAGGCCATAAAGGCTGAATTCGGGCTTTAGAGCATCTGCTTACCAGAAGCCTTTTATCAAATTTAAAGGCCATTCATCCCAGATTTAGGCTGAACTGTAACCCAATTTCCCCTTCTGCGTCATATCCATGTCACGAATAACGGCCACACATCACTAAAATTGGCCGTTTAATTTAAAACAATGTACTTGATATTGCATAGTACTTACTTTTGAACTGTAATATTTAAAAACAAGTACATAAAAACAAAATAAACGAAAAATGAGAAAGCTATTAACCCTGCTGACTGTTCTGACAATAACTCTTCTGAGCCAGGCGCAAATGAAAGACGGGAAAGTAAGCGGGACTGTGATCGATGGAAATACGAAAACCATTGAGTCAGCCACCATTACTTTACTTAGAGTAAAAGACTCATCGGTGGCTAAAATGAGTGTGGCTGATAAAACAGGAAAATTTGAATTCGATGGCGTTGCTGAAGGACGCTATGTTGTTTCAATATCTGTGGTAGGTCATACTAAAGGATTTTCCGAGGCCTTTGATATTAACTCCTCAAATCCTTCTGTTACATTAAAGACGATCGAGTTGGTGCCTGTTGCTAAATCAATGGGTGCTGTAACAGTTACTGCTAAAAGACCTTTGATAGAACAAAAACTGGACAGGACTATCGTAAATGTAGAGGCATCGGTTACCAACGTTGGTAATTCAGCATTGGAAGTGCTGGAAAAATCTCCGGGCATTACTGTTGATAAAGACGGTAACATTAGCCTGAAAGGAAAACAAGGTGTTATTGTAATGATTGATGGCCGCCCAAGTTATTTAAGCGGCGCTGATCTTGCCAATATGCTGAGAAGTATGAATGCAAGCCAGCTTGACCAGATCGAAATCATGACCAATCCACCTGCCAAGTATGATGCAGCCGGTAATTCAGGTATCATTAATATTAAAACAAAAAAGAATAAGCAGTTTGGTTACAATGGAAGCTTAACGACAGGTTATACACAAGGACAATACGCAAGATTCAATGAAAGCGGAAATTTTAATTATCGGAATGGCAAAATAAACCTGTTCACCAATTTGAGTTATAACCGTAACCATAGGGGAGAGGACCTGCTTATTACAAGAAACTTCAGGGATATAAATACGAAAGATGTTATCTCCATATTCGACCAGAATTCAGAAATGGAAAATGAAAGACATTTTTACAGCGCTAAGGTTGGGTTGGATTATTCTGCAAGCAAAAGAACAACATTAGGATTTGTTGCAAGTGGTTTTTATAACCCCAGTACATGGACAAGTATTACGGGTACGAATATATATAGCCCAAATTATGTGCTGACAAGCCAGGCAAAAAGCTTTACGCAGAATATTGAGAAATGGAAAAATTTCAGTGGCAATCTAAATTTGCGTTCTACTTTGGATTCCAACGGGCAGGAAATAGCAGCTGATCTTGATTACATCATGTACAGGTCAACCAGCGAACAACCGCTTTATGCTTCTTATTATGATAACATGGGTAACCTGACGAAGGCGCCGGATACATTGATGGGTACTCTTCCGCAGGATATTACTATCTATAGCGGTAAAGTTGATTACACATTGCCATTAAAGAAAGGAGCAAAATTTGAAGCGGGTATAAAAACAAGTTATGTTAAGACAGATAATGATGCAAACTATGATAGTTTAAGAAATGGACAGCAATATCATGATTTCAATCGCAGCAATCATTTTGTGTATGAAGAAAACGTAAATGCAGCATATGTGAATTATAGCAGGCCATTGGGAAAAAAATGGAGTGGCCAGTTTGGTCTTCGCATGGAGAATACCAATGCTAAAGGTAACCAGTTAACAACAGGAGTTCAGTTCAAAAGAAATTATACGCAACTTTTTCCAACTGTTTACCTGCAGTACACTGCTAATGAAAAGAACTCTTTTGTGATCAATTATGGCAGAAGGATCAACCGGCCTGATTATGAAGATCTGAATCCCTTCATTCATTTTTTGGATCGTTATACATTCGAGCAGGGCAATCCAAATTTGAAACCACAGTTCAGCCATAACATTGAATTGAGTCATACTTACGGCGGTTTCTTAACTACTACATTGAATTATAGCAAAACAACCGATATCATTCAGCAGGTGATCGAGCAGTATGAGCTGACCAATGAAACATTTGTAAAGAAGGCGAATATTGCTTCCCGCAACCAGGTTGGTATTGCAGTAAGCGCTTATAAAGAAATAAATAAATGGTGGAGTGGCAATATATATGTGAACGTTTCTGATAATCGTTTCAAAGGCATTGTAAACAATGAATACATCTCGACTGGTTTAGTAATGGCAATGGTGCAGATGCAGCAGCAGTTCAAATGGGGAAAGGGCTGGGGAGCTGAATTAAGCGGATTTTACAGGGGCAAAGGATTGGAAGGTGTGATATTCATCAAGCCCATCAAACAATTGAATATTGGTTTTAGCAAACAAATAATGAAAGGCAAGGGAAGTCTTCGTTTCAATTTCCGTGACATATTTGCCGGCGGTGTGTACAGGGGATATAGTAAGTATAGTAATGTAGATGCACAATTTACAAATATCAATGATAGCCGTTCAGCCAGTCTTTCATTTACCTGGAGATTTAATAAAGGAAAACTGAAAGCCAGTGGAGGTAAAAAGGAAGGGGGCGCAACTGATGAGCAACAGAGAGTGAACACCGGTAACTAATAAAACTAATAATAGTATAGTCATGAACTGGATGAATCCTCTCATACGATGAGAGGATTCATCTTTTAATACTGGTGTTAATGCTCTTTTAACACGCAGTGTTATACAAACTGTTTTTTTACCGCTGATGTAGTGATACCTGATTATTTACCCTTCGTCACTCCATCTACGAAATTTGTCATATTTCTGTCCAATCCTATGTTTTTCAGTAGCATTTTTACATTCATTATTCACTAACCATAGCCATGAATATGAGAAAAAAAATCATCACAGTAGTCCTCCTTATGAGCTTTTCGCAATTGTTTGCGCAGAGCGGTACAGGAAAAATATCCGGTACAGTATCGGATGCAACAAACAAACCTCTTCAGTCAATTTCGGTTTCATTATTAAAAGCTGCTGATTCATCTGTTGTAAAGATGGTTGTAAGCGGCAAGGATGGAAAATACGAGTTTGCCAACATAAATGATGGAGACTATATTATATCCGCATCTGCAGTAGGGCATGAAAAAAATTTCAGCCGTGTTTCTGTCAGCGCTGCTAATAATACAGTTTCAGTTCCTGCTATGCAATTGACAGAAGTGTCAAAAGGATTGACAGCAGTAACAGTTACTTCCAAAAAACCTTTTATAGAGACCAGGATCGATAAAACGATCGTCAATGTGGATGCATCACCGACCAGTGCAGGTGCTACTGCATTGGAGATTTTGGAAAAATCTCCGGGAGTAACAGTAGATAATGACGGTAACATCAGCCTGAAAGGAAAGCAGGGTGTTATTGTGTTGATGGACGGAAAGCCTACTTATCTTTCTCCAACAGATCTTGCTAATCTTTTAAAGAATACACCGGCATCTGCATTGGACCAGATCGAGATCATGACCAATCCTTCAGCTAAGTATGATGCTACTGGTAATTCAGGTGTTCTTAATATTAAAACTAAGAAAGGAAAGAATGCCGGCTTCAATGGAAGTATAATGGTGGGTGCAACCACAAGTATTTACAAGCCAAGAAATGCTGTTTATTTGATACCTAAATCGCAGAACAGTGTCAATTTTAACTACCGGAAGGGAAAAATAAATTTCTTCGGTAATTATAATCCAAACTTTTTCCGGGGTCAGAATACCATGAATTTTACGAATAAGTTCTTTGACGACAATAAAAATATTATCGGGTATAACGAAACAGAAACCCGGTTCAAATTTGGCAATAACAATCATACGCTGAAGCTGGGCCTGGATATCTATGCGGATAAAAAGAATACCTGGGGAGTAGTATTGCAGGGTTTTGCTTTCAGCGGTCATCCTACACCAACAACTGTGGCCGAATTACAGGATGAGCATCACAATATTCAAAACAGGCTTAATTCTTCTACAGATAACAGGATCAAATTCAAAAATTTCTCCGCCAACCTTAACTGGAAACATGTATTTGATTCAACCGGTAAAGAACTCACTGCGGATTTTGATTATGTGGTCTATGGCAATGTGTCTGATATGTTACTCGAAACAGATTATTACAACAGCCTGTTGCAATTAACAGGCACTTCATACCTGCGGGGTCATTTACCGGCCAATATTGATATCTATACTTTCAAATCTGATTACCTGCATCCTTTCAAAGGCGGACGTTTTGAAGCCGGGGTAAAATTCAGTTTTGTAAAAAATGATAACCTGGTCAATTATGAAAAATTGATCAATGACAATTGGGAAGTGGATAAAATAAGATCCAATCATTTTATTTATGATGAGAATATCAATGCAGCTTATGTGAGTTATAGTAAAGAGCTTAAAAAATGGAGTTTCCAGGCGGGATTAAGAATAGAGAACACCAATGCGACAGGAGACCAGGTTGTGTCTAATATCTCATTTAAAAGAAATAACACAAGCTTGTTTCCGACTGCGTTCGTAAGGCGCAATATCAACGAGAAGAATAGCCTGACTCTTTCCTATGGCCGTCGTATTCAAAGACCAAATTACCAGGACTTAAATCCGTTTGTTTATTTTTTGGACACTTTATCATACAGGCAGGGAAATATTTACCTGAGGCCTCAATACACTCACAATATCGAGGTCACTCATGCTTTCCGGGATAAATTCATCACCACTATTAATTATAATTTCACCGATGATGTGATCTCGCAGATCATCAAGCAGGAGCCTAATAGTAAAATAAGGTTTTCAACAGTGGATAATGTGGCCCAGTTCCGTAATATGGGTATCTCCATCACTGCACCGGTTAGTTTTACAAAATGGTGGAATGCAAATTTCTTTACCAATGTATATAATAACCGGTATAAAGGAACTTATGATACCATTGCGATTGACATGGCCTTTACTTCATTCCTGGTGAATATTACAAACAACTTCACTCTGGGCAAAGGATTTACAGCCGAATTAACCGGCTTTTATCGCCATAAAGCAATCAATAATTTATCCAGGATGGAACCTATCTACCAGGTCGGCTTTGGATTGCAAAAACAGATCATGAAAGGAAAAGGAACTGTAAGATTGAATGTAAGAGATCCTTTTGCTTGGCAAAAATTTGAAGGTCTTAATCAATATGGACTGATCGAAGGGAAGTTCCTTTCAAGGCCTGATGTAAGGCAAGTAACTGCAACCTTTACATGGAGATTTGGAAAGAGCACCCAACAAAATCAACCACGCCGCCGTGCTGGTAGTTCCCAGGATGAACAGAACAGGGTAGGCCAGGGTGGTCAATAATAAGTCTCATATTTCAGAGATAGTTTCAGCAGTCTCCCGTTTTCTACGGGAGACTTTTTTATATTTGGCCTCTCCCTAAACCCCTCTCCAGGGAGAGGGACTTTGAAGACCCAGCGATGCCTGGTTTTTTTAAGGCTGTGAACTATTCTATATTTGTCAGGATACCAAAACCATTCTTATGCCTTCATTTGATATTGTAAGCAAAGTAGAAGCACAAGCCCTCGATAATGCTGTAAATGTTACCAGCAAAGAGATCACCAACCGGTTTGACTTTAAGGGAAGTCATGTAGTGATTGATCTTGATAAAAAAGATTTCATTATTAAATTAGAAACGGAAGATGATATGAAGATGCGGCAACTGATCGATGTATTGATCAGCAGGGCGCATAAGCAGGGTATCGCACCGGAAGCATTTGATGCATCCAAAGAAGGAGCACAGAGCGGAAAAGTGTGGAAGAAAGAGGTGAAAGTGAGGAATGGATTGGCGCAGGAAGATGCAAAGAAGATCGTTAAGCTGATCAAAGACTCAGGAATGAAAGTGCAGGCATCCATAAATGATGACCTCGTGAGAGTAACCGGGAAAAAAATTGACGATCTGCAGGAAGTGATTCAACTCTGCAAGGGAGCCAACCTTGGAATTCCTTTACAATATGTGAATATGAGAAACTGATGAGTTCATAAACTACGAACGGGCATTTGTTTGTGGGGATAAAAATGTGCGTAAGCAGTGTATATCAATGGGGCAAAAAATTTGGAAACGGATAGAGTCGTAAACTATATTTGAATTACAACTGCACGGAATTTTAGCAATAAAATTAAGTGCCGGAGAAACAGGAATCCCTTAAAAGATCGATGTTCTCCACGGAGAAACGGAAGCCCGTCAAACGGTGAAAGTTACTCCACGAAAGCATCGGGTAAGAGTACAGAAGGCGCAAGCCGGAAGGAAAATACTTGGTGCTTTCATCTTTTAGGACTTGTTCAATATTGCCGGAAAAAGGGGAAGACGATAAGATTAAGATCAATTTTTTTTCCGAATTGCCGTCTTACAGGCTATTTTAAAGTTGCATAACCCCAGTTAATAAGATTTGGCTGAAAGCCATCCCACAATTATCTTTGCCGCCCTAAAATTATCTATTCATCTATACGGCAAAATCCGTGTAGCCTTTAAAAATCATCAAGTTATGAAAAAAGGAATCCACCCCGATAAGTATCGGTTAGTTGTTTTCAAGGACATGAGTAATGGTCATAGTTTCTTAAGCCGCTCTACAGCTGAGTCTAAAGAGAAGGTTCAATGGGAAGATGGTAACGAATACCCTTTGGTAAAGCTGGAGATATCTAATACATCTCATCCTTTCTTTACGGGTAAGAACATGCTCGTAGATACAGCCGGCCGTATTGATAAGTTTAAAAAGAAATACGCCAAAAAAGCAGAATAATATTAAATTGTGCAGAGCTTGAGGCGCAAGCTTCGAGTTTTGTTTTTCATGGCTATACTTTGAAACCTCCCGATTCTTCGGGAGGTTTTGTTATTCATAAATGGTTCTTCTGAGATTTGGCAGCTCAGGACACTCATTGTTTGAGGGTAGAGTTACTAAAGAAAAAACGATGGCCTACGGCTGATATCCAATCGTAACAGTTAATGCCGCCATAATCTTATCATATGAATTATAAGAATAATAAAGAACAGGCTAAAAGTGATATAAGTGCTGACATAGGCCAAAGGAATACCTGCCAGGCTGAGCACAATGCCGGCAGCAATAATCATGTTTTCCTTTTTTGTTGACAACTGTTGTTGTGCTTGTTCGGAGATCATCTTATTTTTTAATGCATATACCCAGATAGAGGAGAAGGCCAGGTTCATCAGCAAATAGTTGATACCAACAAGAGAGACTGCAAAGGGGCTTTCATAATTTCTTCCGGCAAGTGAAGTGGTAAAGGGTGTGGCCGACAGAAAAAGTATAAATAAAAAATTAAGGAACACTAATGGCGGGTCTGCTCTTTTCAGCAACCGGAACAGGTTATGATGATCCATCCATAATATGACAATGGTGGAGAACGAAATAAAATAGCTGAATATTGATGGCAACAGGTGGTGCAGGAATGATTTGATATTTCCATCTGAATGAAAAGCTTCTTCAGGTACTTTGAATTCCAGTACCAGGATGGTCATGATGATGGCGAGTATGGCATCTACAAAGGTCTCAAAGCGGTTCTTTTGAGCTTCGTTGGAGAATTGTTTAACATATAGTGCAGTGGTGGTTTCTTAAATGTATATGCCCGTTTTCAAATGTAATGGATCGGCTAAAAAAATTAATTAACCGGCCGGACTGCGTTTGCAAAGCTTAACAGGATACCGGACTGAAATGAAAACCCAACGCCCCGATCCAAGGCTGAGAAAGCAGACAAAGGATGTGAGGTTACACTTGCACCACCGTACACAGCCCGACTTCCTTTTCTTTTCCCCGCAGTTGTATGCTGCCCAACTGCACCACTTTATATTTTCCGTTTAGCGGTATGGCATTGATAAGATCGCCGGATGCAATAATCTCTGCATTCAATTCTTTGCACTTGCCCTGTATTCGGCTGGTGGTGTTCAGTACATCTCCGGAAAAGGTAATGTCCCGCTTTATGATGCCCACCTCGCCGGCCATTACACGACCAAAATGCAGCCCTGCTTTAAAGCCCGGTACCAGGCCGTATTTCTCAGAATAAAAGACGCTGCGCTTCTTTATTTCTTTTTTCATATCAAAAAAGCAATCAAAACAATTACTATCAGCATAACCTTCTTTATATTTCCAGGAAATGATTATTTCATCGCCCACATACTGGTATATCTCACCCTTATTATCCAGTATTGGGTTAGTAAGATCAGCAAAATAATCTTTGAGTAATTGGTGGTATTTTTCATCGCCCAGTTTTTCTGCAATGCTGGTAGAGCCATTAATATCTACAAACATGAAAATGCGCTGTTCTTCTTTAGGGGTTTGATACTTGCCCCGTACCATATTCCACAGGTTGCCCTCACCAAACTTGGTATTGAACTGCAGCAATATTTGTGTTACCGCTACCACCAGCGACCAGATAGTGATGTTCTTTAAATGAATGGGGTCAAAAAGAGCATTTCTAAAAACCTTTTGCGTTTCCGGGTGTGCAAAAGATTTACCGGTTTGCAGCGGCGCCACCACAGCAGCTAATACCACCGCAATTACCGTTACTACTATAATAAATGAAAGCACCACGGCCATAACAGTAAACCCATAGGGTCTGTCCCTGTATTTTTCATTTACATAAAAAACCAGGAAGCTGCCACCCATAACAGCTCCCATCAGGCCTGTCATGATACTGAAGAAAAGATGTTGAGAAAGTGAAAATTTAGCAGACATCCCGGCAGATAATTCTGAACGCAGCACAAAGTAATCGTAACAGCCAATGAGGAAACCCATGATAGCCCAGCAAATGATAATAATAAGCAGCTTGGTGAGTTTTAACCGCAAACTTTGTGTCATACCGGTTTACTTTATTTGTCAAACATACAAAACATGCCCTGCTTGCCTGGCTTGCAAATATTTCTATCTTTAATACACTTTAAACTAGCATCATGGCAAAAGCAAAAGGCAAGGGCACAAAAGATAGTCCATGGGAACTGAAAACCCCACCGGGTTCATCTGCTTACATTATGTACAAGGAGGATGACATATTGGTATGCAAAGTGGGCAGTACCACGCTGCACTACCAGTGGCGCTGTATTGATGACCTGCATACAATGCTTAAAAAGCATGGCGACTGGATAGACCTTGGCGGTGCTGATGAACAAAAGCCAGTCAAAGAAGGCACCGTGGAAGCATGGGGTCGTTCGCCAAAAAACCCCGTGAGCGGATGGTATGGCCTAAAGAAAGGTTTCAGGGGAAGGTTTGGTGTATATGTGCCGCCGCTGATGGAAGCATTAGGACTGGCAGAGCTCACCCATGATGCGAAGAATAATAAAATGAAAGCCCTGTAAATTCAGGCAGGCTCTCTTTATTTATTTCTTTTCTCTCATAACCGGGGTTAATGGGCTACCCATAATTCTGAACTCTTAACTCAAAACTCAGTGATCGTTCAACGGCAACCCTCTTTTTTGCCATTCCACCCAATTCACATACTCCGGCGCCACACGATGTTCCTCCATGGTAATACATTTATCAACCGGGCAAACAAGCATACATAAGTTGCAGCCAACGCATTCTTCTTCTTTTACAGTATATGTGTTATAGGGTTTGCCGTAAGCAAGGTTGATGGATTGATGCGATGTATCCTCGCAGGCGATATAACAAAGACCGCAATGAATACATTTATCCTGGTTGATCTTTGCAATATGATGATAATTGATATCGAGATCTTCCCAATGTGTAATGGTATCAACTGATTTTCCAATAAAATCATCTAATATTTTAAATCCTTTTTCATCCATCCAGTTGTTCAGTCCTTCGATCATGTCTTCCACGATCCTGAATCCATATTTCATCGCAGCGGTACAAACCTGCACATTGCTGGCACCTAACAACATAAATTCAACAGCATCTTTCCAATTACTAACTCCACCAATACCTGAGATAGGAACTTTGCTCGTCAACTCATCCTGCGCAATAGTGGTCAGCATTTTTAAGGCGATAGGTTTTACCGCAGGACCACAATAACCGCCAAATACTGATTTACCAGCTACATAAGGATTAGGAACCAATGTATCCAGGTCAACACCCGTCACTGATTGTATCGTATTTATTAATGATAACGCATTCGTTCCTGCTTTTACAACTGAACGGCCTGTCGGTACGACTGAATGTACATTCGGGGTAAGTTTTGTGATAACAGGAATTGTTGCCGCTTCCATCACCCATTCCACTACCATGCAGGCGATCTCGGGGTCTTGTCCTACGGCTGCACCCATTCCTCTTTCTGTCATTCCATGCGGGCAACCAAAGTTCAATTCGAATCCATGTGCGCCGGTGTCTTCAACTTTTTTTATTAATTCAGACCAGCTTTTTTTATCGTTATCCGCCATCAGCGAAACGATCATCGCCCTGTCGGGAAATAATTTTACACACTCTTCAATTTCTTTCAGATTTATTTCTAAGGGTCTGTCAGAGATCAATTCAATATTATTGAATCCCATCACTCTTTGCCCGCCATAATCAACAGCAGAATATCTTGAGGAAACATTCTTTACCTGGCTGCCCAATGTTTTCCAAACCACACCGCCCCAGCCGGCTTCAAAAGCCCGGAGCACATTGTATTTTTTATCGGTAGGAGGGGCACTCGCCAACCAGAATGGATTGGGAGATTTGATTCCTAAAAAATTTGATGATATATCTGCCATACGAAGTCTGTTAATATTGTTTAATTAATAATAAGGAATAAAAAATGAATAAATAAGCTTCGTAGGGAACATTGTTTCTGATATGGCCTTTTCCTTTTTAACTCACTTTTTCATTTCTTATTATTCATTCCTTATTTTTTATTCCCAGATACGATAATATGGATGCCGCTCCATCTTTCCCTGCCTGCACAGCATCCACCACTTCTTTACCACCATTCACTGCATCACCCCCGGCGAAAACGCCTTTGATATTTGTTGCACAATTTTTATCAATGACCAACTTGCCGTTTTTATTATCCAGTTTATATTTCTTCACTAATTTTTCAAACGGTACTTGTCCCGCTGCTTTGATAACCATGTCAACATCCAATGTAAATGTTTCTCCTGTGTCCACAGGACTTCTTCTTCCACTTGCATCGGGTTCACCGAGTTTCATTTTACTGCATACAAGTTGTTTTACTTTTCCCTGTGAACCTTTTAGTTTTTTTGGCGCTGCAAGCCATATGATCTCACAGCCATCGAGCATTGCAATATCCAATTCCGCCTGGGTGCATGGTTTTTCTGCTTCTGTTCTGCGGTAAACCATTGTCACTTCTTTTGCACCGAGACGTTTGGCTTGTGTAGCTGCGTCAATGGCTGTCATGCCCATACCAATTACAGCTACCTTATCACCGACAGGAATCGCCGGATACCCTTTGGAACGTAAATCATAAATGAACTGAATGGCATCCACTACACCTTCTAATTTTTCTCCCGGGATATCCAATTGCCGGGCTACGCCAACGCCTATGCCAAGATAAACCGCATCAAATTCTTTTTTCAATTGTGAAAGGGTGATGTCTTTGCCGAGTTCCCGGTTGTATTTTATTTCAATACCACCAATAGCTGTTATATAATTCACTTCATCCTCACAGAACTGCGGTGTTACTTTATAGGCAGCAATACCATAGGTCATCAATCCACCACCTTTACTTTCTTTTTCATAAATGGTTATATCAATACCTTCTCTTGATAAAACATGGGCGCAACTTAATCCGGCAGGGCCTGCACCAACGATCGCCACTTTTTTTCCTGTTGATGGTTTTCTTTCAAATAACTGCCAGTTATTATCCATTGCTTTCTCCGTGGAGTAACGCTGCAGCTTTGCAATATGAATAGGCTCTTCCTCCAATAAATTATAAACGCAGGCACCTTCACATAATTTTTCTACGGGGCAAACTTTACTGCAACCGGCTCCCATGATATTAGAAACAAAAATAGTATGGGCCGATCCTTTTACATTGTCGCTGGCAATTTGTTTGATGAACTTAGGAACATTAATGCCGGTAGGACAGCTCTTGGTGCAGGGAGCATCATAACAATACAAACAACGGTTGGCTTCCACCTGCGCCGCAGTTTTATTTTCGAACGGCGGATGGATGTCGGCAAAATTCTGTTCGTATTGCTCTTTGGTTAGCTTGTTATTTGTGATGGCCATATACGAAATGTGTAAATGTTATGAATGTGGAAGTGTGGAAATGATACGTGATGTATTGGATTATTCTCACATTTATCACATCTCCACATTTTCACATTCGAATTATAATTCAACCAATTTCCCATACGTTTCTGGTCTCCTGTCCCTGAAGAATTGCCATGTTGATCTTACCTGTTCGATCATATCAAGATCAAAATCGGCAATTAACAGTTCATCATTGTCCTCACTTGCCTGTGCAAATATTTGTCCTCTTGGGTCAACGAAATAAGAACTGCCATAAAATTTGCCAAGGTTCCATGGCTTTTCATATCCAACTCTATTGATACAACCCATAAAATATCCGTTCGCAGCAGCATGTGCCGGTTGTTCCAGTTTCCATAAATATTGTGATAAGCCTGCAACAGTTGCTGAAGGATTATAAACGATCTCTGCTCCATTCAATCCCAAACATCTTGCGCCATCAGGAAAATGACGATCATAACATATATATACCCCAACCTTTGCATACTTTGTTTGAAAAACAGGATAGCCTAAGTTGCCTGGCTTAAAGAAAAATTTTTCCCAGAAACCAGATGTATGCGGAATATGATTCTTGCGATACTTTCCTAAATAAGTTCCGTCTGCATCTATCACCGCCGCTGTATTGTATAAAACACCGGCCTGTTCCTTCTCATACATCGGAACAATAATGACCATATTATATTTCTTAGCATATTCCTGCATCCGTTCAGTTGTAACACCCGGGACTGTCTCTGCACTTTCATACCATGCTTTGTCCTGGCCGGGACAGAAATAAGGCGTATTAAAAATTTCCTGGAAGCAAAGTATCTGTACCCCTTTTTTTCCCGCTTCTTCGATCAGCGGAATATGTTTTTGCACCATTGCTTCTTTTATCTCTGCAATGGTTCCTTCACCTTCTGTTTTTGGCAATGAAAGTTGAATTAATCCTGATTTAATGTTTCTGGGCATAATATTGATTTTTATGAGTCCGGAAGACCGAAAATCGGAAAGTCCGGAAGGCTTTTTATATCAACGCTTGTCTTCCGGACTTTCGGTCTTTCAGACTTACTTACTAAATTATCTGGCTCACTTTATTCCTCTTTATAAATTTACCATATCCTTTGTCAACATGGCAATGATTGTTTTCAATTGCCACTTTGCCCCGTAGTAAAACAGTTTTCACTTTGCCTGTAACTTCCCAGCCTTCATAGCTGCTATAGTCAACATTCATGTGATGTGTTTTAGCTGATATCTTATGTTTTTCTTTTGGATCAAAAATTACAATATCGGCATCGCTTCCTACAGCGATCGTCCCTTTTCTTGGAAACATACCGAAGATCTTTGCAGGATTGGTACAAGCGACTTCAACATATTTGTTTAATGTGATCTTTCCTTTGTGAACGCCTTCGCTGTACAATAACTCCATCCTGTTTTCAATGGCAGGATGCCCATTAGGTATTTTAGAAAAATCATCTTTACCCATTAATTTCTGTTCCCATTTGAATGGACAATGATCGGTTGCGACAACTTGTACAAGTCCCTGGTTAATGCCCGCCCACAATGTCGCCTGGTCTTTCTTTTCCCGCAGGGGAGGACTCATCACCCATTTAGCTCCATCTCCTTTTTCATATAATGATGCATCGATGATCAAATACTGGATGCAGGTCTCTACAAACATCTTTTGATTTCTTCTTGTTGCATTTCTTACTGCATTCAATGCTCCCTCGCAGGTAAGATGAACGATATAGCCAGGGCAGCCTGTATAGCTCGCCATGTCAACAAAACGTTCGCTGGCTTCAGCTTCAGTTATTTCAGGCTGGGACAAATAATGATATAAAGGGGATAGTTTACCTTCTGCTCTGTGTTTGGCGATCAAATAATCGATCATGTCACCATTGGTGGCATGAACGTTGATCAAACCACCATGTTTCTTTACTTCTTCCATTAAGCCGATCATCTGCCGGTCATCGATCATCAATGCTCCTTTATATGCCATGAATGTTTTGAAAGAAACGATCCCTTCATTTTCGATCAATCCCTGTATCTCTTTTTTTGTATCATCATTAAAATCAGTCACCGCCATATGGAAACTATAATCACCCACACAATTATTATTACTCCTGCCTCTCCATTCATCCAGTGCGGCTTGTAATGAGTTGCCTTGTTTTTGTAAAATGAAATCAATTACCATCGTCGTGCCGCCATATAATGCTGCTCTTGTCCCCGTTTCATAATTATCAGAAGAGAATGTTCCCATGAACGGCATATCGAGATGTACATGCGGGTCAATGCCACCGGGAAAAACCAATTTACCAGAAGCATCTATTTCTTTATCGGCTTTAACTGATAAGTTTTTGCCGATGGTCTTTACTGTTTCTCCTTCGATAAAAATATCTGCTATATAATCATCGGTAGCAGTAACGATCCTTCCATTCTTAATAAGAATACTCATAAGAAAACATTTATAGCAAAACTGATCTGCGATTCTTCATCAATATCCAATATACAAAACCGCTAAGGAAAAAGCCAACAAACCATGCAAAATGATACAGCTCCGATATCCATACAGGGAAGGCAGTTGATGAAACAACCTGCACCTGCAATAAGAAGCCGGGTATATTGGGAAGTATGCCGGTCAATAATGCAAATATGGCGATCATATTAAATCCATTTCCATAACCATATCTTCCTGTATGACTGTACAATTCACCTGTCTCTAATTTCTGTTTCCGTATAAAATAATAATCTGCGATCATGATGCCGCCGACAGGCCCCAGTAATGCCGAATAACCAACAAGCCAGCTATAAATATAGCCGGTAGGGTCTTCCACTAATTTCCAGGGGAAGATGAGTATGCCGATGATACCGGTGATATATCCTCCCATCCTGAAATTTATTTTCTTCGGATTGAGATTAGAGAAATCATTAGCGGGACTTACAATATTGGCTGCAATATTTGTCGCCAGCGTTGCAATGATGACAGCGATCAGTGCAAAACTTACAATGATCTTATTGTCGAATCTTCCTACCAATGCTTCGGGTTCCCAAATAGTATCTTTAAAAACAAAAGCAGTTGCCAGTGAAACTACAACAGCAACAATTGCTATGAAGGTCATTGATGTTGGTAATCCCAATGCCTGGCCTCTTCGTTGCGCTTTTTGACTCTTTGCATATCTTGTAAAGTCCGGTATGTTCAATGATAATGTTGCCCAGAATCCTACTACACCGGTCAACGCCGGTATAAAATAATTATAGAACGAAGCGGAGTCCTGGAATTTTGAAGGAACACTAAAGACCTGTGCAATACCACCACGGTCCTGCATCACCCAAAATGCCCAGCATAATAGTGCCACTGCTGCAACAGGAAGAAAAAATGCTTTAAAGACCAGTAGTTTTTTTATACTGTCAACGCCGAGATATATAACATACATGTTGAGCAACCAGAAAACTAAAAAGCAAAGTAACGGTAACAGATCAGGAAACATCCCATTGATAGTTAGTTCAGGCAGATCAGGTATCCAAACCTGTAATAAACGATATAATGATTTGCCACCGATCCATGTCTGGATGCCAAACCAGCCGCAGGCAACGATTGCTCTCAGCATGGCAGGAATGTTGGCGCCCTTTGTCCCAAAACTTGCTCTTACAAAAACTGGAAAGGGTATCCCATATTTTGCTCCTGCATGTCCATTCAATATCATTGGAACTAATACGATCAAATTACCGAGAAGCATGGTCATGATCGCCTGCCACCAGTTCATTCCTTTTGCTATCATTCCGCTGGCCAGCTGGTAAGAAGGAATACAAAGACTCATGCTGATCCATAGAGCTGCATAGTTCCATGTTCCCCATTTTCTTTTTTCTTGCGGAATAGGAGCAAGGTCTTCGTTGATGAGAGAAGAATCGGTTATGTTTTGGTTGCTCATTAATTTGAAGATTAGATGATTTGAAGATTTGGAGATGATGAGGTGAGTCCATCTTCAAATCTTCAAATTTTCAAATCAAATAATATTCTCATCTGCGATCTTTATCGCCTTGCTGATGATCGCTAATCCTTCATCAATTTGTTCTTTCGTTACACACAATGGTGGTGCAATAAAAATATAGCTCCAGCGTACGAATGTGTACATGCCTAATTCTTTGATCTTTGCTGCGACTTTATTCATCACCGTCATTTCATCCGGTTTTGCATTGAAAGGCGCCATCGGTTCTTTTGTTTTCCTGTTCTTCACTAATTCGATGCAACCCAACAATCCTGTATTCCTGAAATCACCGATGCTCGGATGTTTTTGTTTTAATTTTTCTACCTGCTCATTTACATATTGGCTCATTGCCACACAATTCTCAATGAGTTCCTCATCTTCATAAATTTTCAATGTTTCCAATGCAGCAGCGCAACTAACAGGATGAGCAGAGTAGGTGAGACCTAATGCTAAAACAGTATCATCATATTTTGCAGCGATCTTGTCGCTTACCATCAAACAACCAAAAGGAAGATAACCACAGGTCAATCCTTTTGCCATAGCGATCATGTCCGGGATGATACCATGATTCATAAAGCCAAACCATTTACCGGTCCTTCCGAAACCACTCATGACTTCATCCATTATTAATAAGATGCCATGTTTATTACATATTTCTCTTACTGCTTTTAAATAACCAACAGGATATTTTAAACAGCCTGATGAACCGGATTCTCCTTCCAGTAAAATAGCGGCAATAGTAGCCGGGCCTTCATAGGCGATCACTCTTTCGAGAGAAGCCACAGCTTCTTTCAATAAATTCTCTTCGCCATATTCCCAGCGATATAAATAAGGAAGATCGAAATGAACAAAGTTGGGAGCTTGTTGACTATCCATAGGAATTCTCCTGGGATCACCACTTGCACTCATCGCACCATAAGAAGCGCCATGATAAGATTGGTAACGGGTCAAAATTTTATGACGGCCGGTATATAGTCTCGCCAGCTTGATCCCATTTTCAATAGAAGTTGCGCCGCATAATGTAAAGAAAGCCTTGTTCAGATCACCGGGACAGATCTCTGCTAATTTCTTTCCCAGCTCGCCTCTCACTTTTGTAACACAACTGGGAGTTACATAAGCCACTTCCTGCATTTGTTTTACAACTGCATCCGTCACTCTCTGATTGCCATGACCGATATTCACATTCATCAGCCCCGATGAAAAATCAATATAACGTTTGCCATCATAATCGTAGAGATAAACCCCTTCGGCTCTTTGCACGGCGATAGGAGCAATGCCTTTTTGTTTGCTCCAGGAGAATAGGGTGTAGTCGAGATTATCCTGGATAACGGCCTCCCCAAGCCCCTCCGCAGGAGGGGTTTTAGTCTCTGATAATTTGGAAATTGTTTTTGTATTCATAATTATTTCATTTTTCAGTTGATTTGCCTTCTTCTTGAATTAAACCTTCGTCAAAGAGAACTTGTTTTGCATCAATAACTTCTAAATGGGTTTTTGGGCTTTTGCCATTAGGCCTAATAAGTTCTAGTTCAAGTTTTTTAAAAACCTCTTTGTCGTTCTTATTTGGGATAATAAAACTTAAATAGAAGAATAAAACTTTGCCTTTCTCAATAAAACTATTGTAGGTTAGAAATTCACTAGGAGGGATGTTGACAATATATCTTTCGCCTTTAGAGAATATGGTTTCATGAGGTGCCTTGTATATTTCACCTCTATATCTTTTGTTGTCATTGAATATCGCTACAATATTTGCATCTTTGAAATATAAATCTTTTTTAGAAACTGCTAAGGATATCTTAACGAGAAATCTTTGACCTTGTATGGTTCTAAGGATGTTATCATAGCCCCTATAAATGAATGATGATGCACTATCCCATTGTGTGATGCTAATGATTTTTCCGAATACTTTTGGCTTTTGAACTCTATCTATAATAACTAGTGTTGTTGAAATAATCGCAATTGAGGTTGTGATAATTGCAAAATAATTTCTTTTGTTTTTATTGCTGTTAATAATCTGTATTGGTTTATCTCTAAGGGTTGAGATAGCATCCGTTAATTTATTTAAATCTGAGTTAGTACTCATATAAATAATGTAAATTTTAGATCAACTCATCCAATTCACTCCCGCTTCCGGATTCCATTCGTTTACTTCCCTTCAACCACTTTTTTGGCCTTGAACCCTATCCTTTCTCTGTCCTCCCATTTCTTCTGGGCTACCTTTTCATCCAATAAATTTTCCATTGCATCATACAACTGGTTCAACTGTACATCATGCTCACCAATTCTTTCTTTTATTTGTTTTAATTGCTCCCGCAGATCATTCTCCTGTATTAGCACCCTTCTTATTTCTACAAATGCCCGCATGATGGCGATGTTCATAGCTATGGCTTTATCTGAGTTCAGGATTCCGCTTAGCATGGCAACACCCTGTTCGGTAAAAACAAAGGGAAGGTATTTTATATTACTTCCTCTTCCTGTTTTCATGGTCGCAATTTGTGACCTTGAAGATTTGTCATTTTCTGAGGTTTCAATTTGAAACCTCAGTTCTTCAAATTCTTCTTTCGAAAGTTGAAACATAAAGTCTTTAGGAAATCGCTTGATATTTCTCTTGACTGCCTGGTTTAAAATCTTTACTTCAATTTCGTACAAGGTTGCTAAGTCCCTGTCAAGCATAACTTTTTCACCTCTGACCTCATAAATCCTGTTTTGGATACTCTTGATTATTCTCATATTTATTTTTTTAAGGTCGCAATTTGCGGCCTTAGAGATTTCCGTTATGCGGTCACAATTTGTGACTGCATAATTTTTGTTTAAGGTTTCAGATTGCAACCTTAAAGCCTGCATTTCTGTTCAAGGTCACAATTTGTGACCTTAGACGACCCTTCTAAGTCCCTCCAGCCGAGGGGTTTGGGGAGGCCTCTAACTCATCCAGTTCACCCCCGCCTCTGCATTCCACTTTGTCGTACTCTTCTTCAACTTTGTCCAGAATTCAATTGAACTTTTTCCCGTAATATCACCTACACCAAACTTACTTTCATTCCATCCGCCGAAAGAAAAAGGTTCTCTTGGTACCGGCACACCCACATTCACTCCGATCATACCAGCGCTGGCTTTGTCAATGATATAACGGGCCATGCCGCCATTCTGTGTAAATACAGCAGCCGCATTGCCGTAAGGATTTGCATTTTCAATCGCTAACGCTTCATCAACTGTGTCGGTTCGCATAATAGAAATAACGGGCCCGAAAATTTCTTCGGTAGCCACACTCATGTCAGGTGTTACATAATCAATAACTGTTGGACCAACATAAGTGCCGTTCTCTTTTCCTTTCACTTTTGCATTGCGGCCATCCACTAAGATCTTTGCACCATCTCTTTCTGCTTCGCCAATATATCTTTCAATTCTCTCTTTACTTTCCTGGCTGATCACAGCGCCGAGATTTTCTCCGGGAATAATTTTTCTTGCCTCTTCACATATTTTAGCAACGATGCTGTCAACATTTCCTACACCGATCATGGCCGATGCAGCCATACAACGCTGACCCGCACAACCGCTCATGGATGCAGCCACATTCTGTGCCGTCATTCCGGGGATAGCATCCGGTAATACCATCAAATGATTTTTAGCACCACCAAGAGCCAATGCTCTTTTAAAGGTTTTTGTTGCTCTTTGATAAACGATCTTAGCCACTTTGGTAGAACCGACAAATGAAACGGCTTCAATGCCGGGATGATCGCAGATAGCTTCTACTATTTCCACATCACCATGAACGATATTCAATACACCATCCGGCAGGCCGGCTTCTTTTAATAATTCGGCCAATCTCCCTGAACACAGCGGAACTTTTTCCGAAGGTTTTAAGATCATACAATTTCCTAATGCAATGGCGTTCGGTATGGTCCAGTTGGGAACCATTGCCGGAAAATTAAATGGAACGATGCTCGCCACAACCCCCAGCGGCACATGTTCTGTTCTGCATTCAACACCTTTACTTACTTCCAGTATTTCTCCCGTTACTAATTGTGGTAATGAAGTAGCGAATTCTGTCAGCTCAATACATTTTTCAATTTCAGCAACTGATTCACCATAAGTCTTTCCATTTTCTTCGCTGCAGAGTTCAGCCAGTTCTTTCAAATGTTTTTCCAGTAAAGTTTTATAACGGAAAAAGACCTGCACTCTTTCTTTGATCGGCATCTTGCTCCATGCGGGGAAAGCGGCTTTGGCAGCCTTCACTGCATTATCCAGATCCTTACCCGTTGACATCGGTACATCTGACAAATGATTTCCATCGATTGGTGAGATAACGGGGATGGTCCGGGCGGAACTTGCATTCACAAATTTTCCGCCGATATAATTCTGAACGGGAGCGTATTTCATAATATAAATTTCATTTTAATCATAGCTCCGTAGGAGCGAAATATCAGTAGGAAAAAAATTAAAACAAGGAAATAACCCCGTAGGGGTGACATATTTTTAATTATATATCGCTCCTGCGGAGCTCTGACCCTTTTACTGAAAACATTTCTACTAATATGGCGTCCCTGCGGGACTATATTTATTTTTTAAAGCCAACTATAAATATACTTAATTTAACGAGTTTTACAAGCTATAAAGCCCTATCATTCAATGACCCCGGAAAGAAAACAACGTCTCACTTCAGTACTTGATAAACGACAGGCAAACATTACCATTGTGCTGGAAAATGTTTCTGATCCGCATAATATTTCAGCAGTGATGCGAACGGCTGATGCAATAGGGATTCAGGATATTTATATTCTCAACACCAAAATACCAAGACATAAAAAATGGGGAGCCAAAAGTTCTTCCAGCGCAGCCAAATGGTTAACGGTTCACCAGTTTGAAAATGCGGAGGAATGTTTTTCATCACTGAGAAAATGCTATTCAACCATTTTAACTACCCACTTAAGCAGTGATGCCATAAGTTTACACAGTATTGATTTTACCCAAAGTATTGCGTTGGTATTTGGCAATGAGCACAGCGGGGTAAGTGATGAGATAAGAGCATTGGCCGATGGAAATTTTATCATTCCGCAGGTAGGTATCATCCGTTCGTTGAACATAAGTGTGGCTTGCGCCGTTACTTTGTATGAAGCCTTCCGACAAAAAATGAATGTAGGTCATTACAACCAGCCAGGGTTGGATAGCGTCAGGTATAAGTCGTTGCTGGATGAATGGGGATTTAAGGAAGATGTTTAAAGCTTAAGGTTCATGAAAATTACAAAGTCTTTAATTGTTTGTTTTTGTTTTTTTGCAGCAATGAGTGTCTCTGCCCAGGAGATAAAGAAAGTGAAGATCACTGAAGTGGAAAAGATCATTGCTGAAAGTAAAACACCGCTGATCGTTAATATGTGGGCTACCTGGTGTGTGCCTTGCGTGGAGGAGCTGCCTGATTTTATAAAAGAAGCAAAGGAACACCGTAAGGATAGCCTTCAACTATTATTGGTGAGTCTTGATTTTAAAGAATCCTACCCGGATAAAATGAAAACGTTCATGGAGAAAAGAGATCTCAAACATCCGACACTCTGGTTGGATGAACTCAATGCGGATTATTTCTGCCCCAAAATAGATCCTAAATGGTCGGGAGCAATTCCGGCAACCCTTTTTATCAATAATAAAACGGGCTACCGGAAATTTGTTGAAGAACAGGTATCACATGAAGAGCTGAAGAAAGAGATCATGGCTTTACTTGAAACTCATTGAGTGGCTTCTTCAGCTTCCAATTCCTGTTTGGCCTTTACTACCATGTACAAAAAATAAATACCTGCCCCGAGGCTTACCAATGCAAGGATGATACCCATCACACTGCCGCTATTGATAGCTTTTGCAAGGCAAAAGCCAACCAAAGCCATAAAGCCTAAAATAATAAGTCGGTTGAAGAATGTTTTTGAGATCATAAGCCGGTTTTTTGCGGTCTTGCGGGGAGCAATGACCGGGTGAACGATCAAGTTACTTATTGGCAGAGATGCCTGCTCAAAAACATTCCATAAATTATTTTTAAAATAAATTGTCAGACGGAGACCGTCAGACAAAAAAATCCCCTTCCTGTTAAAGAAGGGGACTTGTTTAAAATATCTTTTTCAGACGGAGACCGTCAGACAACTCCTATTTAAGTCTCTTAATTGTACAGCCTACGGATCTGGACTCTTTTACTGAAATATCTTTTCCGCCCAGCATTTCCGTTATCGCCTGGATCAGGTGCTTACGGCTAACCGCCCCGGCATCTGAAGGATTATCATCAATGGCACCATGATAAACCAATTTGCCTTCAGCATTGAAAAGGAAGCATTCAGGTGTTTTATTAGCGCCAAATGCATCAGCCAAAGCTGAATTATTATCTACGAGGTAATACCAGTTATAGCCCTGGTCTTTTGCATAAGCTATCATGTCGTTATAAGAATCATCATCGTCTCTTTTGGCTTCGTTGGAGTTAAGTATTGCAACGCCAATGCCATTATCCTGTGCATGTTTGCAGACCTCATTGGTCCTTTCCTGGTTTTTTATTACATAAGGGCAGGTATTGCAACTGAACATTACCAGCAAACCTTTATTTGTTTTTGCATCATTCAATGACACTTCTTTACCGGAAACATCTTTCATCTTCACTTCAGGGCTGGGAATAGCTGAGCCAAGCGGAAGTGGATCATTAATGGGTTTTAAAGTTAGCATTGCAATGGCGGCAACGGGCAATGCGGCAAATAATATCTTTTTCATGTGTTTAGTTTTTATTTTTTGTGGGTCACATGGAATTCATCATAAAAATTATCATCGCTTTTCAGTAAGATGCCCGATAATTTTTTATGACTCATTTCATGCCAATAAATTTTAGATACCAAATTTCGGACTTTATTTTCAATTATCAGATGCCGTCTGCGGGATTATCTTTCCGCTCATCGGCTATTTTTTTCAGGGAAGAGATACTAACATTCAGCTCAAAACCTATTAATAGAATAATTGAATTGAAAAAGATAAGTAGCATGAGGATCAACACGGTTCCAATAGAGCCAAAAACTTCATTGTAACTGTCGAAGCGCCCAACCCACCATGAAAAGGCGAGAGTAAGAATTAGCATGAGAACGGTGGCAAGGATAGAACCTGGATTGATCAGGTTCCACTTTTTGTGAACAGCCGGGGCATGACGGTAGATATAAGAAATACAAGAAAAGAAAAGTAAGACAATGACGACCCAGCGGGCATTCACAATGATGCCCCTGACAGAGGGGTTCCCAATACCAAGCCATTTTAAAACAGCATTCTGACCTCCCAACAACAAGAGAGAGGCAAGAACTACACCGAACAAAACAAATGTGATCTTCAGTGCTGCTCCTCTTTTTTGCAATTCCGTTCTTCTTTTCAGGCCATGATAATTCTTATTGAAAGAACGCATAATCCCCATCATGGCATTGGAAGAAAAAAATAGAGATAAGACAAAACCTAATGATAATAACCCGGTTCGTGGTTTATTGATAAAATCTTTTAAAAAGCCTATCAGCACCGAATGATTTTTTTCACCGGGTACAACATCTCTTATCAGGCCATACAGGTTTTCTTCAAATGTTTTGGAAATAGGAAAGAAAGGGATCAGGGTAAACAAGAAAATAATTGCCGGTGGAATAGCCATGATCAGGTTGAAGGCAATAGCAGAAGCTCTTTCCTGTATTCCTACCGTTTTTACCTGGCTGAAGAAAAACTTTATTACATCAAATACCGGAATGCCTTTGAAGCCTGGCAGGGAAGTGTTTTTACTCCGGTCAACAATAAATTTTACCGGTCTTGAAGAAACGATCCTGGAACCTATTTTTGAAAATAGCGGCATTATTTGTTGACGTTGGCTTTAGCTTTAGCAGACGAATCCATTCTTCTTGTTAGTTCCTGCTGGTATAATCTTGCATAATTACTGTGATCAGAAAGATTAGTAGTAAATACGCTGCTGCCATCAAATTTACTGCTTGCTACGAAGAATATATATTCCGTTTTAGGCGCATTCAAAACAGCATCTATAGATTCAGCCGAAGGAGTGCAAATGGGGCCGGGTGGTATTCCTCTATTGAGATAAGTATTATACGGCGATTCAAATTTTAAATGAGTACCCCGGATTCTTTTTAATGCAAAATCCTTCATGGCGAATTTTACAGTCGGATCGGCCTGTAATGGCATTCCTATCCGGATGCGATTAAGATATACACTTGCAATAAGTGGTTTGTCTGTTTTTTTCAATGTTTCTTCTTCTACAATAGAAGCTATTGTTGTTACTTCTATACGATCTAGGTGAAGGCTATCAGCTTTTGTCAATCTTTCTTTGTTCCAAAATTTTTTATAGGCCAAAAAACAATTTTCGAAAACTTTTTCGGGTGTGCTGTTCCAGTTCAATGTGTAGGTGAGAGGCAGGATGGCTGCGGTCACTGTATTTGTATCGAGCCCATAGTTTTTTAAAGAATCAATATTATTCAGGAAGCTGATCATTTGCAGAGAATCAAATTCAAACAGGCTGCCTGTCTTTCTGGCAAAGTCTTCTCTCGTTCTTATTTTGGTAATAACAAAATTGAGTTGTGATTGATCGCCTGCCCGAAACATTCGTACTAATTTCCAAAGACTCATCCCTTTTGTGATCTTGTACCGGCCCGGTTTTATTTTTTTATAGCGCAATATTTTCGATGTCCAGTCAAACCAGGTACTGTTCCGGATATATTTTTTTGAAACCAGTTCTTGTTTTACATCTGCATAGGTGGAACCGGTTTTGATATAGAAAAATTCACCACCTGGGGTCGAAACGGATGACCCGAATATTTTCCAGGCAACAAATCCACCTGCCGTCAGTAGAAGGAGGATAATGAATCCAATTATTTTTTTCTTCATGTGATGTTCAAATTAAATATCAGCCTTTGCAATTTAACTGCTTCGGCCGACAAAGAAAAAACCCTGACATCCTTTGGAGCCAGGGCTTTCAATATTGTTATTGTTTTTATCTCGGTGGATTGGCAGCCGGCGGCCCGACAGGTGTCAACGGTGAATTGTTGGTTCCCGGTTGCTGCGTAGCTGGTAAAGTTGCATCTTTTGTTTCAGTGGTGCTGCTTTTTCCGGAAATAAAAAAGCTTGATAAAAGACATAAAACGCCGATAATGGCGGCAAATATCCAGGTGCCTTTTTCCAGCACATCAGTAGTCTGTTTTACACCCATGAACTGGCTGCTGAAACCGGCAATATTACCAGCCAAACCGCCACCTTTTGGGTTCTGAACCAATACGATCAAACCCAGTACCGCCGAAGCAACTATGATCAAAATGATGAATAAAATAGTCATATCAATTTTTTTTCTTTAACTCCTCAATTTTCGCTGCAAAATAAGTGCTTTTAGAGGGTTCAAGCAAACTTAATTTGCTATATATCCCGATGGCTTTTTCGGCATTTCCCTGTTTTTCCCACACTTCGGCCATTGTTTCTGTTACCACTTCTCTTTCTTTTAATGAAGTTTCAGCCAGCTGTTCCACTTTTTGCGCTGACTTGCTTTCTACTACAGTAGTTATTTCAGCTACCGGCAATCTTTTCATTGCTTTCAGCCAATCTGTAAAACTTTTTAATTGCTGCCCGAATTTGTCTTTGGGCTTTTCCTCTTCTTTGAATTTGATACCCTGCGAGGCGAAATAATCAACAGTGTGAAAAGGTTCAAAAAGCAACTCTTCTTTTTTTTCAGGACCTGGCTTTTCAATTTCTGTTGTGGGTAGTTCAACCGGAGTTTCTTCAACGGCTATACCAACTATTGCTGGTTCTCCTGTAAGAATTATCTCAGCTTCCTTTTTTGTTTCAACTGTTTGAGGAATATCTTTTATTTCAACCACAGCTTCTTCCGGTTTGCTGATGATTGCCGTTCCTGTATCATTCAGCAATTGCTCTACCCATAAAGGATTATGAAAATATAATAATGTCTTTTGCAGTTGCTCATTATATTGCTCTGCATTTTCTGTTTGTAGTTTCTTGGTCAATAATAACTGGGCTGCGCCAAAATAGGGATGCCTTTCAGCATATTGCTGCAATTCCTGTACACTGCATTGTTCAATGGAATCTTTTTGTAATAATGATCTTACCAGTTGATTGATCTGCGCATTCATAGTGACAAGATAAGTTGAACTCACCAATTGGAAAAAAGCTTATTGAATATTTCATCGGCCAATGTCCGGATCATTTCATCTCCCAGGGCAGCTTCGGCCTGCTGAAAAGAAAGGTCGCCTTTGAATTCAAAACTCCGGCTCACATCATAGTCTTCGATTTTTCCCTGGTCTTTATGTTTAATGATAGTAATATGAATGGCTACGGTGAGCCTGTTATTTACAACCTGCTGACCTGAAATGGCTGAAGTACTGAATGAATAATCAGTGATCGTTCCATTGATCTCCCAGTCCGGGTTATCGCCATTGGTTTGTGTAAGCTTTGTCTGGCTAACTATTTTTTGCCGGAGCTTATCGGTAAGCCGCTGACTTAATTGAGGATTAACATACCGGGCATTATTCAAAAGCTGAATTATTTTTACCGTTTTGATCGTATCGGGAATCCCTACTTTGTCTTTAAAACCATAGTGCACTTTACAACCACCAGTGGAAGATACAAGGAACAAGACGCAAGGCACAAGTAAGACAGCAATCAACGCTGGTAATACTTTCCTTCTTGTGCCTTGTGCCCTGTGCCTTTTATTCATGTTATTCTTCAATATTATATTCTTTCAGTTTCCTGTATAAAGTTCTTTCGCTGATGCCAAGATCGAGCGCAGCATCTTTTCTTTTACTCTTATGTTTCTTCAGCGCTTTAATGATCAGCTCTTTTTCTTTGTCAATGATATTCAAACTTTCTTCTACTTCCACATGATCCTGTATATCGCTATTCATTATAACCGGTTGGTTAGATTGAACTGCCGGCTGAATGCCGCCAATTGTCAGGGGAGTGACCGGCATTGATTGTATCCCTTCATGTCCTTTTAATTCTTTCAACTCATTGATGAATGACTGGCTATGAGCCACCATATTCGGGTTTTGCAAAATCTCCAGGAACATTTTCTTCAATTCAGTCACATCTTTCTTCATGTCAAAGAAAAGCCGGTATAAAATATCCCTTTCATTGGCAAAATCATTTGCTGTTCCATTGGTATGTGCCAGTACAGGCATCCGGTTGTTTGAATAGGGCTGAAGAAATTTATTCAGATCTTTTGCCCCGATCTGTTTATCCTGTGAAAGAACTGATATTTGCTCTGCAATATTCTTCAATTCCCGCACATTGCCCGGCCATGGATAATTTATTAACAGGTTTTTCGCTTCCTCATCGAGTTGTACCGATGCTGTTTTGTATTTGTTCGCAAAATCAGCAGCAAATTTTCTGAAAAGCAAATGAATGTCTTCCGGCCTGTCATGCAATGAAGGCACACGGATGGGAACAGTGCTCAAACGATAATAAAGATCTTCCCTGAATCTTCCGGACTGCACCAGTTGAAGAAGATCCTTGTTTGTAGCAGCGATCACTCTCACATCTGTCTTTTGTGTTTTGGAAGAACCGACCCGTATAAATTCTCCGCTTTCCAAGACCCGCAGCAATCTTGCCTGGGTGCCTAAAGGCAATTCTCCGATTTCATCGAGGAATATAGTTCCGCCATTCACTGTTTCAAAGTATCCTTTTCTTGCATCTGCTGCTCCTGTAAAAGAACCTTTCTCATGACCGAATAATTCGGAATCAATCGTTCCTTCAGGAATAGCGCCACAGTTCACTGCAATGAAAGGATTATGTTTTCTGGCAGATAATGTATGAATGATGTGTGAGAATACTTCTTTACCTACACCACTTTCACCGTTTATCAGAACAGTAAGATCGGTGTTAGCCACCTGCACTGCCACCTGCAAAGCGTAATTCAATGCCGGCGAATTGCCGATGATGCCAAAACGATTTTTTATACTTTGAATGTCCATACCTCTGTCCCCTAAAGGGGAACTTAGATTTGTTAATTAATAATTTTTCCTAATAGTGTTCCTTGTGTACAGTTCTCCACTTTTACCATAACATAATCTCCCTTCTTTAGTTCATAACTCTCTTTAGGAAATACAAATACTTTTCCTTCCGAACTTCTTCCCATCCAGTCCTGGTCACTTTTCTTGCTGTCGCCTTCGATCAGTATTGTGAATGTTTTGCCGATATCTCTTTTATTACTCTCAAATGAGAGCCGGTTCTGTACCTGTACTATTTCATGCAGCCTTCTTTTTTTTATTTCTAATGGGATATCATCATCATATCTTCTTTCTGCCAGTGTGCCGGGTCTTTCAGAATAAAAGAACATATAAGAGTAGTCATACTTTGAATACTCCATGATGCTGAGTGTTTCTTTATGATCCTCTTCTGTTTCAGTGCAAAAACCAGTAATAAAATCAGATGAGATACCGCAACCAGGAATTATCTCCCGGATACGGTCAATTTTTGCCATATACCATTCTCTTGTATAGGTCCGGTTCATCAATTGTAATATTCTTGTCGAACCACTCTGTACCGGCAAATGAATGTAGTTGCAGATATTCTCATACTTCGCCATCGTATGCAGCACTTCGTCTGTAATATCTTTAGGATGAGATGTAGAGAAACGAACTCTTAACTCCGGGGATATGTTCGCCACCATTTCAAGGAGCATTGCGAATGTGATGTTCTGGCTCCCGACTCCCGACTCCTGACTCCCGACTGTGTAATAATAACTATCTACATTCTGTCCTAACAACGTCACTTCTTTATATCCTTTCTCAAATAATTCGTTGCATTCATTGATGATACTTTCGGCATCCCGGCTTCTTTCTCTTCCTCTTGTAAAAGGCACCACGCAGAATGAACACATATTGTTGCATCCTCTCATAATACTTACAAATGCAGAAACACCATTGCTGTCCAATCTCACCGGGGATATATCAGCATAGGTTTCTTCACGGCTCAATAAAACATTCACTGCTTTCTGTCCTCCTTCAGCTTCAGTCACCAGCCCGGGCAATGAACGATACGCATCCGGCCCAACAACGATATCAACCAATTTTTCTTCTTCCAGGAATTTTGCTTTCAACCTTTCAGCCATACAGCCCAGCACACCCACCAGCATTCCTTGCTTTTGCTTTTTGAGCCTACGAAACTCTGTCAGTCTTTTCCGGACTGTTTGTTCTGCTTTTTCCCGGATAGAGCAGGTATTGATGAAAATAAGATCGGCTTCTTCCACATTGCGGGTAGCACCAAAGCCTTCCTTATTCAATATAGAAGCAACGATCTCGCTGTCCGCAAAGTTCATCTGGCAGCCATAGCTCTCAATGTAGAACCTCTTTTTATATTGATTCGGGTCATTAGCAAAAGGAGCAAATGCCTCTCCCTGCCGGGTTTCATCCTGTACCTTATCTGACACATAGTCAAGCATTCTACAAAAATTTGGAGGACAAATATAAGCAAATAACCCCGTTTCGGACAGGATGTCAGGAATTAGGTAGTTTGAAGAGTTTCCGTACTCTCTTCTTTGTTTGAACCTTTAAGAACAGACCCGGGCAGCATCGGATCGATCATTTGTCTTACATAGTTGTTGGGCATTGGTTCTTTGATCCCGAATTTTTCCGGTTCATTCGGCGGGCAGGTATAAGTTCCGAAGATCTTATCCATCAACGGGGAGAGGTTTGCATAATTGCCCCGGTCTCTTTCTACATCATGATGCCAGTGATGCAATTCCGGTGAACCGATAAGAATTTTTAACGGCCCGATCGGCAAACGAACATTGGAATGAATATAAATAGCCCAGATACCTCTAAAGGCAACCAACGCTGTCAATGCTTCCAATTCAAAACCCATAATAAATGCCGGGAGGTTGATGATGCCGATGGTATAGATTGAATCAAGAGGATGTTCACGGTGAGCCGCCAGCCAATCCATCTGTTCGACGGTATGATGTACTTTATGAAAGCGCCATAAAAAATCAACTTTATGTTGCAGGCGATGTCCCCAATAAATAAGAAGATCGCTGAAGAACAATACTTCGATAGCTTGTAACCAAACCGGTTGGGCAGCTATCGTATTTCTGAAGTTTTGCGGGATGATGCCGCTGAGCCATCCGCTGAATTGTATAAGCAGCCATAATACCAAACCACTCCAGAGAAAATATTGACCAAGGAAAAAGCAGAGATCAAGGAACCAGTTCTTGCGAAGTATTTTTTGACCTTTTTTCGCAGGGAACATTTTTTCCATGGGAATAAAAACGATCGCCAAAAAAAGAAGGCTGGCTCCGGTGGCGAGTATGAGGTTGAGAAGGTTCATATCAGTTTCTTCCGATGAAATATCTTTCCAATGCTCTCCGCAAGCCGGCTGAATCACCCTGGTATAATTTTATTAGCCTGACCAACTCATTGTCTTTAGTTTTTTCCGGAGTAAAAACAGGACCCGATTTAGAACTGGGCATTATAACTGGTATTTTTTTCTGTGATCTCATGATCGAGTCGATCTTTTTGCGCTGCAATGAATCCAAACGCAGTGTACTATCTGTAAGTATTGCCTTGAAATCTTCAGATGTAACGATAGGGCCGGATTTTGAGCCGCTAAACATTATTGGTGTCTTTTTAGTCGTATCTTTTTTTGGGGGCAATGTGTCTGTTTTGTTATTCAGTGCTCCGCCATTCGGGCTTGATTGTATAGAATAAGAATTGCTGGTTAAATATTTATCAAAAACACCTGCCCTGTATAAAACAAAAGCGGTGATCAGCGTTACAAAGCTTAACAACGCAAGTATCTTCTTACTGTTGGTAAATTTCATTGATAAGTGATTACTATTATGCAGACTGTTTTAAAGATGAGCTGCAAGTTTTTGCGGCTGCTATGAAATTACGAATAAACTTTTATTGCGGGCTGGGATACCAAAAATATGAATGGATAATCAGAAATGAAACCCATATCCAAAAAAAACAGACTGCATCCCAAAAATGCTCAGACCGCTGATAAGCACACCAAGAAGTATGAGCAAAAAAGGTATGTGTACCAGAACCCGGCTTATCCTTTTATCCCATCCGAAATAGTGAAGCACTGGCAAAAGCATGAAAGCGAAACATAATCCGAAAAAGGAAATCTGCATCGTTTTAAGGCCGGCTATCAGGAAAATGACGCCCAACACTACTTCAAGAGTTTGAACAATATATGAGTCGGGATGGCTTTTGTTAATCAACTGCCGGTATTTGTCCTTTATAGAGGCAAAGAAATTTTTTCTCAGGCCAATATACTTTTCAGCCTGTTGTTTTTTGTCACCAGTGACCAGGAATATTGCTTTTCCTGAAAGCAGGTAAGCTATCACCCCAATGGATGAAAGAATACTTAGTGCAGCATACAGTGCCGTACTGAAACTCAGGAAGCGAATCAATTTTAGTGGAGTTTTTCGCATGGCGATGATAAAGCATAATACCGGGGAGAAGAAAGTGAGTAGGGTGATGAGGAAAAAATCCCAGGAATAAATTATTGAAAAACCTCCATCAAGTTCGGTAACCGGGATCACCCACTCGCTGCCTGAAATAACCCATGTCATTTCCCTGTTATGTCCGAATAATGCAGGCATCAGCAGATTGGAGTTAATCATGAACAAAAAGAAGACAAGGGTCAGTGGTAAATTGAGCGTAGGGAAGAGTATATCAGCTTTTTCCACCCAGCTTATATTTTTGGCTTTCAGCAACCACCACATTTTCTTGTGCAAAAATTCACAGGTTCCCCTTGTCCACTTCATGTGGCGGATGCGGAAGGAGCGGACTGTATCAGGAAAATCCTCATAGCAGGTTACATCTTCTTCAAAACGGCCACGGTATCCTTTTTCTCTTACGGCAATTGCATATCCCAGGTCCTCACTTACAATATCAGGAAAGCCTCCGATCATTTTCCAGCAGTCATATCTCAGCAATGCCCCGTGACCGAGGAACATAACAAAGCCATATTGGTTGCGCAAAGGCTGGTGCCATTTCCAATGAGTATTGATGCCTACACCCATATCCTGCTGTATGCGGGTAGCAGTATTTGGATTGGCTTCATGATTGGCCTGAACAAAACCGCATTTTGGATCAGCTTCCATTACTGGCACCAGCCTGCGCAAAAAATTTGAGGGCAAGATTTCATCTGCATCTGCAATAGCAAAATATTTTTCGTTGTTTGCGATATTTGTGAGCGCATAATTCAGATTACCTGCTTTGAATGCCTTTCGGTCAGGTCTTCTTACCACTACTATTCTTTCTTTGTCCTGCGCGGCAAACTCATCAACCATTTTTTTATATGCCTGGTCGGTGCTGTCATCCAACAGGTAAAGTTTATAGTTTGGGTAATCCTGTTGCAGGCAGGATATTGCGCTGGCTTCTACAAAATCATTGCAGGTTGTGTAAAGAATTGCAACAGGAGGAAAAGAAGTGATTACAGGCACAGGCATTGTTCCTCCTTTCTTTCTTGCTATTTTATAGTGGATGGCAAATGCCACTATGCCTATATTATAAATACCATACAACCATGCGAAATCAATAAATATTATAAAAACGATCAGGGAGAAGTACTCAAGCGGATTGGTCGCAATGCTGAGCAGTTGAATCAACCTTGGTTCAAACCAGATGAGGGCTGCAACCCATGTCAAAAAAATGAAGGCATACATGCTTGCTTTCGGCCGCTGCACTTTCACCGGGTTTTCGCTGATCGAAATTTTTTTTGAGTGCCTGAGCAGTTTTTCGTTATGCGGGACAGGTATGGTAGCCCGAAGGCTTAAAAAATTTCTCATGTTGTAATTATTTTTCAAGCCTGAAGCGGACGCCGGCATTGGCATTAAACAGGTTTTGGATAAAATTGTTTTCGGCAGATATGCCAAGATGAATACCCACAGAATTTGAAACAGGAAAAAAGGCTTTCAAAAACCCCCCATAGGTATTCCCTTCAAACAATCTATTGTCACTATTGGATCTTCCATAATAAAAGCCAGCATTCAGCATATTGCCTTTACTGAGATAAAAATCTGCATCAAGTAGAAACCGGTTTTCTGTTGTGTTGAATACATTCCTGCCGGCATAGAACCAGGTAATACCCGCTGCAGTTTTTTTGCTTACCGGCTGATGATATCCGGCAAAAAAAAGTGATGCGCCTGATCCGGCATCAGGAGAAATAAATGCTGCACCGGCTTTCAGGGATCTTCCTTTTTTCAAGAAAAAAATTTGTTCCAGCGTAAACTGTGATTCAGAAGATGCTTCACCAGCCTTTGCATCTGAAAAGTTTCTGAACCCTCCTTCAATTTTGCTGGCTGTTTTGTTAGACCATTTATAAAAAAGCGATCCGGCATAATAGGGTATTGATTTATTTATTGTAATGAGTCCCAGGTTATCCATCGATAAACTGTTGTCATATTTTGCAGCAAGCTGAAGTTGTTTGGAAACCTGTGAGCTTACCTGCACATAACGTAAGCCGGTTTTTGATATTCCATCTGCTGATGATAGCCCGCCGATAATATCAACATCAAGAATGGTGGGTTTAGTTTTTACAGCAGTAAGCAGTTGTTTGGACTCAGCATCGTTGGGGGCAAGTTGTTCAGCTTTTTGAAATGATAGCCTGGCATCTTTGAGCAAACCATCGTTCATTTGCGCTTGACCCCGGGCAATATAATACTCCTTTACACCCGGGGATATTTCAATCAGTTTATCAAAAGACCGGATGGCGTTTTTATAGTCACCGCTCCACAAGTCAGTGTAGGCAAGGCCTTTTTGTGCTTCAGTATTAGCAGGGTCTGCCACAAGAACTGTATTAAAATCGGCTCTCGCATTTACAAAGTCATGCTTCCATGAGTAGGTAAAACCCCGTCCCAGCCTGGCAGCTATGTGGGTTTGATCGCTAATCAATATTTCCGAGTAGGCTTTTATTGCCTCATTGAACTTTCCCTCACGGGCCAGTGATGCTGCTGCGGCAAGGTTATTTTGCGCAGTGGAATTGATTGTGGTCAAACAAAAAAGCAGGATGATAACTGGTTTACTATACATGGCCGTATTTTTTAAATGAATATTCGAAGGCTACGTATTGTGTAACCACAGTTATTCGAAATGTAACTGTGACATTTATCAATAGCTGCGATCGCTTATCCATTTCGTTGCAGATTGATTTTTTTTCATCCCGATTCAGGCAAGGATGAAGTATTTTTGCCGTCTAAAGTTGTGATTTGAAGAAGCTGACTCTTGTTATATCATTTTTCTTATTTATGCTGAATTGCTTTTCCCAGGGCAGCAATCCAGGTATCCTTGCCGGTAATGTGATGGATGATAAGAAAAAGGCGCTGCAGGATGCGACCGTTGAACTTATCCCGTTAAAAGACACATTAAATAAAGAAGCAAAGCGAACCGGTAAAGACGGTGATTTTGCTTTCAGCAATATCGGCTTTGGTTATTATAAGCTTCGTATCAGTTATGTAGGTATGCAGGTGCTGACCCTTGACAGCATCAATTTCAGAACAGAACGATATGATTTTAATCTGTCTGACATCACATTAAAACCAAAAAGTACAGAGAACCTTGATGAAATAATTGTGTATGCAGAAAAGCCATTGATACAATCCAAAGACGGCAATATCACTTTCAATGCCGGAGAATCTGCACTGGCGGCCGGAAGTAATGCAAGTGATCTGTTGAATAATGTCCCATTAGTTTCAAAAGATCCGAATGGAAAAATAACAGTAAGAGGAAAAGAGCCCAAGATATTAATTGATGATAAACCGGTTGAACTGAATCTTCAGCAATTACAGGACCTGTTAGAATCTTTGCCAGGCAGTTCTATTGAAAAAATAGAAGTGATGACGAATCCGCCGCCTCAATATGCCAATGAACAGGGCGGTGTTATCAATATTGTAACTAAAAAAGGAAAAGTAGGAAGAAGCGGCAGGTTAAATATATCTGCAGGCACAAGAGGAGATTTTGGCATCAGCGGCAATTTCAGTTATCGTAAACAAGGATTTGCATTAAGTATCAATGCAGGCGCAGGATATAATTATTTACAGGGCAGCAGCCATTCTGAAAGAAATAATTTTTATACAGACTCTTCTAATTTTTTCAATACCAAAAGCAGGTACAATAATGAAAATGCAAGACCGAATTTCAGGTTGAACATGGATTATGATATTGATAAAAGGCAATCATTGAATTTTGTTTTGCAGTATAACCAGAACGATTACTGGAACCGCAATACTACAGAGTACACCAATATCGATCGTTTCGGGGATATTTACAGGTTAAGTGAAAGAACGATCCGCAGCGAAGGCGATAGTTACAGCCCCAATCTCAATTTATCTTATACAAGGAAAGGGAAAGTGGCAGGAGAGTCGTTGAAGATCATTACCGGCGCTAATTTTTCATTCAACACAAGCCTGAGAAATTTTTACCAGCAGTATTTCAATCCCGATCATTCTTTTAATGGACTTGATTCTACCCAAAAACAATTTACCGACAATAAAAGCAATGGTTATAGTATCAGGGTCAACTATGATAAGCCATTGCCGAATAAAAAAACATTCCTGTCTTTCGGAACATTTTATAATCGCAGCAACAGTCATATTGAAGTGGATGCGAGTTACCTGAAAAAGCCGGAAGAAGTTTTCCAGAAATCGGATCTGTTGAGCAATCACTTCCGTTTTCACCAGGGCATTACCAATTTCCGTGGGTCTGTAAGACAATTGATCAAAGAGAATTTCAGTGTCACGGCTGGTATTTCTGTTGAGAACACTGCTGTTTTTTTTGAATTATATAAAGACAACCGTGACGCAAAGAATAATTACTGGACAGCGTTGCCATTTGCGAATATCAACAGAAGCTGGAAAGATAAACTGAACCTTACTCTTGCATACCGCCGCAGTATTCGCCGCCCGGGTATCAATGAGTTAAACCCGACCATTGATTTTGGCGATCCTTACAATGTTCGTTTCGGTAATGAAAAATTAATGGCATCTACAGCGCATAATTTCGATTTTGTAATAGGAAGAACAAAACAGTTGTACTATGTGAATCTTGGCTTAGGGTATAATATCGTTGAAGATATCTTCAGCCCGGTGCGGACATTGATACCGGGAGAAAAAACGCAGATCACCTGGGAGAATATCAGCGGCCGCAAAGAATACGAGATGAGCACATGGGGCGGAGTAACCATCAACAAGAAAATAAAAGTAAATCTCAGCGCCAGTTATACTTATAATGTGTACAGCGATTTTGATAAAACAGTGAACCGTTATCGCAATGGCGGATCTTTTACTTCCAATATGAATTCAACCTATACGCCAAAAGATGTGTTGAATTTCACCGGTAGTTTTACATTCAATCGTTTTGCCAACCCACAGGGATTTGCCCGCTGGAACTGGAGCATGAATGTTGGTGTTCAAAGAAAATTCCTCGATAAAAAATTAATTGTAACGCTTAATATCATTGATCCATTCCTGCAGGAAACAAAGAATTTTACTTACGGAACGAACTTTACATTGCAAAGTTTCAGTACTGCACAGACAAGGAATTTCCGGTTGAGTGTGGGGTATAATTTTACCAAGACGGCGAAAAAGAAAACGCCGGCACCTGTTAAGAAATAATTGATTTACAAATAAAATTTTGGAGTCAAAGCCACTTTCGTAAATTAGAAAGACAAAAGCGGCAGTAGCTCAGTTGGTAGAGCATTAGCTTCCCAAGCTAAGGGCCGAGGGTTCGAATCCCTTTTGCCGCTCACATCATTAAGAAAGAGTTTTAACTCTTGATTGCAACCAGCTATTTTTTAAAGGGATCAGCCATTTTCGTTCTAATTCATCTTTTGTCTCCACCAAATTATTAAAGTATGCTGTATCCGCATCAATGAAACCATTATCAACTGCATATTGCAATTGGGAGAGGGGAAGCAACTGGACTTTATCTTTTACAATAAAAGCCAGTGTTGTTCTGTCAAACATATTGACAGCAAATTTTTGCTCAATATCTTTTATCAATCGTACAGAACTATCAGTGCTGCATCCGCTGACACCGGTTGCTGTTTCATCAGCCAGTAAAATAATGAACTGCCCAAAGAATAAATAAGCAGCTCCTTTTACCGGTGTGCCATGACTTTTCCATTGCTGTGTGAATTCATTCAGCATTTCTTCAATTTCCAGTGCTTCGTTCAAAGAAAATAAACGGCTGCATTGATAGACCCACACTCTTGAACCGGGATGAAAATTATTGTCGAGAAGATGTTTGTATTCGAAACTCATGAAGCAAAGGTAGATAATAGATAAAAACTAACAGATAAAAGTGAGGGTCGTTTACAAGTGAAAACTCCGGACTTGAAGAACTATTAGTTATTATCTTTTAGTTTTTATCTCAAATCGACTGCGCAATAAGCTCTGCTATATCCAGCACTTTAACGGATTCTTCTTTCTCCGCCAGCTTTACTCCATCCGTCAGCATCGTATTGCAAAAAGGACAGGCGGCTGCGATAATATTACTGCCTGTTTCAATGGCCTCATTACTGCGTTCTGCATTCACTCTTATTGTACCCTTTTCTTCTTCCTTGAACATCTGTGCGCCGCCGGCACCGCAACAAAGACCATTGCTGCGGCAACGTTTCATTTCCACTAACTCTGCATCCAAAGCTTCCAGCACTTTTCTTGGCGCTTCATAAATATCATTGGCCCGGCCGAGATAGCAACTGTCATGATAGGTGATCTTCTTTCCTTTAAAACTTCCGCCTTCTTTCAATTTTATTTTTCCTTCATTGATCAGTTGTTGTAAAAATGTAGTGTGATGAATGACCTCATACTTTCCGCCTAACTCAGCATATTCATTTTTAATGATATTAAAACAATGAGGGCAGGCCGTTACTATCTTTTTGATACCATAATTGTTCAGCGTTTGAATATTCTGGTACGCCATCATCTGGAACATGAATTCATTGCCGGCTCTCCGTACCGGGTCGCCGGTGCACATCTCTTCTTTGCCCAAAATGGCATAGTTGATACCAACTTTATGTAAGATCGTTGCAAAGGCTTTGGTTATTTTTTGTGCCCGCTGATCAAAACTGCCGGCGCAACCTACCCAGAATAATACTTCAGGACTTTGACCATTGGCAACCAGTTCAGCTACGGTTGGAACATGCATATCCGTTAATAGTTGATCCGCCACAATATTAGTGAAAACACATCATTTATCCCCATCCCCACGACCAATTAGAAAGGGCTATAAAGATAACAATCATCAGGGCAGCGATCAATCCCAGAGTGATCCATCCCAATAGCTTTGCCGTTTTGGCTTTTTTATCAGAAGGATCTTTTTTTCTGGCAGAGCCGCCAAGTATGATGGCAATGATAGCTGCTATAAAAGAGGCAAAGAGGGCACCAGGAACAACGGTAGCCAGGAAAAGTATGGCCAATGATCCAATGCCGAAGATCAAGGCTGTTTCTCCTTTTTTTGATCCATCTGCAGGTGTATGTTTAAGCTGTTGCTTTAGCTTAAGTTTCAATATTCCAAAACCGATCTTTTCTTTCAGTGTAAACTTTCTGCCTGTTAGTTTCTGCAGGTCTTTTATTTTAAGATCAGTTATCTTCTTAAGAAGGATTTGTTGCGGAGTTATTTTTTCAACCGGGTTGACTACCGGAGTTGCATAGGCAGTAAATGATGTTGCCATACAAAACACGGTAAAAAACAGAGAGAACTGTTTAAGCATTTCTATGGTATTAGTTGGATTAAATCTAAACCTTTATATATTAATTTGCAAAATTATATGCTGTAACTTTTATCTTAGCATTTCTGATGAGGATCAAAAAAATTTTTCAACGGTTAACGAACTGGGAACTCTGGAATTTTTATGTACTCTATTCCCCGCTTTTCCCGGTGTGGGCATGGTACTGCATCCGCAGCTGGTCCATCTGGTATTTCAGTTCATCCAATCCCACCATAACATTCGGCGGTTTTCATGGCGAAGGAAAAAAGGAAATGTATGACCAGTTGCCGCCGCATTTGGTTCCCCGCACCAAATTTGTGATGCATGACTGGCCCTACGAAGAAGTAAAAAAGAAAATAGATGAAGCTGGTTTCACCTTTCCGTTTATTGTAAAACCGGATGTAGGTATGAAAGGAATACTCTTCCGGAAAATTGATAACGAGGAGCAGCTAAAAAAATATCATGAAAGAGTTCCTGTTGAATATATTGTCCAGGATCTTGTTGAAATGCCGGTAGAAGTTAGTGTGTTTTATTATCGTCACCCCACACAGCAATCAGGGGTAGTAAGCGGTTTCATTGATAAAGAATTGTTGCAGGTAAAAGGTGATGGCGTTTCTACTTTACAACAATTGATCGGGAAACATCCAAGGGCAAAACACAGGATGCCGGAAATGGAGCATCGCCATGGTCATCGCTTTGACCGGGTATTGCATGAAGAGGAAACGTTTTATTTGTCTTATGCAGGCAATCATAACCGGGGGGCACATTTTACTAACTTGTATAAAGAGATCGATGAAAATTTGCTGAAAGTATTTGATGAACTGAGTCATTATACAGATAAATTTTTCTACGGCCGTTATGATATCAAAACCAATTCCATTGAAGATCTGAAACAGGGAAAGAATTTCCTGATACTTGAATTCAATGGTTGTGGCGCCGAGCCCAATCATATTTATGATTGCAATATGAGTATCTGGAAGGCCTACGGCGTTATTCTTCATCATTGGAAAATGTTGTTCCGCATCAGCCGTTATAATCATAAAAATGGTACTCCCTACTGGAGCTTCAAAAGAGGGTATCAATATCTCCGCAATGCGAACAGGCATTTTAAGTTGCTGGAGAAATATGATTAGGCCAGTAGGAAGTAGCTAGTAGCTAGCATGTATCGTATGCAGCCGAAGATGTCATTTTATCATAAGCCTCACTCCACTCGCTACTAGCTGTTTTCTTTCGTATTTTCGTTCCCATGCGGCCTTTGTTGAAAATCTTCGGTGTCGGATTGCTCATTAGTTTTCTCGGTTCTCTTCCCTTGGCTACGATGAATATAGCCGCCATGCAGATATCCATATCAGACGGCATTGGCGCCGCCATGTTATTTTCATTCGGTTCATTAATGGTGGAAATGATGTATGTCCGTTTTTCATTGGTCGCTTTGGACTGGATACGGAAACAAAAACTACTTTTCAAAATTTTAGAATACGTTACACTGGCGATCGTATTAGCATTGGCTGCTTTTAGTTTTTATGCGGCTTTGCACCCGGGAGAACAAAAAAATGCAGTGCTTGACAGTTCACTGCCAAAATTCATATTGGGTGCTGCTATGTGTGCGGTCAGTCCCGGGCAGATCCCATTCTGGCTGGGATGGAGTACAGTATTGTTTACTAAAAAAATATTGCTGCCACGGAAAGATCATTACAATACCTATATATTGGGTATCGGCATTGGTACTTTTATTGGCAATTGTATATTTATTTTTGGCGGAGTGCTGATCGCAGATACGATCAACAGGAACCAGCATATTGTAAGTTGGGTGATCGGTGGTATTTTTTTGGCGACAGCTATTTTTCAAATAATAAAAATGCTGAAGAAAAGAGACCCGGTTGAGCAACTCACCAACCCGGAAGTGATAAAGGAAGAAATAGAAAAGAAAAGAGAACAATTAGAGAAGACAGAAATAGCAAATGATTGATGAAAGCTTTTTTTCAAAAAATAGTTAACTGGGAGCGGTGGTCTTATGATGTGATCTATCTGCCCATTGACATTTTCTGGTTATGGTATGCTGTCAAGGCAAGACATTTCTGGTATTTCACCCCTGTCAATCCCAGTTTGATATTTGCGGGCTTTGAAGGCGGGAGTAAAAAAGAAATGTATGATCAATTGCCCAAATGGAGTTACCCCACTACATTGATGATAGAGCCTGCAGTTGATATGGAAAAAGTGAAAAATGAAATGCAGCAGGCCGGGTTGAATTTCCCGGTTGTAGTAAAGCCAGATTCTGGAATGGCAGGTGTATTATTCCGGATCATAAAAAGTGAGGATGAATTACAAAACTATCATGGCAAAGTAGGGGAGAATTATATCCTGCAAAAATTCATTAATGAAGAATTGTATGAGTACAGTGTATTTCATATCCGTTACCCGGGTGAAACAAAAGGTATCATCACCGGGCTTATTGTGAAAGATTATTTGCATGTGATAGGTGACGGGAACAAAACATTGGATGCATTAGTGGCAGCACACCCGGTTGCAAGGCATAAAGTCGCACAATTAAAGAAAAAACATGAGAGTAACTGGAATAAGATCATTCCGGTAACCGAAAAATATTTGCTGAACAGGGCAGGCAATCATAATACAGGCGCAAAATTCGTTAACCTGAATCATGAGATAGATCAGCAACTCTGCGATGTATTTGATACGATCAGCAATGAGGCCGGGCAGTTTTACTTCGGGCGATACGACATCAAATGCACATCGCTGGAAGACCTGAAGAATGGGAAAAATATTTTTATTCTTGAATACAATGGTGCCGGTGCTGCTATTACTCATGTATTTGACAGGAATATGAGTTACGGTAGTGCGTTAAAAGAAATTGTGAGGCATTGGCGGCATTTATACCGTATCGGCAAGATCAATCATAAAAAAGGTGTTCCCTACTGGAGTTTTTGGAAAGGATACCGCTTTATGCAAAAAGCAAAAAAGAATTTTAAAAGAATGAGTGCGATAGATAAGACAATACCTTAAGATAAAAGATAAAAACTATAGCACCAGAGTAAGCAATCACTTTTATCTATTATCTTTTCACTTTTATCTGACATGATACAGGTTCTCTTTTCCGCTTTATTAATAAGTTTTCTCGGGCAATTACCATTTGGTAATATGAACCTTACTGCCACACAGCTTGCCGTGCAGGAGGGATTAAAGAATGCATGGAAATATGCGTTGGGTATTGTATTGGTTGAAATGATCTATCTCCGCCTTGCATTAACTGCCATGGACTGGATAGTAGAAAATAGCCTGGTCTTTAAAATTATGGGATGGCTTACAGTAGTTGTTTTCCTGGCATTGGGAATTCTGAGCTTGATCATGGCAAGAAAACAAACAGGAGAGAAAAAAGGATTATTGCTGAATAATAAACTCGACCGCTTTGTATTGGGCGTAAGCATATCGGCTATCAATCCTGTGCAGATACCTTTCTGGTTCATCTGGAGCACACAACTCATCCAGGGGAATGTGTTACAAACAACTTTTACTGATTTTAATTTTTTTACCGGCGGCGCTGCTGTCGGTTCCATTGGCGGATTGGCCGTTTATATCTATGGTGGCAAATGGGCCATCTCAAAAATGAAAGCCAGTAATAAACAACTGAACACTTTTATGGGAGTTGTTTTTATTCTCGCTGCTTTGTGGCAATTATATAACATGATCTATAAACCGATCGGAGGTAATTAAATGAGGAAATGGTTAAAGAGAGTTGGGTGGATATTTCTTGCTTTGCTTGTTGGGTGGATCATCTATGCACAGGTTGCCATGAAGTTTCGCATCAGCGACAGCAAGGCAAAAAAGAAATTTGCTGAAAAGGGTGTTGAGCTTTTTACTGAAACGATCAAAGCAGACGGCTTTGATCTTCATTATGCAAAGACCGGTAGTGATACTTTGCCTACTTTGTTATTTGTGCATGGAAGTCCGGGTGGATGGGTAAAGTTCATGCGGTATATGTACGATAAGGACCTCTTGAGTAAATACCGGATGGTGTCTGTTGACAGGCCGGGTTTTGGTTACAGTGAATTCGGACATGTAAAAAGTTTACAGGAACAATCAACCATCATAAGTGTGTTATTGAAAAAATTGCAGAATGGAAAACCAATTTATGCAGCCGGGCGTTCTTATGGAGGCCCGATGATCGTCAAACTGGCTGTTGATAATCCGGGAATGTTTTCGGGTCTTGTATTGATCGCCGCCGCATTGGATCCTGCAGCAGAGAAACCGGAAAAATGGCGGCCTGTTTTGTATAAGTCTCCATTGAAATATTTATTGCCTGGTGCATGGCGGCCATCCAACCAGGAGCTATGGCATTTAAAAAAAGAATTAAAAGAACTTGACGATCATTATGATGAGGTCATTTGCCCGGTAGTTATCCTGCATGGAGATAAAGACGGGCTGGTTCCTGTCAGCAATGCCGGGTATTCAAAAAAGATGCTGGTCAATGCAAAAAGTATTTCAATGACGATCATTCCCGGCGCCAATCATTTTGTATCCGATAATAATTATGGACTGGTGAAGGATGTGTTTATGAAACTGTATTAAGTTCAATCTACCACAAAAAGTTTACATCCTTTTTCTGTTGAGCTGCGGTGTGCTTCACAATCATCGCCTACAAAATAGGTCATGCCTTTTGTTAGTTTGAAGATGCGGCCATCTTCCAGTTCAGTATCCATTTCACCTTCCAGGCAATGAATAATATGGCCCTTGCTGCACCAGTGATCGGCTTTATAGCCGGGTGAATATTCAACCAGTCTTACACGGGTATCATTCATCATATGCACCTGCCAGTATGCAAGGCCCGTTTCGCCTTTGCGTTCTTCTTTGTGAACAGCTGACCAGTCGAGGGTTTGAAAGGGAAAATAGGATAGTTTCATGTTGATTTATTTTGCTCTAATGCATCCCGATCGTTTCTACATCCGGGATGCCCGATAATTTTAATTCAATATGTTTATGATGTGCTTTTGCTTTGAATTCATTGATAACTTCTGACACATCATAATCAATATAGACGCTATGTTCAGCATCAATATGTACTACTGAATAATCAGGTATCTTCTCCAATTCATCTTTAAGTCTTTTTTTATTGATGAAGCTTACATTGATGGCCATATGAAAGTGGTAATGAGTAATATGGCCCTCGGTGCGTTTTGCCAATGTAAAACCAGCTTTATAAGTATTTTTAAACATGTAATAACCGGCATAGGCCACTCCAATGCCAACTCCGATCAACAGATCGGTGAAAAGGATAGCAATAACTGTTACTATAAAGGGCATGAACTGCTCTCTTCCTAATTTATAGACCGAACGGATCATTTTAGGTTTTGCAAGATTATAGCCGGTCCTTATAAGGATCACTGCAAGTACACAGTAGGGGATAAGATTAATAAGTGATGCCAGCAGAAAAACAAAGAGCAGCAGCCAGATGCCATGAAAGAAGCCGGATAATTTTGTTCGGGCGCCGGCTTCAGCATTAGCAGAGCTTCTTACTATAACTGCTGTGATGGGTAATCCACCTAAGATGCCACTTAGAAAATTCCCCGATCCCTGTGCTATAAGTTCCCTGTTTTGAGGAGTGATGCGGTTATAAGGATCTATCTTATCTACTGCTTCAATGCTTAGCAAAGTTTCAAGGGAGGCAACGATACAGATAATGAGTGCATTTTTCCAGATAGCAGCATTGCTGAGCATTGAATGGTAATCCGGTAATTTTATTTGAGAGAACATATTATCCGGCACATTCACAAATTGTGAAGGCGTTAATGCCAGGGCCGGAACAAATTCATTGAATAAAATTGCTGCCAGTATTCCAAATAACACTACCACAAATGATGTGGGCAGAAAAGGTATTCTTTTCGCCATGGTTCTTTTCCAGAGGATCAGCAACCCGAGTGAAGAAAGGGCAATTACAATGGCACCTTTCGAAGTGTGATGATAAATATTTTTTACATGTTCAAAAGCATTGCTGAATGAAATAACATTGAACAATTCTTTTGTCCAAAAATCTGCCTGGTCATAGCCAAGTAAAAAAGGTACTTGTTTGGAAATAAGAATAATGCCAATAGCTGCCAGCATTCCTTTAATAACTGTAGAAGGAATGAAATGCGTAAAACCTCCCAACTTTAATACCCCTAATAATATTTGTAAAATACCTGCAATAGCAACGGATAAAAAAAATATATCAATAGTCCCGAGCTCAGTAATAGCAGCGGCACATATGGCCGTCAGACCAGCGGCCGGCCCGCTTACACTGATATGTGAATTGCTGATGAGTGTGACTACAAGACCACCAATAATACCAGAAAGTAAACCTGAATATACCGGTGCGCCGGATGCTAAAGAAATGCCCAGGCAAAGAGGCAGGGCTACAAAGAATACGGTAATACTTGCTTTGAAGTCGTGTTTGAGGAAAGAGAGAAAATAAAATTTTACCCGTCGGTTAAGAATATTCATGTGGTAGTTTCGTGGATATCGGACCACAATTTACAAAATCTATTGCATCTCTTCTGCCCACTTATCTCTTTCATCCGGGCTAAATTTCCATGGCGCAAAATTGTTTTCAACATTGCTGAACATCGCTGTCCATTCCTGCGGCGAATTACTTTCTTCCATTACCAGGTGACGGCGCAGTTGTAAGATTATATCCAGCGGGCTAATACTCACCGGGCATTCCTGCACACAGGCATTACAAGTAGTGCAGGCACGGAGTTCTTCTACAGAGATATAATCATGCAGTAATGTCTTGCCATCTTCTTTGAATTCTTTATTTGTATTGATGTTCTTACCCACTTCTTCCATCCTGTCACGGGTATCCATCATTATTTTCCGGGGTGATAATAATTTACCAGTCATGTTTGCAGGACATGCAGCGGAACATCTTCCGCATTCAGTACAACTATACGCATCCATCAAATTCTTCCAGCTAAGATCCATGATATCCTTTGCCCCGAATTTTTGCGGAGCAACTGCCTGCTCACCGGTTGGGGCTTTTTCGGGTTGCATGGCATACAATACTTCGTTTTGTATGGATTCCATGTTCTCCATCTTTCCCATTGGTTCCAGTCTTGCATACCAGGCATTGGGAAAAGCAAGAATGATATGCAGGTGTTTGGAGTAGGGGAGATAGTTCAGGAATGCAAAGATGCCTGCGATGTGCAGCCACCAGCAAGTCCTTTCAATTATTTCAAGCCCTTCGGTGCTGATGCCATTTAAAAGCGGATGCAGATACTGTGATAAAATAAAATTACCGGTTGGATTAGCAGCATAATGTTCAGATCCTCTTGCCTGCAATAACGTATCGCTGGCATTGAGAGTAAGGAACAAGGACATCAAAACAATTTCAGTGATCAGGATATAATTCGCATCACTTCTGGGCCATCCGTCAAGGTCTTTGCTGATAAAACGTTTCAGTTTGATAATATTCCGACGGACAAGGAAGATGGCACAGCCCAATAATACCAGCAAAGCCAGTATCTCAAATGAATTGATAAGAAAAGTATAGAATCCGCCAAGTGGCTCAGCAAATAAACGGTGTTTGCCAACTATTCCATCCAGTACAATTTCTAAAACTTCAATATTGATAATGATGAAACCGGCATACACAAAGAAGTGCATTACTGCTACCAACGGATTGCGAAACATTTTTTTTTGCCCGAATGCCAGCAACAATAGGTTTTTCCATCGCCGGGGTTTATTATCATTGAGATATTCGTCTCTTCCCAGTTTGATATTGCGACTGATCTCTTTTACTTTTTTTGAAAAAAACCAGATAGAAACAATGCTGAGGAGAATGAACAGGATTTGTTGGGCAATTTGCATAATGATCGTATCAATTATCAAGCAGGATATCCACCTGCTTGGAAACTTCGAAACCATTTTTGTCCTTCGAAATTATTTTAACCGTCCCCTGGGTGGGGCCAGTGATACCGGCCACGGTCCAGTTCCAGGTGAAACGATAAAATGATACAGTTCCTGTGGATGATTGTTGTTGATTGTAGATAGCATTAGTGATCTTATTCCTTATCTCTACCCTGGCCTGGTTTAGATTATCATTATCGACGATCGTTCCGGTGATAGTAATTGAAGACCCGTTAATATACAGGGTGCCGGCAGTTGGAAAATCAATTACAATGGCGGAAAGTGAAGTGTCGGTAGCGGGCGGAGAGGAATCACTGTCTTTTTTACAAGCACCTATCAAAACAATGAACAGAAGGAGTACAGGAATGAAAAGATGCTTTTTCATACTGGAATTATTTAATGCGAATGTAATTTTTTTTTGCTTCTGCCGGAAATCAAACTGCTTTTATGCAAAATCAACTCATCCGTCAGAAATGAATAGCATGTGCTTTGAATTTCCCATTCGAGAATTCAATGGACGGCATCGGGAATTTGAATGCACTCAGGAAGGTAAAAATGAAATTCAGGGCTTTACTCTTTGTTTTTATTTTACTCAGGTCAATATCCGGGGATAAATACCATTGACGATACCTTTTTATATCAGGTCTGCTGAAAGTAATATTGCCGCCCGGATCTTTAGAAAGATTTTCTGTGCCGCCAAACATTCCTTCAGCGCCATAACCGACAGCTATAGAAAGCCAGGCCGGAAACTTGTCATTCTTTAAAAAAGGTTTCAGGTTGATGCTGGCCCAATAGGTTTGACCATTGTAATCTTTTAAAAAACGTTCGGCAGCTCCTTTTCCGAATAAAACATCGCTTCGTTGGTTCAACTGGGGATCATCGTATGTTTTTTTATGAAAAGAGAATTTGAGTTTGATGCGCTGATCATCCCATGCTAACTCCTGTGCGACCAACATACCACTTCCCAGAATGTTGGCGCCAAAATCGGCCCAGCTCCATCCCCATTCAGCGCTGAAACCATCGAGCACTTCGATCACTGTTTGATAAAAAGCGCCGCTCATACCACCGATCCATATTCTTTTTTTTCTGTCGATGCCTGTCCATCGCCAGAGCTCCATGCTGCCACGGCTTTCTACATAAGCCGAATATAAATGCCCGACCTTGTCCACTTGTTTCCATTCGGGCCAATCGTTGAATGAATGAAAACTGGTTTGCGGGTAATCTTTATACCAGGCGGAATAGAGACCGATCATGGCGGTGCTGTAGCCAACAATATTGCCTGCACCGATGATCCAGGTGCGTCTTTTCTTTTGCTGAGGTGTAAGCCGGTTTTTTTTCAGCGTATCCCATTTCAAAAATTTTCCGCTGGATGAATCAAGCAGATCCCAATTTTTATTGCCGGATATTTTATAGATCGAGAAGTTGTTGAATGTAACACCGGGCTCTCCTCCATGGCCGCCGCCCCAATCTGTTGATAATTCCAATTGATCTTTATTGCTTGTATCAATGCTGTTGCAACTGTCGGCCTGGGACCAGGAATTGTTTGAAATAAATAAAGTAACCAGCAACATGCCGAATAATGATCGGAACGATGAAGTGAGTAACACAAGGGACGATGATAGTCCCGACGATAAATGTCGGTATGCCGACCGCAAGCGTCGGCATAGTAATTCAGCTGGGTTCATAAACAACAAATTTACGTCACCCATTCAGAAACAGATTGAAAAGATGGAATTCAATATCTTAGAGCTAAATATTTAACAAAGATCATGAACGAAACAATACAGGCCAAAGTGGATGCATGGCTCAACGGAAATTTTGACCAGCACACAAAAGATGAGATAAAGTTTTTGCAGCAGGCAAAGCCGGAAGATCTGGAGGATGCTTTTTATAAAAATCTCGAGTTCGGTACCGGAGGTCTGCGGGGCATCATGGGTGTGGGTACTAACCGGATGAATAAATACACGGTGGGAATGGCGACGCAGGGTTATGCCAATTATCTCAAGCAATGTTTTGGTAATGATGTGAGAGTTGCTATTGCGCATGACAGCCGCAACAATAGCCGCTTCTTTGCCGAAACAGCTGCCAATGTTTTTGCTGCTAATGGTATTAAAGTTTTTTTGTTTGAAGATATGCGCCCAACACCTGAATTATCTTTTGCTATCCGCACATTGAATTGCCAGGGCGGTGTGGTTTGCACTGCATCGCATAATCCAAAAGAATATAACGGGTATAAAGCATATTGGAATGATGGTTCGCAATTGGTGCCGCCGCATGATAAGAATGTGATCAGGGAAGTGGACAAGATCGCATCGGTAGATGATGTGAAGTGGAGCGGGGGAGAAGAGAATATTACTGCTATTGGTAAGGAATTGGATGAACAATATATGGAGATGGTGAGGGGGTTGAGCATATATCCGGAGATCATTGCGAAGCACAGCGACATGAAGATCGTTTATACTCCGATACATGGCACCGGTATTAAAATGGTGCCGCCGGTGCTGGAGCGGTTCGGATTTAAGAATATTCATATCGTAGAGGAGCAAAGCAACCCTGATGGAAATTTTCCAACAGTGGTTTATCCGAATCCCGAAGAAAGTGAAGCCATGAGTTTGGGATTGAAGCTGGCGGAAAAATTAGATGCAGATATTCTTTGTGGTACCGACCCTGATGCTGATCGTATTGCAATTGGTGTAAAGGATAATGATGGCAAATGGGTGCTGATGAATGGCAATCAAACTGCTGTTTTGGCTTTTAATTACCTGATCGAAGCAAGAAAAGCAAAAGGAATTGCAAAGCCGAATGATATGGTGATCACTACTATCGTTACTACACCGATGATTGATGCCATTGCAGCGAGAAACCAGGTGGGCTGTTATCGTGTGCTGACCGGGTTCAAATGGATCGCTGAACTGATACGACAGAAAGAAGGAAAAGAAAATTACATCATCGGAGGCGAAGAAAGTTTTGGATTGATGATCGGCGATAAGATAAGAGATAAAGATGGGGTAAGCGCTGTTGCATTATTATGCGAAATGGCGGCTTATGAAAAAGAAAAGGGGAGAAGCCTCTATGAAAAGATGATCGATCTTTATGTGCAGTATGGTTTTTATAAAGAACATCTTATTTCTATAACTAAAAAAGGAATGGATGGCCAGCAGCAGATCGCAGCCATGATGGAAGACTATCGAAACAATCCTCCGAAAACAATAAATGGCTCTCCTGTTGTAATGTTGCGGGATTATGAATTGCAGGTAGAAAAGAACCTGGCAACAGGCGAAGAATGGAAACTGGATCTGCCTAAATCAAATGTATTGCAATTTGTAACAGAGGATATGAGCAGTATTTCGGCAAGACCGAGTGGTACGGAACCGAAGATCAAATTTTATTTTAGTGTGAATACCGAACTGAAGAATGCGGCTGATTTTGAGAGAGTGAATAAGGAATTGGATGGAAAAATAAAGGCGGTTATTACAGATATGAAACTATAGGAAGCCACCTCCTTCATTATGCCTTCCTTTATGTATCAGGACGGGAAAATTATATGATCTGTAGTATTTAATATTTGTTTGAAGCTCATCAATAAAGCTTTTTCTTTCATCAGCATTGAATTTGTCGAAATCTATTTTTACTTTATAGGCATCATAGTGTTGCAGGTCTTTCCTTGTTGAATCGGGATCTCCATATTTTTCTAAAAAAGCAGATTTCATTTGCTCTTTTGTAAAAAATGTTGCTTCTAAAACATAAGGAAGGCTTTTGAAGAACTCTATGTCTTTATTGACCTGTGAAGAATCGAATTGAGACAAGTAAATAGCTGCCGTAAATGTCGTGGGCGGCTTCTTTTTACTTTGACATCCTGAAGCAATGGTAAAAAAAATGAACGCCGATATAATAGCTCTCATGATTTAGGATTTATAGCTATGTAACGAATCTACTTGTTTTTATTATTTGTTCATTGTGTAACTTTTCGGTGTACAGCATCAGTGCTGAAAATTAGTAGCATGCCGGCACTATTAAAACCCTCTTTATCCATCGCTATTATAAGAATGGCAATAGGTCTTGTATTCATGGCACATGGTGCTATGAGGCTCATTGATTATTCACTTCCCGGTTTTGGAAATTTTTTGGATAGTAAAGGGTTCCCTGGCGGATTCTATTGGGCATGGGCTGTTACAATTTTTGAGATCACCGGTGGGTTTCTGATGGTGATCCGTCGGGTAGTAAAAATATTTTGTATTGGAGAAATAATTATCCTCATTACCGGCGTCATTACGGTTCATTTTCAAAATGGCTGGTTTGTGGTAGGCTATACATTGGGTGGAATGGAATACAGCGTAGTGCTTATCACTGTTCTTATTGCTATTTATATTGCCGAAAGAAAAGAGGAGAGGAATATCAGGCCGGTGCTGTAAGTCAATTCACAAATTTGTTCTCTTTAGTTTATTTTGTGGCCTTATGCGACCCACCGAAGACCATTACAGGCACAAAGGCCTCCGAAAAAAATTAGTACAGGGCATTCAATCCAAAGGCATCAGTGATGAAAGAGTATTGGATGCTATATTGGAAGTCCCCCGTCATTATTTTTTGGATTCTGCTTTTGATGAACTGGCTTATGAAGACAGGGCTTTTCCCATTGGTGAAGGACAAACAATTTCTCAGCCCTATACAGTTGCTTACCAAAGTCAGTTGCTCGAACTAAAACCTTTTATGAAAGTGCTGGAGATAGGAACCGGCAGCGCTTACCAGGCAGTGGTATTAGCAGAAATGGGAGTGCAGGTATATACTATCGAACGGCAAAAGAAATTATTTGAAGCCAATAAAAAATTTGACCTGCTAAAAAAATATCCCACCATTAAATTTTTTTATGGAGATGGATATGAGGGCTTGCCTACCTATGCCCCTTTCGACCGGGTGCTGATCACTGCAGCAGCGCCGGAAGTACCACAAAAATTAATTGATCAATTAAAACCGGGCGGCATGATGGTATTGCCATTAGGCAGTGGCGATATACAGCAAATGATGCGATTGACTAAACTGGAGAACGGTGCGTTGAAGGAAGAAGTATTCGATCATTTTTCTTTTGTACCGATGATCGTTGGAAAGAAGTAGGGAGGCCTCCCTGCCCTCCGAAGGGAGGGTTCATGGAGTCTGCGAATTCAAAAAATCATTACAGGTATCGGAGTTTAAAACCCCTGCTCCGGAGGGGTTTGGGGAGGCTTTTTATACAAACTGTTCCAATAATTCAATCCTCTTCTCAATTGGCGGATGCGTAGCAAACATATTATCCCACGAAGCTGATTTATGGGCAGATGGTTTGGGATTATCAATAAATAATTGGGCGACATCCCTGCTTTCAACTGCTTCGATCAGCGGATCACCGGAAATTTTTCTCAATGCATTGGCCAATGCATAAGGCTTCTTTGTCATTTCAGCGCTGCCGGCATCGGCGAGGTATTCTCTTTTACGGCTGATACCGAAACGTAATAGTATCGAAAGAAAATAAGCGATAGCGGTAATTACGATCGCAATTAAGATAATAGCACCGCTTCCTTTACTGTCTTTGCTGCTCTTTTTACCGGAACCGACATGACGCAGGCTTCTGAATGCAACTTCTGCGAGAAAAGCAAATATGCCGACAAAGATGATGGATATGATCAACAGCCGCACATCCCTGTTTTTTATATGTGTCAGTTCATGTGCTATCACACCCTCCAGTTCATCATCATCTAATTTGCTGATCATTCCTCTTGATAAAGAAATGGAGTAGGATCTTGCGCCAATGCCGCTGGCAAAAGCATTCAGCGAATCATCTTCTATGATATACACTCCGGGCATTCTCATGCCTTGTGATATACATAGGTTTTCTACCAGGTTATAGACTCTTTTATTTTCTACGCGATCCAAAGGTTTGCTGCCTGTTGCCATACGGATAAATGCAGCATGGCCGGCCCATGCAATAAGGAACCAGATGCCAACACCGATCAATACAAAAGGCATTGTCTGTAAAAAAAGTTCATTGGGGTCTTGTCCTTTTTCTGCAATGAAATAGAAGAATAAATAAAACATCCCCAGTAATAATACCGGGAATGCTATCAGCAAAAGAATTGAATTGAAATTGTTCTTGCGGATCTGCCTGTCTAAACCAACGTATTGCATGATAAGAGCAAATTAGGTAATGTGAAAGTGTGGGAATGTGAAAAATGGTTTCTTCATCACACTATATCATTTTCATATTCTCACACTTCCATATTCTCACATTTAAAACTGGATCTTCGGAGGCTCTTCCATGTTCTTCCGGGTATCGGTACCGAGGTCAAACATGATCTCTCTCTTGAATCCAAAATTCCTTGCGATCATATTGCCGGGAAAAGATTCCACAGCATTGTTGTATTCAGTAGTAGCAGCATTGAAGAAACGTCTTGCTGCAGCCAGTTTGTTCTCGATATCGCTGAGTTCTTCTTGCAATTGTAAAAAGTTTTGATTGGCTTTCAGATCAGGATAAGCTTCTACCTGCACTTTTAATCCGGCCAAAGCCGCAGAGAGTTGTTGTTCCGCTTTTATTTTATCATCAATTGTGGTGGCAGCCATCGCAGCTGTACGGGCCTCTGTCACTTTCAAGAGCAATTCTCTTTCATGTGTAGCATAACCTTTTACCGTTTCTACTAATTGTGGCACCAGGTCATGCCGCTGGCGAAGCTGGACATCAATATCTGCAAATGCATTTTGCCTGCGGTTCCTCAGGCGAACAAGTCCATTATATAAGCTGATCACCCATATTACGATGAGCAGTATAACGCCGATTACAATAAATACCATGGTTTATTTTTTAATTGGATATGAAATTAGCGAAAAAGAAATCGCATCCGCAGCAGGCGATGCGATTTTGCTGAAAATTATTTTTTGACCAGTCTTATTTGTTCTTATAGCCCTGTGAAACGCCACCGGTGGCGATATAGTCGTTTTTCAGGCAGTCGATGATCTTAGAGGGTGTCTCGCTGTCCTTTAAATAGTGTTTTTGTGCGGTGATCCGGCTGCCGGTGTAAACAAATTCAATTTTATGGAAGACCAGGTCTTCATTGTTGAGATATGAAGTTGCATTTACGGGACTGCCATTGCCATCAAAATACCGGATATTATTAATGAGTCCCTTATTGTCATAACTGAATTTGATGGAACAAAAGCCATTGACAAGGCTTTCTTTCATCATTATACCATCATTACCGTTCAGGTATTTTCTTTCGGTCATTCTTGCATTGGAGCCATATAAGACCACCACTCTTGAATACCCGGAACTGCTCACATAGAGTTTCCCGTTCTCATCATAAAAAGAATATTCGGTTTCGAGGCCATCATCATTGTACTTGGTGACCTCTTCATGGAACCCGTTCCATCTTTTCATTTTAGTAGTGTTGTTTTCCCAATATGATTCCGAAATTTCCCGGCCCTGTTCATCATATTTATATTTTACCATATAGACTTCATCGGATGGATCTTTAACTGCATTATTGCTGTTATCATAATATGCTTTTTGGATCAGGCGGCCTTTATCATCTCTTATATAAGTGTATTTATGAATACCATTCCTGTCATGGGCCCTGTTGCCATATTTATCATAGTAAGAACTGGAGGTCAGCATATCCAGCGGATCATAGGTATAAGTAATGGAATGATAGCCTGAATGGCCATCGATGGGCTGATCGTTCTCATCAAAGAAGGATCGTTTTATTTCATTGCCCCGGTCATCGTTCTCATATTTTATGATAGCGATGCCATCGCCGGCCGCAGATGCACGGGCAGTTTTGAAATGTTGATCAAAACGGGTGGTTTTGATCGTAAAACCATTTTTAAATTCAGCAGAAGAGCCTGCCACTCCGTATGAATTGGCAACAGGTTCATCATTAATCCCATACGTAGTATTCCTGGTTTGCTGGTCATAACTGTCGTACTCATTTTTACTTTTAAATCTTCCAAAACGATTTGTCACCGGTTCGCCGCTGGTACCATAGATTGCACTGGAAAGGTTATTGATCCGCTGATCATATTCATACACCACTTTGTGATAATCGTTGCTTTGAGAAATGACAGGTTGTGCTTTTTCATCGAAATAACTTACTTCATAAGCATATGAATAGCGGTTCTTATCTGTATATCTTTTATACCGGATAATAGCCACACCGTCGCTGTAAGGAAATATTTTATTGTAGTAATCGAGGTACTGAATTTCTGACAGCAGGCCATTCTTGTAAATATATTTTGCTGCTTTGCAGGGGAGAAAACTATTTTTTCCGGAGCTTTTCCTTGTCACTATGAATTGATCGGGGCCAGCCAAAGTGAATTTGGTGATCTCGTAGGTATCACCCCAGCGGTCGGTGCGGGCCATTTGTGTTATTTTGCCGTTAGTAAAACGAAAAGTGATCATACCGGTTTGTACACCGGCAGCATTGTAAGAGTAAACCTTGCTGGTGGAAGCATCTGTTTTGATGATCTTGTAATAAGATCGTTCCGTGAGGTTGTCCAGTTTGACCAACCCGAATACATTAGTTGGTCCATAGTTCCACTCCTTGAAAAAAGCTTCTTTGGTTGTCGCAGGTATTTGCGCCGGAGAATTAATTTTTCCTGCAAAAAAAATGAAGAGGAAGGCAGCTATCTTTTTCATATGACAATAATTTGAAGGAAGAGGTGGATGAATTATGTATCAAAAGGTAAGATGTTTTTGTCAGCCGCATATACCAAGATGTTGGTATTGGCTGAAAACTTCTTCCTTACGGTTTGCAGCTTCTTTTTTATCTTTCGCCAACATTCATCGTTTATGCGTATAGTCCCCTTTGCTATTTCGGCTGTAGTTACGGCAGGTTTGGTTTTTGTTTTTAATCGTCCCATTGGGCCATTGCCTATGCCATTGGGAAAATTCATTAGCCCCCAGCATGGCTTCTGGCAAAATGCAGAACCCAAGAATCAAAGTTTTGATGCTGACCTGGAATTTGCCAACCTGAAAGGCAAAGCCGAAGTATATTTTGATGAACGATTAGTACCGCATGTATTTGCAGAGAATGACGAAGACCTTTATTTCATACAAGGCTATTTACATGCAAAATTCCGGTTGTTCCAGATGGACCTGCAAACAAAGGCAGCCGAAGGCAGGGCCAGTGAGATCGCCGGGAAAAAAGCAATTGATTTTGATCAAAGACAAAGAAGGCTTGGAATGCGTTTCGCAGCGGAGAATGCTGTAAAAGAAATTGAAAAAGATCCGCAGTCAAAAGCCATGTTTGATGCCTATACAAATGGGGTGAATGCTTATATCAGCTCATTAACTGAAGCAAAAATTCCGGTGGAGTATAAGCTGATGAATTTTAAACCGGAGAAATGGAGTAATATCCGGACTGCTTTGTTATTAAAGATGATGGCGAAAATGCTTTCAGGAGAAACAGAAAGTGATCTGCCCAATACAAACGCCAAAGCATTTTTTACCGAGGAAGATATGAAGCTGATCTATCCGCAGGTGCCGGATTCATTAATGCCGATCGTCCCCAGGGGGACTGTGTTCGATCCGCCCGGTATCGTTCCTGTACAACCAGCTACTGCTGATTCATTGTATTTTCAAAACAGGTCTGTCGTTGCCACAAGACCGGTGTCTGAATCGGAGAGAAGCAATGGCAGTAATAACTGGGTGGTGGCAGGAAGTAAAACACAAAGCAAAGCGCCAATACTATGTAATGACCCGCATCTTGAATTATCATTGCCTTCTATCTGGTACGAGATGCAATTGCAAACACCAACCTCCAATGCGTATGGGGTTTCTCTCCCGGGAAGCCCGTTTGTGATCATTGGTTTTAATGATAGCATTGCATGGGGTGTTACGAATGCACAGCGGGATGTAAAGGATTATTATGAAATAAAATTCAGGGACAGATCAAAAAATGAGTATTGGTTCAATGGTCAATGGACGAAGACAGACTTGCGACCGGAGACAATAAAAGTAAAAGGTGGTAAAACGTTGCATGATACAGTTGCCTATACCATTTTTGGCCCGGTGATGTATGATGAAAGTTTTCCGGATGATTCAGCTTCTAAAAAAAATCTTGCTGTTCGCTGGGTAGCACATGATCCCAGTAATGAAGGCATGACATTTTATAAACTGAACCGGGCAAAGAATTATGATGACTATGAAAATGCAATAAGATCATTTGAATGCCCGGGTCAGAATTTTGTATTTGCATCCAAATCCGGTGATATTGCTATCTGGCAACAGGGAAAGTTTCCTGCCCGCTGGAACCGGCAGGGTTTGTATGTGATGCCGGGAGAGGACAGCAGTTATATGTGGCAGGGATTTATTCCGCAAATGGAGAATCCGCACAGCAAAAACCCGGAACAAGGTTTTTTACAAAGCGCCAATCAGCGGCCGGTTGATTCAACCTATCCTTATTTTATACCCGGCAGTTATATTACGGCAAGAGGAATTACGATCAATAACAAATTATCATCAATGACTGGCATTACACCGGATGATATGATGAAGCTGCAGAATAATTATTTCAATACAACTGCTGAAGATGTAGTGCCCATTTTATTAAAAAATATTGAAGAAGATAAACTAAACGCAAAAGAGAAAGAATATCTTGATATAGTAAAGAACTGGGACATGATGGCTTCACCGGATTCAAAAGGTCAGACATTATATAATAGTTGGTGGCTGGTCGTCAGGATCAACTTATTTATGGAAGACATTCTTAAAGCAAAAGACCGTTTCAAAGAACCTGATGAACAAACAGTAATGGAATTGCTTAAAAAAGACAGCACCTTAGAATTTGTAAATAGCCGCATCAAAGACCTGAAAAAGAAATTGAGTCGTGTAGTTACATATACTTTTAAAGGCTTTGTTGCGGTAACTGATTCATTAATGAAAAAAGATCCTGAAAAATTTTCACTTGAATGGTATAAAAAAAATAAAGCAGGCATTTATCACATCACAGATAAATCAGCAAAGAAAGTTCTCTTGCCTTTTGCCCGAACAAAATTGCATGTGGGAGGCAGCGGCGATATTGTTAATGCAATAAAGGGAAGCCATGGCCCCAGTTGGAGAATGGTGGTTCAGTTAACAAATGAAACGGAAGCCTATGGTGTTTATCCCGGAGGGCAAAGCGGTAATCCCGGCAGCAAGTATTATGATAATATGGTGGATAATTGGGTGGAAGGAAAATATTATAAGCTTTGGTTTATGCATGATGCAGACAGGGCAAGTAAGGATATCAAATGGACGATGAAATTCAATAAGAAATAGACAATGGGCAATAATCAACTTACCAGCAGCATGAAATTCCTCGTAGCAACAGTGCTAACAGCATTACTCGGTTTTATCAGCGGATTATTTTTACCGTGGTGGGGTATAGCTATTACTTCATTGCTGGTAGCAGTACTGGTACACCAGAAAGGATGGAAAGCATTTCTTTCAGGGTTTCTTGGTTTATTTATTTTATGGGTTGCTCTTGCATGGTGGATAGATATGAAGAATAACGGGGTTCTCTCCAAAAAAATTGCAGGGATTCTTCCACTTGGGGGCAATTCAATACTACTGATACTCGTTACTGGATTGGTAGGAGGATTGGTCGCTGGCTTTGCTGCGATGAGTGGCAGTTATCTCCGGGCATCAAAAAAAGAAGTTTGAAAAGTTTAAGAAGTTCAAAGGTTTAATGTTTCGTGTTTTGCAATGGGTATTCGGGATAGTTGAGACCCAACCTTGAACTTTTAAACCTTTAAACTCCGGTATTGATGTTAAAAGTTTCTGAACAAATGGAATAATTGTTACCTGTTCCGGCCGGCCTCGTTATATTGTCTTACCGCTCACTTATGAAACCACACCTCCTCATTCTTTTTTTATTTTGTTCTTTACTTTCTTATTCCCAAAAAATAAAAGGAGTTGTAACGGATACAACAGGCAAACCGCTTTCCAATTCTTCCATTTTTGTAAAAGGCAGCACCAAAGGTGTAAATGCCAACAGTGAAGGAAAATATTCTTTGAAGCTGGAGCCGGGAAAATATACACTGGTTTGCCAGCATGTTGGTTTTGGCAAACAGGAAGCATCAATTACTGTAACCAATGATGATCATGAAATAAATTTTGTATTGAAAGTGCAGGAAATGCTGATGAGTGAAGTGATCGTAAGTAATAAGGAAGATCCGGCCTATGAGGTTATCCGCAATGCCATTAAGAAAAGAGAGTTTTATAAGAACCAGCCAGGGGAGTTTGAATGTATGGTCTATACAAAGGGACAAGTAAGGTTAAGAGATTATCCTAAAAAGATACTGGGACAGAAAGTTGATTTTGAAGATGGGGATACCAGCAAAAAAAAGATCCTTTATTTATCCGAAACCATATCGAAGTACAAGGTAAGCAGACCCAATAAGGTAAAAATAGAGGTCGTTTCATCTAAGGTAAGCGGCAGTGATAATGGTTTTGGATTAAGCGCTCCGCAGTTTTATTCCTTTTATAATAATACTATACAAATAGGTAGTGGCCTGAATCCAAGAGGATTTATTTCACCCATCAGTGAGAATGCATTGAATTATTATAAGTATAAATTGGAAGGAACTTATTTTGAAGACAGTAATTTGGTGAATCATATTAAGGTAATTCCAAAAAGGAAATACGAGCCGCTATTCAGTGGTTATATTGACATCATTGAAGGAGATTGGCGTATTCATTCAGTCAAGTTGCAATTGTTGAAGGAATCGCAAATGGAGCTGCTTGATACGTTGAGAATAGAACAGCTCTACCGGCCAATTGATAAAGACACATGGTTCTTCAGCAGCCAGGTAATGTATGCCGCTATCAAAATATTAGGGTTTGATTCTTATGGCAATTTTGTGAATGTTTATACCGACGCTGATATAGATCCTGGATTCACCAGGAAAACATTCAATAATGTTATTCTCAAATACACTGACAGCTCCAATAAAAGAACGGATGAATATTGGGAAAAGAACCGGCCCATTGCATTGATGGAAGATGAAGTGAATGATTACCGGGTAAAAGACAGTTTGCTGGAAGTGAGAAAAGATCCCCGTTATCTTGATTCACTGGATAAAAAAAGAAACAAGATAACTTTACAAAACCTGTTATTGCTCGGCCAGGGATTCAGTAATTCTAAAAAAAGAACTTTTGTCAGTATCCTTCCTGTAATGGAGAACGTCAATTTTAATCCTGCCGAAGGTTTAGTGGTCAGCACTGGCTTTCATTGGTCAAAAAGATTGGACAGCGGTGCGATCAGCCGGAGAAGGATACAAATATCTCCGGTCATTCGTTATGGATTTGCCAACAACCATTTCAATAGCCATCTTACGGCGAGCTATACATTCGGGAAAAAATATTTTTCATCTGTCATGTTATCGGGTGGTAAAAGAGTTTTTCAATTCAATGCCAACAGCCCGATCAGCGAAAGATCCAATACAACTTCAAGTTTGTTAGAGGAAGATAATCGTTTAAAGACTTACGAAGCCTGGTATCTGCGGGGCAGTTACCGCCGTGGAATAGGAGATGGCTTTTCGTTGGTCACAGGGTTTCAATACCAGGACAGGATGCCGCTTGATAACCGGACCAATTATACATGGAGAGATAAGAATGATCGTCAATACACTCCTAATTATCCTTATGAGATAATGAATGAGAATATAAAACGTCACCAGGTTTTTATGCTTGTGCTGGGAGTGACATGGCAGCCGGGTAGCCGTTATATAGAGCTGGCCGATAGAAAGATCAATGTTGGTTCTAAACTCCCTGTTTTCTCTGCAGGATATACGATCGGGATAAAAAATGTTTTTGGGAGCGATGCCAATTTTAGTAAATGGAATGTGGGGGTTTCGGATAATATCAATTTCAAATTGGCAGGAAACTTTAGGTATCGCCTGATGGCAGGTGGATTTATTGATACCGGCAGTAATTTACAGGTGCCGGATTACAAACATTTCAATGGTAACATTTCAACGATGGCTACGGAATATATGAACAGTTTCCAGTTGTTGCCGATCTATCAATTCAGCAATAAAGACAAATTTTATTTGCAGGGACATGTTGAATACAACCTGAAAGGATTTTTGACCAATAAAATTCCTGGCATCCGAAGACTCAACGTTTACCTCGTTACCGGGGCCAATGCATTTTATATCAACAATAATAAATATTATTATGAATGGTTTGCTGGTATTGATAATATCTTCAAACGTTTTCGTGTCGATTTTGTGCAATCTTATCTTAATGGCAAAAAATGGAACAATGGCATTCGTATCGGTTTCGGTTTGTCAAGAGCCAGGAGGGATGATTGGCCATGATGAATGCTGAACAGATGAATAAAGCATATCTAATTTCGAAGTTACAGACCCTGCTATTCAGAATTTTCTTTTTATATTTTAGGGCTTAATAAGGTAAATGAGAAGTAGCGAATTATAAATGACTTTCGACTTCATCATTCATCTGTTCCTTGTTCATCTGTTCGACATTTGTTAGCTTTGCCACGCTTTAGAATTTTACCCAACCTGCTATTGGGATTCTGCAAGCACAGGATAAAAATTCAAACATCATGGCGCAATTGCATAACCGTATTTCCCGGCGGGAGTTGAAAGAACGTATTCAGAACGATCCTACACCAAGAATCACCATTTCGTTTTATTGTTATTTCAAAATTTACGAACCGTTGGCGTTTCGAAATGAGCTTTATATAAAACTGAAAGAGATGGATGTGCTGGGTAGAATTTATTTGGCGCATGAAGGCATTAATGCCCAAATAAGTGTGCCCTCTGCAAATCTTGAATCATTGAGATCATACCTTTATTCTTATGAACCACTGCATGGGATTCGGTTGAATGTTGCTGTAGATGATGACGGCAAAAGTTTTTATGTACTGGATATAAAAGTGCGGAATAAGATCGTTGCAGATGGCATTAGCGACCCCGCATTTGATATGGCCAATAGAGGCAAATATGTCAATGCAGAACAATTCAATCAGCTGACCAATGACCCGGATACGATCATCATTGATATGCGGAATCATTATGAATATGAAGTAGGGCATTTTGAAAAAGCGATCGAAGTGCCCAGTGATACTTTCCGGGAGCAGTTACCGATGGCAGCAGACATGATGAAGGAAAACAAAGACAAGAACATCATCATGTATTGCACGGGTGGCATCCGTTGCGAAAAAGCCTCAGCCTATATGCTGCACAGGGGATTTAAAAATGTTTTTCACCTGGAAGGGGGTATCATCCACTATGTGAACCAGGCCAAAGAAAAAAGATTGGATATAAAATTTCATGGGAAGAATTTTGTTTTCGATCAGCGATTGGGCGAAAGAGTTACTGATGAGATCATTTCTCAATGCCATCAATGCGGCAAGCCTGCCGATACTCATGTGAATTGTGTGAATGATGCCTGTCATCTTTTATTCATACAATGTGATGCCTGCAAGATAAAGTATGAGGGAACCTGCGGTACAGAATGTCAAAGCTTCATTCACCTGCCTGCTGAAGAACAAAAAAAACTCCGTAGCGGTATTGATAAAGGAAGAAATGTTTTCAATAAATCAAAAGCAGCAAGACTAAAACGTAACGGCCGGTAATACTTTGCCGGAACAAATTAATTCACCTAAACAATCAGTACGACTAGTCCTGCTTTTTTGTAAGCCGTATCATTGCACTACTTCCTTCCGTACTGGATAAGAAAGCTTCAAAGCGCTGACCATTGACGATCGTTATCATATAAGAAGTGTTGGGCGGAATAGCACCCAGGTTCTCTGCTACCATAGTGAGCTCATTCGTTTCTTTCAATGTATTCACAGCCAATTTTATTGTATAAGCGTTGCCGGTTAGACGAATATGCCGGAACAGCAGATCATTATTCAGGAAAAGCGAGATCGAATCGCCGTCAATTTCAGCATTATCATAAAAGCGGATCTCAATTGAATCGCCAGTAACAGGGATTTCCCTGATAAGTATCTTTTCACGGCTGAAAAATTTTTCTTCTATTGTCGGAGCTTTTACAGGATCTGTCATTGTTGCCACAGGCAACTCTTTTGTTTTTGCTGCCTGTTGCACGGGCTTTTCAGCTGGTTGTATTTTTTTTTCTTTTTCAACAACAGGAACAGTTTTCGGATCCGTTACAGCAATGGGATTTGAGACAGGCGTTGCGACGGGCAGTGTTTTCGTAAGAAGATCGATACTGTCGATAATTTCAGGATCGTTGGCGCCAACGGTATAATTGTCGATCACAAAATCCCATTCATCTTCAAAACCGGAACTGGTTGTTTTATCAAGGTCCACATCGCCTGCAGGCTTTCCCCTGTCTTCCTTTTTTTCTGCCTTTCCATCTAACATCATCTTTCCACCACCCGGACAATTGAAGTCGGCTGTAGAAAGCATCGGTATTTTACCGGGAGATGCGATACTCATGCGGCCTGATCTTTCTTCTATCAGGCGATCATCCCACCATACTGCACTATTTGTATGTTTGTCAAAATATCCTTTGATACTATAGCGACGGTAATTGTTAGCGGACTCGTAGTAATAAGATGTTCCGGTCAGGCTATCACCATTCTGAATGATCTTCAGCTCTACTTTCTGCCGGCTTATTTTTCCTCTCCATACACCTGTGATCGACTGTCCATGAGTATAAAAGCAGGAGATGACGAACAGTAAAACAAGAAATAAGACTTTTTTCATACCCATCCAGGAGTTTGTTACAGTAACGTTTTTGCGGTCTTATTATTTTCCGCCAGGAAGGAAGAAGAAAACTAATTCATGCTGATCCATTTAATACAAACAGGTTTGCCCACTAAAACTCTTTTAATGGTATAATAAAGGACCCCTGTTTCGGTATCCCGTATAAAAATGGTGATCTCATCGCTGGCCTGGTTAGCTACCAATAAAAATTTTCCTGAAGGATCGAAGTTGAAATTGCGGGGCCTTTCCCCGGCGCTTGGCACATGGCCTATTAATGTTAAATGCCCATTGGCCTGGTCAATTGAAAAAATGGCGATCGTATTTGACAAACCCCTGTTACTTGCGTATAAAAATTTTCCATCGGGAGAAACATGTATATCAGCACTACCGGCCGGGCCTTTATAGTAAAGCGGCAATGCAGAAATAGTTTGTATAGCTGCAATATCTCCATTAGGCCAGGGTTGTAATACATCAATGGATCCGCTCATTTCATTAAGCAGGTATAAATATTTTTTATTGGGGTGGATATCCAAATGTCTCGGACCATTGCCCGGCGACGTAGCAGAGGAAGGGAATTTATCAGCCGATAGCTTTCCTGTTTTGCTGTCAAACTGGTAACGCATTATTTTATCAATGCCAAGATCAGTAACATAAATGCCGCTATTATCCGGCTTTAAAAAAATTCCATGCACATGTGGCGACTTTTGTCTTGCGGTGTCAGGCCCGGAGCCTGTATGCTGAATTGTTTGTTTCGCTTTGCCCAGTACTCCATTCTTTGAAGGAAGAATTGAAAAATTCCCGCTGCTGTAATTGCCGGCAAAAACCCAGTTACCTGTTTTGTCCACAGTAACATAGCAGGGATTATTTCCTTCGGATGATTGCTGGCTCAGCAAAGAAAGTGTTCCTGTTTTTTTATCAAAAGAAAAAGAACTGACCTTGCCGGCTTTGCCCATGCTATCAGCCATTTCTCCCACTGCGTACACATATTTTTCATCGGGAGAAACAGCCAGGAATGATGGATTGGAAATTTTAACATGACTTATCTCCGTTGTTGATCCATCACTACTGTTAAATTTATAAACATAAATGCCTTCGCTTTTCGGAGAATCATATGTGCCCACCAGCAAATAATATTCCTGCGCCTTCGAAGAAAGAAATGATAATGAGCAAAGAAGAGTTATGATCAGTTTCACTTGTTGGATTTAGAGAACGAATATCCTTATTTCAAAGGATTTTAACAAAGTGCAAACTACGGCTGGCATAATCTTCTCATTATTTGACCCGAACCATAAAAATTAATAACATGAAAAAGATCTTTACTCTATCAATGTTGACCGTAACAATATTTTTGGTCAGTTGTACCAAAGGAGATGTTTATTACGGAGGACCCAACGAAAACTACTGGCTCTCCAAAGAAAGAGGCGAAGTAGTCTATAGCGATGCTTACTGTAGTTATTATGTTGTAGAAACATACGATGGCTACACCATTATGCGGGCCTATGGTAATTACAAACCTTCTGAGAGAAGTATTATCTATGGCGACCTGAGTTATACCGGTACCCGGGATTTTTATAACCGTTCCGCAGGGTTCACATTTACCGGGACAGTTACCGATTACTGGCTGACCTATACAGAGGCACAGGACGCACTGGATTATTATTGCCCGCTGAAGAACGGAGAAGCAACAAGAGTATTTAGTAAACCTGACAATGGAAAAGGATCTAAAACTTTTGAAGCGAAGTAAGCCGTAATAATTACAGATTTTTTGCAAAGTCAGCAAGCCGGATGGTAGGTTTACCCAATTCATCCCAGGTTTGCTGGCTTTCAAATTTTTCAGGGTATTTGTTCAATGCTTCGCAGATATGCCACACATAATTTAGTTTTTGATTGAAACTGCCAATAAATTTTGCCAACCCCAATGGCATTCTTAATACAGACAATTTTGCTTTTTGATAATTAGCAATAAAAACTTTCGTTGCTTCTTCAAACGTATATGGACCGGGACCCTGCACATTGTATTCTCTGCTCTCATCCTTTAGTATTGTGAATGATCTTGCCACTTGTTTAGCATAATCATCAGCAGCAATGAACCACATTGGCATCAATGATCTTCCCATAGCGGCTATTTTCTTTCCCTGCATCATTTGATAGGGAAATGTTTCCATAAAAGTAGAAGGGTAGAAGAGGGTATAAGGAATGCCGGAGTTCTTTATTCTTTTAACAGCGTCTTGTTTGATACGAAAAGCCCACCAGTTGTAACCATTCATGCCCTGGTAAAGATGCACCAGCGATGAAATGCAGGCTATCCGCCGAATGGTTGTTTCTTTGGCAACTGCCAATATATTCTCAATGCCTTCTCTTTCGGGTTGCGGATCCTTTTCTTTGGAGGATTGGCCAACAGATAAATTCATATAAACGGCATCTTGTCCTGCAAATGCTTTTATCAGGCTACTCTTATCAAAAATATCTCCCTGGATAATAGTTGCTAATGGAAATAATTCTTTTAGTTTATTCTCATTCCTCCCCAATAATGTCAGCTCATGCCCTTCAGCAATGAGTTGTTGGGCGACTGGTTTGCCTAACATCCCCGTTGCACCGATAAAAACGATCTTCATGCCTGTAGCTTTTCTAATGATTGTAATATTAAACGGTAAGTTTCATCATCACTTAGGGTTACCGGTACAAATTTTTCACCGATCACTTTTTCGTAGAGTTCAATATATCTTTTTGAAATGGTATCCACCCATTCATCTTTCATTTCCGGAACAGTTTGCCCTTCCTTTCCCATAAAATCATTTACGATCAACCATTCCCTTACAAATTCTTTGCTCAATTGTTTTTGTCTTTCGCCTTTTGATTGTCTCTCTTCGAAACCATCAATATAAAAATATCTTGAGCTGTCAGGGGTGTGGATCTCATCCATCAACACAATTTCTCCATCCAATTTTCCAAATTCATATTTGGTATCCACCAGTATCAAACCTTGTTTGGCTGCAATTTCTTTTCCTCTTTCAAAAAGTTTCAATGCATAGTCACTCAAAATTTGCCATTCATCTGCGGTAGCAAGACCGGTATTGATGATCTCTTCCGGTGAAATATCTTCGTCATGTCCTTCAGCCGCTTTAGTACTTGGAGTGATAACAGGAGAGGGAAAATGGTCATTCTCTTTCATTCCATCCGGCATAGCGGCGCCGCACAGGATTCTTTTTCCTGCTGAATAGGTTCGCCAGGCATGACCGGTAAGATTTCCTCTTACCACCATTTCAATTTTGAACGGGTCACATTTTTTCCCAATAGAAACAGTAGGCGCCGGTACTTCCAATAACCAATTTGGACAAATATCAGCAGTAGCAGCCAGCATAAAAGAGGCGATCTGGTTTAATACCTGTCCTTTGAAGGGTATCGGGCGGGGCAAAATGACATCAAAGGCCGAAATACGGTCGGAAGCTATCATCACCAGCAGTTCGTCGTTGATGGTATAAACATCCCTCACCTTGCCTTTGTAAAACCGGGTCTGTCCGGGGAAAGAAAACGGAGCCATACCCGAAAGTAAGAAGGGGAGAAGAACAGGGGAATTCGGGGCGTCTGAAGATTTCAACATTTTATCCTTTTAGCTTAAAAATTAAATTTTTAGATAAAGTTTACAATGCTTATTTTTCCGTCAAATTCCAAAACTAAAATTCCCAGATTATGAGAAAAAGCTACCGCTTTTTATTCGCCTTGCTGGTTGCCGGACTTTTTTCGTTAGCCGCTAATGCACAAAAAGTTACCATCAAAGGCACAGTAAGCAACAGCACATCAAAAGAATCAGTTCCTGCAGTTTCTGTAATTGTTAAGGGTACAAGCAGTGGTACATATACCGATCAGAACGGGGCATATAGTATTACTGTTTCCAAACTGCCTGTTGTTCTTGTGTTTAGTTCCATTGGATACGAGAACCAGGAAGTGACAGTAACTGATGCAGCTCAACCCGCTAATGTCGATTTTAAAGTCAGTAATGCTCTTGGCCAGGAAGTAGTTGTTTCGGCTAACAGAGTTCCTACCCGAATACTCGAAGCTCCGGTAACTGTTGAAAGGATCAGTGCCTCGGCTATAAAAAACCTGGCCGCTCCTACGGTGTATGAAGCTTTAGGTAACCTGAAAGGGGTCGATGTTCATACAGCCAGCCTGACTTTTCGTACTGTAACTACCCGTGGTTTTGTAAGCAGTGGTAATACCCGTTTGAATCAATTGGTGGACGGAATGGATAACCAGGCACCCGGACTTAATTTCTCTGTGAGCACTATCGTTGGAATCTCAGATATTGATATGGATAATGTGGAATTGCTCTCAGGAGCATCTTCTGCACTATATGGCTCTGGTGGTATGAATGGAACTGTTTTGATCAACAGCAAAAATCCTTTCAAATACCAGGGGCTTAGTTATAATATCAAACAAGGTATCACACATGTTGATGGCAGACAAAGATCAGCAGCCCCCTATTACAACTGGGCATTCCGTTATGCAAAAGTTATTAAAAACAAATTAGCTATTAAACTCAGCACAGAATTAATAAAAGGAAGCGACTGGCAGGCCGATGATTACAGGAATAAAACACAGATCGGTATCCTGAGCAAAGTGGCCGGCGGTAATCGTTTAAGTGATCCAAACTTCAATGGTATCAATATTTATGGGGATGAGACCAGTGCTGATATGGCAGGTTTTGCTTTTTTAGTACAGGATCAGACAAGAAGAGGTATCCTGAATGCAACCGGTGGTGCTTTGGATGTAGTATCGCTTATGAACATTTACTACAATGCGATCGGCAACCCGGTTTATCCTACTAATGCCCAGGTAGCCGGATTTTACACTTTTGCCCCTTTTGGTGCACTTGTATTAGGAACATTGAACAATCCTGCTATCAAGCCTCAAATTGATAATATGTTCCCGTTCTATAATGGGTTCAAGAATAAATATTTTAATGGAGCAAGTATCTCAAGACAGGGTTATGAAGAAAAACTGCTGGTAGATTATGGCTCATTGAATGTAAAGTTGAACGCAGGCCTTCATTATAAAATAACTGATAAGATCGAAGCATCCTGGAACACCTATTTTGGAACAGGTACTACAGTTTATACAGGAGCAGAACGTTATTCACTCCGCAATTTCAAAGTTGCACAGCATAAATTGGAGTTCAAAGCTCCCAATTGGTTCCTTCGTGGATATACAACACAGGAAAACTCAGGTGAGTCATACATTGCAGGTGCTGTTGGAGCTTTTCTTAATGAAACGTATAATCCAAGTGGCACATGGTTCCCTACTTACATAGGAACTTTCTCAGAAACCCGCAGGCAGGAAGCCAATGCTGGTTTATTCCGCAGTGATATGCAATTGCATACTGCTGCCCGTTCCGTTGTTGAAGTAAACCGTCTTGTTCCGGGAACTCCTGCTTATGACGCGGCTATTAAAAAAATTAAAACGACTGCTGTTAACAGACCCGGTGGTTCAATGTTCCTCGACAGGTCTGACCTGTGGGCTGCAGAAGGACAACTTAACTTCTCTGATGCCATGCATTTTTCTGATAAATTAGAAGTATTGGTTGGTGCCAGTTGGAAACAGTGGGTATTGAATTCACAGGGAACGATTTTCGCCGACACCACCGGTGCTATTAAGATCACAGAAAAAGGTGGTTTTGTTCAGCTTCGCAAAAAATTACTGAACGATGTATTGACACTTACGGTTTCTGGTCGTTTTGATAAGCAAACAAACTTTGATGGTAAGTTCACACCAAGGGCTACTGCCACTATTAAAGTTGCGAAGGATAATTACCTGCGTTTATCATTCCAGAACGCTTATCGCTTCCCTTCCAATCAAAACCAGGTGATCAGTCTCCAGTTGGGCGGTGGATCAAGCTTCCTGATCGGATGTCTTCCTGAATTCCAGGATTACTATAAACTCAGTACTACAAGACCGGGCTATACTGCAGCCAGCGTATTGAACTATCGTAAAGCCGGCGGAAGCATTGCTGACTCAGCATTGCTGGTGCAGGCGCAATTCAAGGAAGTAACACCTGAAACAGTAAATTCTTTTGAGATAGGTTACAAGGGTATCATTTCAAAAAAGCTGATAGTGGATGCTTATGCTTATTACAGTGTATATAAAGATTTCCTGCTGAATGAAGCAGTGGTGCAGGCAAGAAACCTGTATAAATATGAGATCTATTCACCTTTCACCAGCAACAGCCTTTCCTATGTTCAGAATTCAACGACTGATGTAAAAGCATTTGGCTGGGGTATCGGAGTAGAATACCAGGCATTTAAAGGTTATACCCTTTACGGAAATCTTTTCTCAGATGAGCTGAGAGATGTGCCAGCCGGTTCTGTTACTTATTTCAATGCACCGAAGTACCGTTATAATATCGGGTTAAGAAATGAGAATGTGTGCCACAATATCGGTTTCAACGTTGTAGCCAAATGGCAGGATAACAATTACTACGAAGGAACATTTGCTACAGGAACACTGCCTTACTTTACATGGGTGGATGCACAGATCTCTTATAAGCCAGCCAATACCAAGAGCACATTCCGTGTAGGCGGTACTAACCTGGGTAATAATTATTACCGCACAGGTTATGGCAGTCCCTATGTTGGTGGTCTGTACTATATCAGTTATGGATTCAACCTGTAATCCGGAAATTGGGTTATACTAAGTATAAAATAAATCCCCCGCTTTTGCGGGGGATTTTGTTTTTTGAGATGGCAGCACTATGAGGATTCTTTATTCAAGGTTTAAAAACTGCTTTGCAACCAATTTTGTTTGATATAACATTATTGGATTTTTTTCTAAAAGCAACCTCAGGTTTTCTACTGTAGTAATTCCAGTAACATAAAGTTTACTATTCTCTTCAAGGGAAGAAACTACTGCATCATTTGTTATTTTATACAAGTCAAAGAAGTCGATTTTTTCCCCATCTGACTCTATACTAAACCTTGCTCTTATATCTCCATCTACATCCCTTGGTAATAGAAGATTGGGATTTAACTCAGAAATGATGTATCCTATGTTTATATAATATCCATTGGAATAATTGGACTTTTGAAATCCAATTACAATTATCAATTCCTTTAAAAAAAGATAATAATAACTACCTTTTTTAAGGAACTCTTTTCCAGAAAGATAATCGCCAACGATTTTTTTAAATGTTTTTAATTCAATCATATCAGTATATGTCTTGAGCATTGATCCGAAACAAGTGGATGCTCGATAAGAAAGAAGATAATAGCAATTTCATTATGGATGGTTTTGGCTATTCAAAAAGTACAATTTTCAAACAAAAAAGGATCACCAGTCTCCCGGTAACCCTTTCTTATTATTTATTTCTAATTTCTTATTCCTTATTTATAAATGTATCGCCTCACCATACGCCACTTCAATAGCATCCTTCACACTTTCACTGATAGTAGGATGGGGGTGGATCGCATTCAGCACTTCATGATAAGTAGTTTCTAATTTACGGGCAGTAACTGTTTCGGCGATCATTTCGGTTACATTATACCCGATCATGTGGGTGCCCAGCCATTCGCCGTATTTGGCGTCAAAAATTACTTTGATGAAACCTTCCAGATGGCCGGCAGCAGAAGCTTTGCCGCTTGCACTCAACGGGAATTTGCCGACTTTAATTTCATAACCTGCTTCTTTAGCAGCTTTTTCTGTATAACCAACAGAAGCGATTTCAGGAACACAATACGTACAGCCCGGAATATTATTATAGTCTATCGGCTCAGGCTGATGATGGTACTTATTCTCATTATACCCGATGGCTTCTGCACAAACGATACCTTCTTTGCTGGCCACATGTGCCAATGCCTGGCCGGGAGAACAATCGCCGATGGCATAGATGCCCGGTACACTTGTCTGCCCGTATTTATCAACGGCAATTCTTCCTTTATCTGTTTTCACTCCTACTGTTTCCAAACCGATGCCTTCGATATTGGCAGCAACACCAACAGCGCTTAGTAAAACATCTGCTTCAAGAATTACTTCACCAGTAGCCGTTTTTACTTTTGCGATCACACCATTTCCAGAAGTATCAACGGAAGTTACTTCACTGCTTGTCATCACAGTAATGCCTTGCTTCTTTAAATTCTTTTCCAGTTCTTTTGAGATATCATCATCTTCTACGGGCACTATTTTCGGCATGAACTCAACAACGGTTACTTTGGAACCCATACTATTGTAGAAATAACCGAATTCAACGCCGATAGCGCCACTTCCTACAACGATCATTGATTTGGGTAATTGAGGAAGCACCATTGCTTCACGGTAACCGATGATCTTCTTTCCATCGATCTTCATCGCAGGTAATTCACGGCTGCGTCCGCCGGTTGCTATAATAATATGCTTTGCTTCTACCGTTTGTTTTTTGCCATCCTTATCAGTTACCTCTAATTTGCCTTTGGCAATTAGTTTTCCAAAACCCATGATCACATCTATCTTATTCTTCTTCATCAGAAACTGAACACCTTTGCTCATTTTATCAGCAACGCCACGGCTTCTTTTGATAACGGCTTCAAAATTGGGGGTGCCGCTGGCTTCCAGCCCGAAATCTTTTGCATGCTTGATATAATCATATACCTGGGCACTTTTTAGCAAGGCTTTGGTGGGGATACAACCCCAGTTGAGACAAATGCCACCAAGACTTTCCTTCTCAATAACTGCTGTTTTAAATCCAAGCTGGGAAGCCCGGATAGCAGCCACATAACCACCGGGGCCGCTTCCGAGAACCACTACATCGTAGGCCATATTATAACTATTTGAGATTTACGAATTGTAAAATTACGATTTGCGTTGCGAAGCTACTGTAAAGCAGGCAATCATACAAAACCCATCAGCCTTTACTGCCGTTAGCAAAAAAAATAAAAAAAGACTACTATAGTTTGGATATTTTCGGTGACTGATTTTTTAATGAGAAAAGCCCTGTTAGGATACATTTTGTTGTTTAGTTGTTTTGGTGTGGCTGCACAACCCGTGCAAGGCCATCGTATCAATGTGTCTGTCCTCGCTGCAGATAAAACTCCTTTACATAAAGCTACCGTTAGCTTGCTGAGAACAGATTCTTCGGTTATTACAATTGAAGTTACCGATGCGTTAGGCAATGCTCAATTCAAGTCATTGTCTCCGGGAGAATATATTATTCGTGTAACCAATATCGGGTATCAGACAATGCTGGTAAACGCCGATCTTAAAAATAAGACCTCGATCGACGAGATCATAACATTGCAACCAGACGCTGCTGTGCTCAAAGATGTTTCGGTTACTGCAAAAAAACCTGCTATTCAGTTTTTGCCAGATAAAACGGTTGTGAATGTAGAAGCATCGATCACCGGTGCCGGCGCTACTGTTATGGATATACTGGAAAAATCACCCGGCATTACTATTGGCAGAGACGGAACGATCATTATGAAAGGCAAACCCTCTGTGATGGTGCTGATAGATGGAAAACAGACACAGCTTAGTGGTACAGATCTCCAGGCTTATCTCTCCGGGATGAGTGCTTCGCAGGTAGGCACTATTGAACTGATCGATAATCCCGGTGCAAAATATGATGCGGCAGGAAATGCAGGCATCATTAACATCAAAACAAAAACAAATAAACAAAAAGGTTTTAATGGATCAGTAAGTCTTAGCCTGGGACAAGGTTTTTTTACAAAAAGTAATAACAGCCTCAACCTGAATTACAGGAGCGGGAAATTCAACCTGTTTGCTAATTATGGAATAAGATTGGGTAAAGAAAGAATGAAAATTGATGCTTTGCGGAAATATTTTGATTCCAATGGCAACGATTCATTGTTATTGCAACAGCCAAATGTCAACCGGACGAATATTACCTCGCATAATTTAAAGACGGGAATAGATTTTTTTGCAGGTCAGCATACAACATTAGGGGTTGTTTTCACAGGCAATTTAACCAAGAGGGATATAAACAGTTTAAGTACTATTGACTGGATGTCGCCATCCTATGTTATTGATTCAACGATCAACACCTCTGGTATAAGACATATTCGTTTTCAAAGAGCCGGTCTTAATTTTAATGTTAAGCATAGCTTCAATGCTAATAGCGAAATACTGGCTGATGTTGATTTTATCAATTTTGATATCAATGGAGATCAGTATTTTCAAACACAGTTAAGTACCCCGGGTAGTACTGTGCAGGCAACAAAGGGCAACATTCCATCCGGGTTAAAGATATTCACTGCAAAAATTGATTATTCAAGAAGGTTTAAGGAGCTGCTTTGGGAAGCGGGATTAAAAACGGCAAGTACCAATACTGATAACCTGGCCGAATATTATTTTCAAAATGGGAGCAGCTGGCAGGACGACCCGGGCCGCAGCAATCATTTTTTGTATGATGAAAAAATTCATTCGGCTTATACCAGTTTCGACAAGCAAAAAGATAAATGGCATTGGCAGTTGGGGCTCAGGTATGAGCTAACATCATACAAAGCACACCAGCTTGGTAATACAGTTGTAAAAGATTCTGCTTTCAAAAAAAATTATGGGAGTTTATTTCCTTCTGCCTTTGTTTCTTATGAGGTGGATTCAAATAATACTTTCACCTTTCGCTTTGGAAGAAGAATTGACAGACCTGCATTTCAACACCTGAACCCTTTCTTTGTAACATTAAATAAATACACTTATGAAGGAGGCAACCCATTCATCAGGCCACAGTACACCTGGAATTTTGAGTTGACACATAACTATAAACAACTCCTTTCCACCGGCATTTCTTACAGTTATTTAAAAGATTATTTCTCCCAGATATTCATTATTGATTCTAATAGCAGTAACGTAAACAAGAACATCATTATTTATACAAGGGGAAATGTGGGAACCTTTCATAATATCGGGATCACTGCAACTCTTCAAACGCCTGTCACCAAATGGTGGAGCATAACAAGTACAGTGGTATATAATCATAAAATAATCAAAGGATTTGTTTGGGCGCCCCTAAAAGCCACCATCAACCAGGTGAATTTTAGTCTTACTAACCAGTTTCAATTTGGAAAAGGATGGTCAGCGGAAATAAGCGGATATTATTTATCAAAAAGCCAGATAGACCTGCAGGAATGGTTAACTCCGCAAGGGGAATTGGGTGCCGGTATCTCAAAACAGATCTTGCAAAACAAAGGGACACTCAGGCTGAACATCCGTGATATATTTCATACACAGAACTATTCCGGGTATTCGAATTTTGAGAACTCTGACGAACCTTTCTGGATCAAATGGGATTCCCGGGTGGTCAGGCTTACGTTTAGCTGGCGCTTTGGCAAAGCTATGAAGGCAATTAAGCGTTCTGCTGGTGGAGCAACTGATGAGACAGACCGGGTTGGAACAGGTAATTAAACCGATATTTATGGCCTGGAAACCAGTGGATAGGGCCTTTCCACAGTTGTGGGAAAGTTGAGGCAGAATTCTTCTAAATTTCTCATTTCTCATTCTTTATTTCTCCCTTTTTCCCCCTACCTTTGCCGTCCTAAATTTTAGTATTAATCATGGCCAGAGTTTGTCAGGTTACAGGTAAAGTTCCGGTTGGCGGGCACAAAGTGTCTCATTCCAACATCAAGACCAAGCGTCGTTTTCTGCCCAACCTGCAGAAAAAAAGATTTTACCTGGTTGAAGAAGATAAATGGATCACATTGAAACTTACAACTGATGCGATCCGTACCATCAATAAAAGAGGATTGTATAATGTAGTAAAAGAGCTGAGATCCCAGGGTCAACACATTTAACCCAACGAATAAAACATTTAGAAAATGGCAAAGAAAGGAAACAGGGTACAGGTAATTCTTGAGTGCACCGAGCATAAGAACAGCGGTCAGCCAGGTACCAGCCGTTATATCACGGTAAAGAATAAAAAGAATAATCCTGAAAGAATGGAGTTGAAAAAATACAACCCAATCTTAAAAAAAATAACTGTTCACAAAGAAATTAAATAAAAGGGGGGATGTGATGATGTGAAAATGACCCACGCACATCAACCAACTATTTATCACATTTCCACATTTTCAAATTATAAACAATGGCAAAAGCAGCAAAAACGGCGATCAAGAGTAAGGATGCAAGAGCAGCCGCCGAAGCAAAGAACTGGTCAAAAGTGATCAAAGCGGTACGCAGTCCTAAAACAGGCGCTTACACTTTTAAAGAAGCGATCGTTCACAAAGACAAAGTGAAAGAATTTTTAGCGCAGAAATAAAAATGTGCCCGTATAATATTTGAAAGCTGTTCGTTGCTACGAATGGCTTTTTTCGTGAATGGTCAATGGTGAATCGTCAATGATCTCCGCAAACCGGGAAAACATTAAAATATCCCGAAATACGGAACTTTGAGACTCCATTCACGATTCACCATTCACAATTCACTACTATGGGATTTTTCAATAAAATATTCGGCAAAAAAGAAAAAGAGAGCCTTGATGAGGGTTTGAAAAAAACCAAGGAAGGCTTCTTTGCAAAAATATCAAGAGCTATAACGGGTAAAAGCACTGTTGATGAAGAGGTGCTGGATAATCTCGAAGAAGCTTTGGTAGGAGCCGATGTTGGCATTGAAACAACCGTTAAGATCATTGACAGGATAGAAAAAAGAGCTGCCAAAGACAAATACATGAACGCTGCAGAACTGAATAAGATGCTGCAGGAAGAAATTGAGGCATTGCTGACAGATGTGCCTGAATCAAATAGTTATGCTTTCGACTCCGAATTGCCGGCCACACCATACATTATATTAGTTGTTGGGGTAAACGGTGTTGGCAAAACAACCACCATCGGCAAGCTGGCCTATAACTTTAAAAAAGCCGGTAAAGAAGTATTACTCGGTGCCGCCGATACATTCAGGGCGGCTGCTGTTGATCAGTTGACGATATGGAGTGAAAGAGTTGGGGTGCCGATAGTAAAACAAGATATGGGCAGCGATCCTGCTGCTGTTGCATTTGATACGGTTCAAAGTGCCATTGCTAAAAAAAGCGAAGTAGTTTTAATTGATACTGCTGGTCGCCTGCATAATAAAGCCCACCTGATGGATGAACTAAGTAAGATCAAAAGAGTGATACAAAAAACAATTCCTGATGCGCCGCATGAAGTGTTGCTGGTGCTGGATGGAAGTACAGGACAAAATGCCCTGGAGCAGGCGAAACATTTCACGGCAGCCACTGATGTTACGGCTTTAGCCATTACCAAACTGGATGGAACTGCCAAAGGCGGTGTTGTTCTCGCCATTGCTGATCAATTTAAAATACCGGTGAAGTTTATCGGAGTAGGAGAGAAGATGGAAGACCTGCTTGTTTTCGATAAGCATGAATTTGTTGACAGCCTGTTCAATCTCAAATCATAAGGTTTTATACACAGAGATATTTCCGAAACTATGCGATCCGTAATTTTTGAGTTCTGAAGTTGAAAATTTTTGTGAAGCAGATACCGCAAATTTTTTTAAGGAGAAAAGAAAGAATATCTCGGCGTTTCCTCTCAAATGGTTTAGTTTTCTGTCAGTACCGGATGTTGAATTCATGTCATGAACAGGCGATCTTTTATTAAGCAGCCCTCCCTGTAATAAAGCATTATAAAGGATAAGATCAGCAGAAGTTTTTATCGAAAAGAAAAACTTAGGTTTGTTTTTTGCAAAAGATTGATTGGTCAAACCTTTAAAATAATTTTCTGTACTGCCAAGCTGCAATTGCAAGCCAACTGAAAGATCATCGTTCATTGTTCCGCACCGGACCTGGCTCGTACCAATAAGGCCAACATTTTTGCTACCGGTCAAAAACTTTTCTGCCTGTAAATTAAAGTTGAGCAACAGATCGGTTGGTAATTGATGATCCCAGCCCATTGGTGCGGGATCTTTGATGAGTCGGTGAAAAAAGCGATGTGTTTGTTCTCCTAAAGATGCCGGGCCCATTATACCGGCAACACACTCTGATAATACGTTGAGTTTTCTTTTTGAATAGGAAGAATGAAAACTACGAATGAGGAACAATGCACCTGAATAAGGATAGTCGTTCTTATCTGGTATTGCCAGGTTTGTTTTTTTCGGTGCATATATTTTTTGCATGATACCCCATCCTGCTGTATTGAAACGGTCATTGTGGTCATAAACGTTGAAACCTTGAAAATACCCCCGCAAAGTAGGGGAAGAATGAAACAGGTCAACCCTTATGCCACTGGTATATCCCCAATCTGTTGCATTATTGGTTGGAATGAGTGCATCATTGTCGGCAGATAGCCGTAAAAATGTATGAATCGTATCCTGCGGGTATGTTACGGTTGCTGCAAAAAGACAAGACAAATAAATTATCCACTGTTTCACTAAGCCAATTGTTTTAAAGCTGGTATAAAAGGTAAGAAGTTTTTTACGGACTTCGTTCCCCCGCCATTTATAATTACCTTTGCGACCCGCTTACAGCTGGATTTATGAAGACGAAAACGCTTAAAAAAGATAAGGTCAATATCATCACCCTCGGGTGCAGCAAGAATATGGTTGACAGCGAAGTGCTGAGTGGTCAGCTGGTGGCCAATGATATTGATGTGGTGCATGAGAATAAAAAATCAGATCATAACATTGTTGTGGTAAATACCTGCGGCTTTATTGAAAAAGCAAAGGAAGAAAGTATCAACACTATTCTTAACCAGGTTGAATTAAAGAAAAGAGGAAAGCTGGATAAAGTATATGTCACCGGGTGCTTAAGCGAACGATATAAAAATAATTTAGAAGCAGAAATACCTGAAGTGGATGCATATTTCGGCACCATGGAATTACCGCTGATCTTAAAGCAATTTGAAGCGGATTATAAAACGGAATTGGTCGGCGAACGATTTTTGGCAACGCCACAGCATTATGCTTATTTAAAAATATCAGAAGGTTGTAACCGCACCTGTTCTTTTTGTGCAATACCATTGATGAGAGGCCAGCATATCAGCAAGCCAATTGAAGAGTTAGTAAAAGAAGCAGAAGGATTAGTAAAGAAAGGTGTGAAGGAAGTGATGCTGATCGCACAGGAACTTACTTATTACGGTCTTGATATTTACAAGAGAAGAATGTTGGGCGATCTGCTTAACCGTTTGGCTGATGTAAAAGGCCTGGAATGGATACGTCTGCATTATGCGTATCCATCCAAATTCCCTATGGAAATACTGGATGTGATAAGGCAAAGAGAAAATATCTGCAATTATCTTGATATGCCTTTGCAACATGCGGCTAATAATATGCTGGCCGCTATGAAACGGCAGATCACAAGGGAGGAAATGGAAGACCTGATTGCTGGCATACGGGAAAAAGTACCGGGTATTTGTTTACGTACTACATTGATCGCAGGATTTCCCGGCGAGACAGAAGATGATGTAGAAGAGTTAAAAGGGTTTTTACAAAGACAGCGCTTTGACCGTGTCGGCATCTTTACTTATTCTCATGAAGAAGGTACCAGTGGTTTTGCTTTGAATGATGATGTGCCGGCAGAAGAAAAAGAAAGAAGGGCGCAGGAGATCATGGAATTGCAGCAGGAAATCTCTTATGAACTGAACCAGGAGAAAGTAGGAAAGATTTTTAAAACGCTTATAGACAAAAAAGAAGCAGGCCGTTATGTAGGCCGTACTGAATTTGATTCGGTTGAAGTGGACAATGAAGTGGTCATTCATTCATCTAAGAAGTTACCGGTTGGTGAATTTGTGAATGTAAAGATCACCAAAGCCTACGACTATGACCTCGGAGGGGAAGTAGTTTAATGTTCTTTCACGGCCCTCTCATTATTCCTGTCAGGTATCAACCACATGATGGCAACTAATATGATCAGTGCCCCGCCAATTCTTGCATCTATTACTGCAGCGCCGATAGCCACTGTATAAACAATGCAGGAGATCATTCCTTTTTTGGACTGTTTATTCAATACTTCCAGCAGGGCATTGTTTCCCGGGTTACATTTCTTTATTATTAGTAAAAGGATATAATAGGCAATACCACAGAGATTGGCAAGCAGTGCATAAGCAGCAACGGTGATCTTTTCAAAATGATTTTCACCCATCCAGGCAGTAGCAAAAGGTATAAGAGATAACCAGAATAATAAGTGAAGATTGGCCCAGATGATCCCGCCCCGCACTTCTTTGATCGTATGTACCAGGTGATGATGATTGCCCCAATAGATACCCAGCATGGTAAAACTTACAATATAACTCAGAAAAGCAGGCCAGAGTTTTTTCAATTCACTCCATTCGGTGCTGTGAGGCGGCCGTAGTTCCAGTATCATAATGGTGATGATAATGGCGATCACTGCATCGCTGAAAGCTTCTAGTCTTGTTTTAGTCATACGACAAAATAAAGAGTATTTTTGAATAGCTTTAAAAAAAAGAGGGCAGGGGCCCTCTTGAAACGATTATTTTTTTCATTACTGAACAACTTTCTCAACACAGATCGTTATCTAAACTTAATCATCTTCTTCAGATTCGTTTTCATCTTGTTCATTGACGGGTGAGCCATTTTGTAATTCACTATGCCGGATAAGACCACCCAGATGTGCGGTTTGTGCCATGGTGCCGAATGATGCCAGGGAAAGGACCAGGGCAATACCCAAGATCAACTTTGTGAGACCAGCTTTTTTTCGGAAAAAAAGACCTGTAAGCGCAACAACACCTGTAACGATAATTACCAGGAGGGATATTTTTGCCATATCCTCATGTCTTTCGATAGCATTTTCATTAACCCCCTGGAGATGTTCTACTAACTCTTCAGTGCCTTCTCCTGTAAGGAAAACAGGGGCTGTAAAAATAGCAGCGGCGATCATCAGGTATAAAGACAAGTTCTTAAAAGACTGATTTTTTCTGATCATACCGAGCAGGAGTAATATACCTCCAAAGATGGAAAGAAATAGTGGCGCATGATTTAGCGCCAAATGAATTTGTGCTGCATTCATAATAATAAGTTTTATATAGTTTTAAAAATGGACGACGGAATTGCCAATCGTCATCACCGCTGAGGGAATGATCAGGAAAATCGGGGAGGATGGAATACGGAAAAAGAGGTATTATCCGGAATAGCTTCTATATACCAGGGCCTGTTTTTCAGGGCAGGTAAAAAAAATGGTTCCCTGAAAATCATTCTGCATAACGGAATGGGTGTATCAATATGTGTTAAGCCGGCGCTTGATTTAAATGGGAGATCATTATCCTCACTGTTGTCATTGTCATTTGGGTGATTTGTGGAATAATGTAGTTTCAGAAAATCAAAAAAGAAAAGAGACGGCTCAGCTGAACGGTGTTGAACGTAATGCTTTAATAAAAGAGGCAGGCGTATCAATTCATGCAATTCGGTTGAACTGCTTAAAAAAAATACAGATGATATAATAAGAATTAGCCGCTTCATGAACGATAGCTGCCAAACTACTAAACCATCTTAAAAACGATTATGATATTTGTCAGGTATGATGTTAAAAGGGCCGTAATTTTGTTCTGAATGGTCACTGCAAAAACAGTCAGGCTTTTAGCGCTGTCCTTTCCGGAAACGGACGAGCATCCGCATTTTGAAAGGAAAGCTTTCAGGGTGAAGAAAAAAATATTCGCCACCCTTTCAGAAAAGGATATGACCGTTAGTTTGAAACTTACCCTGGCAGATCAATCGGTATTCTGCGCCTTTGATAAATCTGTTATCTATCCTGTCCCCGGCGGCTGGGGCCGCATGGGCTTCACATTTGTCAATTTGAAAAAAGTAAGAAAGACAATGTTCAAAGATGCACTGACGGTTGCTTATTGTACCACAGCGCCGCCTAAACTCGCTGAAAAATTTTTACCGAAATAGACCTGCTTACTGCTACTCAACCTTTTTTTAATAACTTAAGGGCATGCAAGAAGCATGTCCTAATTGCAATACGATCGTTTCACCCGGTCAAAAATTTTGTCCCGGTTGTGGCCAGAAGAATAAACTTCCCCGCATTACTGTCAGGGTACTTATAAAGGATTTTTTGCAATATATTTTTAATGCAGAGAAGGGGATACTGAATCTGCTGAAAGGATTAGCCACCAGGCCCGGCCATGTAGTAACTGAATTTGCAGAGGGGAAAAGAAAAAAATATTTCAACCCTTTTAGTTTTCTTGCCATCTGCGTTGCTTTCATGGTGCTGATGAATAGCTGGATCAAACCTTACGCAGCAATTTCTGCTGTGCCGAAAGAATATGTGCTGGATCGCATACCCGGTGAGGAAACAAAAGATATATACCGGCTCACAGTGAAACGGGAGGCTCAGATACAGGGGTTCTTTAACCGCAACATGAATTTCGGAACGCTGATAACAGCTCCCTTCTTTGCCTTTTTCCTTTGGCTGTTCTTCCAGCGCCGTGGCAGGAATATGGCCGAGACCGCCGTTGCATTTATATTGCTTACTGCTTTTATCAGTATGGTCCATGGTGTACTTATTTCACCCGGGCTGGCCATGACCAGGGATAGTAATATCCATAGTTATCTTACTCTTGCAGCAATCAGCATGGAAAGCTTTTATTATGCATGGGGATTAAAAAAATTCTTTGGATATAAAACAAGCGGTGGTTATTTTAAAATATTGCTGGTGCTCTGGCTGGCCGGGTTGATAGGAATGGTGCTGATCCTTGTGTTTTATTACATCTATGTCTATCACGGAGGAGCTTCAATAGTATTGCAATACCTGTAGTGAAATTAAAAAAGTTCAGGAGGTTCAGGAGGGTTAAGGTGTTGAATAAACTTCTTAAACTTTTTGAACTTTTTAAACCCCTTAAACCTTATCTTAGTTCAAAACTGGCTATAATGGGAGATGATAAATATGTCTTTCTGAACCGGGACCTCAGCTGGCTTAGCTTTAATTACCGGGTATTGATGGAAGCAGCGGACAAAACAGTGCCGCTGTACAGCCGCATTTCTTTTTTATCTATTTTTTCTTCCAATCTCGATGAATTCTTCCGGGTGAGAATGCCGGCGATCTTTGCATTTACCAGCATTTCGGCCAGGAAAACAACATTGAGAGAAGAATATCCGAAAGAATTGACCCACCAGGTGCAGGCCACCGTTTTCCAGCACCAGGAAGAGTTTGGCAGAATTCTTACCCGGCAAATATTGCCCGAATTAAAACAAAATCATATTCATCTTTATTATGGAGACCTGGTAAAAGATGAACACAAAGAAACGATACGGGAATATTTTCTTTCCAAAGTATTGTCTTTTTTGCAGCCGCTTATTTTGCTGAAAGACAACCAGGCCAATGTTTTTTTAGAGAACAACTCACTTTATTTTATTGCTGATATTGAATCAGCAACACAACCGGGGAAACACCAGTATGCTTTATTGAATGTTCCTTCTGCGCAGTTGCCAAGGTTCATGGAATTACCGGCTGTTAATGGCGACGACCATATCATCTTTTTGGATGATGTTATCAAAGAGAACCTGCAGGAAGTTTTTCCCGGTTATATCATTCATGGCGCCTATAGTGTGAAGCTGACAAGGGATGCAGAAATGGACCTGCAGGATGAATTTGCAGGTGATATTGCTGAGAAGATCGAAAAACAGTTATTGAAAAGAGAACTGGGACATTCTACCCGTTTTTTATATGATCATGCGATGCCGGCTGGTATAAAAGAATTTTTGAGAGATTACCTGGAACTACGGGAAGAAGAAATGGTGGATGGCGGCCGTTATCATAATTTGAAAGATCTTGGAAGTTTGCCCAATCCGCAAAGAGGTAAGTTGACATATGGTTCATGGCCTTCCGTTCCGCACCCGGGTTTTACAACAGATCGTTCAGTTTTCAGTTCTATTACTGAAAAAGAAAAGTTGCTGCATCTTCCTTATCATTCCTACAATTATATACTTCGCTTTTTCAATGAAGCGGCTATTGACCCTGCGGTAAAAGAAATTTATGTAACGCTTTATCGTGTTGCTGCCAACTCACATATCGTCAATGCACTGATCAGCGCAGCAAGGAATGGGAAAAAAGTAACAGTATTCGTTGAGCTGAAAGCAAGATTTGATGAAGCCAATAACCTGCAATGGTCAAAGAAAATGAAAGCAGCCGGTATAAAGATCATCAACAGTATTCCCGGTTTAAAGGTGCATGCAAAAGTGGCGCTGGTAAAAAGATGGGAGAACAAACAATGGCAGAATTATTCTTTTATGGCTACCGGTAATTTTAATGAAGCCACCGGGCGTTTTTACACCGATCATGTTTTCTTTACATCCAATCCTGAATTCAGTTTGGAACTGGAATGGCTGTTTGGATATTTACAAAGCCGCAAACAGCCTGCCGACTACAATAAGATACCTTTTCAGCATTTACTGGTCTCTCAGTTCAATTTGATCAAACGTTTCAATAAATTAATAGACCGGGAAATTGAGAATGCAAAAAAAGGATTGCCCGCAGAGATCATCATCAAGCTGAACAACCTGCAGGAAAAAGATATGATTGCCCGTTTGTATGATGCCAGCAGGGCAGGAGTGAAGGTGAAACTGATCGTAAGAAGTATTTGTTGCCTTGCAGCCGGGGTAGAAAAGCAAAGTGAGAATATCACGGTGCACCGTATTGTTGATCGTTACCTGGAACATGCAAGGGTATTTGTATTTCATAATAATGGCCGGCCGGAATATTATATGGGCAGCGCCGACTGGATGAACCGCAACCTGCACAGCCGTATCGAAGTGGTATTCCCTGTTCATGACGAACAACTTTCTGCTGAGATCAATAAGATATTACAACTGCAATTGAGTGATAACTGCAAAGCTGTATTCTTTAAAGATAACCTGGAGAACCAGCGCATCGCTGCTGCCGGGCAGCCTTTGCTTGCTGCACAACAGGCGATCTATGATTATGTGAAGGGGTTATGATCTTTCCCGGCGATGTTCCGGCCAGCAGTGTTTAGTAATAAAGGAGTTTAACGGCCGGACTTTATCACGCCGGGTCCACCGCAAGAGTTATTTGGTTTGGAAGTTTAATAGGGTGAGACTCGGCTGGGAAGTAAATATCTGGCGAAGGCGGGGGATAATTGAAAACAACCATTCATTTATCTCTTGCTTTCAAAAGAAATAAAATTGAACGATATGATCCCTCTCTAATGCCTATATACATAGGACCCCATGTTATAGGCAGCTGTTTTACTCGTTGATAATTTGTTCAAGTGTCCGCAATTGATTGTCTGTTGCATGTACTAGTCCAATTGTTTTGTGTCTGCTTAATTGCGGTTGTGTGATTTTAGAAATTTCTATGGCAATTTTTGCGTACTCTTTTGCCTCATGATTTTTATTCATTTTATCACACAGTTGAGCCAAAAGCTCAGCGTAATAAAATTTGTCATTATTAAAAGTCAACTCGTCTAAAGGGTAGTCTTTGCAAAGTTTGTAGGCTTCGTTAAGTTTATTTGATTGATTAGAATTCAAGATTGTCTCTGCAAGTTTCAAGTCTGCTGTTGCACTTGTTCCACTTCTTGAATTTTTATTTTTATAATGGTCGGTCACAATACGAAAATAGTGTTCTGCCTTATCATAGACACCAGTCTTAAAATAATAGTCACCTAATTGTTCTATTCCGAAGATTACACTAAATTCCTCAGTTGGGAAATCAGTTATCATTCGATTCATCAGTCGAAGCCCAACGAGCTGATTGTTTTTATCAGAACTGTCAAGCAGATAACTTGCCTGAATTCTTAGATACTGCGCTTTATTCGATGCTCCTCTGGAACGTTTTAGTCGAGCTTCAAACTCAGTTTCGATTGTGTCGTCCCAATTTTTATTTCTGTACCAATCGTCTGCTGCCATTATAATTCTTGGAGTGTTTGTTTAAAGTTGCCTATAACGGCCACAGCTTTGCGTTCGGCAGGGCATTTGGAAAACGTCCAGCCCGGAACTGCATCCGATTAAAGATACTGAAGTTGAAAATATATTCTGTTGCTCATCTGTGTTCGGTCAGTCGGATATGTAGCGGATAGTAGTACTAAGATGAGGATTTATTCGTCGCCCCCTGCTGACGCAAAACTGAATGTTAGCAGCAGGCATACTAAAAATCTAGAACGCCTTTTTGCAGTTGTATTTGGTCAACCAATTCTTGAATAGAGTTTGTTTTCCTTTCATCAATCAAGCCCATAATGTAGTTAACGAGGGGCCTACATATTTCATTCCCTTTTTTATCTATATCTCCAGAGCAAACATCAGAGTTAACAAAAATGAAATTACCAACCCGTATTTTGTCACCTCCTCGTAAAGGGAAACAACTCGAAATTTGTTTGATATATTTTGATTCTTTATTCGCAGTCAATGAATCGTTAATAGAGTAAATATTATAACGCAAGTAGGGGCGTCGAACTTGATCCCAATAATTCGTAATAGGCTTTCCCCTAAAAAATGATAGTCGTCCAATTGGAGGCTCAATAGTATCATTCTTATATCCTTTCCATTCCAGATCTAACTCATAGTTCCATAATGAAACGGTATCTATTCTTGATAAATCTATGAATTTGAAAATTTGATCCGTCGTATCATATAATATGGGAATAGATTTTTGTCCGGAGCAATTCCCGACTATTAGAATTGAGAATATTAAGAAGTTAAGTCGCATCTGAGTAAAGGCTTGCTGCTAACACTTAAATATACGCCACTTCTTGCACAGAATTATCCTGATCCTCAATTGAAAAGTGAACAAGTAAATTGGATAGAAAGAAAAAACCTATACCCTTAACCAACCCCGAAATCCCCTCGCCCCAAAATAAGATTCCGCACCATTGGCATATATGAACACACGGCCAAAACGAAACTCACCGGAGATAGCGCCACCCAATTTCCTGATAGCAGCAGGTGTATTCAGCCAGCTTGATGTTTTTGCATCAAAGCTTCCCAGTTTTTGCAGGTCATGGTATTGTTCTTCCGTTAGCAACTCAATACCCATATCGGCTGCCATGTTTACAGCGCTGTCAGCTGGTTTATGTTCTTTTCTTTTTTCCAATGCTTCATGATCATAACAAACACTTCTGCGGCCTTTAGGACTTTCCGCCGAACAATCATAAAAAATGTATTCACCGGTCTTTTTATCAAGAGCAACAATATCCGGTTCACCGCCTGTTTCTTCCATGGCATTAAGCGACCATAGTTTTCCGGCATTGGCTTGCAACCTTGCTTCTGCCTTGACCCATTCAATTCCTTTATGGCGGTTCATGTTCTTCTCAAAACGGGTCTTCAATGTTTTGAGCAGCTCTTTGGTTTGTTCTGCTGATAATTTTGTTTTTGACATAACTAATCATTTAAGCCCTTTCCAGTAAGAATGGGCTTCAAATATTTTTCGATCCTTGCTTCCCTTGTTTTAGATTGTTTGGCTGCAGAGAAATAAAGCAGGTATCCTCTTTGCCGTCCCGGTGTCAATGCATGGAATGCTTTCTTCAAAGCAGCGTTCTTAGTTAATCTCTTTTGAAACTCTTCCGGCATGCTGAACTCTGTGGTCTTTTTAAGTTTCACTTTCATGCCAGCCTTTTCCACTTCAATGGCTTCATAGATATACGTTTTCAGGATGCGTTCCATTTCTGTTACTTCTTTCGCACTGGTGAAACGCATCTGTCTTGCCGCCTGCACATTCTTTGTTTGCTGAACAAGCATATCATTGGCATCACTTAACAAAGCGCCTTTGAAAAATAAGACCGCACAGTATTCTTTGAATACATGTATCAAAACAATATTACTGTTCTCAAACATGTAACAGGGGCAGCCCCATTTTAATTCTTCATTCAGCCCGCAGTCAAGAATGATCGTTCTCAACTTCTTTATGGCTGACTGCCATTTTTCATTTTTTTCGAAGTACCAGTCAACTTTTGGGTTCATGTACCAAATTTAATTGATTTTCTATTGAGACAGGAATGATAAAAATAAGAAAGCCCCGACGATAAATGCCGGGGCTTCTTATTATAAAACTATTTCTTATTGCGTCAGTACTTTTCCATTCGCTAATTGTTTGCCGCTTGCATCATGCAGCACTACCTGGTACACTCCATGCTGGAATCTTCTCAGGTCAACATCCATTGTTTGATAAGGACTGTTGATGGTGTATTCTTTTGAATATACCAAAGCTCCCTTGCCATCATAAATGCTGAGTGTGGTCTTCACATTCGTACCCGGTGTGTAGTAAGACACTTTAAACTCTCCTGAGTTAGGACTTGGATAAATGAAGAGTTTTGTTGTCACTGAATCTTTCAGTACAAATGCCGGTGATGTGCTGCCGCAGGGCAAACCGGTTGTATTGGCTACTGCAACAGTGTAACTTCCGACATCAGCCATGGTAACATTGGCGATCGTATTGGATGTAGCGCCGGTTATCAGCGTACCATTTTTAAACCATGCATACGTATAAGTGCCCGGAGGTGTAACATTCGCTGTCAATGTTGTTTTCAATCCGGGGAATAAACTATTGTAAGGCGATGCGGTGATATTGACCACCGGGTTTGGACTAACTGTTACTACAGCAGGGGCAGATGTATTGGTGCATCCACCAGTACCTGTTACTACAACAGTATAAGAACCTGAAGTGGTAATAGTGGCAGCTTGGGTAGTAGTTCCATTGCTCCACAACCATGAGTTGCCTGCTGATGCTGTCAATACAACACTACCGCCCTGGCAGAATGTAGTTGCGCCGCCTGCAGTTATGTTAGCTGCAGGGGTTGGATTAACTGTTACAGTAGTAACAAGAGAGTTGCTTACACAACCACTTGCCTGTGTTACTGCCACAGAAAGATTATGTGTTCCAACAGCGCTTACTGTAATAGCTTGTGATGTTGCTCCATTGCTCCATAAATAAGAAGTACCTGCATTGGCAGTCAGCGTAACACTTCCACCCTGGCAGAATGTAAGTGGCCCGCCGGCCGTAACAACAGCAGGAGGATTTGGATTTACAGTTACGGAAGTAACAGCCGATACAGCGCTGCAACCAGCTGCATTAGTAACAGTAACGGTATAATTTCCTGAAGTTGTAACGGTAATAGCTTGTGTGGTTGCTCCATTGCTCCATAACCATGAGCTTCCTGCAGAAGCTGTCAGCACAACACTGAGTCCCTGGCAGAATGTAGTAGCGCCGCCTGCTGTGATATTAGCAGTAGGCACAGGGTTTACAGTTACGGTTGTTACAGGCGAAGTGCTTACACAACTACCTGTTGTAACAGTTACAGAATAGGATCCTGCAGCGGAAACTGTTATTGATTGTGATGTGGCGCCATTGCTCCATAAATAAGAACCACCTGTATTAGCCGTTAATACTACATTTCCTCCCTGGCAGAAACTAACTGGTCCGCCGGCTGAAATAGAAGCAGCAGGAACCTGTGTGATAGTTAATGTAACGGGTGTTCTTGTAGCGCTTTCGCAAAGTGTAGTATTATCCCTGCTGGCTGCATAATAGGTTACTGTTCCCGCAACACTTAAAGTTGGACTGGCTACTACTGATCCACCGGTAGGCGCATTATACCAAACAACAGTATGGCCGGGAGGAACAGATGCTGTGGCGGTTAAAGTAGGAACAATACCACCGGGGCAAACGGTCACCGACTGGTTGCCGCCGGTCAATGGTGCAGGAATACTACCGGAACCGCCAACATTGATCGCTAATGTTCCCGGCGTGGATGAACATGTTCCATTGGATGCAGTAACAGAAACGTTGCCGCTTGAACTTCCTGCGAGATAGTTGATCGTAATATTTGTTGTTCCCTGTCCACTGGCAACAGCAGCTCCGGGGGGAGCTGTCCATGTATATGTAGTAGCTCCTGATACTGCGCTTATAGAATAAGGAACACCGCTGGGTGTACCACAAATATTGGCAAGTCCGCTGATACTTCCCATTGCTCCCAAACCAGTACCGCTTGAAGAAGCTGTTACATTAATAGCAACTGCTCTTATGCCTGCTGAACCCGTTGTATTGTTTTTGGCAACAATAGTAAACCAATAAGCAGTGCCTGGTGTCAAACCGCCGGCTGTATAAGTTGTTCCTGTAATATTTGAACCTTGAATAACATAATCACCTGTTGCATTATCAAGCCTGTAAATATCATAGTGAGTAGCATTGGTAACGGCGGTCCATGTAAAATTTATTTCACCTGCGGAACAAGTGGCGCCACCGGCATTTGCAAAACCGGTAACAGTTCCTAATATTTTAAAAGGGCCATCACTGACATCATTTAATGCACCACTGCTAACCCTGATCAGGGCTGTTGAAGTATTTGTGCCTGCCGGTACTGCCCATGAAAGTCTTGTGGTACCTGCGGGAACAGAGCTGCTGATAACGGTCCAGTTGGCGCCATTGTTCAATGAATACTCTACAGTTTGCGTACCGGTTCCTGCGGCATCCCATGTAATGACTTCTGTTGAACCCGGATTGAATGACTCAGGGCCATTGGGATAAATAACTTCTATATATGGTTGGTCAACGATCCATGTCAAGGCAAAAGTTTGCGGGCCTGTTGGTATAGATGTACCCACTACGTTGAGAGCATAAGAACCTGCCGGAGGATTATTGATCGTTACCTGTTCAATATTGCTGACATTATCCACAGCTTGTGTTGCAGCAGCAGCAGGATTATCTTTATTTAGTATCCACGGAAGAGTAGTAGTAGCGCCATTGACAACCGTAAGATCAAGGTTATTGATCAAAGCGGTAGTAACATTGGCAGCAGCAGCCGGATCATTCCATGTAAGCATCACCCGGAGTCTTGTTGCGCCGGCAGGCACTGTGATGTTTGTTGTATGGCTGCCACCGGTAGAAAGACCGGCTCCCATTACATAACGATTTTCTTCAAATATTTTGACAGCACTCAATACATTGATGCGGCCAAAACCAAAACGATAATCAGGACCAGTATTGCCAAGGTCTTCGGCAGAATTACAGGCAGCATTTTTTACTAATGTAGATGGAGGAACCGTATTTCCATTGAGTTGTTTGTAACGCTGTGCTAATAAAACCAATGAACCTGCTATGCCGGGTGTGGACATGGATGTACCGGATATAGTAACATAAGTACTTACCGAGTTGTTGGTAGAAAACACACTGGTGCCCATTGCTACCAATTCAGGTTTTACTCTTCCGTCATGCACAGGACCGCAACTGCTGGAACCTGAAAGACCTTCTGTTGAAGTGATATTACCAACAACAACATTATTTTTTGCAGATTTCCCTGTTCCTGTTATGGTCAAATATTGACCGGAACAAGTAGCTCCTGCATTACCGGATGAATGTACATGGAGGTGAGTCGGAAAGTTATTTAAGTTCAGATCTGTATTACGGCTGACAGTGGTATATTGTAATTGTGTACCGGTAATAGCACAGGTTACCGAACCACCATCGTTATAAGAATGGCTGCTGACAATTAAATTATTTGCAGGGATGCCTGCGGTCATTTCATTTTGAATATTACCGCCAAAATTCCAGGAGAAAAGATTGGCATTGGGAGCCATGCCTCTTCCGGTAGGATTGATCAAACCACGGCCAAGGATAGTACCGGAACAATGTGTTGAATGTTGCGAAGTAGCACCGGCTTCTACCTGGGTAACACGGCCAACTGGTAAAAAATCAATATGCTGGCTGATGGCGCCTTCATCCCAGATACCCACATTTATTCCATCGCCTTTTAAATTTCTTGCGCCATCGCTTACAATACTTACCCTGTGCAATGTTCTTCCGGGAAGATTTTCAACTTGTCTTGGTCCCTGGACATATTCTACCCATTGAACAAAACCTGATGACACTAATTGCGGCAGATTCTCAACAGGAACCCTTATAGTAAACGTTCTGAACTGGGGCATGTCTTCCAGTATTTCAGCCTCTAATTTTTTTAAGGAAAGGGAAATTTCAGCAGCGCCCATTTTTTCATACGTCGTTACTGATACATCAGCATAGCCCAAAACACTCATTGCATATCCTGGTACTTGTTTACTCAATACTTCCGGAATTGTTTTATCTGCCGGCAGCAACTGGAAAATACTTCTTACACCGAACTGACGTAATATTTCAGGCTTGATCTTAGGGTCAACTGCTGCAGTATAGGCCAGGTTTGGAATATAATCTATCAACTCAATACCACTCTCTTTCATTGAAAGCTTAGCAGCATCTGCAGGCAATACATCGAATTGCAGTATTACATAAGATTTGCCGGAATAATAGCTATTCGACAAAGGTTGCCGGACATTGATATTGCTGATATGATCCGGTACAAATTCTCTTGAATGCAACCGGATGCTGTAACCAGGGTTTAGTTGTGCGGATAATGACAGCGGAAAAGCCAATAAAATAACAAGTCTTGTAAGAAGGGTAGAAAATCTTTTCATGAGCTTATGTTTTGGGTTGGAAGTCCTGTGGAAATTGTACAGGAAAATTAGATATTTTTTTCATACAAAAGACGGGGTTATTGTAAACATTTGGCCTTTGAAAAGTAACGGAAACTGATTTCCGGATAACTTATCTTTAAACCTTTAAAACCAGCACTATGTCTTTTGAATGGAAAGGCGTTTTCCCTGCATTGCTTACTCCTTTTACACAGGATGATAAATTGGATCTTGCTATGTTCGAAAAAAACCTTGCTGCACAGCTCGAAGCAGGGGTGAATGGGATCATTATCGGCGGTTCTTTAGGTGAAGCCAGTACGATCACTGAAAAAGAAAAAGAAGAACTGACAGAATTTTCTGTTGAGTATCTAAATGGCAGGATCCCTGTCATTGTCAATATTGCTGAGAGCAGGACAAGCGATGCCATTCAACAGGCTGCCAACGTAAGAAAATGGGGCGCTGATGGTATCATGCTGTTGCCGCCGATGCGGTATAAAACCGATGACAGGGAAACGATCCATTTTTTTAAAGCAGTGGCGCATTCCACTTCCTTGCCCATCATGATCTATAATAACCCGGTGGATTATAAAATTGATACAAGACCGGATATGTTTGATGAGCTTGTCGGGTGTAAAAATGTTACAGCATTAAAAGAAAGTTCGAGAGATGTAACAAACCTGATAAGAATGAAGAACAGGTTTGGCGATCGTTTCAAGATCCTTTGCGGAGTTGATACGCTGGCGATGGAAGAGCTTTGTTTGGGTGCTGATGGATGGGTGGCAGGATTGGTTTGTGCATTTCCCAGGGAAACAGTTGCGATTTACAAACTGGTAAAAGCAGGAAGGATAGACGAGGCTGCGAAAATTTATCGCTGGTTCATGCCCCTGCTTGAACTGGATATTCATCCAAAGTTGGTACAATATATTAAACTGGCGGCCACTCAAACAAGAATTGGCAGTGAATATGTAAGGGCGCCAAGATTAATACTGGAAGGAGAAGAAAGGGAACGGATTTTGAAGGTGATTACGGATGGAATTTCAAAAAGACCCTATCTGTGATTTTAGATTTTCTGTAAATCATAAGATTCTTCAAAATGTCGGGAACTCAATCTAAAATCCAGGATCAAAAATATTTTCAACATGTTTACTGACGCAACAACAGAAGAAATACATGCAGTGATGGGATCTGCATGGAAAGCATTTCATGTCTATCGCAAATGTTCATTGAGGCAAAGGGCCGGTTTCATGCGGGCCATCGCAAAAGAAATAGAGAATCTCGGCGATGAATTATTGAGAATAGCCGGAGAAGAAACTCATTTGCCCGAAGCAAGATTGAGGAATGAAAGAGCAAGGACAATGTATCAGCTTACTTCTTATGCCGATGCCTGTGAAAGAGGAGAGTGGATGGAGATAAGAATTGATACGGCTGTTCCGGAAAAAAATCCACCCAAACCTGACATAAGAAAAATGCTGGTACCACTCGGACCAGTGGTTGTTTTTGGCGCTGCTAACTTTCCGTTTGCCTATTCAACCGCCGGTGGCGATACTGCCACTGCTTTTGCAGCCGGTTGCCCTGTTATTGTAAAAGCACACCCTGCTCATGCAAGAACAAGTGAGCTGGTAGCTTCTGCTATTGTAAAAGCAGCGGTAAATTGTTATATGCCTGCAGGTATATTTTCCCATATACATGGAGCATCATTTGAAGTGGGTAAAGCACTGGTTGAACATCCGCATACAAAAGCTGTTGGCTTCACCGGTTCATTTGCCGGGGGCAAACAATTATTCGATTGGGCCAATCAACGTAAGGAGCCAATACCTGTATTTGCAGAAATGAGCAGCATTAATCCAGTTTTTTTGCTGGCAGGCAAAATGAAAAGTGCTGCAGCTGAAGTTGCGAAGCAATATGCCGGTTCTATTACATTGGGTGCAGGACAATTTTGTACCAACCCGGGTCTTATCATTGGTATTGACAATGATGATCTGCAAATTTTTATTGCTGCAATAAGCGATGAAATAAAAAAGATGAATCCCGGTGATATGCTGAACCCCGGCATCTTTAAGAATTATGTAGAAAGAAGAGCCAATGCTTTATCACAGGAAGAAGTAGAGATGGTGGCTGTTTCTGTTGCAGCACCTGTCACTAACCAGGGATTGCCCACTATTGCTTCGGCACCGGCACCGGCATTTATCAATAATCCATTGCTTCACCAGGAAGTATTCGGGCCTTATTCACTGATCATTCGCTGTAAGGATATCAATGAAATGATCGATGTTGCCAAACATATCGAAGGACAATTGACCGCCACATTAATGGCAACTGATGATGATGTAAGAAACAACGACGATTTGGTAGAAGCGGTAAAAGATATTTGCGGACGATTTATTATGAATGGTGTGCCGACAGGGGTGGAGGTTTGCCTGGGTATGCAACATGGCGGACCTTTCCCATCTACAACTGATGCAAGATTTACTTCTGTTGGTGCCGATGCGATCAGGCGTTTTGCAAGACCCATTGCTTTTCAAAATTGGAGTAATGAATTATTGCCGGATGAACTGAAGAATGAGAATCCATTGGGGATATGGAGAACGGTGAATGATACCCCTCAATCCCCCAAAGGGGGAATTTGACAATCTTAAAACCAACTGCATGAAAAAAATAGTTTGTTATGTATTGCTGTTGTTATTTCTGTCAACCCAACTCCCCGCTCAAACCAAAGACGCCGGCATTAACCGGGTACTCAGGGCCATTAATGATTTCCAGGAAAGGGAAAGAAAGCGGGATAGTGCATTAAATCATCCGTTGGGATCAAATGCGGAAGATGATTTTTTGCGTCGCTTTAATTTCTATGACTCGGTAAATAAGGAATTGAACAAGATCAACAGTAATTCGCTGGCTTTTTCGGAGCAGATCAATCTTGAATTACTGAAGTATAGTATTGAAGATGACATCTATTCTTATCATTATAAAGCGTACCTAAACCCTATTTTGGCCGATGAAGGATTTCATACAGGTCTTGCCGGAATGGGCTCACAGGTATTGAGTAGTAAAAAGGATGTTGAGAATTATATCAAACGGCTGAAGGATATTCCCCGTTTTGCAGAAGAGAATCTTAACCTGATGCGCACGGGGTTGAAACTGGGCATCAGCCAGCCAAGAATTATCCTCGACAATTATCATAATACCTATGTTCAGCATATCGTTACCGATGTTGAGAAAAGTGTTTTCTGGAAACCCTTTCAAAAAAAGCCATTTGCTATCAGTGACGATGATTGGAAAAAGATAAGCGATGAAGGAAAGCAGGCTGTGATGCAATATGCGATAGAAGGATATAAAAAGATCAAAACTTTTTTTGACACAGAGTATTTACCCGGGACAAGAAGAACGATCGGTGTTTCTAATTTCCCCCAGGGCCTGGATTATTATAAAGAACTGGTGCATCATTATACTACTACGGATATTTCTTATGAAGATATATATTACCTGGGTTTGCGGGAAGTGGACCGTATCAAAAATGAAATGGAGGATGTGCTGAAGAAGGTAAACTTCACCGGAACAATGCAGGAGTTCATCGCTTATCTCCGTACCGATCCAAAGTTTTATGCCACAACTCCCGAAGAATTATTAAAAGAAGCATCATTCATTGCCAAGAAAGCTGATGGAGTGTTGCCACAATTCTTTGGCAGGCTGCCAAGACAACCTTACGGAGTTGAGCCGGTGCCTGCACATCTTGCGCCAACATACACCGCCGGAAGATATTCGGGTGCTCCGGTCACCAGCAGGAGGGCAGGGCATTATTGGGTGAATACTTACGACCTCAAAAGCCGTCCGCTCTATGCACTTGAATCACTGACGATGCATGAAGCAGTTCCGGGACATCATTTGCAGATCGCATTGACACAGGAACTCGATAGCTTGCCGGCGTTCAGAAGAAATTTATATGTGAATGCATTTGGTGAGGGCTGGGGTTTGTATTGCGAATACCTCGGCGCAGAAATGGGTTTTTATAAAGATCCTTATTCTTTATTCGGAAGACTGACCTACGATATGTGGAGGGCTTGCCGTTTGGTGATCGATGTAGGGCTACATGCCAAGGGATGGACAAGAGAAGAGGCGGTAAAATATTTATCGGAGAATACGGCTTTGTCACTGCATGAAGTGAATACAGAGATCAATCGTTACATCTCATGGCCCGGCCAGGCCCTTGCCTATAAAATGGGTGAATTAAAAATAAAAGAGCTGCGCCGGCTTGCAGAGAATGCATTGAAGGATAAATTCGACATCCGTGAATTTCATGACCTTATTCTTTCGCAGGGAACTGTTACATTGAAAATACTGGAAGGCATGGTTGCCAATTGGGTCGTGGAAAAAAATAAAAAATAAGAAATAACGAATAAGAAATTAATAAGTAAGTATCCGGTTGGTACCACGTTTTCATTCTTTATTTTTGATTACTTATTTTTTATTTCAATTATGGCCGTCTGCATTCCTTTTTTGGGTGTAACCAATATTGAAGAAACTGTTCTCTGGTATGAAAGCCTTGGCTTCCGCTGTACCGGCAGCAACCGTTACTGGGAACCGGAAGCTCCCAAACTTACCTGGGCGCAGCTTGAATGGGAGAATGCAGCCTTCATACTCTTTCCTTTTCCTGCAGAAAAGAATAATGACGTAAAAGATGCCGGTCTTTTTTTCAGGGTAGATTCATTGAACGATCTCATCGAAAGATTAAAAACAAAAGCGAAGATCATTGAACTGAATGAAGAACCCTTTAGCAATAAAAAAGAAGTGGTGTTCGAAGACCTGAATGGTTTCAGAATAACTTTTTCCTGCGGATGATCTGATACAGTCCATGAATTGATATCTGCTCCACAAGTCCCAATAAATTTCTTTTTAAGTTGCACCCATGCTGCATATTCTCGATAATATGATCTGGAACGCTATCACTACAGGCAACAAAGATATCGCTGTATTGAATGGCGATGTGGGCCGCTACCGTGCTGATATTGCTCCTTTCGGCGCTATGAAAGAATGTGATGAGATCAACTTTCAAAAGCTATATGACCTCATTCCCCCGGGAGAGAAAGTAGGGATATCTTCATTGAAGAAAATACAGTATGACGAAAGCAAATGGAGCCTGCTAAAGCATTACCCCTGCTGCCAGATGATCTATGAATACCCGGTCGATACATATGTAACAAAGAACAGTCATCTAATCGTTCCATTGACGGATGAACATATCCCGCAAATGCTGGAGCTGACAGCATTGACAAAGCCCGGTCCGTTCTTACAACGCACCATTGAATTCGGCAATTATTTTGGAATTTTTATTGATGGAAGGCTCGCTGCAATGTCCGGGCAACGAATGCACCCGGTGCCATATATGGAAGTGAGTGCTGTATGCACCCATCCTGATTTCCGCGGACATGGCTATGCAAAAGCCATCATGCTGCATGTGATGAAACTCATTCTTGATAATTCATTCATTCCTTTCCTGCATGTATTGAATACAAATGTAACGGCCATCGGATTATATGAGTCCATCGGCTTCAGGACAAGGGCAGAGATTAATATTGATATGCTGAAAAGGTTATAGCTATGAACTATTTCCTGAAATGCGTTGTATAGCTATGTCTTCCTTCATGGATGCAGGCTTTCATGCGACTGGCGCCGCCTGAAAAGTTGATATCATCATAATATTCGCTAAGCACCACCTGGGTAGCAAAATCAATAACCATTATTTCAAGAGCCTGGAAAGAATCATCACCAAAAGTTTTTCGCTGAATATTCCAGGTGCCGTTGTACGTAACGCCTGCTTTTGTATAGATCAGCGTACCATCGCTGCTGAAAGTAAATTGTCCTTCCCTGAAAGGCAAATGACCGGGATCGCTGCCCGAACCGTGACGGTCCACATCAACGATGTTCCATGTGCCCACAATTTTTTCATCAAAACTTTCTTTGCTGCAACTAATATTGAGAAGTACAAAAAGGAGAAGGATGGGAATAAAGATATTTTTCATGGCTGTTTGATTTGGTTCCTTAAAGTTCTTTTGTTTTTGGAAAATAACAAAACAGGAAGAACAGTAGTTAACAAACATTTAGAAAAACGGATCTGGGTTACGCAGTTCCTGAACCCTATTTTATGCCCACTCTAATTTTTTAAATTCTGCGCCGTTGAATATCCGGCAAAGGTTCATATCCCTTGTTTTGCTGAAGGCTTCTGTATAGTTTTCGCTTACAAATCTCCAGAGATTCTTCTTGCCCAGTTCTTCAAAGTCGTCAGCCTTAATAAAGGTCCCGTTTACCGAGCTGCGTATCTTGAAACTGATCTTCACCATTGCATTCTCTTTTTTTTTCTTCTGAATGAATTCGCCTACTTTTTCAATTGTCATAATATACTTGTTTTATGTTGTTAAGTTTAAAATATTGGTTTCGGGCCAAGCCGGAACGCCAGGAGTATAAACCGCAAAAGGTCTATACAAAGTTCACATAGGGTTATTGGGTTCATAGGTGCGGGTACACATTTTAAAATATACTGGGTATGGAACTCGTTGCTGAATTGCGGATCCAGTTGAAAACGGATATCTCACTCTTTGCTTCTACTGGCAAAAGGGTGGCTATTTGCTTCTCTATTGCCTGGCCCTCTTTCAGGGTGAACCTGTCAGCCAATGATCCATAGAAATTAATGAGGAAAAGCACCTGGCTGCCGTTGAATCGGTCAAACAGGCGCCGGGTAGGCTGGCCGGTAAATAATTGTTTAGCATCATACGGGTAGTAATGTGTGCAGCTAAGATCTTCTTTGTGAAAATGCATATATTTTTTTTTATTATGAATAATGTGATACCGTTGTTAGCAGTTGTCGTAAAAAGCAAGGCAACAAAAAGAAAAGAGGAGATTAATTTACTTGTCCGTAGTAAGAATTATACCGGTCCTGACTGAATGTTGAAATACTGATTTCACTGAAGATAAGGTTTTTTACCGGGAATAAGGGAATTGTTTTAATGCTGAATGTTAATGTTGGATTTGTGGTTGGTAACGCTTCGTTTAACACCAGCAAGGGCGGAAAAAAGCTTTGATATGCGTCTTCACATATTACGTATGATTCATCATGTCATTGTGTTGTGCCATGCAACGGGGCATTGGCAAGAGTTAAAAGTTACTTTATAAATATTTAGAAATGAAGATAATTTAGCTACATTCGCCCCCCTTAAACAATTATTGAATGAAGCAAGAGGAACTGCTCGGCAGGCGAAGTGACAACAAATGCGAACTCTGTAATGCAACCGGGCATTTAAAAGTGTACGAAGTTCCACCCGCCACGGGTAATATGGATGATGCCATATTGGTTTGTACTAAATGTTTAGCCCAGATAGAAAAGAAGGAAGAACTTGACAGTCCGCACTGGCAATGCCTGACCAATAGTATGTGGAGTGAAGTACCGGCGGTGCAGGTAATGGCATGGCGTATGCTGAACCGGTTACGCAATGAAAGTTGGGCTGCCGAACAATTGGATATGCTATATCTTGACGACGAAAAATTAGCCTGGGCCAAAGCCAGCGGCGATCATGAAAGTGATAGCTCCGTTGACTTGCATAAAGATTGCTACGGCGCTTTGCTGCAAAATGGCGACAATGTGGTACTCACTAAATCACTTGATGTAAAAGGCTCTGCGGTGAATGCCAAAGTAGGAACTGTAATACGTAATATCCGCCTGGTATCAGATAATACCGAACAGATAGAAGGAAGAATAGAAGGTCAGCTTATCGTTATCCTGACAAAATATTTGCGGAAGCAGGGTTGATAAATGATAATGCAAACGTCCTGATGTGTTTTTTTACACATCACTTATGATCCGCCATTCCGTTATGTTGGCTAGATTTTTTTCAACTCTTCCTGGTACAATGCCTTTACCTCCTCACTTCCTTTTATATCGGGATATTTCTTAAGCGCATCATCCATATACTTGATCGCTGTTGTCAAATATTCTTTCCTGGCTGATCTGAGTTTCAATTTCTTTATGTCACTAAGCGCCTCTGTATAATATTTCGTCGCAGTGACCTGGTCATTCTTAATTAAATAACATAAGCCCAGATTGGTTTTTACAAAGGCAAGCGAACTGTCTAAGGAAAGGGCCTCTTTGCTAAATTCAATACACCTTTCTATGTTCCCATTTTCATATGCTTTCCACCCCAGGTTGGCAAAGTTGCTTGCTTTTTCATATTCAGGGCTTTGGGGTTCTACAAATTTGGCGGAACAGGCAATATGTTTTTCAGCTATAAAAGAATCCTTCTCATTTTGACTCATGGCATAATATTCTCCGGGCGTTTTCTCCGAGGTCATTTGCGAAACCAAACAGTTGGCAATATCCTTTGCATCCTCCTCTTCAAATTTCTTGCCTCTTAAGTTTTGATAAAAATTATCGTAAAGCTGTTCTCTAATATCGTTTGCCCATTCTTTATTATTTACCACAACTTCTTCTACAATGGCAGCGACCTCAAATTCTATCATTATTCCTGCAGGTGAGCCCGGATCTTTAAACCCGAGATAATAGGTTCCGTAGATGGCATCTCTAATTTGTACAGTTCCTTCCCTGAAATTCTCTCTTGTTCCTGAAGTGACGTAGGATATTTTGCCACCCGAGTTATCTGCTTTCTCTGAAAAAGCATCGGCATTAGCTTTATCCATTAAATAGGCAGCACAGGTAGCAGAACCTGGCGGAGCCATGATGTCAGCAACTGCAAGGACCGTTACGCCTGTGGGATCAAGAAGCCTTGTCAGTTGCGGTACAAGATCAAGAAAAGTTTTGGTTTCGCTTTTTTCTGCAGATGTTGTTACTATATAATACCATTCGATGGTGTTTTTGGGAAGGTCAATTTTATAATAAGCTCTTGACTTGCCACCGGAAGCAGCTTTTGCACTTCCATCCAAATAAACAATTTGCTGAGACATCACCGGCACTACTTTCCTGACCTTTTGGGTGATCTGGCTATGGCTGATCAATGGAAAGATGAAAATTGAAATAAAAAATATAGCCGTCTTCATATGCTGGTAGTTTTAAGAAACAAAAAATGGGATGCCGGATACTAGATTTTGGATACTGGTTCTTTAATAAGCTCTGGGCCTTGAATGATATCTTCTTTCCTATGCTTCATCACAAACCAACCAGTAATAGTAATAGATAAAATAAAATACCCTCCCAAAATATATTTTATCGAAGAAAGATAAACACTGCTGCCAAACCAATCATCCTGCGAGTATAAAAAATAAAGACCGAGTCCACTGCGGAGAATTTCCCATGCAATAGCAGAACGGTTGCGGTCCATCAGGTCAGTAAGTGCATACACGGTTAAAAAAACATATGCGCCATACCAATAGATATAACTGCTGTCAATAGAATTGATATAAGCAATATTGCCAAATAGATAAGCAATGACACCCAATAACATTAATAGCTGCACCCAGGCCCATGCATTAAGAGCAGGAGAGGTCCTTGTATCATACTTTTCAAAATTATAGACATCTTCTATCTTCTTTACAGGATATCTTTCCGCCACATCAGCCGGGCGATAACCGGTAGGCTTGAACCAGAGCGTAAATTTTTCCTTCCAGCTATTGGTTCTCCATGCATCTTTTATCAATAGCCAGATATGCTGGAAATTTATTTTAATGGGGTTCCATGTCCTGGCCGGTCTGGTAATGCCATACACCGGCGGCACATCTTTTCTTTCATCCACATAAGTGCCGAAGAGTTTATCCCATACAATAAATATCTGCGAGAGATTCTTGTCCATGTATTCGGGGTTCACAGCATGGTGCACCCTGTGATGACTTGGCGTAACAATGATCTTTTCTAAAAAACCCATCTTGTTTATATGCTGCGTATGATACCAGAACTGTGCAAATAATTGTATCGGCCCGACAATTGCGATCACATCCGGAGGTATGCCAAGGACAGCAGCTGGTAATAACAATATGGTAAATAAATTGAAGAAAGATGAAATGCTTTGCCGCAATGCACAGGCGAGATTGAATTCTTCGCTGCTGTGATGAATGACATGCAGGTTCCAGAAAAGATTTACTTTATGACTGATGCGATGCACCCAATACCCGAGAAAATCAATGATGATAAAAGTGAGGATATAAACGATGATGGTATTCTCAATTTTGGTAACAGCCAGGTATTTCAGCATAAAAGGATAGATGCCGATAGCAATAGCGAGACCGAGTACATCTTTGGTAACATTGGTAACGCCGCTGCTGAGAGAAGAGATCATGTCCATATTGCGGACGGTGTCCCTGCCTTTTTTCCAGCCATACCATTTTTCAAAAAGTACGAGGATAAGAAAGGCGGGCATGGCGATGAGTAGTATATTGCCGTAGGTTTCCATTTGCGGGGTAAATTTAAAGAAAATCACACAGAGAACACAGAGTTCACAGAGAATGACAAGCATATAGACATGAAGTACATCTTTGAATGCATAGACGCTCATACTTGCGGCAACCCGGTAAGATTGGTAAAAAAGGGTGGGCCGGAATTGCATGGCCGTAACATGAGCGAGAAGCGTCAGCATTTTCTAAAAGAATATGACTGGATAAGAACAGGACTGATGTTCGAGCCAAGAGGGCATGACATGATGAGCGGAAGTATTCTCTATCCGCCGCATGACCCGGCCAATGATGTCTCTGTTTTATTTATTGAAACCAGTGGCTGCCTGCCCATGTGTGGTCATGGAACTATTGGGACAATTACTATCGCTCTTGAGGAAGGGTTGGTCAAGCCAAAAAGGGAAGGCCATGTGAGAATGGAAACCCCGGCCGGGTTAGTTATGGTAGTGTATGAAACCGAAATCAAAAATCAAAAACCCAAAATCAAAAATGTCAAACTAACCAATGTGCCGGCGTATTTAGATTCAACTGAATTAGCTATTGATTGTCCTGACTTGGGCGAACTGGTTGTTGATGTGGCGTATGGCGGAAATTTTTATGCCATTGTTGATGTGCAGAAAAATTTTAAAGGACTTGAAAATTATTCAGCTGATAAATTGATTGCATGGGCAAGAGAATTGAGAAAGAATATTAATGCGAAGTATGAATTTGTTCATCCTGAAGATGCGACAATAAAAGGTTGTTCGCATATTTTATGGACAGGAGCCGTGCTTGATAAAACTTCTACAGCAAGGAATGCAGTTTTTTATGGCGAAAAAGCGATTGACCGTTCGCCCTGCGGCACTGGTACATCAGCAAGAATGGCGCAATGGTATGCGAAGGGGAAATTGAAGAAAGGCGATGAGTTCATTCATGAAAGTATTATCGGGAGTAAATTCATTGGCAGGATAGAGGAAGAGTTAACACTGGCTGGCAAGCCTGCGATACGTCCCGGTGTGGAAGGCTGGGCAAAAATTTATGGATATAATACGATCTGGATAGATAAGGAGGATGATCCGTATGCGTATGGATTTTCAGTTGTATGAGTTGCTCACAGATGGCACGGATGTTCACAGAAAATCTGTGTTAATCTTCGGAATCTGTGAGAGGTATTCTTATTATACTTTTTTATTTACATAAATCAAAAGGATGAAAGTAACGATCATCGGTGGCGGCATTATCGGTTTAAGCTCCGCATTTTATTTGCAGCGGTCAGGCTGGGATGTGACGGTATTGGATAAAGGCGATTTTACCGATAACTGTTCTTATGGCAACTGTGGTTATATCTGTCCCAGTCATTTTATTCCGTTGGCTACTCCGGGAATTGTAAAAAAGGGATTGAAATGGATGTGGAATTCCAAAAGTCCTTTTTATGTACAACCAAGGTTTGACTGGAACCTTATCAACTGGGGATTGAAATTTATCCGCAGCGCCACCAGGGATCATGTAAAGAATGCTGCCATTCCATTAAGAGATATTGCCATCATCAGTAAAAAAGAATATGAAGAGTGGCTGGGTTTGCCAGGGTTTGATTTTGCGTATGAACAAAAAGGTTTGCTGGAGATTTTTCAAACAGAAGCAGGTGGTGAACATGCAAAGCATACGGTAGAAAAAGCACATGAGCTGGGATTGAATGATACAAGATTGTTAAGCAAGGAAGAATTGACAGCCATGGAGCCGCAGACAAGAATAAATGGTCTCGGTGCTATTTTATTTAATTGCGATGCGCATTGCTATCCAAATAAACTGATGCAGCAGTTGAATGCTTATTTAAAACAGAAAGGAGTGAAGTTTATTCCGAATGAAGAAGTGGTAGGTTTTGAGAAGGCAGGAAAGAAAGTAAATAAAGTAGTTACTGCTGATAAAAATGTGTTTGAGGCTGATGAGATCATTATTGCTACCGGCTCATGGGGGAGAGAAACAGCAAAGCTATTGGGAACAAGGATACCGATGATGCCGGGAAGAGGTTATTCGGTTACATTGGAAAATTCTTCTTACAACGTCAACTATCCTGCGGTATTATTGGAAGGCAGGGCTGCCATCACACCGATGGATGGAAATAAGATCCGTTTGGGGGGGACAATGGAGATCACTTCTCATAAAACGCCGCCAAGAATGAACAGGGTGCAGGGCATCCTCGATGCCGTCAAACGTTTTTATCCAGATTTTGATGTGCCGTTTCCTCCGAAAGAAAAGATATGGTATGGTTATCGTCCCTGTTCGGCGGATGGATTGCCTTATATCGGGCGGATAAAAAAATATGATAATGTAACGATCGCTACCGGTCATTCGATGCTGGGATTGAGCTTGGGTGCCGGAACAGGAAAGATGGTTGATGAGATCGTCAATAATAAAAAGACATCTATGGATATTTCTTTTTTTGATCCGCTTCGTTTTTCATAGGCATCCCACAAAGACACTAAGTACACCAAGTATTTAAAATCAATAAGCTTTTCTTTGTGATTTTTGTGACTTTGTGGGAAACATTCTCAGTAACTTTATCGTTCAATAAAAATCCATGAAGCAAGTATTTCTTTTGGCCTGTTCATTTTGCCTTCTTATTGTAACCAATGCACAAAAACATCAGTTGGTAAAAAAATGGGAGACTGATTCTGTTTTCAAAGTGCCTGAATCAGTTTTATATGATCCTGATCACCGGGTATTATATGTATCAAATATTGATGGCAAACAGCCATGGGAAAAAGATGGTATGGGCTCGATCGGTAAAATGGGTCTTGACGGACAGGTGATCAATGCGGAATGGATCACAGGTTTTAATGCGCCAAAAGGAATGGGTTTGTATCATCATACATTATATGTAGCTGATGTGGACAGGGTAGCCATAGTGGATCTGCACAGCGGAAAGATCGCCGGTTGGATAGAAGTGCCGGGATCGCAGGCATTGAATGATCTTACTATTGATGCCAATGGTGTGATGTATGTTTCCGATTCAAGAGGCAAAAAAGTATATCGTATCATGAACGGAGTTCCTGAAGTTTATTTGGAAAACCTGAAAGGGCCGAATGGTGTATTGATGAAAGCAAGCGATCTCTATGTGCTGGATCAGGGTGGAATGTATAAAGTGAATGCGGATAAAAGTCTTGCGCTGATAACAGATGGGATGGAAGGCGGGACAGACGGCATTGTCAATATATCGGGCAATGATTTTGTTGTTTCCTGCTGGGCAGGTGTTATCTGGTATGTGAATGCGGATGGAAGCAAGGAAAAATTACTGGATACCCGTGAGCAAAAGATCAATACAGCGGACATTGGGTTTGATCCTGTCACAAAGACCATTTTTGTTCCCACTTTCTGGAAGAATTCGGTAGTGGCTTACGAAGTAAAATAACGTTAATCTTGTATCAATAACTGTGACGACCGTATAACTGTTTTTATTTTTATCGGATTATGAATGCTGCCCGCTTGCCTTACCGACAGACCGGAACCTTTTCCAGTATTGCATTGGATTATATTGACCAGGCGGCAGCCTTGAAACCATTCTTTACTCATCCTCCCACATTACAGGGGATTCAAAAAGCGATCGAAGCAAGAAAGCAATTTGCTACCGACCGGAAAACACTGGTAGCAGAATTGAAAAAACAATATGAGGGAGTAGAAACCTCCGATAATGTAAAAAAGAGTATTGAATCGCTTCTTTCGGCCGATACATTTACAATAACTACAGCTCACCAGAACAACCTTTTTACAGGGCCACTGTATTTTATTTACAAGATCGTTCATGCTATTAAACTGGTGGATCATTTAAAAACTTCTTTACCCAAACAAAATTTTATTCCTGTCTTTTATATCGGTTCAGAAGATGCAGATTTGGCTGAATTGAATCATATCAATCTTGGCGGAGAAAAACTTGCCTGGGAAACAAAACAAACCGGCGCTGTTGGCCGGATGAAGATCGACAAAGGGTTGCTAAAACTGGTTGACAGGATAGAGGGACAGTTATCAGTTTTACCAAATGGGAATGAGATCGTTTCATTGCTGAAAGGATTCTACAAGGAAGGGGTAACAATACAGGATGCAACTTTTTATTTTGTCAACAAACTTTTTGCTGAATACGGCCTTGTTGTATTGCTTCCGGATAATACGGCATTGAAAAAGCAAATGGTTGATCTTTTTAAAGATGATCTGCTGAATCAAACAGCTTCAGGTATTGTTGAGAAAACAGTAGATAGATTGGGAAGTGCAGGGTACAAGTCACAAGCGAATCCAAGGGAGATCAATCTATTCTATTTAAAAGATGACCTCAGAGAACGAATTGAAAAAAAGAATGATAAATTCACCATTCACAATTCACCATTGACGTTTTCTGAGAATGATCTATTAAAAGAATTGAACGATCATCCCGAACGTTTCAGTCCGAATGTGATCCTGAGAGGGCTTTACCAGGAAACTATCCTGCCCAACATTGCATTTATCGGGGGGGCAGGAGAGACGGCTTACTGGTTACAATTAAAAGATCTTTTCGATCATTATACTATCCCTTTTCCTGTCTTGGTGCTTCGCAATTCTTTTTTGATCGTTGAAAAAAAATGGCAGGAAAAAATGGCTCATCTTGGTTTTACCATTGAAGATTTCTTTTTGCCTGAACAGGAATTGCTGAATAAACTGGTGACCAGAGAAAGTAAGAACGAGACAAAACTGAACGGCTCGCTGACCGAACTGGAACAATTGTATGATACATTCAAAAAGCAGGCTGCTGCTGTTGATACTACATTGGAAAAGCATGTCATGGCATTGAAGCAGCAAACTGTTTATCGTTTACAGGAATTAGAAAAGAAAATGTTGCGGGCTGAAAAAAGAAAGTTTGCGGACCAGCAGCGACAGATACATACAATCAAAGAACATTTATTTCCCGGCAATGGGTTACAGGAAAGACATGAGAACCTTTCTTATTACTATGCAAAATGGGGAAAGGATTTCATTAAAGAATTATACCAGCACTCATTGGGATTAGAGCAGGAATTTGTAACGATAAAAGAATCGTAAAACTCAACCTTAGCCTCAATCTCACTTTACCTCTTTCTCAAATAAACATTCAGCGAAAAACTATTTTTCTTCAATGAAGAAAGGGCTCTTGCAAAACTGGTCGTTGATGCATCATCTTTCAGTTCAGAAAAACCTGCTGTATATCTTAATTCAGGAGAAATATAAAGCCCTGCTTTTGCCAAACCGATATCAATACCAAGCCCACCACTTCCCATAAAAACTGATTTCAATACCGGTAATCTTTCTGATGATGTATTATCCTGGCTGATCAAATAACTGAATGAAGGAGCCAATGAAATATACGGTGCAATATTTTTTGAAGAGAACCTTACTATAAAAGGCAAACCTATATTGATCAAAGCAGCTTTTACATCTACATTCTGCGTAAAGATCTGTCCGCCTGTCGGGGGTCTTTGTTCAAAAACAACACTGGTATTCTCAAAGATCAGGGTTACTTCAGGACGGATAAAAATAGTACCACCAAGATTTATCTGTGTGATCAGACCGAGATCAACAACAGATGCACTATTAGATGCGACACCGGTAAAGCCACTGTTAGCATTGCCCGAATAAGTAGGATCAGATTGAGACAATCCACCACCAGCTGTTATACCAAAACTTACTTTGCGGAACGGACTATTCTTACCGGGTTGCCTTTTAGGATCATTAGATGATGTTGTTTTTTGTATCAATGCTAACGTAGTTAATGCACAGGGCCATTTGGGAGCGGTCTTCACTGCTTTATCAGCATAGAACAATGCGCTGTCCTTATTATTGTTTTGCAAATGAAGCAATGCCAACTTGTTTTGTATATAAGCCCCGTTAGGATCTATCCTCAGCGCTGCATATGCATTTTGAAATGCAACAGAGATATCGCCATTGGCACCGTTCGGTCCAAAATCTCCACTGGCTTTTAAGAAGTACATCCTGTTTAGTAGTGAATTCGCAAAGTCAGCATCATCTTCTCTCACACTGGCAATGGCTTTTTCTAAATTCAAGGCGGCCTGGTAATTGGCTTGTTTTTCTTTGGCGCTACCCTCATCGCTGCAACCAAGATAGCGGTCAACTTTTTGTTGCGCTGCATTGATAAATTCAGCTGCCAGAGTTGATTTGGCATCAAGCGTATAAGGGTTGCCTGGAAATTTTCTATTCAATTGCTGAAAATAATCTTCTGCAGTTTCAAGACGATTGTTATTGACAGCAGTATTGAACCTGTTATATGTTTCAACCAGCAAAGTATCTGCTGCAGTGAAAGTTTTTATAATTCCATTAAAAGAATTTCCGCCGCCACGATTCTCCCGTTTTTTTTGTTCGAGCCATCTTTTTAAATAAGCAGTATCAACAGAGCTGATCACTTTCTCACTGCTTTCTGTACAACAGAAAAAGGGATCCTGTTTTCTTTTGAAACGTTGCTGCGCAACAAAAGGTACATTCTTATCTACATAGGCTTGTATCTCCCGGAAAGTTACTTTCCTGTCAGCGCCGCCGATGGTATCAGCTACACCATTCAGGCCATCCACCAAATAATAAGTGAATAATCCATGGCCGGTGCCAATGGATGCATCTTCCAGGGATGCTTCACCGGCTGCGGTGGCCAGCATGATCACTTCTCCTGCCTGTTTTTCTGATATGGCAGTATTCAAAAAATTTTGTCCTTCTGAACCTCCCGGCAGTTCGCTGGTACGGCAAGCATCCATAATAAAGAAAACCTCCACACCTTTAACTGTTTCATTAGCGATCTTTTTCTTCAGGTTGAATAATTGTATCGTTCCGGCAACGAGATAATTGTTTTTATCGCCCTGCGGGTTGCAATCATAATTCAGAAAGAAGAATTGGTCCTCATCAATAGCATCGCCATGCCCGGCCAGGTAAATAAAAAGCCTGTCGCCCTGCTGTAGTTTTTTTGCTTTCAGCCATTGAAAACCTTTACTCCAGAAATTAGCATTGTTTGCTTTTTCATTCAGCAGCGTATAAATATTATCTTCTTTTACACTTCCGCCACCCGGCGATTTTAAATAGTCTTTGAATAGCTGGGCATCTTTATCCGCATAAGCTAAAGGACGTACATATTTATACTTTGAAATACCCATTACTATCGCAAAAGTTTGCGGGCCTTTGATGGTGCTGTCTCTTCCTTTTAAAGGAGTTTGTGCGAATGCATGAAACGAGTAAAGAATTGTTACAAGCAGGAGGATCTTTTTCATATTTCCGGGTTATGTTAGGGAAATGGCAACAGAAAATTACTGCTTTTTTCAACAATAATCTTTTCATTTCATCGGGACAACCAATTTAAAAAGGGTGCTGCTTCCATTATCGTTGTCTGCGGCTAATAAAAGATGGTATGATCTGTCCTTTTCTTTCATGATACATACCGATTCGATCTTATGTCCTTTGAAGCGGGCATCTGTTTCATCAAGATCAATGATCTTGTCAGGGTTGATAGCCTTCCATCTTCTTTTGGAAGAAATATTTTTTATGATCCATAAATAACTTTTTCCAATAGCGCCATCATCCAAACTGTTGCGGGTATCTTCGGTAGATACTGTCATGATCAATGCATCGGTCTTTGCTGAATAAGTCATGCCAGACACGCCGTTAAAACTACTTGTATCGCTATTAAAACCGGCAAGGGCCACACTGATCTCTACATCGGGTTGTCTTTTCCAGAAATTCATTTCTGTAAAGATCAAATGATTTTTTGGATAACCTTTATTGCCCCGGTTGGATAATACGATCCAGCCGGACATGGAAGCAATGCCTTCAATATTTACTTCATTGATGCCATTTTGCTTTAAACGTTGGTAGAAAGTGTCCAGCAGTAGTATATCTTTTTGTTTGGTGACAGGATCAACCATCCAGGCGATATTCCGGTAAGGCGCTAATGAACCTGAACCTGCGATTAACAGTTTCTTATCAGGCGTAAAAGATATTCCTTCAAGATCAGCTTTTACGTTCTTAGGTATCCTTTTTTCGATAAAGGCATAAAGAGTGATGGAATCAATTGCAATAAGGTTGCTATCGAGTACCAACAGGCGATTGGCGTCATCCCCTACAATATAAACCTGGCCATTTAAGTATTCAATACCGGATGCAGAAGGATAGTTGGGCAATTCTTTTACTTCAACGGAGATCTTTTTTTCTTTTTTGCAACCGCTAACAATGAGTAGTGTAAATAGTATTAAGAAAAGATTCCTCATAATCCTTCAGATCCTGTTAATCGTAGTTCTTTAATCAAACTTATTCTCCCAACCTTCTTTCTTCATTTTCTCCACTTTTTCTATCACTTCGTTGTTCAAGGAATTTTTATAAGCTGTAATTACAGCGGAGATATTTTCATCAGCAGTGCCTAATATTTCGGCGGCGAGGATACCGGCATTCTTTGAAGCATTCAGTGCTACCGTACCAACAGGAACGCCATTTGGCATTTGTAAAATAGAAAGAACAGAGTCCCAGCCGTCAATAGAATTGGAAGATTTGATAGGAACACCGATAACAGGTAGTGTAGTGACAGACGCTACCATGCCCGGCAAATGTGCAGCGCCTCCGGCCCCGGCAATAATCACTTTCAATCCTCTTTCTTTCGCTTTTTGTGCATACTCGATCATACGATGTGGCGTACGATGTGCTGATACAACTGTTACTTCATGCGGAATTTCAAATTGCTTAAGAATATCCGAAGCGGCTTGCATAACAGCAAGATCGCTGTCGCTGCCCATTATTATACCTACAAGTGGATTCAATTGGTTTATGATTTATTGTTTCGAGTTTCTGGTTTCAGGTTTCTGGTTTCGTGTTATGCGGAGGTTCCAGCTTTCACTTCCTGTCTTTAAATTTCAAGCCCCTGGTTACTGAACTATTCAAATAACGGATAAAATTCGCAATTTTTCCTGAAAGCTTATCAGAAATAGTAAAAACTTCATTGAATTCACTTTCGGAAATATAGTGGTCATCAAAAAGTCTGTAAAGCTGTGATTTGTTCTCGCCACATTCTCCTTTCGAAATACTTAATGAGTTAACGAATTCCAGTCGGCTATCTCTTTCAAATCCTTCAGCAATATTATCCATGATAGATCCTGCGGCGGATTTGATCTGTTCAGCAAAACGATATTCTCTTTTTGCTCTTAACCGGACAGCAATAACTGACATTTTATTGTAAAGTTGTCTTGCTATTTGCCATATCTCCAGGTCTTCAAACCGTTTTATTGTTGCCATTAATAATTTTTTAGCAACTTAACGAGACGAACACTTCTATTAAGGGGAAAATAAACAGTAATAATGTGAAAATTCTGGCTCAAAAGAGATTTAGATCTTTTAGGAAAATTTCGATCCGAAAGAACCAGAAACCTGAAACCAGAAACTAGAAACTATCTCACCAGGTCTCCCTTCAATCTTAGCAATTCCGTTTCGGCCAGCTTCGTATTATACCTCGCTGTGATCAGCCGGTTATAACCATCTTCCAAACTCTTCTGCGCTTCACGGAGCTGGATATAAGTGGTAGCTCCTAATTTATATACCTGGAAGATGATATCCACATTTTCTTTAGCCAGTAATATATTCTCTTCTTCAAGGTCCAGTGCTTTTTTTTGTTGTATATAGTCCCTGTAAGCATTGATGACAGCAAGATCGATCAATGATTTTTGATTATCATAAACGAGCTGCTGGTATTTGATATCGAGTTCTGCCTGCTTAATTAATCTTCGGGTATTAAAATTATTCAGGATAGGAATTGTGGCCGTGAGGCCATAGTTAAAACCTTTATTGCGATTGAAAAGGGTAGAAAAAGAATTGATGACCGTTTGATTTTCGGTCCGGTTAAAATTATATGCCGAATTAAAGGAGACCGTTGGAAAACGTTCAGCTTTTCTTTCTTTCAACGTAAACCCGGCAATGGCAATATTCTTTTTTGCGATCAGCAATAAAGGATTATTGCCTTCAATGCTATTTTGAATATCACCCAATACAATGCCGGTGTTGATAGGAATGGAATCACTGACATCATAAGGAGCAGTAGGACGGATATTCATTACCTGGTTCAATTCTTCCCTGAGTTGTTCGATCAATGCCTGTTGTTGCAAACGGGCTGCTTTTTGTGCATTCAGATCAACTTTCGCCTGCAATACATCCGGTTTGGTGCCCACGCCAATATCCAGTCTGTATTGCGAAAGTTTTACCCTTTCTTCACTCAGCGACATTTGTTCTTCTATTGCTTTTAATTGTTGTTTCTGCCTTACAATATTATAATAGGTGTTAATAACAGCCGCCACCGTATTTACAATATTGTTCTTGATGCCCAGCTCGCCCAATTTTACAAACTCCGCCAGCTTATCTCTTGTTGCAAACATTTTAAATCCGTCGAATAAGGTCCAGCTGAGCGCCAATTGAGCATTGATATTATTCGACTTCAAACCATTGCTTTCTCTTTTTGTACCATCGGACAGAACTTGTTTTGTATTGTTATTATTCCAAACCGTCCCGATATTTCCATTCAGGCGGGGAATAAATGCTGCATTCTTATAGGAGTAGTCAATAGCAGCAGAAAGGGAATCATTCTTTGCCAGCAATATGTCATAATTATTCTGCAGGGCAGTAGCGATAGATTCTTCAACTGATAATAGTTTGTTCTGCGCTTTTGCCAGTAGAGGAAGGAACAACCATACAAAAAAATAAAGCCGTTTCATTTATTCAATTTCTCAATTAGTGACAATATCGTCGCTTTCATCAGCAGCCTGCATTTTCTTTTTTGACGACATAAAAGAATACATAGCCGGTACAACATATAAGGTAAGCACAAGGGCAAACAACATGCCGCCGATAATTACAATACCAAGCGGAATACGACTTTTCCCGGCCGATCCGATTGCCAATGCGATCGGCAATGCACCCAATGTAGTGGCCAGTGTGGTCATTAATATCGGGCGCAGACGGGCTACTGATGCATCAATAGCCGCTGTTAACTTTTTTTCACCCGCTCTTCTTTTTTGATTGGCAAACTCAACGATAAGGATACCGTTCTTTGTTACAAGACCAATGAGCATGATGACACCGATCTGCGAAAATATATTCCAGGTTTGACCAAATAGTTTCAATGAGATGAATGCTCCTGCCAATGCCAGCGGTACGGTAATAATAATGATGAGCGGATCGATAAAACTTTCGAACTGTGCAGCCAATACGAGAAATATCAATACCAAGGCAAGAATGAATGCAAAAGATGTATTGGATGAGCTTTCAGCATAATCCCGGGAAGCTCCTGCTAAAGAAGTGGAAAATGATTCATCCAGGACCTTACTGGCTATGTTTCTCATTTCTGCTATACCATCACCGATCGTTTTGCCGGGGGCAAGACCAGCCTGTATGGTGGCACTTTTAAAACGATTGAAATGATAAATAGTAGAGGGGTTGGCGCTTTCCTGCATCGTCACTATATTATCCAATTGTATCAATTCGCCTTTGTTGCTCCGTACGTAAAAAGATTTAATATCAAAAGGATCATCCCGGTCTTTGCGATCTACCTGCCCGATAACGGAGTATTGTTTTCCATCTTTGATAAAATAACCAAACCTTCTGCCGCTTAACGCCAGTTGCAATGTATTGCTGATGTCAAGTACCGATATGCCCAGTTCATTTGCTTTCAAACGGTCAATCGTAATCTGTAATTCGGGTTGATTGAATTTTAAATTCACATCAGAACCCTGGAAAACGGGGCTCTTCCCAACCTCTTCCAGGAATTTTGGAACCACTTGTTTTAGCTTATCAAAATTCAGATTCTGTAAAACAAACTGAACAGGGAATGAACCACGGCCGCCAAGACCCACGGAAATAGTTTGTTCCTGTATGGCAAATACCCTGACATTGGTATAGCGTCTGAACATCCTTGTCATTTGTTGCGCCACCTGGTCCTGCGAACGGTTTCTTTCGTCTGCATCTTTCAATCCCATGCTGATGAAAGATGCATTTGAGCCTCCGCCTCCAAAACCGGGAGCAAAAGCCAGCACTACATTTTTCTCAGGAATGGAATCGAGCAGTTGTTGTGCTATGTCATAATTAACTCTGTCGGTAAAATCAAAATCGGAACCTTCGGGACCGGTGATCTGTGTGCGGACACGGTTACGATCTTCCATGGGTGCCGTTTCTGAAGGGATATTTTTAAAAATAAAAAAGATACAACCGGCGCAAACAACAAGAATAACAAATGCTAACCAGCGCAGCCGCATGAATCCCCTTAATGTGCGGCGGTATAAGTTTTCCATGCCGGCAAAAAACGGCTCTGTAACACGATAGAACCACGAATGCTTATGAACGTCTTTCTTGGTAAGATAAATATTCAATACGGGTGTAAGCGATAGTGAAACAAATGCAGAGATTAGAACTGCACCTGCCAATACGATACCGAACTCACGGAACAAACGGCCTACAAATCCCTGCATGAATACGATAGGAAGAAATACAACTGCCAGGGTGATAGATGTTGCAATAACGGCGAAATAAATTTCCTTGGATCCTTCCCGGGCGGCTTTGTGTTTGTTCATGCCCTGTTCCATTTTCTTAAAGATATTTTCCGTGACAACAATACCATCATCCACCACAAGCCCGGTGGCGAGTACAATAGCAAGCAGTGTCAATACATTGATGGAGAATCCCATGATGTACATGATAAAGAAAGCCCCGATCAATGAGACAGGAATATCTATCAATGGACGGAAAGCAATGATCCATTCACGAAAGAAAAGGAAGATGATCAATACCACCAATGAGATAGCAATGAGCAACGTTTCCTTTACTTCGAAGATCGCCTTTCTTACAAAAGTTGTCCTGTCATAACCCACTTCGAAGATGATGTCTTCAGGCATATCTTTCTTGATCTGCTCAATCCTTTTATAAACTTCATCAGCTATTTCTATCTGGTTCGAACCTGGTTGGGCTATTACAGCAATATTCACTGAAGGGATATTGTTCTTTCTCGATGCAGATTCCTCATTATCGGTGCCAATAACGGCTTCTCCAACATCTTTAAAACGAACTATTGAATTTTCACCTTCCTGGACGATCAGGCTATTGAAATCATCTTCAGTAGTGAGTTTGCCATAAGTTTTTACAATAAGCTGTGTGGTGTTACCCCGGATCTTACCACCGGGCAACTCAATATTCTCCCTGTTCAATGCAGCAAGAATATCATTGATGGTAAGCCGGTAGGCCGCCAGTTTTGCCGGGTCGATCCATAAACGCATCGAATAACGCCGGCCGATTACATTAACAGAACTTACACCGGAGATCGTTTGTATTCTTTCCTGTACCACATTCTCGGCAAAGTCGGTAAGCTCGAGCAAGCCTTTACGCTGGCTTTGGATCTGCATGAAAATGATCGGATCTGAATCGGAGTCTGCTTTCGTTACGATAGGAGGCGCATCAATATCCTGCGGAAGCTGACCCGTGGCCTGCGATACTTTATCTCTTACATCATTAGCAGCCTTTTCAAGATCCACATTCAGTTCAAACTCTACGGTGATATTGCTGGAGCCCTGGGCGCTATTGGAAGTGATATTCTTTACACCCTGTACACCATTGATGGCTTTTTCTAACGGTTCGGTGATCTGTTGCTCGACAATATCGGCATTGGCGCCTACATAAGAAGTACGGACATTAACGACAGCGGGATCAATAGCAGGGTATTCCCGCACACCCAGGAATTTATAGCCGATCGCACCGAATATGATGATAACGATAGAGCAAACTATTGCGAATACCGGTCTCTTTAAACTTATTTCTGATAGATTCATGAAAAGGGTGAATGGTGAAAAATGAATGGTGAATAAGAGAAATCACCTTTCAGCGTTCGCCATTTTTTTTATTTTAATAATTCACAATTGACCATTGACTATTGACTACTGACAACTTTTGACAACCTTACATCACTGTTTGGTTTAAGAAATAGCAAACCAGTAGTGATGACAGTATCACCTTTACTCAAACCTGTCAACACTTCTATACTGACAGAATCTCTTACACCTGTTGTGATCTCTGTAGATACAGCTTTATTATTCCTCAAAAGATAGATCAGCTTTTTCCTGCCCTGCGGCACAATAGAACTGGTAGGTATCATCAATGCATTCTCATTCTTGCCTAGTACAATTTTTACCCTTGCAAAAGCACCGGGTACAAGATCAGGATCGTTCCCTGTTACCATAGCTCTTACTGCCAGGCTCCTGGTGTTTTCTTCTACGGCATCTTCTGTTGCCATTACAGAAGCGGTGAAATATTTCTCAGAACCATCTACTTTAAAATCTACCGCTTGCCCTTTTTTAATTAGTGCTGCATATTTTTCAGGCACATTAAACTGCAATTTCAGTTGATCCACCTGGCTGATGGTGGTGATGATTGTTGCGGGTGTAACAAAAGAACCCGGACTGATATTCTTTAATCCCAGTTTGCCGCTATAAGGAGCATGGATATTTGTTTTGGTCATACTGGCTCTTACTTCGTCCATTTGAGCTTTTATGATCCCCATATCAGCCATAATGTTGTTTACCTGCAGCAAAGCGAGATCATAATCCTGTTGGCTGATTCCCTGTATTTTTAAAAGCTGTGCAGATCTGTTTTCTGATTGTTGAGCTATCTTAAGCTGTACCTCCGATTTTTTGAGCTGGACATCGAGACTTCTCAGCCTGGCCTGCTGGTCGCCATCATATATCTTGGCTAATAATGTTCCTTTCCCAACTACAGCGCCTTCTTTTACATTCAATACAACAAGCCTCCCCGATATTTCAGGATGAATTTCGGTAGATTCATTTGCCAGCAATGAGCCGGGCATTTCAATATCGGAATTGAGTTCCCTTGCAGTCACTACCATAGCTTCAACAGATAGGGGCGGTTGTTTTTGGGGGCCGCTTTGTGACGATTGATTAGTGTTCTTTTTTCCACCACAGGCGGATAAAAGAACTCCTAAGACAACTATTATTGGAAAACTGGTATAAGATTTCATCAATGTAGTAAAGATTTTGGCCTGGTTATATTTGAATATGCATTAAAGATACCGGATAAATCGCTTTGGTTTGACGTAAAATCAATTCACCACTTTCACTGCAAACTTGCATGATTATGAACGGCTTTGAAAAGGGATAAGAGGATTTTTATTTTGCCCTTGCAAACAAATTCCTTTTTACCTTGTTTGACTTGTGCAGCAGGTCTTGTTTTTCCTTACTGAGAATGGTAACATGCCCCATTTTTCTGCCCGGCCGGGTCTCTTTTTTACCATAGAGATGAACAAATGCATTATCAATTTTCAAGACTTCCTCAAGCCCTTCATATTTTACTGGTCCGCTGTGCCCTTCATCACCAATAATATTGACCATTATGGAAGGAAGAATAGCATCGGCATTGCCCAACGGGTAACCAAGCATTATTCTCCAAAGCATATCAAATTGTGAACTGTAATGCGCTTCGATGGTATGATGCCCACTATTATGAACCCTCGGCGCTGTTTCGTTCACAAACACATCATCATTCTTATCAACGAACATTTCCACTGCAAAAATTCCCGGTGATCTGAAATTCTTTACAACGGCCAATGCTATCGCCTCCACTTTATATAAGGCCTGGGTATTTAATTCGGCAGGACATAATTGATAGTCGAGCAAGTTCAGCACCGGGTCAAAAAGCATTTCCACCGGCGGGTACAAAGTGGTTTCGCCGGTTTCACTCACTGCCACCATTTGTGCTATTTCTTTTTTAATAGGTATCATTTTTTCCAGCACAGAAGGGCCATTGAATCCTTTTTCGATATCCTGTTTTGTTTTCAGTAGTTGCACACCACGGCCATCATAACCACCTTCGCCCAACTTATGAACGGCGGGGAGGAATGATTCATTTTGTTTTAATTCGGCCAGCGACAGGGTGACGATAAATGCTGCTGTTGGTATTTGCTGCTGTTTGTAATATTCTTTCTGTAAAATTTTATTTTTGATCGTTTTGAGAACGGAGGGGCGGGGAAATACTTTTACACCTTCTGCTTCCAGTTTTTCCAATGCTTCCACATTTACATTTTCAATTTCAATAGTGATTGCATTGAGATTTTTCCCAAAATTGTAAACGGCGTCAAAATTTTTTATATCTCCTTTGATAAAATGATGGCAGAGATGAGCCGCCGGACATTCCGGATCATTCTCCAGTACAAAAGTTTCTACGGGGTAATTAGCAGCAGCCTGTAAGAGCATGCGGCCGAGTTGGCCACCTCCGAGTATCCCGATTTTAACCATTGCCGCAAAGATAGGGCACAGGCTTTTCGGATAAATGTATGGGTAAAACTCCGGCGATTATTGATGGCTATGAATAATTGATTTAAATTGTATTGTTTTACAAGCCAACTATGAATCATTCTCTTCGTAACCTGTTCATCGGGTACACTGCTATTGTTATTGCAGTAGTTCTTATCATCTATTATACATTTTCTACTGTCAGATCGCAGGAAAAAGAGCTTGCAACAATAAGCAAGACAAGGGAGGTGCTGCAAAAAATTCAACCTGTTTTTCTTGATCTTACAGAGTTTGAGTCTCAGCTGGGTACTATAGTTATCTTCAACAAAGGAAATTATACCGACGCTTATAACGAAGCACTACTGAAAATAAAAAACGACTCTGCCCTGATGATGCAATTGGGCACTTCGCATTCCGGGAACAGGGCCGACTATCACAGGCTTGCCAGCCTTTTGCATAACATGACAGCATTTGCTGAGTACCTGCTTCGCCCGGGCAATGCAAAAAAAAACAATTTACCAGGCAATACCTGGCATAGCAATTCAGGAAAAGAAATAATAACAGAGTTTAAAACCATTGCCGATAAACTTGAAGACGCTGGTCGCAAAACGCTGAGCGCTTCCTATAACAATACTATCAACCTGACCCGCCGCACTTTTGACTTTGTAAAGGTCATGGCAGGCATTTTGATCCTCATACTTTTTGTCAGTTTTATATTTATTTACAGGGATATAAAAAGAAGAAGGAAAACAGAGAGCCGGCTTAAACAATTCAATACAGAGCTGGAAAGACAGGTGGCCGAAAAGGCTGCACTGATAAGAGAGAAAGAGGAGAAATACAAACGCCTTTATGCAAGCATGACCGATGCTTATTCAATAATAAGTATGGACGGACAATTACTTGAATACAATCCTTCTTTTAAAGAAATGCTTGGTTATACTGATGAAGAACTAAAGCAGAAAAAATACAAGGATATTATCCCTTCCAAATGGCATGCAATAGAGGAGGATATGGTTAAAACACAGATACTGCCCAATAAGTTCTCGCCGGTTTATCAGAAAGAATATATCCATAAAAGCGGTAGAATATTCCCTGTTGAACTTCGGACTTTTTTGTTAGAAGACAAGGAAGGCAACCCTGAAGCCATGTGGGCTATCATAAGAGATATTACCGACCGGAGGGAAGCTGAAAATAAATTGGCTATCTCGGAAAAGAACCTTCGCTATGTATTAGCGAGTACGTCTGACAATTTTTATGTGCTTCAGAAAAAAGATTACAGGATATTATTGATCAATGAAGCCGCAGAAAAAAACCTTCGAAGGGCATGGGGCAAACCGGTGACCATAGGAACTAATTTAATGGATGTAATACCTGCTGATACAAACGAACCGATCAGGGAAAGCCTTGAAAGAGTTTTTTCAGGAACTAAAGTGGAGTATGAACTTCAGCATGTACAATCTGACCTGCCCACCTGGGTGATGGTTACCTATACACCTGTTTACGATGATTGGGGAAAAGTGATAGGAGCTTACATACTCACAAAGGATATTACTGAACGGAAAACAGCAGAACTTGAATTGACAGAAGCCGAATCAAAATTCAGGAACCTTGTAGAGAAATCACTGGTAGGCGTGTATATTCTATTAGGTGATAGGATTGCTTATGTGAACCCCCGCTTTGCAGAAATATTCGGCTATGAACAAAGCGAAATGATCAATTCTTTTTTGACAGAGATGCTTGTTCACCCGGATGATAAAGAAAGATTTAATGAAAACGTCCGGAAGAGGTTTTCAGGCGAAACGGACAGTGTTCATTATGAGTTACGATGTTTGAAAAAAAGCGGGGAAGTAATTGAAGTGGAGGTTTTCGGTAGCAGGATACAATACAAGGGTAAGCCTGCGGTAATCGGAACATTGCTTGATATAACCGAACGTCGTAAAACAGAGAGGGAAAATGAGCATGTACGAATGCTGTTAAGAGAAAGAGTAAAAGAGCTAAGTGCTTTGTACCAGTTGGGCCAGGTATTGCAAAATGAAAAAAAAGCGATCAGTACTGTATTGGAAAATGCGGTGTCAATACTACCACAGGGATGGCAATATACCAGTGTAACGGCTGCAAGGATTGTAATAGGAGATACCGAATACAAAACGAAGAATTATGGGGCTGTGGTACATTCACAGGCTGCAAAGTTTAAAGGTCCGGAAGGCGAACAAGGTATGGTCGAAGTGGTCTATTTAGAAAAACGTCCGCAGGAAAAAGAAGATGCCTTCTCGGTCGAAGAAAGGAATATGATCAATATGATGGCAGAAATGCTGAGAACCTATTTATTCCGCCGCTACGAAACTGAAATGAATAAGAAGATGCAGCAGGAGATATTGAATAGAAAAGTGCAGGAGCAGAAAACTGTTGCAAGGGCTATCTTAAATGCGCAGGAAAGAGAAAGGAATAAGATCGGGCAGGAATTACATGATAATGTCAACCAGATATTGGCGAGTATAAAACTTTATCTTGGTATGGCGAGAGGAAAAGAGGAGGAGGAAATGGCAGAAACAATCAGGGAGTCATCGCAGTTATTGGATAATGCCATAGAAGAGATCCGTTCGTTAAGCAAAAGCCAGGTAACACCGTTGAAAAAAATAGACCTGGAAGAATTGATACAGGCATTGGTAGATAAATTGGAGGAGACCAGCGATGTGGCTGTAAAGTTTGTTTATGTGATAAAAGATAAACAAGTCGAGGATGACCTGAAGCTGAATATCTACCGGATTGTACAGGAGCAGGTCAATAATATAGTAAAACATGCAGAGGCTTCGGTTGTTTCAATTGCATTGCATGAAAATGCCGATGGAATTCATCTTTCGATAGCAGATAACGGCAAGGGATTTGTGCCCGATCAAAAGAGAAAGGGTATAGGTCTTTCTAATATGATCAACCGGGTAGAATCTTTTAACGGGGAACTGGATATCATCAGCAGTCCCGGAAATGGCTGCGAAATTCAGATAAGGATTCCCTGCTGATTTTTTATAATTTTGTGAAATGCTGCCTGACTATCCTCATAAACTCTTTGCCGATCATCGCAACCATTTCAACCTGTTGATGGAAACACTGGCGATGGATAGCGGATTTTGAAAAATTGGCCATAGGATATTATTTTTTTAAAAATTTCAAAATCATGAACACAACAACACTTACTGATAAATTAAAAACGACACAAACTGATTTTCTTCCTTTGCAGGGAACCGACTATGTTGAGTTTTACGTCGGCAATGCAAAACAGGCCGCACATTATTATATGAGTGCCTTCGGTTTCCAGGCACTGGCTTATGCCGGACCGGAAACAGGTTTGAGAGACAGGGCCAGTTATGCCGTTCGCCAAAATAAACTGACATTGGTATTAACAACGCCGATCCGTGCCAATAATGAAATGGCCGACCATATTTATAAACATGGTGATGGGGTAAAGGTGCTGGCACTACGGGTAGATGATGCGACCAGTGCATGGGAAGAAACTACTAAACGGGGCGCCAGGTCTTATATGAAACCCGAACGTAAAAAAGATAATGATGGTGAAGTAGTTGTAAGCGGCATTCATACTTATGGTGACACGGTGCATGTCTTTATTGAAAGAAAAAATTATTCAGGCGCTTTTCTTCCGGGTTACAGGCCCTGGAATAATCCTTATTACAAACCCGCTGAAACAGGTTTATTATACGTTGACCATTGTGTTGGCAATGTTGGCTGGAATCAGATGAACCCCTGGGTAAAATTTTATGAAGATGTAATGGGCTTCCGCAATATCCTTTCTTTTGATGATAACGATATTTCTACAGAATATTCTGCTTTGATGAGTAAAGTGATGAGCAATGGAAATGGGTTTGTAAAATTCCCGATTAATGAACCTGCAGAAGGAAAGAAGAAAAGCCAGGTAGAGGAATATCTTGATTTTTATGATGGGGAAGGTTGCCAGCATGTGGCAATGGCTACTAATGACATTGTTCGCACCGTGACAGAATTGAGGAACCGTGGAGTTGAGTTTTTGAAAGTGCCAACTTCTTATTATGATGACCTGCTCGACAGAGTAGGGCATATTGATGAAGACCTCGGACCTTTGAGAGAACTGGGCATCCTCGTTGACAGGGACGAGGAAGGATATTTGCTTCAATTATTTACCAAGCCGGTAGAAGATCGGCCTACTTTATTTTTCGAGATCATACAACGCAAAGGCGCCAAGAGCTTTGGTAAGGGAAATTTTAAGGCCTTATTTGAGGCGATCGAGAAAGAACAGGAAGCAAGAGGGAATTTGTAAAAAGGAATAAGAAATCAGGAATCAGGAATGAGAAAGTGTGAGAGTATTATTAACACGGCGTTTATATCTATTCACTGGTAGTTTCTTCATCATTTCCTATCTTTATCAATAGTTATCAACGTTTTGAAATAATTATCCGCTACCTGCCGTTAAACGATAATAGTCAAGCATGAAAAACCTGGTTCTGTTATTTTTTTTGTTGCTGAATTTTATGCTGCTGCAGGCTCAGCCTCCGTCAAGGGGCGGCAATTCCTTTTCATTTATTGATTATCAAAAAACATTTCCACGACCCAGCGAGGCTTTGCAACGCAAAGTGGATACACTGCAGAAGCAATTTGCTGAGAAAAAATTGCAATGGCCGGCAAAATATATTTACATCCGTTCATTCAAATATGACAGCCAGCTGGAAGTATGGGTAAAGAATGAGATCGGCGCTTCGTTTCAACTTTTTAAAACATATAAAGTATGTGCATTGGCCGGGACACTTGGTCCCAAAAGAATGGAAGGCGATTACCAGGTGCCGGAAGGTTTTTATTATATCAGTGAATTCAACCCCCGCAGCAATTACTATTTATCACTGGGTATTAATTATCCCAATTTGTCAGACCGGGTATTAAGTGATTCGCTCAGACCGGGCAGCGAAATATTCATTCATGGCAGCTGTGTTACGGTAGGTTGTATCCCTATTACCGATCAGCAGATAGATGAACTATATATTTTGGCGGCATATGCCAAAGACCAGGGACAGGATTTCATCCCGGTTCATATTTTCCCTGTTCGGTTTAATAAAGAGAAAAGTGTGAAGTATCTGGAGACCTTGACCAAGGATGATCCTTCATTAAAGAAATTTGCCGACAGGCTGGAAGATGCGTATGATTATTTTGAAAAATATAAGCAACTGCCTGTTGTAATGATAGGAGGTAAAGGAGAATATATTATCAATGATGTTCCAGCTAATAAAAAATCAGAACCGGTAGCAGAAGAAAAGAAAATGAAGAAACCGCCGATGATTCACAAAACGAGAAATGTTGGGACGATTGCCGATGCAGTACATCAATGGCCAAAATTCCCGGGTGGTAATGAGGCATTTACAAAATATCTTGACCAATTGAGTCATGATATGGTGGCTTATCTTCCAAAAGGAGTGACCAAAGCTCATATACAAATTGAGTTCATCGTTGATAAAGATGGGGTACCCGTTAATTTCAAATTATTGAAGGGTATCAAGGATGATGAAGATTTCTTCAATGATGAGCTGATAGCCCGGATGGAAAATATGGGAACATGGCAGCCTGCCATTCTTCATGATAAACCTGTTGCAAAAAAATTAGTACAAACCATCACTGTGGAAGCGAAATAACTTCGTATTATTTCAGCTTTACCTGAAAATCTACCTTACGCTTTTATTTATCGTTTTCTTTTTATTATTTTGGCTGATACCCGGCCAATTGACCCGACCGGGTTTTTTTTAAAACTAAAATCCAAACTCATGAAAACACTACGCCTACTCTCCATTAGTTTATTCACTGTGCTATTGTTGGTGGTTGCTTTAGCTGCATGTACAGCCGATGATATGAAAGATGTTAAGTCTTCGTCATCGCAAATAACCAGTTCGCCGATCGCTCCCGGTAATAATAATCAACCAGGGGAATCCTCCGGTACGGGCAGGATCGCTGAAGTTTCAGCCTGTAATACTTATATAATTGCACTGGAAGATATAACGCCTGTCGGAAGTAATTGGGAATGGGTATGGTCTGTTCAGAATCCAAATCCGGGTAATGGAAATAATGGAACTGTCCAAAATCTCAGTCATTGGGGAATGCAGTTTGGTTCATGCTTTGCCTGGGCAAGTGTTGTTGGCGCTGCTTATAGCACCGACGGGGTAAACTGGACATCTTTTACTCCATCTTACCAGGTGGACCCCAGCCAGACCTGTATGACCACTCCTGTATTGAAATTTGATTATGGTACTTCAGGAACAAATCCTACTTACTATAAATTAGTCTTGAATCAGAATTATCAAACTGGCTATGTTCCGGGTTATTATAAATCAGGTAGCAGAACCGGTTGTTGCATATTCAATTTTGTTGGAGTAGGTTGCCCAAGCGGAACAGGAGAAGGTCCAATAGCAGGGGAAAGATAATAGCTGTAGATAAATTTTTACGGAGCCATCCTGGTTTCAGTCATCAACATCTGAATTGTTTCGGGTGTTTGCTGGCGAAGCAGGATGGTTTTGTTTTTAGTGAGTTTTTCAAATATCTCTCTGGTAAAATGCCGGATCGTAAGCAAAGAAAGGTCTTTAATTACCTGTACATCTAAAAATGCAGAAGCTTCTGCTGCCAGTTTCTCGATCTTTTCAGGCCAGTCATTCAGCACACAGACAAAACTGATAGCGCCGTTCTGTGTCATGTTGGGTTTTAGATGCAATTTTTCAAAGAGGTTATACAAATGACCGACATGTTGTTCACCGATAAAAGAAAAATCGGTAGAACTCATTTCAAGCATCACCTGTTTTTCTTTTAATACAATAATGGGAGGAAGATGATGAACAGGTTTATTATGAATGGTCGTTCCCGGCAAGGAAGGATCTAAAAAACATTTTACATACAAGGGGATATTTTTATTCTGCAATGGCTTGATGGTTTTGGGATGAATGACCTGTGCGCCGTAATAAGCCATTTCGATTACTTCATTATAATTCAATTCGCCGATAGAAATGGCATCCGGGAATTGTTTGGGATCGGCATTCATCACAGCTTCTACATCTTTCCAGATCGCCAGGCTTTCTGCATCAAGCATATTGGCAAAAACAGCAGCTGAATAATCGCTGCCTTCTCTTCCGAGGGTTGTACTTTCATTTTCATCGGTAGCGCCGATAAAACCTTGTGTCAGCACTATATCAGTCTCTTCGAGCAAAGGAACTATTGAACTTTGAACTTTTGAACTCGTAAACTCCATATCAATATTCGCATCCCTGAAATCATCATCCGTTCTGAATACATCCCGCACATCTATCCATTTGTTATGGATGCCGGTTTCATTCAAGTAAGAGCTGAGAATTGCTGTTGATAATAATTCACCGACAGAAACTACCTGGTCGTAGTAATAATCATAATCCCTTACAGGTTTATCGTGTAACAGCCATTCCACTTCAGTGAAAAAATTCTTTAATTGTTCTTCGCAGGACAAATAGTTTGTAACAAGCAAATACTTTGCTGTAGTAAGATGCTGTTGTTTTACCTGTTCAAACAGTTGCAACGCCTCATCTTTTTTGCCGGCATAAAAAGCATCCACCACTTTTTCGAGGGCATTGGTGGTCTTGCCCATGGCAGATATCGCAACCAATATCTTTTCATTGGGAAACCGGCGCATGATCTCCGCCACATTCTTTATTCTATCCACACTATTGACAGAAGCGCCGCCGAATTTGAAGACTTTCATTGAAAAGTTGACAGGTTTGTATGTTGACAGGGTGATAAGTTGGCAAATGTCGCTAAAAATATGATGCTGATGCCATGTCACCCTGTTAACTTGCCAACTTTTCAACTAACCTGTAAACGCTTACTTTTGTCTCTCACAAATCTGCCAACATGAACGTCAACCGCAAAGTTCAAACACTCGATGAATTCACTATCCAGCAGCTCCGTGACTTCCCCAATGCTACCGGTGAGTTATCACATCTTTTAAGGAATATCGGCCTTGCTGCCAAACGAGTGAATGTGGAAGTATTGAAAGCCGGCCTGGTTGATATATTAGGAGATGCCGGTACGATCAATGTGCAGGGTGAGGAAGTAAAGAAGCTGGATGTATATGCCAATGATCAGTTCACCGGGGTATTGCGACATGGTATTGCCTGTGCAGGTATTGCGAGTGAAGAGTTGGATGATTTTGTAGCTTTTGATGATGCTAAAAGTGTAAAATCAAAATATGTCTGCATGTTCGATCCCTTGGATGGCAGCAGTAATATTGATGTGAATGTTTCTATCGGAACTATTTTTTCTGTCTATCGTCGTGTAACTGAAATAGGGACAGTAGTTACCAAAGAAGATTTTTTACAACCGGGTAATCAGCAAGTGGCTGCCGGTTATGTGGTATATGGTTCATCAACGATGCTTGTCTATGCAACAAGAAGGGGGGTGAATGGATTTACTTTAGATCCTTCAATTGGTGAATGGACATTGAGTCATCCTGAAATAAAATGTCCCGAGAAAGGAAAGATATATTCTGTCAATCATGGAAATTTTTTCCAGTATAATGAGAACGTAAGAAAGTATATCAATATTTGCCAGAACAAAACCAAAGGAGATGGCGGTCCTTATACCCAACGTTATATCGGAAGCATGGTATCGGATGTGCACCGCAACCTGATCAAGGGCGGCATCTTTATGTATCCCGGAACAACCGATAAACCAAAAGGAAAACTTCGTTTGTTATATGAATGCAATCCATTTGCTTTTATCATGGAAGTAGCAGGAGGTAAAGCCACTAATGGCAGAGAAAGAATTTTGGATGTACAGCCAACTGAGTTGCATCAACGTACTCCATTGTTTATTGGAAGCAAATTGATGATGGAAGAATTAGAAACTTATTTAGCCGGATGATCAGTATTATTCCTTACGAGAAAAAATACCAGCCCGATTTTAAAAGATTGAACCTGTATTGGCTGGAAAAATATCATCTTACCGAACAATATGACCTTGATATACTCGATGATCCTCAAGGCAAAGTAATTGATCCCGGCGGTTGTATCTTTTTGGCAATGGATGATGAGAAAGTGGTGGGGACAGCAGGTTTGGCGAAAGAAAATGAAACTGTTTACGAGTTGGTGAAAATGTCTGTGGATTTAAATTACCATGGAAAAGGGATCGGGAAAATATTATTAGAACGCTGCCTGGAAGAAGCTACCCGGCTGAAAGCAAAAAAGATCATCCTTTTTTCAAACAGCCAACTGGTCACAGCGCTCAGGATGTATGAGAACTACGGATTCAGGCATGTGGATGTAATCGATGCACCTTTTCTCACTGCAGATGTAAAAATGGAATTATGTTTCTCCACTAACGCAGGTTAACGTATCAGTGTCACCAATCCTTTTTTCTGTATAATATTTCCTTTGTAGTCGACAGCTTCAGCCACCCATGCAAATGTTGCGGAGCCCTGTAATTGACCCTGAATCTTTCCATCCCATCCCTTCCGGTAGTCGGTAGTAGTAAAAACAAGTTCGCCCCAACGGTTGTAGATGGTGAAATGCCGGAATGTTAGTATCCCCACAGGTATTGCTACTGCGAAATCATTCAGGTTATCATTATTAGGGGTAAAGGCAGTTGGCACATAAATATCGGCCCGGGCAAACACCCTTACATATATATCATCCATGCCTGTACATCCTTCAGAAGTGGTAGCTGTAATTATATATCTTATGTTATTGGGAGGAAGAGCAACCGGATTTGCAATAAACGGATTATTAAGGCCCGTCACCGGGGCCCATGTAAATTGAGATAGCCCGGAATTGTTTACATCTATAGCCGTTAACTGTAAAGGCTGACCGTTTACAACTGCTGTATCATTTCCTGCAAATACCCTGACGGGTGGACGAATAGTTATCGTTACAGCATCTGCCTGTGCAGAAGTACAACCTTTAGCATCTGTTACATGTAATGTATAGGTAATCGTCTGGCTTGGATTATTTGCAAACGGATTCTGGATACTGGCATTATTAAGATAAGTAGCCGGCGACCATTGGTAAGTAACACCACCATTCCCACTTAATTGAAAACCTGCTTTGTTACATATAGTCTGATCAGGACCTGCATTAGCTATTGGCCGCGGGTTGACCCGCACTTGTAAAGTACCAGTTCGGTTACAAGGGCCGGCAGTGGCAGTAAGTGTATATATAGTTGTCGAAGCAGGTGAGGCCACTGGTTGTAGAATTGCAGGATTACTAAGACCTGTAGCCGGCAACCAACTGTATGTAGCGGCATTTGTAGCGCTGGCATTTAATGTAACCGAACTGCCCTCGCAGATCTCAGGGTTCTGACCCATTGTCAAATTTATTGTATTGATCAGGCCAATAGTTACTGGTATAGTAGTCGTACAATTATTTACATCCTTTACATCGATCGTATAATTACCGGTGGCAAGGTTGTTGAAAATATTGGATGCCTGGAAAGGACCGGTATTAAGACTATAGGAATACGGCGCTGTTCCGCCTGTTACATTTACAGTTATACTGCCGTTATTGTTAGTGCAGTCGGTAGAGATTGTATTGGCACTGCTTGTCAGTGCTGCTATTGCTGTGATAATTGCCGGCGAAGTTGCGATGCAGCTATTAGCATCCCGGATAGTGATGGTATAAGTAGCGGGTGCGAGTCCTGCGAATATATTTGAAGGTTGAAAATTTACACCGTCAATTGAGTATTGATAGGGGGCAGTGCCTCCGGAAGGAGTAGCAGTAATAGTTCCATTATTTAAATTGCAGGTAGCCTGCGTAGTTGCATTGCTGATAGTTGGTGGCGGTATAGCAGCCACAACTGCCGGGACGTTTGGCACACAGTTATTCTGGTCCCTGATAGTTACTGTATAGCTGCCTGCTGCCAACCCATTAAAGATATTGCTGGCCTGGAAATTAATACCGTCTAATGAATATTGATAAGGTCCAACGCCACCAGTCACAGATACGTTAATGATACCATTATTGTTTCCACAACTGGTTTGAGTTATTGCAGGAGTAATTGAAAAAGAAGGCACTGTATTTGCGACTGTAACAGTTACAGAATTTGTAACACCTAGCGCATCCATTGCTGTTACAGTATAGGTGTTGGGAGTGAGGCCGGTAAATGTATTACTTACCTGGAAATTAACGCCGTCAAGTGAATATGTATAAGGGGCTGTTCCAAAAGATGCCGAAGCCGTAATAGTTCCGTTATTCCCTCCACAAATAGCATTGCCGCTTACAGCGGTCATTATATTACAGGTTGCAAGGGTAAAATTTACCGGAGTTGCCTGGATACCACTGCATGCCTGGTTAATGATCGCTTTCACAGTGTAAGTAATTACCGGGCTCAGCGAATTAAAAATACCCGTTGTATTGGTGGCAACTAATGTTGCTCCATCATAAAGTGAGTAGGTCACTATAGAACCGATGGGTGGGGCGGGAGCCAGGGTTGCGGTGATACTTAATGTCGGGCAATCCTTCACTACATTGACCACATATATATTCCCCGGGCAATAGCTCGATATATCAAATGAAGCAATAAAACCGTCGCCCGATGCATATAATAACCTGTTATCACCATTATAAGCGAGATCATATACAGCGTTCGTTGCATATCCTGTTATTGTGATATCAGGAACCAAAGCATCATCAAAAGTGCTACCGTTAAACCGGAATACTTTTATGAGGCCATTTTCATAACCGATAAATACATTATTGCATTCATCCGCATAAATACCTCCCTGCATTTTTGCAGTAAGGGAAGTGATAAACGGCGTACCGGCATCAGCGCCGGTTGTTTTGTTAAATGCTTTCAGGTTTTTACCATCCCAATAAAATAAATAATTGGAATTAAGGGCAAGTGCATTGATCGAATTTTCTGTGGTAGATGCAGTAATTGTATGCAGGTAAGGCCTGTTATTGGCCTCATCTAATACAGTGAAGCCGATCGGTAGCTGCCAGGCTATCGTTGTGGAACTGTAGGGGCTGGTATGCTTGAAGAGGAAATTATCTATGCCCGAAGGATTATTCCGGTTAGCATAGATAGTGTACATGTCATTATTTAGCGGATCGACCACACCATCAGCAATATCCTGGCGACTGGATAAATTATTGTTGGTAATATTCTGGGGTAACACAATGGTCGATGGAGGCGACAGCAATGAAAAATTTACATTGTTTGCAGTACTTCCGCCGCATAATAAGATCTGCGGGTTTCCACCTGAGCAGTTCCAGATCATTTTCCAGCATTCCCTGAATTCAGGAACTTGAGTGGAAATAAAATTATCATACAATCCATTTGCATCTAAGCGTATAATCCTTGTTCCATTTGCAATGAATCCTTGTCCGAGGTAAACTTTACCTGTACTTTTTTCCACAGCCCATCCTCCATACTCAACCCCAAATGCCCAATCTGGCAAAGGAAAAGTTATGGCACCATTGAATGTCCATTGAAGTACACCACTGGAATTATATTTTGATAATTGATGTTGAGCATATTCGCCACCACCGGTTACATATATGTTTCCCTGGTAGTCAAAATCCACATCCTTAGCCTTGGGGCCATTGAGCCCGGTAAAACCGGATGCAGCACCGATAAACGGATCAATCACCAATGTCCGGCTATGGTCGTAATCCCCAACAATGAAAGAAACAGTTTTACCGGTTAAACGGAACCCACCCGGTCGTCTTTTCTCTGTTTGGCCGGCATTGATAAGTGTACTAGTTTCAACAACATCGCTACTGAATAAGAATGGGACGGACTGGAACAGGGTATCTGCTTTGGACCTGATAGCAAGCTGGCCATTGTTATCCAATTTGATACTTTCAATATCCCCGCCATATAACATTTTTATACGACCCGCATCAGCACCCGGCCGGATAATGAAACTATATTCAAACCCTTTTTTACTTCCTTCCGTAAAATGATACACAAGGTCAATGCCCGGGTAAAGTTCTTTATAAATGATGCGTTTGTAACCAAAGGCTTTAATTCTTATGTCGCCATATGTAAAATGATTCGTGGAAATGCCTTCGGCAATAATAAGAGGAGAGGGATTGGAACCAACCCACTGCATGAAAACAGTTTTATCAATCGTTTTTATTCGATGTTCGATATCTTCTTCATCTAATCCTTGTTTTTCTAATTCTTCTTCTTCCTCATGGGATATTTTTTCTTTTTTATGCTGTATGAAAACGATGCCGGAGGGAGTGAAAAGAACCGGGCTGGGCAGTCCTTCAAAACCAAACTCGACTTTTCCCATTACGGCCGGCTTGCTAAAAAAGTGATCGTACTGACCTACGTTCTTAATAAAAACCGATTGCTCCGGCGAAAGTTGTTTGCCGATCAAATTTTTAAGAACTGCAGATGAATGGCCCGCCATTTTTACCGGTTGCTGTGCAAAAGTCACGGTGAAAAAGACCAGGAAACTACATACTGCGAGAAACAGTCTGCTGAAAAAGGTAAAATGGATAAAACGCCTTTCAGAGTTCAATTTTTTTGTTGATAGTTATCTTGTAAAACTACAATATTAATCTGTTACTGGCTTTAGAAATTGATTGAGCACAGGCGAAGTAAGGAATGAGCAAATATTCAAGTCTTGTCTGTATTTTCGGGTTAGAAACAAGCAAATCAACAATCTTAATGTGTTAATCGATGACAACTGATAAAACTATTATTTCGGTCAACAACCTGGTCAAGAATTATGGGAACTTCAATGCCGTGAAAGGAATTTCTTTTGAAGTAAATGAAGGAGAGATATTTGGCTTACTAGGTCCAAACGGGGCCGGCAAATCCACTACGCTGGAGATTATTGAAACGTTACGTACCAAAACAAGCGGTAAAGTGATCGTTGATGGGTTTGATCTTGACAAGGAACCCAATGAGATAAAAAAGATCATTGGTGTACAATTGCAAACAAGTGGGTTTTATCCCGGATTAAATCTTTTACAGTTGATCCAGCTTTTCTGCGGTTTGTATAACAGGAATGTTGATCCGATGGAATTGCTGGACATGGTGAACCTTAAGGAAAAAGCAAAATCCAAAGTAAAAGAATTGAGTGGGGGACAGAAGCAACGGTTTTCTGTTGCCACCACTTTGATCAACCAGCCAAGAATTATTTTTTTAGATGAACCCACTACCGGTCTCGATCCGCAGGCAAGAAGAAGTTTGTGGGAGTTGGTCAAAACAATAAGAAATAAAGGAACCACGGTTATCATTACCACACATTATATGGATGAAGCAGAATATCTCTGCGACCGGGTGGCTATTATTGATGCAGGTAATATCATTTCATTAGATACCCCGGACAACCTTATTGATAACTTAATTGAATCTGGTTTTGAAAGACCAAAAGAAATGAAACTGGCGAATTTAGAAGATGTATTTATCAAATTGACAGGCCACTCGTTGAGAGAAGGATAGATAGATAATAGTGAAAAACTAATAGTTATCGTGAAAGCTGAACGACTCCAACTTTTATCTATTCGTTTTTAGTTATTAGTTATAATTATGAGTATTCAAAATAAACTGAAGCAATTTATGTCAGGAAAAATAGAAGCACAGAAAACTGCCGGTGCAGCATTTATGACAGAAAATATTGGCAAACCGGGTATCAAAGAATTACCGGGCGGCATCCAGTATGAAGTGATCAAAGAAGGGACAGGCGCCAAACCATTGGTGACTGAAAGCGTAAAAGCACATTATAAAGGAACATTGCTGGATGGAAAAGAATTTGATAATTCTTTTAAAAGAGGCCAGCCGTTTACAGCACCGTTGAGAGCTTTGATAAAAGGCTGGCAGGTTGCGTTGCCCATGATGAACGAAGGAAGTCATTGGAGATTGTGGATCCCATCTGACCTGGCTTATGGGGACAGGGGAGCCGGCAGTGATATTCCCGGTGGCGCTACATTGGTGTTTGAAGTTGAATTATTGCAAGTAATAAAATAAATTATCATGCCTTTAGTTGCAAGTGATCTCCGTTATCCTATTGGTGAGTATGAGCCCAAACCATTTTCTATTCCGCAAAAAGTGGAATGGCTCGCGGATATAAAATTTTTACCGTTGCAAGTTGAAAATGCGATCCTGAATTTGGATGAAGCACAATTACATACTCCTTACAGGGATGGCGGATGGACAATTCACCAGGTAGTTCACCATGTTGCCGACAGTCATATGAATGCATATATCCGTTTCAAAGTCGGGTTGACGGAAGATAACCCAACTATAAAACCTTATGATGAAAATAAATGGGCTGTTTTACATGATGTTGAGAAATTGCCGGTCAATGTTTCTATTACTTTGTTGTATGCAGTGCATACAAGATTATTTGAAGCGTTGAAATATGTGAAGGATGATGAATGGAATAACAAAACTGTTTTTCATCCGGAGGCTAAAAAAACAATGAGGCTTTGGTACCTGCTGGGAATGTATGCGTGGCATGGAAAACATCACACAGCCCATATTACTTCACTCCGGGAAAGGATGAAATGGTAAGTTTGCCACATGAAAGAGCTAAAGTGGAAAACGCTTTCTTCCGAATATCTTTTTAACGATCGTTGGTTCAAGGTTCGTAAGGAAATTTGCGAAACGCCGGAAGGAAAGATCGTTGACCCTTATTATGTATATGACTTTCCAACATGGGTGGGAGCTTTGCCGGTAACAGAAGACGGGAAGATCGTAATGGTTCGGCAGTATCGTCATGCATTAGGGGAAGTTTGCATTGAAATACCGGGAGGATGTGTGGATGATACTGATCAAAGTTTCCAATCAGCTATTGCAAGAGAGATATTGGAAGAAACCGGTTATTCTTTTTCTTCGTATGATTATCTTGGAAAGATTTCCCCAAATCCATCTACTAACAGTAATTTATTACATATGTTCCTTGCAAGAGGAGGAAAGAAGGTCGCTGAACAACAATTGGATGGCAACGAAGAGATGGAAGTAGTATTGCTGAGTATTGATGAGCTAAAACAATTGCTGAAGGAAAATAAAATATTGCAGGCGATGCATGTTTCCTGTATTATGTATGCATTAGAAAAAATGGATCAACTTTCTTTTTAAAAAATGAAATATGCTCTTTAAAAAAGACAAAGGTACAGCAGAAGAAAAATTGCAAAAAGCAGTTCCATTACCAACCAATGCTGTTGACAAACGTTTCTCAGGCTTATTCGCAGCACTTGGCCAGCCGGGCCAGCCCACAGCAGAATTATTCTCATTTGGAGTGGCCTGTGCTGCCGATGCAATGAGCATTGACCTTTCCGCAGTTTCTTCAAGAATTAAAAAAGGGGATAATTATATTGATATCTATCCCGGTGAGCATTATAAATTATTGGCGGCGATAATTAAAAAAAAGCAGCCTGCAAATGTTGCAGAACTGGGAACACATCTTGGTTATTCTGCATTATGTATGAAACCGTTTATGCCCGCAGGGGGGAATATTTATACGTTTGACGTTATTCCATGGAAAAATTTTGAGGACACCATTTTAAGAGAAGAAGATTTTCATTCAGGGCTGACCCAGTTCACCGATGATCTTACAAAATGGGATGATGTTCAAAAACACAAAGGAATGCTTGAACAGGCTGATATTATTTTCATGGATGCGCTGAAGGATGGCAGGCAGGAATATCTTTTTCTGGAAAACTTTTCCAAACTGAATTTCAAGAAAGGTTGTCTTTTTATTTTTGATGACATCAGGTTATGGAATATGCTTGCTATCTGGTATAACCTGGATAAACCAAAATTGGATATGACCTCATTTGGTCATTGGTCAGGCACTGGTTTGGTGCAATGGAGTTAGTGCCCGATTCCGCCAAGCATTTCGAAAAAGCCTGCGGCAAGGGAATAAGGTTCTTTACCCCATATTTCTCTGACCGTATGCAAACTGATCTCCCCGACAAGAAAAATGCTTCCGCAAACAATGACCAGGTCTTCTTTGCACGCATTCAGCGATGCAGCATATAATGCAGTATTTACAGTGGAAAACGTTTTTCCTTTTAATTTGAATTGTGCTGCTCTCTTTTGCAGTTGTTCTTCTGGCAATGCTCTTGGTATTCCTGCTTTGGTAAAATAATAATGCGCTTCTTTGGGTAAAACGGATAATATATCATCGATCTCTTTATCCTTTACCATACCAATGATGATATGAAGTTCCTGGTGTCCGGTCAGTTCGATCTGCTGAAGCAATTGACTGATGCCGTCAATATTATGTGCCACATCCAGCACTACAGTAGGGGAGTGATGAATGACTTCCCAGCGGCCATGAAGACCTGTCATTTTCTTTACCTGTTTTAATGACAACTGAATTGTTGGCTCATCAATATTCCAGCCCCTTTGTTGTAATTGCGAACAGGCTTCCAAAACTGTCAACAAATTTCTTGTCTGATAGATACCCGGCAGATCCAAATGATATTTTTTGTGGTCGGTGCGATGAGCATCTGCTACTTCAATTACCAGCTCATTCTTTTCCCATCTCCAATCCATTACCTGTCTAGTTTGCGAAGCGAATGACAAAGGAGCATCTTTTTCTTTTGCTATCGTTGAAAAGATGGATAATGTTTCCGGTAAGGTTTCGCCGATCACCACCGGTACTTGTTCTTTGATGACGCCGGCTTTTTCAAAAGCAATTTTTTCCAATGAGTCACCAAGCATATTCATGTGATCCCAACCGATGTTGGTGATAACGGATAATTCCGGCGTGATGATATTGGTACTGTCCAATCTCCCTCCTAAACCAACTTCTATGATGGCTATATCTACTTTCTCTCTGGCAAAATAATCGAAAGCCATGGCAACAGTGATCTCAAAAAAGCTGGGTTCAATTTGCCTGATGAGCGGTTTTATTTTTTCGGTAAAGTCAATCACAAATTTTTCTGCTACCATTTTCCCGTTCACTCTTATCCTTTCCCTGAAATCTTTTAAGTGTGGTGAAGTATAAAGGCCGGTTTTATACCCGGCTGTCTGCAATATGGCTGCCAGCATATGACTTACCGAACCTTTACCATTCGTTCCTGCCACATGAATACTCTTGAATTTTGATTGGGGATTGTCCAGGAAATCGCAAAGAGCAATAGTATTGGTCAGATCTTTCTTGAATGCGGCAGCGCCAATACGGCTAAACATGGGCAGCTTTGTAAAAAGATAGTCGATGGTTTGTTGGTAATCCATTCAGGCAAATTTATAAGATTAGTTTCTGGTTTCTAGTTTCAGGTTTCTGGTTATCGTGCCACTGGGAGAAACCTTCAACTATTGAAGACCCAACCAGAAACCAGAAACCTGAAACAAGAAGCAAATAGAAAAGCCATCCGTTTCCAGATGGCCTTTTCCAAATCCATAGAGAAATTAGTTTACCCTGAAATTAAACTGGACAGTAAGCATAGACTCATGGTCTGCTTTGTCAAATTTTATATTTTGCAGGTATCGTACGATAGCATCTTTGTAGGCATTACTGCTGTTGGACGATCCTTTGGCAATACTCACAAATTTTCCGATCCCCTCCGGCGATACAGTTACGTTTGCATAAATGACTGCTTTATCAAGATCGCCTTCAAAAGAATAGTGACGGATGATCTTTCTGTCGCCACGGGTTACTTTAGGACCAGTGCCACCACCTGTGCCGGTTCCGTTTCCACCACCATTTCCATTGCCAGTACCTCCGCCGGTTCCGTTTCCATTGCCAACACCCGAGCCATTTCCTCTTCCTCCGCTTCTTTCATAATCATCTGTTGAGCCGCCTCCCTTTCCTGTACCGGTGGTAGTTTTGCCCAACACAGCTTTAGGAACTTTCGGTGCCGGGGTTTCAATTACCGGCTTGGGCTCTGTCTTTACAACGGATGTATTGGTGATCTTAGTTGCTTCTTTAGGTTTTGAAACAACGGGTTTTGTGACAGGGATAGCTTCTTTATCGTCGCTTTCTTCAATATCTTTTGAAGGTTCATTCTCGCCCGGAGCAGGAGGTACATATTTTGCAATACCGGGAGCACCTGCAGCCTGAACAGGATTTCCCCCTCCGCCTCCGCCATCAGCAGGTATTTCTGGTTCTTCAGGTAAATTCAATTCTATTTCGATACCCATATCCTGGGCAGGGATTACATAAGAAGGCATGCCCCATTTCCATAAAAACATCAGGAGTAACAACAACACGGCAAAACCGGTTGTTATCATCAATGCTTCGGTACGATGCTTTTTTTCATCCAGTGTGACGGACATTGCGTAAGAGTTGTTCATACAAATGTAGTTTTCAGTGTTTGGTCGGGAAAGCCATTGTTTTACACAGTTGTTAGTAACGTTTCAAACACCATGCAACTTGTTTAAATGCTGACTTATAAAATGTTAAGATTGGACTTTGAGGACATATCATCCCGTCGGGTAGTGGTATTATCCGGCTATTAATGTTACAGCATTAAATATATTTTAGATATGTAGGTAAAACTGTTTTAAATTTAGAAAAAGCACTGTTATGAGAAAGTACCACCTATTCTCCGCTGTGCTCTCTTTATTCCTGCTCGTACCCGCATCAATAACCAGGGCACAAACCATTTCATCTCAAAAAGGGCTTACCACCGTCAATTTTTCTACCCGGTATGGCAAAATAAAAATTTATTTACCCGATGATATACGACCGGGGGATGCTATTTCAGGAACAGTAAGCTGTGAGCCTGATGAGAAGCATAAGGACATGATCGAAATAATAAAGTACAGTGTTGAGATAAATGGGAAAAAAATTCCTGTTGCAGACAGATCTTCATTCACTTTACAAGTTCCCGCAAATATTCAGCAACCTTTTGCTATTGAACTATTCGATAGTAAAGGAAAAGATGCAGGCCAGGTAAATTGTCCAATACAATTAAATACTACTGGTGTTCCTTCTTCAGGCTGTGCAATTCCTTCTCATGCACTTGTGGGTGAGCCCGCCCGGATCGCAGGTAGTTTTGATGGAGATATGAGCAATACCCAATGTATGCTCAATAATCAACCCACACAAATACTTGCTGAATCGCCTCGTCAATGCATAGTGCAATACCCGGAAACAGCACAGGGTCAAAAGTCAATGCAGGTAAAAGAAAACGGGCAGGAAAAATGCACAAGACAAATTTCCGGAGTGGATATGCAGGTGAATACTGGTAATCTTAATTTGCGAAAAGGTCAAAACACTTATATCGATATAAAAATTAGCGGGTTGCAAAATCTTCCGGATAAAGCCGTATTGACTATCACCAATATAACTCCTAATGTCGTGACCATGACGAATGGAAACGTCCAGCTAATTCCAATTTGGCCACGACCTGATAGCGCCAATGGAACATTTTCGATCCATTGTCCTGCAGTTAGCATTACTACCGGAAATTTTGTTGTAGAAATAAATCTCGATCTTCCGCAACCGGGTGATACACCTTCCCAAACATCAGAATTACCGCCGGGTTATACCAAAAAATCCTGCAACTGCGGGGTAACGGCTACTGTTTCAAAGTCGGGAAATAGTTTTATAGCAGCCGCAAGCCCGGCATGCACCGGCGTATATGGAGTTGGCATCAATACATTTTGTGTTTGCACCGTTCTTTCTACTTCTTATCAATGGAGTATCAAATCAGGTCAGGAGAATGTAGAGTTCGTTGGAAAAACAGATGGCGCTACTGTTACCGTCAGGCCTAAAAATAACGGAGGCTACACTGTTTGTGTAACGGTAACAACAACTTGCATAGATGGAACTGCTTGCAGCACTACAACCTGTTCAGATCAATCAGGAAAAACGGTAACAGTTCCGGAGGATCCAAAACAGCCTCCACCCAGCAGCAAATGTGCATGTTCTGCCAGTTGTACGATCGCTGCAGGTGCCAAATCGGGCAATGAAGTTAGCTATGCCGGCACAGTTAAAGCAGAATGCAAAGGAACCTATGGAACAGGCTCTACCCGAATTGTATGTGCCGTTGGTCCCGTAACTTATTTGTGGAGTATTGGGGCAAGTGGGGCTGATGTTGCTGAAATAGCAGGAAAAAAGGATGGGCCTTCCGTTAAGGTGAAACTGAAAAAGGCAGGAGCATATAATGTTTATCTAAGTGGAACAGTAACCTGCAGTGATGGTACTGTTTGCGAGTATGCCTGCAATATTGAAGTGCCATATATTCCGACTACGAATGAAAAAATATGTTTGCCAGATGTGAGTGAAAAAGCAGATCCCAAAATGACAGGTGGGTTAAAAGGCAAACAGGCAGGCACTGGCGGGGCCACAACCATTTTCAGGGATGATTTCATAGCACTGGAAGCCGCAGGTTCAGATGTTGACCTTGTAGTATTCAAATGTAACCCGCAGGAACCTTGCCTCGATACCAGGAGTGAAAAGACTATGGCTGTAACCGGTAAAGTAAGATTTGAATGGACAATTACGTCAGGTGAAGGAAGATTTGTAAAACTCGGCTGTGGCGCTGAGGATGAAAAAAATGATAGAGGTGAGCATGTGATTTTTGAACCACCTTATGTTGCCTTACCTGTAAAAGCTTCCGACACTTCTGTAATTACAACAATTATTTTATCAGTTATTGATGATGGTTCGCCGGTCGCTGATGCGGCCATTTCAAAAACTATTACGATAAAGACCACAAGAAAAAAATCCCTTCCTGATAAATATGAAATAGTTATATCCGGAGGAGAAGCAGACAAAGTGGCTGCGCCGGCCCTCCCCGCTGTTGACGGTAGTTGCAAACTGGTAGGACCAACCTGGAAGCCGGGAGACAACCTGGCTATTCCCGAAATTATGCTGCCTGCTGTTGCAGATGCAGGTAAAATGGTATTAGGCCAATGGATCGTTTTGAAATCACAGAATCAGAATGATATGGATGATATTGGCTTTAACTGCACTTCAGCTAACTGCACAAGTTCTGGTGGATCTAAAACATATCCTGATAATATAATATGGGAGTGGAGCATTGTTTCAGGTGGTGGCAAATTTATACTCGGTAACAATGGCCAATATGTGGTTTATGAAGCGCCGCTGGAATTACCAAAAGGGAAAACTGTGATTGAGGTCAAAATAAAATTGAAAGTGATGAACCCGGCTGGCGCCAGGAAAGATCCTGATAAAACTTCAAAAGAATTCACCTTATACATTTATCAGCCCGGTGTTAAACTCAGTCACCCTGACCTGGCATGGCTGCCTGAAGAAGACAACAGTCTTGAATTAAAATCTGAGCTGATGTACAAAGACGGCGACTGGAAACCTGCGCTTGCGCACATGTGCCGCATCCATTATTTTGAATTACAGAATGTGTCAACAGAGAAAGGTGTTTGCCTGAACACACCCATACCCAAAGAAGCAGATCAATGCCGGGATTTACAACTTAAAAACGAAAATGAACATGAGGCATGGGATGATACAAAAGCAAGCGGTACAAAATGTGATACAAAAGAATTGTACCAGCAGGCAAGGACAAAACGGCCCGAAAAAAACTACAGCATCTCTGTACATTCAACAGACTTTGGTTCATACGGGTTCCTCCGGAGTTTTGCCAATGTAAATAAAAAAACAAGTGTAGAAGGTAAACCGGTTTATGTTTCTATACCGGTAAAGAAAGCAGATGTGATACATCCTGCTGCACGGCTTAAGAAAACGGAATACCCTGATAACCGGGTCACAATTCCGCATGACATAGATGAAAACAGAATTGCAGACGGAGGCTGGACTGCGGCAGGAGGAGCATTGGTACCTGATCCTGCCAATAACAATGAAGATGAGGATGACAAACCAACCGGTGATGGATTTAAAGGAGATGGTCTTTCTACCTACGAAGAGTACAGAGGTTTTAAAGTAATGGATGGAGATGAAGTCAGCCACACAAGGACAAGCTACCGGAAAAAAGACATTTTTGTAAGAAATGAAAGCGGTCTTGATCTTGCTGCTTATATCAAAGTAAGCGGCCTGCAGGCACATGAGATAAATGACAAACAGTATGTAGATGATAAGACCCGGGTAGTGAATGCAAATTTCAATACTACCACTCATGCAAATTTTAACCAGATGGGGCTCCGGCTTGTTGACAGGCATAGAAACGGAAATCTGTTGGGTATTGCCCAATCAACAACTGGCCAGCCCACCATTCCGAACCAGGAGATCGAGATTAAAATATTCTCGTTAAAGGTTGCTGATGTTTGCGATGCCAAAAAATTAAAAGATAAACTGGCTGCAAAAATTGCTGCAGTGGTGGCACATGAGTTGTTGCATGGCAATAATGTCTGTCATCACGGGGAACAGAACCCGGCCGTAGAAAACTCGTTTAATCTTATTCATGGTTTGCGAAGCGGCAATGTCAGTTGTGTAATGAGGTACGATAACGTTGGATCAGTAATTCCGGGATTCGACCCTGAAGCGATCGGTTCAGACTTATGTAACAGCCCTGCAGGCACCGGCTATAATGCAAATGGGCAGGCGTTCCAGGATGCGGCTGCCAAACGGGGAAACTGTGAAGGACAGATAAGGATTTCGGGAAAAGTAGCTTCGCCTAAAAGCTGCGGCAACCGGTAATGTTTAATTCAAAAGAAATTAATTATGAAAAAAATATTGTCATATAATTTATTGATCGGCTTTATCCTCTTCTTCCTGGCCGGTGCATCTGCACAGCGGGTCAACATCAACCTGCGGATAAATGAGAATACAGAAGCGATCGTATTTCAGAATGAAGCTGTGTTGCTCGATGTAGCTGTCTTTAATAAAAAAGCACAGGCTGACAACCGCTGGAACCAGGCAGGCGAAGAAAGAATGAAAGAATTGGACGAGCTGCTCAGGCAGGGAAAAATAAAACAGGAGGACTATGACCGGGAGAAAGCAAGTATTGAAAAAAGCAAACGGGTACCCCAGTCAACCGAGCTTGGTTCAGCTACATCATCATGGACATCGGCCATCAGTTGGAAAGTGATGAATACCGCCAATAGAAATTATGTGGATATCCCTGTTAAATTGTTGAAGAGGCCTTCCACAGATGGTAAAGCTGTGCTGGATGCCAATGGTTATTATATCGCCTGTTATGGCATATCGCCTGAGGACATGAGATCTGTTGGACCGGGAACTTATGCTATTGAATGCGTTATTAACAATATCCCTTCCAATGCTGCTGTGCTGAAAGTAGAAAATAGCACGATGGATGCCGCCAAAGAAAACAGTGAACCTGTATTGTTGCGTACGGGTCAATATTACTGGCATGCAGAGAATGGTATTAAGACAGTAGAGTATGCTGACAGGATATTGGCAAAGAACCCATCTTCATTAGATGGACTTTCCCTGAAAGGAGACGGGCAATTGCTGCAAAGATCATATCAATCTGCAATGGAGACCTATAATAAAGCAGTAATAGAATATTACAAACAGAATGGTGCTAACAGTGAACCCCCCGAATACCTTCTAAGCATGATTGATATTATTCGAAAGGAACTGGGACAGTGATCTCTTATGTTTTTATTTTGCCCGGATCAGCCTTATCATACTGGGTAGCCCTGTCAACGCACCAATTCCCAATAGCAACATAGCGTTTTCCCGACCGAAAAAACCTTTTGAATAAAAGGCCCTGTCAATTACGACAAGGCTGATGGCAGAAATGGTAAATCCAATAGAGTTGTAAATGGTCAGGGCTGTGCCTCTTAATTTTTCGGGTGAATACATTGCCACCAATGTGGAAAATTGTGGCGAATCAGGAACAACTGAAAGCCCCCAGGCAAATAATATGAGGAGGAAAAAGAATAGCGGCAATTGATAAATAAATGGAGAGATGAAACAGCATATACCTGAAATAAGCAAAGCAGCAATTGCGATCCTGGCGCTTCCGAACTTTTGTGACAAATAACCACCGGCAATACAACTGATACTGCCGCAACCAATGACCAGGAAACTGAGCAATGGAACATTTAACGGCATCCCATTTTTTTCGGAATATAATGCAAGCATTAATGGTAAAAATCCCCAGAATGTATATAGTTCCCACATGTGGCCAAAATACCCGAATGACACCTGTCTCCATTTTTTTGACATGAAGATCTCTTTAAATGCATTCCACTGAAAGCTGCCTGATTTTTTTCTATAAGGGCCGTTATGGACAAAAAGTAACATTAGAATTCCGCCAATAGTAGCAAAGACGGATGTGAAATAGAAAACCGACCTCCAGGATAATGCAAAATCCCTGTTCCTTAGTAAATGAGGAAATGCAGTGCCCAGTACCAATGCGCCCAATAAAAATCCGAGGGCTTTCCCCAAATCCTTTTCATACCAATCAGCAGCTATCTTCATACCAACGGGATAAATACCCGCAATGAAGAAGCCAGTTAGAAATCGTAATGCATAAAGTGATGCAGCATCTTTGGCAATCCATGCCACGGAGGCATTGATCATTGAACCGAGTAATGCACTGATGAAAAAAAGCTTTACCGGGGAAAAGCGATCTGCCAGTGACAAAAATGCAAATAAGAAAGTGCCGGCAATAAAACCAACCATCACGGCAGATGTAACATGACTTACAGCATATTGATTGAGGTGCAGAGCCTCTTTAAGTTCTGGCAGAACGGCATTGCCTGCAAACCACAGTGAAGTACCTGCAAACTGCGACAGGACAATAACGGGCAGGATATGAGCAGGTCTTTTCATGTTACCGGAATAAACGAAGGTTGGCAATAATGATACCTGAAAATACCAGCACTAAACTTACAATATGTATCCAGGTGAATGGTTCATGTAGAATGAGGACTGCTTCAATGCTTCCAAAGACAAGTATTAAATTTCCAAATAAAGCAGTTCTGCCGGCGCCTAAACGATGGATCGCAATGTTCCAGATCAAGAAACAAATGACGGATGCACCGAGAGCAAGGTAAAGGATAATGAGAAAAAGATTCAGATCCCATTTCACCGGTACCGCACCCTTTACTTCATACAGCCAGAAAGGAAACAGTAGTATCGTTCCAAAACTAAAAATGGTAAACAAAAAGTTGACCGGGGAGATGCCTGTTGGTTTTTTGCGAACCAATGTATGATAGATAGCAAAAGCCAGTGCCGCTGCCAAAACCCATAGATCACCTTTGGTGAATTTTAATGATAATGCATTTTGAATATCACCTTTTAATAAAAGAAAAAGAACTCCGGCGATGCACAGCGTCATTCCAATCAGTTTCAACCATCCAATTTGTTCTTTTAAAAAGATCTTTGCAAGAATGACCGCAATAACGGGTGATGTCGTAGTGCCGATCAGCGTAAGATTGATAGCAGATGTATAATGCCCGCCGATATAAACAAATGTGTTGAACATCGTAACACCGGTGAGAGCAACAAAGAAAAGATAACGCCATGATCTTTTTACAACAGGCCATTCTTTTTTGAATTGTTTAAATGCAAACGGAAGGATGATAAGGGAAGCAAGCAGCCAGCGATAAAAAGCAAGACTGACAGGAGGTATCTGTGCACTTACTCCTCTTGCAATTACAAAATTGGCTGACCAGATCAGTGTCGCCAGCACAGCGAGGCCCATACCAATATATGTATTGCGATTTGCAGCTGTTGATTGCATGTACGAACGAATATACTTGTTGCTGCATCAATGATGAGCAAAATCCATTTCAAATTTTCCTTTGATCCTTTCGATTGGCGGGTTGAAGTATCCGTATTTCAGGTGTGGGAATTCTTCTTTGATGAGTTCCTGCAATTGTTTTACACCCATACATTCGCCGGTATCGGTTACACCAATTTTACCAAGATACCAATCCGGATCAATATTGAAATTGCGCCACTGGATCATTTTCAAACCGGTGTCTTTGATCAGTTTCCTCAATGCTTCATATTCGGCAACAGAATCTGTCATGCCGGGAAAAACAAAATAGTTGATGGATGTCCAGCCGCCAAAACTGGTCATCACTTTCAAGCTTTCAACGATATCATCAAAATCATAATTATTTGGACGATAATAAGGCATGTATATCTCTCTTCTTGCAGAATTGGTACTTACCCGAATGGAATTCAATCCGGTCTTGCACAGTTCTTTCACGGCATCTGGTCTTGATCCGTTTGTATTGATATTAATGCTTCCCTTTGTTGTATGTTTTCTTATTTCAATAATAGAGTCCCTGATCGTTTCCCACATCAGCAATGGTTCGCCTTCACATCCTTGCCCGAAACTGATGATAGGATAGGGCGCTGATTCCAAATGCGGAACAGTGAACTCCACAATTTCTTCTACCGATGGCTTGAATGTTAAGCGATCCTGTGTCGAAACGATGGGTTCTTCATCGGGTTGTAAAGAGATACAGCCAACACAATTGGCATTGCAGCCGGATGAAACAGGCACCGGGCATTCCCATCTTCCCAATGAAAAGTTTCTTGCAGCAGGACAATGATAGGTCAGCGCACAGTTATTCATCAAATGACCAACCAACCTGTTATGCGGGTAATGCTTTAACAGGTCAGCAGCACCTTCACTTACTTTTTGCTGATCATAACCGGCACAGTCTTGTCTTATGTCAGGTTCAATACGAACAGCAGGCACATAAAATTTACTATCATGCCAGCCAACTGCTGTATAGCAAAACAGGGGAAGGGTAGGAGCATCATTTTGTGTTTCGTAGGCTGCTAAATAAAAACCGGTATGCGCCGGAGGAATAAAGGCAGCAACGGCCCATCCTTTATCACATAACCGCATTTCACCTGTTGTTACATCAATGCCAATCCCTTTTCGTCCGGGTAATTCATACAATGAACCACCATCGGGCAATTTGATCCATTCATCTTCAGGAACAGGCAGAGCATCCCAACCACTGCGGCCGGTAACATACAATGAAGTGTCTTCAAAGATATTTCCTTTGCCGTCAGAATAAAGTATATATGGAGAGTGAGAAAGGCTCATTTATTCAGTTGCTGCCTGCAAAACTCGTTAAATTCTCTTTCATTCACTGAAGTTTTGCTTTCATCGATCGTTTGCTGGATGATCTTATTGTTTTTAAAATCAATTGTTACTAACCCGTCTTTTAAAAGGAGGTTATTTAATTTTTCCCATTCTGTTTTCTTTTTGAAAATAGAAGGATAAATAATTCCTTCTTTAGTAATGCTGATCACTTGTTTTGTTGTTGCGGTTAAATGAAGGAGATCAAATACTAAAGCAGCACCAGCCAGCCAGTAATATTCATTTTTTATCCATCCAAGCATGAGGAATAAAAAAAATGGATGAAACCCAAAACGGTATTTTGTTTTCCTGAAATATAAATAGAAGCCCAGGACTATGGCTAACGTAATGAGAGTTGCAATACTTCCGCTTCGTATGTCTTTTTCACTTGAGGAAATGGCAAGATATAATAACAAGGCACAATTGATAATGATTATGAACCAGCTTATCCGGTTGTATAAACGGGTTTTGTCATTCCTTAATGTGATGAGAAACTCTTGCATCATGCATTACTTGTCACCAGCAAATTACACAACTTATAAAGCACTCTGGCGCCCACATTGGCATCCCAATCGGTATCTCCGCCGATACCCACTTCATTCAGGTCAAAGCCAATGATCTTTTTGCCGCTTTGATGAAGTTTGCTGAAGAGATAAAAGACCTGTTCCAATTCAAAACCGCCCGGCACAGGTGTACCGGTAAAAGGACATAATTTTCTATCGAGGCCATCAATATCAAAACTGATAAAAACTTTTTCCGGAAGCTTGCTCACTATTTCTTCAGCAATTTGTTTCCAGCTTTGTCCTTCATACTGGCGGTTACGGATGTCTTTATCAAAATAAGTGATCACCCGGAAGTTGCTGTTGCGAACATATTCCCATTCATCGCTGCCATAATCCCTGATACCGGCCTGCACCAATGTTTTTAGCTGAGGAATTTCCTTCAATGCGTTGTACATGATGCTGGCATGAGAATAATTAAATCCTTCATAAGCCTGGCGAAGATCGAAATGTGCATCTATTTGCAATACACCAAAATCACCATGCTTTTCTCCAATGGCTTTCATAAAACCAAGCGGTGTACTATGGTCTCCGCCAACTAATCCAACTAATTTATCTCTTCCTAATAAAGCTTTGGTTTGCTCATACACCCAGTTATTCAAAAAGATGCCGCCTTCGTTTACATCTTTCAGGGTCTTTGTCATGAACTGGTTGGCACTTACTTCTTCACCTTTTGATATATAATCAATATATAATTCGGCTTCTTTGCGCAGGTAATCACTTTTCATCAGGATCTTTTTGTCGGGGGGACGCATATAAAAACCCTGTTTCCATACATCAGGAAATTCCGGATCAAAAAGATCAACCTGTAAACTGGCTTTGAAGATAGCATCGGCTGCACGGGCAGTGCCTGCGCCATAGCTTACCGTAACTTCCCAGGGAACGGGCATTAATACAAGCTTTGCATCGTCTTCTGTGGTAGGTAACCCAAAAATATTATTGTTGGGATTGCCTACACTGTTGGGGTCGTAATTGGAAAAGTCGGCCATAGTTTCTTTTTAAAAGCTGTGCAAATTATGGCATTTTGGATTACCAAATGGTCATTGTCTGCGGTATATTCCCGCAGACAGGTGGTTGTACTTAGTGGCGTAGCAGATCTTTTTACCTTTTGCTTAAATTCCTGAGATGAGATACATGGGAAGCAACTGCCGTTCTCATTTTTGGATATTCAATATAGGGGAAGCCAAAATCTTTACAGGTCTTTTTAATGATCTTGCTGATGGCGGGGTAGTGGATATGCGATATCCTGGGAAACAGGTGATGTTCTATCTGGAAATTCAATCCGCCCACCCACCAGGTGATGAATTTATTGCGGGTAGCAAAATTGGCTGTTGTCTTTAATTGATGCAGGGCCCATTCATCTTCCATTTTATTGGTTTCAGCAATTACCTGGGGAAATTCTGTATGCTCCACAGTATGTGCCAACTGAAACACAATACTCAGGACGAAACCAGAAAACAATGCAAGGGCGAGAAATCCGTATAGCCATGGCAAAAATCCAACCATATAAATAGGAAATGCTACAAATATGAAAAGGTGCAATAGCTTAAATCCCCAGAACGAAAAATGCACCGACAAAGGAATGTGATTAATAGGAGTGGTATTGATCTTCCTCATGAAATATTTCTTATAATCAGTAAAGAAAACCCACCAGATATAGAGTAAACAATATGCCGCCCAGAAATACCAATGCTGGTAGCGGTGTATCTTATAATGTTTCTGTGTTTCACAAAGACGAAGCAAAGGTCTTGCTTCAATATCATCGTCCACGCCTTCTATATTGGTATAAGTATGGTGTATGACATTATGCTTTGTTTTCCAGAGAAAATTATTGGCGCCGAGAAAATTAAGGGACAACCCTGCAAAATTGTTGATCCATTTATACCGGCTGAAACTGCCATGCATCCCATCATGCATTACATTGAAACCGATAGCAGCAGTTAAACCGCCCAGCACAATACACTCCAGCAAGGCCAGCCATCCGACAGGAGTAAAAAATACCAGGTGAGCATAAAGGCCAAGATAAGCAACAACTAAAGTAACAGCCTTAATGTAAAGCTTATAATTACCGGTTGGTCTTTTACCTGCCTGCTTAAAGTAGTCATTGATCCTTTTCTTCAGTTCTGCATGAAAAGTAAACTTGACGGAGGGAAACTTGGGAATACTCATTAAAATTATTATGACTGCAAAGGTAATCAACAAAGGCCACAAAGAGGGTTAAACTTTTCCCCCCAACAACCGTTAGGTTTCTTTGGAAATAAGGGCATCAAGGCTCCTGATACCGATACTTTTCTCGCTGATAAATCCTTCAGCATATTTCACACCAATGCGTTTGCCCAGCATTCTTGCTCTTGCAATGATGCTATCCAAAAAATCAGGGGTAGAAATATAAGTCTGTGTTCCCTCACTGCTTTTTTCACCCGTATGAAACTGTGTAGTATAAGCTTCGATGGCTTTCATTCTTTGTTCAAACGAATCGGTAATATCAACAAGCAGGTCAGGTTCATGATACCAATCCTGTATGTAGTGAAGCACATTGGATGGCCGCCACCTTGCTTGCGGTTTCCCTGCTTCATCTTTAGTTTCAATTTTGGCAAGACCTGATAAAAAGCAACATTCAGCGATCATATTACCTGCCCGTCCATGATCAGGATGACGGTCATGCAATGCATTTGCAAGAATAATTTCAGGCTGGTATTTTCGTATGGCTTGTATCAGTTTTAATTTGTGTTCTTCATCGGTTGCAAAAAATCCATCCCGCATTTTCAAGTTCTCTCTTACATGTACTCCCATGATCATAGCAGCATTGGCTGCTTCATGGTATCGGGTTTCGATTGTACCTCTTGTACCCAATTCGCCTTGTGTCAGATCAATAATGCCAACCTTTTTCCCGCCTTTTATTTCATTGATAATAGTGCCTGAACAACTTAATTCCACATCGTCAGGATGAACGCCAATAGCAAGTATATCAAGCTTCATATAAAAAGTTTATGCAGTAAAAATAGAAAGGAAAAATTAAAAGGGCAGAAATCAGCGACGGTAAGGATTATTGTACCATGAGCCATCTATCTCTTTCACAATATTTTCAATATCCCGGTCCATTTTATTTTTATCGATATCCCAGTCCTGCTTCATGCTTCCCCCTACAAACCAGGCCATGGTTTGATAGAAACGGGCACTTACCCCGCCTTTATATTCTTTGACAATGTCGTAACAGCTGTTGCCGGTCTGGCGGTTGATCAGTTTCATCAAAACCTTTCCCTGATAGACAGAAAGGTTACTAAGAGGATCAGCAAATTCTTTCTTCAATTCTTTTTCTCTTGACTTGATATATTTTTTTCTTTCCTTCTTTGAACCCAATTTTTCTGCCTCCATATTGATACTATTGATAGTTGCACCGGCAATTTTTGCATAGGGATAAGTTATATAGACAGCATTGCGAAGCCTTGTCCATTCTTCTATAGATTTTGCCAGTTTTGCTCCCGTTAGTTTTGACACCCATACCATCGTTTCTTCTTTGTAGCTAACGATCTCATTCTGGTAAAAGACAGCAGGCACAATGATTGTATCATTAGGTCCCCATTTTTTTCGTTGCTCTTTCATAGCGGCCCTGGCATAGGCAGCTGAATCCTGGTAAACAGGGTCAGTAACCTGGGCTTTCAGTTGTATTGCTGCTATAATGAATACCAGGAATACCAGCACTCTTAATTTATATATTACAGCGGGCTTCATTAAATAAAATTGAAACACAAGGTCTTTTGACAGACAACAAAACTACAACAGAAGCTGTTTTAAAAAAGCAAAATTTACGACCGGGAAATTCCCCGGAAATAAGGAATAAGGAATGAGAAATAAAAAATAAGAAAGTTTGCCCGTTTATAAATGGACTTTTTCATTCTTTATTCCTTATTTTTTCCCCGGTTTAACTGTATGCGACGTACCATGCTGATGATGATACCAAGAGCAGTAACAATGACTCCCAGCCAAAGCAATCCAATGAAGGGAAACTTATATGCCTTTAGTGTAACGAATTTCAACACGGCGTCAGTTTCTTTCACTGCCAGTTCAACACTCTTATCAGGATTTACTGTTCGTAGTTGTAGTATCAGACCTTCCTGGGTAAGTGTATCGGGCACTGCTATCATATCTGTTTTTGCTAAAGCAAGATTCGGCGTTATGGTGAAAATAGAACCTGTCTTAGAAAAAACTTTTACAGATGCCCGGTAGAGTTTTCCTTCTGGTCCGAGGATAGCGGCAATATGATCCGGTAAGCCATTAACGGTATCCACATCCTGGAAGATCATCAACCCTTTGGAATAAAAAAGAGAATCGCCTGGTTTTAATAGATTCGTTTTGAAAGTGGCAGTATCTTTTATAGCATCAGGCTTGGGTGTAGAAGTGATATAGGTGAACACATCATGATCCCAGTAATGACGGGCATCAGGATTTGGTTGCTGACCTTCTTCGGTTATATAAGAATAAGGTCGCAGCAAAAAATTTTCCTTACCATCTTTTCTTTCAAAGTGGATATTAAAAAAAGTTTTTTCAGTGCGGGCTTCAAATGAATCTTTCAGATAGGTTATGTAATATCGCCCCATATCCATTTTCACACCTTCCAGCATTGTCAGGTTCTCTTTTGGATCTTCTTTACCTCCAAGGGGAACAAAGATTCCGCTATTGTTATTGGACAGCACTTCTTTTTTTGAAGAAGTGATAAGAATACCGAGCAACACCATGCCAAAACCAAGGTGAGCAATAGAGCCGCCGGATAATTTCAGTTTACCTTTTAAGCCAAGCCATATATACGCAGCATTGGCAATGATGGCATATACGCTGCTGGCAACAGCCACCCAAATAGCCGCCATAAAACCAACAGATTTTTTCTCATAATTTACTTTCCCAAATGCCAGTATGAGCGTAGCCACAACAACGGCTATTAAAGTGGGCACCCAGATTTTTTTCAGAAAATAAGTGGTTGATGTGCCCTTATACTTCAGGTATTGGGTGACAGCGGTAAGTACGCCGATAATGATAGCAACAAATACTTGTATCCGGTTATAACTATATTCACTGTCTTCCGGCGCACCTTTCTTCATGTTGAATATCTCGTTATAAACAGGTACTGATGTTTGGGCGATGATGACAACAGCAGAAAGAAAAAACACCAATGCGCCGATGAACATCCAGAACTCTCTTGACGAGCCGCTTTCTTCTTTTTTAATGGAAGGCACTTGTGTTTGTATATGATAAACAGCAAAACCGATCCCGGTAAGAAGAGTAATTAATGCCAGGATAGGTGCAAGCGGCCTGTTGAAAAGATCGAAACCTGTTCTGTCACAAACGTAAGTGGTCACCAAAAGCCCTATACAGGTACCCAGGGTGATCATCAACCCATTAAATTTTTTAGAGGCTGCGATGGCAGGCAACCAGAGAAATGCAAAAAGAAAAAGATAAAGCTGAACATTCATGCCAAGATCGGTAAATGCATGAACTGACGTTTCACCTAATATGCCGCTACGGGTAAGAAAGGTTGAATACAATACCAATGCAAAAGAAATGATGAAGAAGAGGTGAGTAGCTCTTAATGAGTGGCCGCTATGTTTATAGATCAATAAAGTGTGAATACCTGCTACCATCACCATCCATGGAACCAATGATGCATTTTCTACCGGGTCCCATGCCCAATAACCCCCAAAGGTCAGCGATTCATAAGCCCATTTAGCACCCATCATAATACCCACGCCAAATACAGCGGCAGAAAAAAGAGCCCAGGGTAATGCGGGTTTTGTCCATTCGCCAAATTGTTTTTTCCATAAACCGGCTATAGTAAATGCAAACGGAATAATAGTTGAAGCAAATCCCATGAATAAAACCGGGGGATGTATCACCATCCAGTAATTCTGTAATAATTTGTTCAATCCGTTTCCGTCTTTGATGGCTGACAGGTAATCAGGAAGTAATGGTTGGGTTACATCCATATTTGCATGTAGTGCAGGAGCATTGTCAAGCACACCGGAGTCTCTCAATAGTATAAATGGATTCGTACCTATTTTTTCACCAAACACATAAAGACCGGCGATCATAGTTGCTAAGAAAACCTGCACAAAACTTACAACGGACATTACCGGGGCTTCCCATTTCTTACTTGTTTTAATTAGTATCAAACCCAATACACAATGCCAGATGCTCCAGAGTAAGAAACTTCCTTCCTGTCCCTCCCATAAGGAGGCGAGTATATATTTGAATTCTAATGACCGGCTGCTATGCTGCCATGCATATTTGTATTCGAAAAGATGATTATGGACAATATAAAAGAGGATGCCAAAAACAGCAAACACAGAAACAGCTTCTGTAATGAAAGCATAGCGGGCCAGCTTTTTCCAATAGCCGGCATCGATCTCATCTTTTGATCTTGCTGATAAGAAATAAGAAACCGTTGCCACCAGCGAAGCAATAAGTGAAAGAACAATAAAGAAGTGTCCTAATTGACCCGGTAAACGATGCTCGCCGATATAATCCATTCCCGCTGTTGATTAATTTAAAGAGTTTTGGCTGGCTCTGATTGTTCTGTTGTTTTCTGTACGTTTTTCTCAGCAGCCTTCATGTCGTCTTTGTATTTGGAAGGACATTTGGTTTGAACATCTTTGCATTCAAAATGCCCATTCTCGTATTTACCTTTTAAAACAAGTCTTTCGCTGATCATAAGGTTGGGAATTTCACCCTTCCTGTAGATCACCTGCATCTTCTGATCGGCACTATCAACTCCCATGGCCTGGAAACTTAAAAAATTAGCATCCTTGATCGGGTCATAAACAACAGGGGCTAATGTATCAAGCCTTACAGCTATATGAACAAATTTACCTGGATTGGCTTTTGCCTCAGCAATTGAATCATAAGTGCTGCTTGCAAATTTGAAAGAAGAAATAAGATAAGCAATAGCACCTGAGATCAGTACTAATAAAACAATGTGGATCTTTTTCATGTGGGCATATATTTTTTCTGATTACACATGGAATTCGCTATAAAATTTTCATCGCCTTTTGATAAGACAGCTCGAAAATTTTATGACTCATTTCATACCATTACGCCGGTTTTATCCGAAGCGAAGGCAAAGGTAGGCCAAAATTCGCCACCGACAGAGCTGTTTACCGATGATTTTAATCATTAGTTACAAATACTTTACAATCATTTGTAACATTGCTTTGCCCTTATCTTTGCTGCACCAAATCAGCAGCTGTTATGATGTTTCAACTCAGCGAAGAACAATTGATGATCCAAAAAGCGGCAAGGGATTTTGCCCAAAATGAATGCCTGCCCGGGGTTATTGAAAGAGACGAACTACAGAAATTTCCCCGTGAACAAGTAATGAAACTGGCAGAACTGGGGTTTCTCGGTATGATGGTGGACCCAAAATACGGAGGAGCCGGCATGGATACAATTAGCTATGTGCTGGCCATGGAAGAAATAAGTAAAATAGATGCCAGTGTGAGTGTAGTAATGAGTGTGAATAATAGTTTGGTTTGTTATGGTTTGCAGCAATATGGCAACGAAGAACAAAAGCAGAAATATTTAACTCCTTTGGCCCAGGGTCTGAAAAATGGTGAGTTATACATCGGCGCCTTTATGCTGAGCGAACCGGAGGCTGGCAGCGATGCAACTTCACAAAGAACAACAGCGGAAGATAAAGGCGACTACTATTTATTAAATGGGACAAAGAATTGGATCACCAATGGCGGAACTGCATCTGTTTACCTGGTAATGGCGCAAACAGATCCTGCAAAAGCTTCAAAAGGTATCAATACATTAATTGTAGAAAAAGACTGGCCGGGTGTGGTGGTAGCTGCCAAAGAAAACAAACTCGGTATCCGTGGAAGCGATACACATACCGTAATGTTCAATGATGTAAAAGTGCCAAAAGCAAATCGCATCGGTGATGACGGTTTTGGTTTCAAATTCGCAATGAAAACATTGGCCGGTGGAAGAATTGGTATTGCATCACAGGCATTGGGTATAGCCAGCGGCGCTTATGAACTGGCAAGAGATTACTCTAAAACAAGAAAAGCATTTGGAACGGAGATCATGAATCACCAGGCCATTGCATTTAAACTGGCTGATATGGCAACAAGAATTGAAGCCGCAAGATTGCTTTGTCTAAAAGCTGCCTGGGAAAAAGATAATGGACTTGATTATGGATTAAGTTCTTCTATGGCAAAAGTATTTTCTTCCGAAACCGCCATGTGGACCACAGTAGAAGCGGTGCAGGTACATGGCGGTTATGGTTTTGTAAAAGAATACCATGTAGAAAGATTGATGAGAGATGCCAAGATCACACAGATATATGAAGGAACCAGCGAAGTGCAGCGGATAGTGATTAGTCGTTCAATCTTGAAGTAATTCTTCTTGATATGAAAGCTTTCAATCTTGATTTTTATTCTTCTTATAACCAATTTTTCATCTTTGATAAAAACATCTCATTTGATTCAACTGAAGAGATGTGGACTGACCAGGCATTTTTAGATAGACTCTCGATGTTACCTGGTAGGCTATCAGTCGGAACAGCCTGTTATGGTACTGTTAGGGCGGAATTAAGACTTCTTGATAATCCAAGCAATAAAAATGACTTTAATGACTATGACCATGTAGTTGAAGGAAGTATTAATATTAAATCTGGGATAATTCAGATTATTGCATGTATGGCAAACGAGCCTGAATTGGAAATATCTGTTGACCCTGGAGTCTACAGGATAAGGATATATTCATCCAATCTTGGTTCTGTAATTGGCGATGAAGGGGATGATTTTTACTTATTAGAAATTTGGAAACAAAACTTTACGGATAGGTTAGTACTGAAAAGAATGAAAGGCAGCAATGGCAATTAATAAAACCGCATATCATTCGATAAAAAAAGAACTTGATTTACAAGAAGTACTATTGGTTGCCGTTTCCAAAACAAAACCTGTTGAAGATATTCTTGAGCTTTACAATTTAGGCCATAGAGATTTTGGAGAAAACTATGTGCAGGAACTGCTTGAAAAAGCAAAACAGCTTCCAAATGATATCCGCTGGCATTTTATCGGTCACCTGCAAACCAATAAAGTAAAGTTAATAGTGTCCTTTGTGCAACTGATCCACGGCGTTGATAGTCTGAAATTGCTGAAGGAGATCAATAAAGAGGCAGGTAAGTCGGGGAGGATCGTTGATTGCCTGCTCCAGGTTCATATCGCACAAGAAGAAACAAAGTTTGGGTTTGATGAGAAAGAGTTGAATGATGTGCAAATGAGCGGATATGCAAATGTGCAGATTAAAGGGCTGATGGGGATGGCGAGTTTTACTGATGATATGGACAAAGTGAGAACTGAATTTCGCAATCTGAAAAACCTTTTCGATAAGCAGGCTCAACTTCAAACTTCAAACTTCAAACCACAAATTCTCTCCGTGGGTATGAGCAGCGATTATAAAATTGCGATAGAAGAGGGGAGTAATATGGTGAGGATCGGAAGCCTTTTGTTTGGAACGAGAGGTTAAAAAGTTTAAAGTCTAATGTTTAATGTTGTCGTGTTGTGCAAAGTTCATACTGGATTTTGGTCTAACGTTAAACCTTAGACATGAAACCTTAAACAATATCAAATATTCTTCGTATTTTTTTGGTTTAAATGCCTTGTAATGAAAAAGATTTTCTTTCTTTCTCTTCTTTTTGCATCGTTGGGAGCCAATGCTCAAAAAGAAGGTGATACTCTTTATAGCAGGTGCCCGGTATCAGTGCTTGATACTGCAACAGGGAATAATTATTTTATAATTCACCAGCCAGCAACAATTAAAACGTACAGGGCGCATGGCGATTTTGTAGTGGTGATCGAACAAAAGAACCAATTCTTCACTATGTTTTTCCACTCCCGTTTTAAAAACAAAAAGAAATACCAGATATCGCTGGATGATGATGGAAGAAAGGAGATGAGTGCCAAATACTCATTCCGTTCCGGGGATGATGTTGCTTATATTGATGTAAGCAATGGTACTGCGGTCACTACGTATGATAAAGCTACCAAACTCTGGCATGTTGTATTAGAAGGTCTGATCGCAAATTTGGGCGATACACGGGTTACCTATTTCAAAGCAAAAGCAGATTTTTACCTCAAGTAAACGAACTATTTTTTTGGGTAATCTCTCACATTCAATCCAAGAATAATATTCCTGGTAGCTTTCAGCATTCCATCTTTCATTTCTGTTTTTAAAACGCCATTACCACCAACGGGTTGCCGTTTTTCTTTTTCTGCTTCAGGTAATAAAGGGTCGTCTTCAAAAAGAAATTCATCTATCCAGTATTCTGTGAGTCCCGGTTCTTTTATTGTGGGATGTATATGTTTTGGATTATTGCTGTTGGGATAGGAAGCAGGGACCAGTGTATAAAATTTATAAAAACCATTCTGATCTGTCTTCACCCATCCACGGATATATCCATGGCGTTTGCCCCAGCCTTTTTCATCCCCCTTTTTACTGTATTTTCCTTTTTGATCGGTGTGATAAATATAAAGCACAACTCCCGGCGCCGGTGTTTTACCATCTGCTTTATATATAATGCCGTTCACTTCCAGCTTCGGGCCATCTTCAGTAAAATCCGGCAGCGTATCCACTTCTTTTAATTGATCAAATGCTATGGGGCTCTCATAAATGGCTTCACATCCCTCGCAATTACCGCCCACTTTTATATCACTGGCGGCAGCTTTTTTAGCAGGTTGCTGGCAACTGCAGACCGAGAAGGTTGATAAAAAGATCAGAACAAAGGAACTGTATTTCATGGCTGTTGATTTTGATCTGGTAAAGCTCCGTTTGATCATACATTCTTTCAAATTGTTTACACAAAAAGGGTTTCCGGCCTGATGAAAGGCAATACTGCTCTTCATCAAGTAAAACAGGCAGGCAGTGTAACGACTTTTAACCGGTGGAATTTGTACTTTTATTTTACAGTATGCAAAACGCATCATTCTTTCTGAAATATAAACTACAGCATGTATTCTTCTGGGTGCTGGTATTGGGTTTATGGTTTTACCTGCGTTACCAGGATTATACTACCCGGTCCATCGCAATACAGATCACTTTGTTGAAAGTGGCCGACCTCGCTGCGATGGTTTATATCACCAATTACTTATTAATACCACGGCTCCTCTACAAAAAAAAGTATGCTTTTTTCATTTTCCTTTTTATTCTAATGATCCTGGCAAGCAGTTTATTAAAAATATATGCCGGCGGTGCCATCACCGGTCATCCTGTTTCATTGGGCTGGTCGAACGATCTGAAACTGAAAATATATGAGAATGTCATTTCTGATTTCTTTTTGGTGGCAGCCGGCGCTGCATTTCAACTGGTGTTTGATTATTTGCAAATGCAGCAACGCATGGTAGAAGTAGCCAGGGAAAAAGCCGAAACTGAATTGAATTTTCTAAAATCACAGATGAATCCGCATTTTCTATTTAATTCACTGAACGCTGTTTATTTTTTGATCAATAAGGATAATGCAGAAGCGAGAGCTGCGTTGCATAAATTCTCCGAGATGCTCCGCTACCAATTGTACGAGGCCAATGATGACAAAATTCCAATTGAAAAGGAACTGATGTACCTGAAAGATTATGTAGATCTCCAGCAACTAAGAAAGGATGAGAAATATTCTGTACAATTCAACTATTCAGCCGACATAAAAGGCTTCCGGATCGAGCCGCTTTTATTGATCCCTTTCGTGGAGAATGCATTCAAGCATATTTCTCATAACAGCGATAAGACCAATTTTATAAAGTTGGATATAGGCCGTAATAATGGTACTCTCTTATTTACTATTGAGAATTCAAAAGAGAGAGAAAAGGCCACTGTGCAAAAGCAGGGTGGCATCGGGCTCACCAATGTAAGAAGAAGGCTGGAACTACTTTATCCCGGCAAACATGAATTAAGCATTGCTGAAACGGATCAACTATTTTCAGTGACATTAAAACTGCAAACATCATGAAATGAGCCATACAATTTTCGGGCTATTATGACACCAGCGATGAAAATTTTATTGCAAATTCCATGTGACAAATAATACAATAAAAATATAGACATGACTATAAACTGTGTTATCATTGATGATGAACCGCTGGCAAGAAAAGGGTTGAAAGAATATGTGGCCGATGCTGACTTTTTGAATCTCATCGGGGAGTTTGACAGTCCGCTGGCGGCTACTGGGCTCATCAGCAAAGGTGAAGTGCAGTTGCTTTTTCTCGATATACAAATGCCCAGGATCACGGGGCTTGATTTTTTTAAGACCCTGCAAAACCCTCCACCGGTTATTTTTACGACTGCTTACCCGCAATATGCATTGGATGGTTTTGAAGTAAATGCATTGGATTACCTGGTCAAACCCATTTCATTTGAACGTTTTTTGAAAGCAGCTTTGCGGGCCAAAGAATTTTATGAAGTAAGGGAAAAGAACATTGCAGGATCTGCAAGCGGGGCTGCCGATTATTTTTTTATCAAAGCAGATAACAGGTTAGTGAAGATCGGATACAATGAGATTCTTTTTGCCGAAGCGCTACAGAACTATGTCGTTATTCATACCAGCGACAGAAAATACATTACTTATCTCACCTTTAAAGCCGTGGAAGATTACCTGCCTTCATCCACATTCATAAAAACACATAAATCTTATATCGTTGCTGCCGCAAAAATTGAAAGCATCGAAGGAAATGATATACGTATCGGTCAGCATCATATCCCCATCAGCCGCAACCTGAAAGATGAGGTGATGGACAGATTGCTCAAAGGAAAATTTCTGAAAAGATAAGGTTCAGCATTAGCTGCCTCTTGTTCCACCGGCCTTATGTGGTTTTACAGAAAAGCCAGAAGCTTTTCCGGGCTTGGCAATAAATTTGGAGCCCTGTGCTTTGCTCCCCGGATTGTTTTTATTTCCTTTCTTTTTGTCTTTGTTGCCCTGGTTCATTAATGACATGAGGTATATTTTTATTGTACAAATATACTTGAGAGCTTCGATATTGTTTACTGGTTATTGTTAACAGGGATAAAACAATAAATAGAATTGCCGCCCGTTTACTTTCAAATTCCCCGGCAAAGCACATCTCTACTCTAAAACCTCTGCACATGAAATATCGCTTGGCTATAACAGCAATACTGCTGCTTATCTCCTCATGCCTGTTTGCGCAAAAGAATGCCGGAACATTCAGCCTCGGCACCCGGAACACTATCAGTATGTTTGAGGAAGATGAAGCAACAGGAATTGGGATAGGCGGGCAATTCCGTATTCAATTCAGCAATCGGCTTAATACAGAATGGTATTTTGACTATATCACTTCAAAGACCGGCCTCACTTTTAAAAACGATTATCATATTGGCTGGTCGGTGATGTTATATACCCGCAACAATCACCTTTTCGATCGTTTATTGCAACCCTATCTTATCGTCGGTCATTGTTTTGACTATAGTAAAGTATCCGAGAAAGATAATAAAGCCAATTCTGCCGACAGGCTTAGCATGGCAACACAGGCAGGACTTGGAACGCATATTAATATTACACCCAAACTGGATTGTTCTTTATCCGGCCAGTATATGCTCCATTTTGGGAAAGGTATTGAGACGGACTTTCATCCCGGACATGAACATGTACACATTAGCAGGGAGGATCATTCTCATGTGGACGGGCATTTGCTTTTTTCGCTGAGTTTTAATTATAAGTTCTTCAAATTGTGGAATAAGTACAGGTAGTTACTTTAAGTTACACAAGCGGCTTGCCAGTAAAATGTTTTGGCAGTAACTTTAGAAGGCTTCCTGTTTATGGAGAAACTATTGACCATATCGTCGATTTTATTTTCCTCCACTATTTTTTGTCAAAACAGCAAAGTTGATCTTGGTATTATTGACAGGAAAGTGCGATCAATTAAAACAGCAGATGCTGAAACTCTTAGCAGGCAATTAGTGGATGGGTATTCAACTGATCTTGAAAAAGTAAGAGCTATTTTTCGCTGGGTTGCTGATAATATCTTTTATAAAGTAAGGAGCAATGCAAGGCATCCCGGGGTAATGTCAAAGATCAAAGATGATCCGGCAGATACTTTCGCATTAAAACCGCTGGATGAAAGAGTAGCTGATGATGTTTTAGGAAATGGGGTTGCCGCCTGTGATGGCTATGCGAGGTTGTTCAAAACACTTTGCCTGCATGCGGGCATACAAGCAGAAGTTATCACTGGTTACGCAAGAGGCAGTAAGGGTATGCGTCGCTTTGGTTCCAATCATACATGGAATGTGGTTTTTGTTGATACCAAATGGGAATTAATGGATGTAACATGGGCCAGCGGTTATGTAACCAGGGGAGGGGATGAATTCATACAGGAATTTGATGAAAACTATTTTATGCCTGCCCCTGAAAAATTCATTGAAGAACATTACCCGGATAATCTGCGATGGACATTGATGGACGATCCTCCGCTGATGCCGGAATTCAGGATCTCTCCATACAAACAGAAAACTTTTGTCAAGTATAGTATCAGGTCTTACAGTCCTGCAAAAGGTTTGCTGGAAGCCGCTGAAGGGGATACGCTTAACTTTGAGATCGAGTCAGCGAACATTCAAAGAGATCATAACATTTTTTCAGACCTTTTCCCTGATACATCTGTTTATAAAACAGCCAGCAGTATCTTACTGAAACCATCTGAAATAATAAACAGCAAAACGAGTTATACTTATCATGTCAACTCTCCTGGTATTAAATGGCTTTATCTTTTATATAATGATGATGTGATACTTCGTTACCGGTTGCAAATAAAAGACAAAAAGGACCTTGCTTTTTCTAACTGAGATCATTTGCTTTTTTCGTTCAAATAATAATGCTGAACGAATGTTTTTTTACATGAAATTTGTTTATCAAAATCGTTCAGTATGAAAAGATCATTGTTCTCAAATACCAGAAGAATTTTATTTATTGGACTACTCTTTGCTCCTTTGTCTGCCTTTTGCTGGGGAGTGACGGGTCACCGGGTAGTAGCAGAAATAGCCGAACGGCATTTATCCAAAAAAGCAAAAAAGGGATTAAAGGGACTGATCGGCCGGGAGAATCTTGCCATGTGGGCCAACTGGCCAGACTTCATCAAATCAGACACTACCGGCACATGGGCCATGGCTTCCAAATGGCATTATGTGAATATACCGGGCAATCTTTCCAAAGAAGTATTTGTTGATAGTTTAAGGAATCTAAAGGGAGAAAATTTATATACACAGATCAAAGCAATGACTGATCAGTTAAAAGATGAATCATTGACCGCTGAGAAAAGACAGATCGCTTTGCGTTTCCTGCTGCATTTTGTTGGCGATCTTCATCAGCCGTTGCATGTAGGCAGGGCAGAAGATCTTGGAGGGAACAGGATCAATGTTTCCTGGTTTGATAAAGCAACCAATCTTCATTCTGTATGGGATAACTCTTTGGTCGAGTTTCAGCAATACAGTTATACAGAATATGCAACGGTACTTGATATAGTTTCAGAAGAGCAAATAGCGGAGTGGCAGAATTCTGCATTGGAAGATTGGTTCTATGATTCCTATGTTTTGGCCAATAAGGTTTATGCCTCTGTTCCTGCCGACGGGAAGCTGGGTTATAAATACAATTATATTTTTCAAAAAGACCTGGATCAGCAATTATTGAAAGGGGGCGTGAGGTTGGCGAAGATGCTGAATGAAGCTTTTGAGTAAATTTGCAAATTTGATGATGAATAAAAAAGCTAAACGTATAGTTTACAAAGATGGGTTTGGAAATATTATTCCGGATGAGGATCTTATCCTTCGGGAAAAATTAAACAAAGAGCTCCAGCAAAAATTCAGCCGGAGGGTCGAATACACTGGTAATGTAAGATCAGGCTCGGTTATTTATATAGACAGCGATACAAGAATTGAATTCTATCATGAAATGGGCGGCGGTAATTGCCTCGTCTATATTGATATCCCAACCGAAGCACAATGGGTCGCCTTTACTAAAACGCCATTAGCAAGAAGAAAAGAGATATTGGAATTTGTGGCGGCAACAGTGCAGGCTCAACAGGCTTCTAATTGTTATTTTGAAATAAAAGAAAACTCGATTACTTATTATTACAAATGATCAGATCACTTTTTTCTTCCATTTACCACTCCTGATATATAAAAAGGAAAGAATAAAAAGTACAGACCAGTATAACAGTTCAGACGCCCATGCCCAAACAAGGTTCATGTCCCATACTTCCAATACCAGGTATATATAAATAGTGTATAGTAAAATAGTGACTATCTCAATGGCAAGATTAATTTTGGTATTGCCGGTTCCTGTTACAGAATTCAACCAGACAGTAGCAACAGACATAGCCAGC